>JBGSHT010000077.1:0-41090 GCA_041752135.1 Chitinophagaceae bacterium | reverse complement strand
TTTCCGGTTACACTAATGAGCAGTTGAAGCAGATGGGTTATATCGTATGGATGCCGGTGCAGGAGAAGGGTTCCTGGCTTGGCGAAGGCGATAACCACACATTCATGAATATGCTGGGCAATGGACTTCGTGCCTATGAGTTTGGTTACTACGGCGGCTGGGGCGGCAGGTCGGAACAGGCCATGAAAGAGATCACCTTTGCCATTGCAGATACATCTGCACAAGGGATGGTGAATGCCCTCAGTTCCATGTCTGGAGGATCAGGTGAAAGCAGCTATCCCAATTTCTTCCCAGCAGCGCAACGAGATTTTGCGGCACGCATGAAATGGAGCGTCACGCCTAAGTTTGCCGATGCGAATCATGAGCCGGTTGTGAACATCAACGGCCCGCTGAATGTGGTCGCCTATGCCGGGCAGCAGATAAAACTCTTCGGATCTGTCTCTGATCCTGATGGTAATGCTGTTTCCGTGAGGTGGTGGCATTTTGAGATGAACGAGAAAAAAACCAAACTGGATATATCCAGCCCTGCGGCCCTGCAAACCGAAGTGCTGATCCCTAAGGAAGCCATCCGCGACGAGGCTTATCATCTTATACTTGAAGCTACAGACAATGGCAGCCCGGCCCTGACCCGGTACCAGCGGGTGATCATTACCGTGAAGGAGAGGTAGGGGTTTAAGTGATATAGATATTGAGGGAATATTGATTTTGAATTATAATTGAATGTGCTGAAAGTATAAAACATATAATGCAAGGCCACTGAGGGCCGCGGAGTCAATTGAGGGCCACTGAGCAATACAGGGTATACTCTGTGGCTCTCCATTTTTTCTCTGTGGCCCTCTGCGGGCTGAAATTTTTCAGGAGCCGGTGGATTATACCTTACATCATTGATCTGGTTTAGCTTAAAATTCAATAGCACAAAAGTCTAATAAGTACTTATGGTAAAAATTGATATTGTACGCGTAACCCCTGATGATATTGAACGCCTACAGAAAATTGGCAGGCAAACTTTCTCCGAAACATTTTCAACCGGCAATACGGAAGAAAATATGCGAAAATACCTGGATGAGGGTTTCTCTTTTGAAAAGCTTTCCGACGAACTTAGTGACGATAATGCTGAATTTTATTTTGCCAGGATTGACGATAATGTCATCGGGTATCTGAAACTTAACACCGGACAATCGCAGACAGAATTAAAAGATGAGAAAGCACTTGAAATTGAACGCATTTATGTGCTAAAAGAATTTCATGGAAAAAATGTGGGGCAGTTACTGTATGAAAAAGCAATTTGGGTTGCAAAACAGCATAAGGCGGACTATTTGTGGTTAGGTGTTTGGGAAGAAAACCCAAGAGCAATCAATTTTTACAGGAAAAATGGATTTGTTGAATTTGACAAACATATTTTCAAATTAGGCGATGACGAACAGACGGATATAATGATGAAACTTCAATTGAAGAGTGCATGATACGTTAAACAGGGGGAGAGCATCTGCGGATTACAGATAGCAGGAAATAAACAATTAAAAAAGAAAATATTTCAGCGGCACCAATCAAGATAAACGGTAAATGATTTACAATGACAGAAAACAAAGACATATGGATTAAAACCGGTTACCAGGTTTTTGCTTTATGCGGTGAAAGCGGCTTAAAAATTGAAACACTGGCCAGAAAAGTGGGCATCAGCAAATCTTCCTTCTATCATCATTTCGCTGACCTTGAAATTTTTTTGGATATCCTGTTGAAATTTCATTTGCATCAGTCGCAAATAATTGCAAACAAGGAAAAAGCAGTCCAAACCATAGACCCTGAACTCATACATATCCTGGTTGAGCATAAAACAGATCTGCTTTTTAACAGGCAATTACGGTTCAATCAACAGGATAAACGCTATAAAGAAACACTTAATAAGTCCAACCAGATCATTGGCAACGAATTTGTGATTATTTGGGCGAAAGACCTGGCTTTAAGCCAGAAAAAGCTGGAAAGTTTATTTAAATTGGCATTGGAAAACTTTTTCCTGCAAATCAATGCCGAAAACCTCACTTACGAATGGCTCTCAGCCTATTTCAAAAATCTGAAAAGGATTGCACAGAACTTTGAATGAGCATTGTACGGCAGCGTCTAAAACACCCCCATACTTACGTTTACATTTACATGAAATGTAACATATAGAAGTCATGACCAAGGCGTTTCATAAATCGTACTTAAAATTCACCGCGATAGTAATAGGCTCATTTGGGCCAATTTTCTTTTTGGGCTCCATGCTCTCCACTTCAGGCCTGGCAAGCTGGTCGCTGGATTTTTTAAGTTTCCCTGTTGATGGCAAGCAAAATTATGAAGCCGCCACTACACGGTTTTTGTCAGCGCTTACAGGTGGTTTTCTGTTTGGCTGGGGCGTATGTATCTGGTGCCTGCAAAAATGGGTATATGACCTTGCGCCAGAAGGAGTAAGAAAGTCGGTATTGGCAGGACTTTTAGCCTGGTTCTTTTTGGATAGTGCCGGTTCAATTGCTTCGGGTAATTTTTCAAATGCATTTTTCAATATTATTATACTTTTAATGGCGGTTGGGCCGCTTTGGAAACCTGCAAATCAATCTAAACATAAAAGAACTCAAAATGGATAAAAAATTATGGCTTAGGATTTTACTTATTTCGCAAACCGTTGCGCTATTAGTCTATACATTTTTTGCTTTTCAAAACGAAGGGGCAAACCTCTTTCAGGTATTTATCTCAAATATAACTTCATTGACATGGAACGGGCAATTTAACCTGGATTTTAGTTGCTACCTGGCACTTTCAGGTCTTTGGATAATGTGGCGAAATAAATTTAGTTCCTCATCTGTGTTATTTGGAATGACAGCAATGGTTTTAGGCATAATTGTATTTGCGCCATATATATTGTACTTATTAAAAACAGAGAACGGGGACCTTAAAAAAACCCTCATCGGGGAAAGGTAAAACTACGCCAATAGTATAGTGGAATGCAGGGCTGAAGAGTTTACTTCAGCTTTTTTTGTTCTTGTTAAACATTGGTATATTGCTTTTTGGTATTTATTCTAATGTTCTGTAATTCAATTATGCCCTATCATAATAAAAAAAAGTAAATATTTTACCATTAATGCATAACACACATTTGTGGGGGACCTCTTTTGCCACTGTAGTTAAAAAAACATGAAATGATAAAACAAACTATGCACGCTTTAATTTTCACCATAGTAATGATGATTGTACTTTTCTGCAACAGTGCATCTTCCCAGGAAAAAAGCCAAATGGTTCGGCTGGCTAAACTCGTGATCGATTCATTGCAATTGGACAGTTATAAAGCACTTCTCAAGGAGGAAATAGAAGCTTCTGTTCTGCTTGAACCCGGTGTTCTGACTTTATATGCCGTTTTAGAAAAAATGAACCCAACACATATCACGATTTTAGAAATATATGCAGATGAAAAAGCATACAAATCTCATTTACAAACACCTCATTTCATTAAATACAAGAATGGAACAAAGGATATGGTCAAGTCCCTCGAACTCATTGAGTCTGTCCCTATTGTTCCGGGTATGAAGATTAAGTGATGATAATGTTAGAAAGTTTTCAGAAACTAAAATATTAGCTTTTGACGTGTTATGCTATTAAATGAAAGATTGTCATTTCGCTGATTATATATAAGATTCTTAACCCGGGCAACTTGAGTAAGCAACTCTCTTAGAAAAGCCCGGGTTCAGGTAAAGTAACAACCTGTCATGCTTAGGCACGAGGCATCTTATTGTGATACCTGAAGATCCCTCGTTCCTCGTGACAAACTTTGGATGACAAGAGAGAGGTCGCCAAATAGTTCCTTTACCCAAAGACTCATCTTACCTAAACCTGTCATCCTATGTTTGTATCAAAAAAGAAAATAGAGGAGTTTCAGCATTCGGACAAGTTCCTTTTGGTCTTACTTTTACCTTTGCCGCCCCAGTAAATATTTTTCGTTTTAGGTACAAGGTCTTTAAAGATGATACATTTATAAGGACCTTGCTATTTAAAATAATGTCGCCCCGCTGGGGCTCTATAAACAATCAATTGTTTTCTACAAGAATATCGCTCCGCTGGAGCTGAAAGGCAAAACAACAAAACATCCTTTTTATATGAACGCCCCAGCGGGACGAAATTCTTGCAGACCCGAATGTATTTTGTATTCGAGTCCACCGCAGCGGAGCGAAATTTTAGTAAACCCGATTGTATTTTGTATTCGAGCCCCAGCGGGGCGATATTCTTGTAGATTAGATCGCATTTTTTGTATTAGAGCCCCAGCGGGGCGACATTCTTGTAGCACATTTAAATCAGTTTTATCTATTTGATATTTAATTAGATACGCGTTGTGTCATTGCCAGGATCAAAGGATATTTTCAGGGCATCCAGGAAAAATGCATCTTTCGTCGGAATGATATAATCAAATGAGTATTGTCATCCTGAACAAGGGCGGCTGATGGATTTCATTCACTTCGGTTGACAGTGTAAATGATTTAATTTCTTAATCGTCTAAACTTTTTGCCTCTGGTATTCTTTAACAGTTAATGTTAAACTTAATTTACAGAATCGTTCAATAGCACAACAGGTTACCTTTTAATAATTATTTGAACGCTTATTGTCCGTTTAAGGATTTTGCAATTATTAATGCTCACTTTCATATCTATTGTATGATTAAACAGCGAAGTACCTCAAGAAATATAGCAAAGGTCTCAAATCAAAATCTGCTTCTTTCTTTACTGTCAGCAAGCTGCCTCATTTTGTCCCTTGCTGTTTTTTATCCGATGTCTATGGCTGAAAATAAATATGGAGAAAAGGCCCTTTCCATTTTTGCAATATTTTTTTATATTTTTCAAACCATATCTATTATCCTGGCAATAGTTTCACTGCTGAAAAGTATTTTAATGATACGGCGAAGTAAACTGTTTGGTGATTATTTTACGTTTGTGATAAGCATTTTAGTTTTTGCCGTATTTGTGTATGAATTTTTCTGGTTGATAAATCGTATTTAATTCTGCAAAGATCTAATTATGATTTAAAAGTTAGCTGCTTGATGACGCTATTTATATCAACAGTTCTGATCCGGCCTTTATAAATGGCAGTCGAAAATTACCTGGTTAGAGTGATAAAAGAAAAATTCGCCGGATGATCAAATATTCACTACCCATAAATACTCAGGGGCCACAGGCTGGTTACTGATTGCTTTGGGTTATTGATAATATTTTACGTAAAACTGTAACATTATTACAGTACAAACGTATTAAGCCGATTAACAATACAAAATGGCTTAAACCATGACAAGCACTGGCAGATTAGAAAATTTCCCTGTTAATATAAAAATTAAACTTTCACTGCTTTGGGCAGCTGTAACTTTATGTTATTTATACGGAGACTATTTCGAATTATATGTGCCCCAAAAAGTGGAAGGCCTTATTAGCGGAGCGAATTTACTTGATAGTCCGGTGAAATTATTTTCGGCATCCTTATTATTGGCAATTCCCGCAATAATGGTTTTCTTATCGGTATTGCTGGATCCAGGGATAAACAGATGGCTGAATATCATCCTGGGTATATTTTTTACGGCTATCATGGTATTTATTGCTATTACTTCAATTACCCCCTGGCGGGCTTTTTATGTATTTCTGGCAATCGTTGAAAGTATAACCACTTGCCTGATTATATGGTATGCATGGAACTGGCCGAGGCATGATTAATAACCCTGAAACAGAATGTCAAAAATGCAGCATATTGTGTCAAACAAGAAAACAGCCCGAATTGCCGGCCTGATATACTTAGTTGTTGTGTTGACTGGTATATTCAGCTTAATGTATGTCCCATCAAAAATATTTGTAACAGGTAATTCAGTTCTTACATTCCAAAATATTGTTTCCTCGGAAACGCTATTCAGGCTTGGCATAGTGAGTGGTCTGCTATGTTATACCTTCTTTTTGTTCTTACCTCTTACGTTGTATAAATTGCTTAAGCCTGTAAATAAAAACCATGCTATACTTATGGTTATTTTGGCAGTTGTGAGTGTGCCAATTTCGTTCATTAATATGCAAAATAAATTTGCCATCCTTTCACTTATCAGCGGGTCAGGTTACCCGGATGTTTTTTCTGCAGCTCAAATACAATCGCAGGTTTTATTTTATCTCGATCAATATGATAATGGTATACTGATTGTTTCAATATTTTGGGGACTTTGGTTGTTCCCATTCGGCTATTTGGTTTACAAATCATGGATACTTCCAAAAGTATTAGGGATTCTATTGATGCTTGGCTGCTTTGGTTATCTAATTAACTTCCTTGGAAACACACTCGTTTCCGATTATTCAAAATTGGGCATATCCTCCTATATAAGTTTGCCTGCCAGCCTGGGGGAAATAGGAACCTGCCTGTGGCTTTTAATTGCAGGCGCAAAGGATCATAGGAGCAACTTGAAAAGCGAAATACAATAATTATAAAAGTATCTGAAAATATCTCAGTTTTGTTTTCACTCTTTTTACCTACTTTACATTTATTAAAATGCAAAATGAATGAACATTAAAGATTTGCATAACCACTCTAAAGCAATTTCCACCATATCATTATTTAAGGGGGTTGAAGGAAATGTGATATCTCTTCAAATATTGGCAAACGAGCAATTAAAAGAGCACATTACAAAAGTACCGGCATTGCTGCTTTGTCTAACAGGCGAAGCCATTTTTGAGAATGAGAAAGGCGATAAATATATCCTGACTTCTGGTGACTTTGTTAACATTGAGCCTCAGGTTAAACATTGGGTAAATGCAAAATCAACTTGCAATTTCATACTCATTAAGTAATTTACTTACTTAATGATTTTGGCATTAAAAATTTCTTCTTTATAAAACAAAAAATATTTTGTCAATGATGCTAACAGACATTAATCCCAAATTGCCAATGCGTGACAAAACAGTAACAAGAGATTATTATATTAATCAGCTGGGCTTCCGGGAATTTGGTAGCGCTGACTTTGACGGTTACCTGATGGTGCAAAGAGATGCCGTCCAGATTCATTTTTTTGAGTTTAAAGAACTGGACCCAAAAGAAAATTACGGGCAGGTTTATATCAGAACCAACGATATCAATTCGTTATATCAATCTTTGTTGGAAGCTAATACCATTATACATCCTAATGGGCATTTGGAAATAAAGCCATGGGGGCAAAAAGAATTTTCTTTGCTTGATCCCGATAATAATTTGCTCACGTTCGGGCAAAGCCTCATATAAATATTAACCGCAATGACGCCTGGCGCCATTGCGGTTAAATATACTGTTTAACGACATTGATATTAAGCCAGGTCGAAACGATCAAGGTTCATCACCTTCGTCCATGCCGCAACAAAGTCATGTACAAACTTCTCCCCGGAATCATCACTTGCATACACTTCTGCCAGTGCCCTTAGCTCAGAATTAGAACCGAATATAAGATCTGCACGGGTAGCTGTCCATTTAACTTCACCTGTCTTACGATCACGGCCTTCAAACACCTGTCCGGATTCTGAAACGGCTTTCCATGAAGTACCCATATCCAACAGGTTCAGGAAAAAGTCGTTGGTAAGCACCTCGGGGCGTTTGGTGAAGATACCGTGTTGTGAATGATCGAAGTTCGTGTTCAGTACACGCATACCGCCAATAAGAACTGTCATCTCAGGAGCGGTTAACGTTAACAGTTGTGCCTTGTCTACCAGCATTTCTTCAGCCGGCGCAGTATGTATTGTCTTCAGGTAATTGCGGAACCCATCTGCATTTGGTTCAAGCACTGCGAATGCTTCCACATCTGTTTGTTCCTGTGATGCATCGGTTCGTCCGGGTGAGAAAGGAACTTTCAAATTGTGACCGGCATGCTGGGCAGCCTGCTCAATGGCAGCGCATCCGCCCAGAACGATCAGGTCTGCAAGCGAAACCATTTTGCCTCCAGACTGGGCGCTGTTGAACTCATTCCGAATACCTTCCAGCGTTGTTAATACATTTGCCAGTTGAGCCGGATTATTTACTTCCCAGTCTTTTTGAGGAGCAAGACGAATGCGTGCTCCGTTTGCGCCGCCGCGTTTATCAGAGCCACGGAAAGTTGATGCAGACGCCCAGGCAGTTGATGCCAGTTGGGATACAGTAAGGCCTGAAGCAAGAATCTTACCCTTCAGTAAACTGATATCGTTATCATCGATCAATGCATGTGAAACTGCCGGGACGGGATCCTGCCAAATCAGCTCTTCAGCAGGCACCTCTGGACCGAGGTATCTTGAACGCGGACCCATATCACGGTGTACCAGCTTGAACCAGGCTTTTGCGAAAGCATCTGCAAATTCATCCGGGTTTTCAAAAAAGTGCCGGGATATTGGTCCGTAAATCGGATCCATTCGCAAAGCGAGGTCGGTAGTAAACATAATAGGAGCGTGGCGCTTAGCCGGGTTGTGAGCATCCGGCACTGTATCAGCGCCCATACCATGCTTTGGTATCCATTGGTGAGCACCGGCAGGACTTTTGGTCAATTCCCATTCGTACCCGAAGAGGTTCCAGAAATAATTATTACTCCACTTAGTTGGTGTGGTGGTCCATGCTCCTTCGAGTCCGCTGGAGATCGTGTCGCCTGCATTGCCGGTACCGAAGGTATTTTTCCAGCCTAAGCCCTGCTCTTCAATACCAGATGCAGCTGGTTCGCGTGCAACATATTTGACTGGATCAGCGGCGCCATGGGTTTTGCCGAAAGTATGACCGCCGGCAATCAATGCAACTGTTTCATAATCATTCATCGCCATACGGCCAAAGGTCTCCCGGATGTCACGGGCTGCTAAAAGTGGGTCAGGGTTGCCGTTAGGTCCTTCCGGATTCACATAGATCAAACCCATCTGAACCGCACCAAGAGGATTTTCCAGTTCGCGGTCACCACTGTAACGTTTGTCCCCTAACATTTCGGTTTCAGGACCCCAGTAGATGTCTTCTTCAGGTTCCCAGATATCTTCACGTCCACCGCCGAAACCAAAAGTCTTGAGGCCCATCGACTCGAGTGCGCAGTTACCGGTGAGGATCATCAGGTCGGCCCATGAAATTTTCTGGCCATATTTCTTTTTGATCGGCCAAAGCAGCAATCGTGCCTTGTCGAGGTTGACATTGTCGGGCCAACTGTTCAACGGCGCAAAGCGCTGGGAGCCATTGCCTGCACCACCACGACCATCTGAAATACGGTATGTGCCTGCACTGTGCCAGGCCATACGAATGAAGAATGGGCCATAATGACCGAAATCGGCCGGCCACCAATCCTGTGATGTGGTCATCAGGTCGAAAATGTCTTGCTTCAAGGCTTTCAGGTCCAGGGACTTGAACTCTTCCGCGTAATTGAATGACTCACCCATTGGGTTGGAAAGTGATGAGCGTTGTCGAAGAATATTCAATTTTAATTGATTAGGCCACCAGTCACGGTTTCCCATGCCACCGCCTGCTACTTTTTTTATGGCGCCACCAGAAAACGGGCATTTACTTTGTCCGTTCGTAGTTGTGCCTGGGTCTTTAGTAATGCTCGGAGCTGCGTTATTTTCCATATTGTATAATTGATTTGTTGTTATTTAAGGTGCTTTAAAGGTAAATTCAAATTACAAACAGCACTATGACTAAAGTCATTTTTTTATTATAAAAACAGCAAATGAAGGTGCTGTATTGAATGTTCTGTTTTTCGTTTTATAACTTTATGTCAGTACTTATGCCGGGTAATTGAAAATCTATTTCGGGTCAATGTTACCATAGTATTTCTAATAAATCTAATTGATTATCTTTATAAAGATATAAGTAATATCTATGACTCTTACCCAGCTGGAATATATAACTGCCCTTGATACTTACCGGCATTTTGTATTGTCGTCTGAGAAGTGTTTTGTAACCCAACCTACCCTCAGCATGCAAATTCAAAAGCTGGAGGAGGAACTGGGGGTGAAAATTTTTGATCGTACGAAACAACCGGTTATTCCCACCGAAATCGGTGCAAGTATAATAGCGCAGGCGCGGATTATCCTTCGGGAAGCCAATATGATCCGGCAGATCATTAATGATCAAAAGGACAACATGACCGGGGAACTCAGGATTGGCATTATTCCCACACTGGCTCCATACCTCTTGCCTCCTCTCTTCAGACAGATGCGTGAAAAATACCCGCAGATCAGCCTAAGTATTAAGGAATCCATTACAGAAGAAATAATACATGAATTAAAAAGCAACCGATTGGATTGTGGATTGGTGGTAACGCCGCTGAAAGATTCCTCCATCAAAGAAGATGTGCTTTTTTATGAAGAACTGTTTTTGTATGTATCCAAGAAGAATTCACTCTACGACAAAAAGTATGTTTTAGCCAGTGAGATCGATCCTGATCAGCTTTGGCTCCTGGAAGAAGGGCATTGTTTCCGATCGCAGATTTTGAACTTATGCGAACTTAAAAAAAGTTCAGATTTTCATTTTAAATACGAAACCGGAAATATTGAAACCCTTAAGCGTATGGTTGACAAGAGTGACGGCCTTACCATATTGCCTGAACTGGCAGTAATGGAATTTACCAAACCACAGTTGAAACTAATAAAACGCCTAAAAGAACCAAGTCCGGCGCGGGAAGTAAGCCTGGTGACACATCGTGACCATATCAAAACAAAACTCATCAAAACCCTGAAAGAAGAGATTCTGAATATAGTCCCTAAGCAGATGCATAAACTGCATAATAAAAAGGTTGTGGAGATTAATTACTGATGCTATAAAAATGTTTTATAGGATTAAGTATTTAGAACGCAAAGCCTTATTACAAGGTTATTTTGGTTTATTTACTTAATTCTAAAAAGTATCAAAACAATTATCCCGGACGTGCGGGAGTTAAAGAGACAAATAATCCTCCCCCTAAAACCTGAATATGTTTAAATCTCGAAATTCACCCCCTCCAAAGAGGGGGACATATCCGCTCCGTAACTTTCTTAAAAATCAACGACTACTTTAAGTATTAAAAACTTTGTGGTGAAGGGCTGTTTGTCCACCTCTTTGGAGGGGGTTATTTTCATACGTATCACACAATCAGACTTTAGGGGGAGGACTTCCTTATTTAAATCATACAATAGATAACATCTATAACCACCAATCCTTGATCCAAATTACAGATGAGTCTTAAATGGATAATCCTAATGTTTTATTTTGTATTTCTAAATCATTGTTAAAGAAGGTAAAAGCAATATGTGTTTTTGTACTATAATTAATTTTTACATAACAATCGGCAATAAATACAAAGTCTTTCTGCAATGAATTTTCAGCTAAGTATATGTCCGTTACTGACTGTTTTGTTAACTTGACACATTGAGAAAGAATGCTGGGCTTCAGCTTAACCGCTAAGTTATCAGGTCACCAAGATATTTTTCTTCGTTTTTTCGTTTAAGTTTGGATAATTAATAAATTAGAATGAACAACGAAGCCATCTTGCGGGATTTTATACAAAAAGTATGGAACGAAAAAGACCTTAAAAGTGTTGATCAATTTGTACATTCATCATATTCGATTCATATTGATACCGGTGATCCATGGGAAGGGAAAACCCTTGACCTGAAAGACTTCAAACTGAGACTTCACTATTCTTTCGACTCTTTTCCGGATATCAATTTTGATATACAATCATCAATTGCTGATGGTGACTATGTTGCCATAACCTGGATTATGACTGGCACCAATACGGGAAAGATTGGCGGTTTCCCGCCGACCGGTAAATCTATAAAGACTTTTGGCACCACTATTTATCATTTCAATAAAGGAAAGGTTTGCGGCCACAGCCAGGTTTTTGACAGGACTACAGTGATGAAGCAGTTGGGTTTTATGTAAATTAAATAGAAAAGAGAAAATTCATTTATTAGGTGAAGACAAATTACTTAATTGTTCCCGGACTGGGGAATTCTGGCCCGGAACATTGGCAGACTTATTTCGAACAATCAGGGGATAATTTCAAACGGATTAAACAGGAAGAGTGGGATGCTCCAGTATGCAATGACTGGGTAAAGACTATAGACAAAGCCATCACATCATATGACCTGTCAACAGTTGTTTTGATCGGCCACAGCCTTGGTTGTACCACCATTGCGCATTGGGCGGAACGATCAGGGAAAAAAATTAAAGGCGCACTTATGGTGGCCCCCAGCGATATTGAAAACCCGGTATATACTTTTCCCGCCACTGGTTTTGCGCCAATCCCAACAGCTAAGATTAATTTTCCCACTATCGTTGTAGCCAGTACAGATGATCCCTGGGTGTCGATTGAAAGGGCAACATTATTTGCCGATAACTGGGGCAGCAGTCTGATAAATATCGGTGTAGCCGGTCATATCAACGCAGCTTCCGGATTTGGGAAATGGGATCAGGGGCTGCAGATTTTACAGCGATTGGATTGACGGTAATTGATTCATTCATTTAATTTAAAAAAATGGCAGAACTAATCAGGACAGATTCTTCGAATACAGATTTCCAGGAACTGGTCGGGTTGCTTGATGCAGACCTCCGTATTCGTGACGGTGACGATAATGCATTCTATGCACAGTTCAATAAGATCGATGCCCTAAAACATGCACTGGTTGCGTATGTGAACAATAAGCCCGTGGGTTGCGGGGCTTTCAAACCTTTTGCAGATGCTTCAGTGGAAATAAAAAGGATGTTTGTGCATCCTGACTACCGGGGGCAGGGGATAGCACAAGAGGTATTATCTGAACTGGAAAAATGGGCTGCTGAGCTGGGCAATACAAACTGTGTCCTGGAGACAGGGCAAAAACAACCCGAAGCTATTCAGCTATACCTGAAATCCGGATATGTGAGGATCCCTAATTATGGCCAATATGCAAATGTGGAGAACAGTGTGTGTATGCAAAAATCATTGTCTTGATCCTTGACTATCGTAGTCAGGCCGTCAGACGGAGACCGTCAGACCGGGTCGCGTTTTTCTTTGCGGTTAAATTTTCTCCCTCACAATTTTCGCACCTTTCACCATATTGATCAGTTTCTGCCTTGATGCCCATCTGGCAGTCTGGCTCAACCCGCAATCCGGTGCAACGGAGAGCTTTTCCGCAGGAACATATTTCAAACATTTTTCGATCCTTTCTACCACATCATGTTCCGTTTCGATGTAATAATTTTTTACATCTATGATACCCACAGCCACATCCATTTTTTCTGCAAAGGGTGCAAGCAGTTCTATCTCTGCAAATTCGCGGTTGGCCATTTCGATATGGATCTCATCAACATGCAGGTCAAGGAAATCCGGCAGCATGGGTTTCAGGCTGCGGTAACCTACCGGTCGGCCTTTGAAATTTCCAAAACAAAGGTGTGTCGACAGCCGGCATTTACCAACTGCCGGTGCAACGGTCCTGTTGAAAATATCGGCGAAGCGTTTGGTATCTTCTTTATAGGCATAGCAACTCATGGATGGCTCATCGATGGTGATCTCTTTGCAGCCGGCCGCTACCAGGCTTTCAATTTCTTTCCTGACGATGGGCAATAACGCTTCGGTTATGTCGAGCCTGTCCCTGTACTGTGCATTGGGCAATAACCTGCCGCTTAGGGTATACGGCCCCGGTATGCTGGTCTTCAGCACATAGCCCGGAGGTGCGAGGCGGACAAGACGCTGGTATTCTTTGACAGCTCCCAGTCCTTTAGGTGCTGTGAGAGTATCGATAATGCTGTGCTTACCGCGCTGGTCATGCGCAGGTGGCCCAAACTTTCGGGTCTCTGAATGATTTGGTGCAATGCCCTGGATGAAACCATAGAACGAAAGATTGAAATCAAGCCGGGTTTGCTCACCATCAGTGATTACATCCAGCCCTGCTGATACCTGGTCGTGAATGGCAGCGATGACAGCGTCTTCGATCATCTCATCAATATCTGCCGCGCCGAAACTGCTCATGTGCCGGGTGGCAAATTCCAGCCATCCTGGGAAAGGGTAGGAGCCTACTACTGTTGTGCGTATGGGTTGTGACTGCATAAAAAAATATTTAGTCGGTAATTGTTTTTTAACATTGATAACTCATAGGCTTGCAACGCCGAAACATGTTGAAAACCCGATCACCAAAACGATCAGGGCACTCAACAGGAAGTTCCTGCCCCTGACCTTATCCTTTTGGGCAAAGAAGATCAGGGAAACAATAAAATTCAAAACAACCTGTATACTGATCAATGCTGCCATCAGGATCATAAAGCCCAACTGCCATTCCTTTCCTGTTGATAAAACAGAAAAAAGCAGTGTATAAGCCACCATTATCAGCAAATTATAGCCGCCTGTTTTTTTTAAATCGTTCATACATATTCTTTTCTGAGTGATTCGGTCATCTGTTCCATACCTTCCCTGTAAAAAAGATTCATTGTCTCAAAGGGAATGATCCTTCCATCCGGGTGTACTATATGCACACAGGATTTTTTGATCGCCCTGACATCAAAATCATAGGCATCCATGAAATTCATGATGATGATACGGAAGAGGTTGTCGTATCCAAATCCGGGTGCTATGATCTCGGGTAAACAGCAAAGCAGGTGTTGCATGGTCTTGTCTGCCGCATCCACTGAATTTCCGGTGCTGAATAGTGTCATCACATGCTTATGCAATTCCATATCCTGTTCATATACAATGGTGTTTTTTGAATTGTTCAGCAGGATGGCGGGATCTATCAGCCTTGTCAGCGGGATCACTTCCTGGTTTACTTTTAAGGCATAGGCCATCACCAAGGCATCGGGGTTGCAGGGCACAGGTATCAGGTCATTTGACGTGAATAACTCCGACTGGTCAATGATCTGTTTTCTGATCTCCGTATTGGTGAGCCTTCCGCTTGCTGCATCAAAATTTTCCAGCCTGCCGCTGATGGAAGTAGGTTGAAAAGTGACACCCCGAACACATTTTTGTTTGAGTGCGAATGCAATGATGTCACCGATCTCATCATCATTCAATCCTTTCTCCAGTGTTACCACCAGGGTGGTGGAGAGATTAAATTCATTAAGGTTTTCCAAAGCTTTCATCCGTATGTCTGTAAGATCGCGCCCGCGCAGTTTTTTCAGAACCTCGGGCCTGAATGAATCAAATTGCAGGTACACTTCAAAATCGGGCATATAGGAAGCCAGCTTTTCTGTAAAACCCTTATCCTGCGCAATGCGGATGCCATTGGTATTCACCATGAGGTGCTTGATGGGCTTTGATTTGGCGATATCAAGGATGCGGAAAAAATCGGGATGGATGGTTGGCTCCCCGCCACTGAGCTGGACAACATCAGGCTCGCCTTCGCTGCTTACAACGGCATCCAGCATCTTTTCAATTTCTTCCAGCGATCTGTGACGCCCATGCGTAGGCGAAGATCCGGCATAGCAGGTGGGGCAGGTGAGGTTGCACCTGTCTGTTACTTCAACCAGGGTCAGGCAGGAATGTTGTTCATGGTCTGGACAAATGCCACAGTCAAGGGGACAGCCGAATTTGGTTTCAGTATGGGGTTTGCGCGGGTATTCGGATGCCTTATTGTAATTCCGGATCTGTTTATAATATTCAATATCGGTTGCGATCAGCACTTTTTGCCAGCCATGCTCTTTACAGTGCTTATTGAGGTAAACCTGTCCGTTTTCAAAAATGATCTTGGCGCTGATCTGCCGGTAACAAACAACACAAAGGCTGGTGGTATGATCGTAATAAATATAGTCGCGCTTATTATCCATAGGGGATGAGTTCTGCTGGTTTGAAAATAAGCTTTATTATCGTTTTCCGATAGTAAATAAGTCCGGCCAGGCAGCTTATTTGAATCGTACTTAAGCCCGCAAAAAGCATTTCATGTGGCTTCAGGTATTCCAGGAAAAACCGGAATATAAGATAGCCGATCATAAAACCTTTGAACCTGAATCCATTGATGTAGTTATTTTTCTTTTCGGCAGTTTTCAATATCCCCCAAAGCAATGCCATGAATGCTATTTCATACAAGGCCACGGGGTGCCTTGGTTTTCCATCTCCAAGGTCCATCCCAGTGAACCAACCGGTTTCCAATCCATAAGTGGATTCATATATACCATTGTAAAAACAGCCAAGGCGCCCAATGATTACAGACAGGATGAGGGGATAGGTAAACAGGTCGCCGGAAGATGATTTTTCACCAATGAGATATTTTACCGTTTCAACGCCCAGCAAGCCGCCCAGGAGGCCGCCAACTAATGTTTTACTGGCAAAAAGATACAGCAAAGGATGTTTGGAAGTGAAAAATGAAGAAGGGCTTTCCATTGCGCCAATGATACGTGAAAATAAAAAGGCACCTGCCGTAGCGCCAATGAATATCCACACCCGATGATCATCACTGATAAGATCTTTTTGTTTTTTTCGCAAGTATAAAAAATACCTGTAGCCGAGCATATATGCCAGCGTTTCCAGCAGGAAATGTGCTGTAAGTGAAAAGTTTCCTATTTTAAATTGAACCGGGAAATCCATGCAGGTTATTTTAACCGCTAAGTATTTTGGAACGAAAAGAAAACACCTCAACCCTTCCCAACATTTTCGTACAATCTTGCCAGCCTGTGAGCGTGCTCATCATATGCAGATTCAAAAAGAGTGGCAGCCCTCTCTGCTCCAACGAGGCAGGACGCTGTTAAAACTTTCGGCGGCTGCCCCGCTTCCGTCAGGATTCGGGCTAGTTCTGCTTTGATACAATTGACCAGCAGCACACCGCCAACCGTTGAACCGGGTGAAACAGGTGTTTCCAGGCCGGGTACATGAACCATGGCATCGCCTGCAGGTGCTCCTGTATCGAGTATAAGGTCGGCAAAGTCTGTGAGCTTTTTCCCATCCGCCCGCTTACTGGAACTGGCAGTTGAATGTTCTTTTGTGACGAGGGCCACTACCTTAATATTATTTCTTTGAAAGATCTCAGCCATTTCCACTGGAACTATATTAGTGCCGCTTGACGAAATGATAAGTGCGGTATCCGTTGACGTTAGTGAAAAATTCCTGAGTATGCGGTCGGCAAAGCCGGATACATTTTCGAGGAACATGGCCTGACGCTGTCCATTGGCGCCAACCACACCATTGTGAAAAGTAAGGGATAGTTCCACAATGGGATTGAATCCGGGGAAAGATCCGTACCTGGGCCACATTTCTTCCACCATGATGCGGCTATGGCCTGAACCAAAAACGTGCACCATGCGTCCCTTGAGGATCGTTCCGGCAAACCAGGAAGCGGCGGTCTTTATGCCGGCCTCCTGTTCGCCAACCCTTGTGAGTATCCTCTGGCAATGCTGTAAATAAGTTTGTACCATGTATCTATTATAAATGATTTTTTTGCCCGATCTGTATTCTTTCTTCTTTCATCAGTGCAAAACCTGCTGCGCCAATGGCGCCGGACAGGTCGCCAAACTTCGCTTTCACGATCTCCACTTTATTTCCGCCTGCCCTCCATTCATATATCGCCATGAAACTTTCCAGCGGTTTAAAAAGGTCATCACCTGCTTCCGTTATCCCGCCACCAAGGATCACGCGCTGAGGCGAAAGTATATTGGTCAGCGAAGCAACAGCCACCGCCAGCTTCCTGACGGAACTCAGCCACACCCAGCTGGCAAAAGGATCGCCTTTCCGAAAATCATCTAATAACTGGTGCGTATAAGCGTATTTTCCCAGTGTTCTTTTTCCGATGGAACAATTACCAATGGCATCTTCCAGGCTGCCGGGCAAATTGCAAATATCATTCTCGCCTTCACTGTCCACCGTCATATGGCCCATATGTCCTGCTTTCTGGAATGCACCCTGGTAAACCTGCCCGTCAATCAGTATCGCACCGCCAACTCCGGTACCGAGTGTTAGCATCACCACATGCCTTAAACCTCTTGCTTCTCCATACATGGCTTCTGCGGCCATGGCGGCAATGGCATCATTGGCCACATAAGTTTGATGACCCAGGTAATCTGTCCATACAAACCTTTCCAGTCCCTGCAAGCGTTCAGGCATAAACGAAATGGCTGTATTCCCCTCATCGGGTATGCCGGGTGCAGAAATGCCAATAACGTAGGGGAGACCAGAAATTTTTTCCTGCAGTTTTGTTACGGTTTCTCTGATGGCAGATTTCCACGGTTGCCCGGCACTGTCTTCCGTAGGCGTATAAACCTGCTCCATCATTTTGCCTTCCGGGTCAAGTGCCACTCCTTTGATGCGGGTTCCCCCGAGATCTATGCCTATGGCTGCCTTTTTCATGCTATTGAATGTTGATATTGTCCTTCGGTCACCGTCCATCCGCCATCCACTGCCAGTACCTGCCCGGTAATGAATCTCGATGCTTTAGATAATAAAAATACAGCGGCGCCATCCACATCTTCGGGTATCCCTGCACGTCCGCCATCAAGAGGTTGCTTGGTTTGAATAAAGCGAAGAATATCCGGGTTGTTGACCGCGCGTTCAGCCATCGGCGTATCTGTCAGGGCTGGTGCAATCACATTCACGCGGATATTATTTTTGGCATAGTAAGCCGCAATGGATTTACTGAAACCGATCACAGCCGACTTTGCCGCGGCATATGCATGTGTAGTGAAAAATCCGGGCGAAGGCGAATAGCCAAGTACAGAACCCATATTGAGTATAGCACCGCCTTTTCCGGTTAACATAAAATGTTCGATGGCCGCGCGATTGGAAAGCATCAGCGAGGTCAGGTTTAAGGAAATGGTTTTTTCCCATCCTTCAAGACTGAGTTCATGCAGCGGACCATCGCCATATTTTCTGCCGCTGCCTCCGGCAACATGATAAAGTCCGGTGAAGCCGCCAAAATGTTTCATGCAACTTTCAATGGCATTATGTGCAGTCAGTTCGTTGGTGGCATCTCCTATGATCGCATGTCCCGATTGGCCGATTTCTTTTTGGGCCTGCTCAACATGATGCGGATCCCGACCCACTACCACTACTTTGGCCCCTTCCCGGATAAATGCTTTTGCCGCAGAAAGGCCCATGCCGCCCGTTCCTCCTATAACAATAATTTTTTCATCCTGCATAGCAACCGAATTCATAGAATGGAAATTAATTAAAGAATTCCGTGATTTGAATTTTTTTCTGGAAGCAGACTGTCTTATTTGTTAACGTTTTAAGTGCAGGATTGCTAAAAATTCAATTTGAATGATTTTAGCATTTGCAGATTTATTAACTTGAACGATCATCCGGACAATTAATTAATTATTTTTTGGGAATATCCCAGGCTATGAAAAAAGCGATCAAATTTTACTGCAGGTACATGGCCATTATTTTCATGTTCGGCTGGATGCTGCATTCCTGCAAGGAACCGCCACCCAAACCCAAGCCGGTGGAGATCGTAAAAGAGCCGGAATTATTGAATCCGAAGACAAGCGAGATTATTGAATCAGCCCTTACGTATGCATCCGAAAATAAAGGCAAGGTTGATGATTCCATCCGGCTCAGTGAAACCATGCTAATCAAAACCTTATATAAAGGTTCCCCCGTGAACCGGATATGGAGCAATGAAAAAAAATGGCTGCCGCTGGGTGATACGCTTTTTTCTTTTATATCAGGAGCGGAGAAGTTCGGCCTTTTCCCGGATGATTATCATTTAAGGTCATTGCGTTCGATCAGAACCAAACTCATTGATTCCATTGCGCAATCTGATGCCGCACTCTGGGCAAGAGGTGAACTCATGCTCACAGATGCTTTTATTCATTTAGCCCGGCACATTAAGCTTGGCAGGCTCGAAAGAGACAGTGTAAGCCTTCGGAAGGATACTGTTTTTGATGAAGCAGAAGTGGCAAAGCTTTTTGACCAGTTGAAATCGCCAGATTCAGTTGTGCCCCTGTTCGAATCATTGGAACCCATACATGATGGTTACCGCCAGTTGCGTGCATTGCTTCCATCTTTCCTTGATTCAATGGACAGGCAACATTATACCTATGTAGATTTTCCGAAAAAGGATTCAATGACCTTCATTAAGCAATTGCAATCGAGGTTATTTGAAGAAAGCTATATCACTTTCAATACCCATACGGCGGATTCCACTGAGCTGAGTGCAGCGATCCGGAAGGCCCAAATCGACCGTGGGTTAACGGTTGACGGAAAATTCGGGCCGCAACTGGTTCGATCTCTGAATAATACCGGTTGGGAACGTTTTGCCAGGATAGCCATCAATCTAGACCGCTACAAGCAATTGCCGGACTCATTGCCGGCCAGGTATGTTTGGGTAAACATCCCCGCATTCAGCATGCAGCTCTATGATTCCGGTATGGTGATAATGGAATCAAAGATCATTGTAGGCCAGCCAAAAACAAGGACTCCTGTGCTCAACAGCGAGATCACCAATTTCATCACCTATCCTCAATGGACAGTGCCCTTCAGCATCATTATAAAAGAAATGTTGCCGAAGATCCAGCAAAGTACCAATTACCTGCTTAAACAAAACCTTATGGTGGTTGACCGCTACGACAGCATCATTCACCCAGACAGTATAAACTGGAGTAAACTCAACAAAAATTATTTTCCATACCTGATAAAACAAAGGGAAGGAGACGATAATTCACTGGGGGTGATCAAATTCAATTTCCGCAATAAATATTCGGTCTATTTACATGATACCAATGCCCGCGGGCTGTTTAGCCGCAGTAACCGGGCCATGAGCCATGGTTGCGTCAGGGTGCAGGAGTGGAAGCAGTTTGCCGAAAACCTGGTGTATACCGATACTGTAAAATATCACCCAGATACCCTGGCCGCCTGGATCAAAAGGGGGGAAAAGCATACGGTTGGCCTGCAAAAGCGGACCCCGATCTACCTGAGATACTTCACCACATATGTAACAGATGATAAAATTAAGTTATATGAAGATATTTATGCTGAAGATAAACTACTAAGAGACAGGTACTTAGCTAAATGGCTTTGAAAAAGTAGTTGAATAAGCAGAGTTTTGCAGGGTTTTTGATAAGTATTGAGAGCAACCGGTGCGTTTGGATTTGTGCGTATTGTGAACCCAAATTGCCAAAATGATTAAATATCTCTACTTAATTCTGTTTGGTCTTTTTTTTAACCTCATTGGGCTTCAGGCACAAACAGCCAGGAACACCCGAACCGGCACGCCTGCAGCGATTCAATATGGTACGGCCAGTTTTTATGCTGATAAATTCATCGGAAAGCAGACCGCCAATGGCGACATCTTCAGCCAGGATAAAATGACTGCGGCCCATAATACTTTGCCTCTTGGTACCTGGATAAGGGTAACCAATCTCAAAAATAAAAAATCAGTGGTTGTGCGTATTAATGATCGCTTGCATCATCAAAACCCCCGTTTGGTTGACCTTTCTAAGTCGGCTGCCAAAAAACTTGGTTACACTAGCCAGGGGTTGACCCGGGTTAAAGTTGAGGTTTTGGGCAAAAAACAACCTTCCCCCGAAATTGTTAAACAATAAATATTTCCCAGTTTAACATTCACCCTTTATTTTTGCCTGTCTTTCCAAAAAAACTGTTTATGAAAAAATGGATGAGCTTAATCCTTGCCCTTAGTGTTTGCATTACAACTATCGGCCAGGAAAAATATCTTTATAAAAAGAACCATACACTCGGTGTACACTACACCCTGCATGATTTCTCAACTGCTTTGCAACTTAAGAACAGCAGCCTGAGTGATGTGCTTAATGGCAAGCAATGGTATAAGGTAAGTGAAATGGACCCTGGTTTTGCAATTTCTTACCTTAAGGGAATTACTGATAACCTTGACGTGATGGCTCGTTTGGGTTTTTCCAACCTGGAATATCCACGTCCTGGTACAACACCTGGCATCAATTCAAATGCAAAGTCATTGATTGAGTCAGATGTAAATCTGAACATTAAACTCCTTTCTGATAAATACTGGGTTTCTCCATTTATTTCTGTGGGTGCCGGTGCATCTCAGTGGAATGGATATTATGCAGCTTATTTCCCAACAGGTTTAGGTTTACAGGTAAATATGTACGACCAGGTTTTTGCCCTTGTACAGGCTCAATACCGTTTACCACTTACCAGTAATGCCAATAACAATTTATTTTACAGCTTTGGCCTTGGCGCTAATATCGGTAAGAAAAAAGAAGTGATCGTTCCTGCTCCTCCGGTTCCGGTTGTTGAACCGCCAAAGGATACTGATGGCGATGGAATTCCTGATACGGAAGATGCATGTCCTACAGTTGCCGGTATTGCTCAGTTCAAAGGTTGTCCAGATACAGATAAAGACGGCATCCAGGACTCCCAGGATAAGTGTCCAACAGTACCGGGTTTACCTCAGTTCCAGGGTTGTCCTGATACTGATGGTGATGGAATCCAGGATTCTGAAGACAAATGTCCAACCGTTGCCGGCTTAGCCCGTTACCAGGGTTGCCCAATTCCTGATACCGATGGTGATGGCATAAACGATGAAGAAGATCGTTGCCCTGATGTACCTGGTATTGTTGAAAACAAAGGTTGTCCTAAGATCGACTTCCAGGCTAACGAAGTAACATTCCAGAGCGGTAAATCTGTTTTACTTGCTGCCGGTAAAAAAGAACTGGATGTACTGGTAGATGTGCTGAAGAAAAATCCAAATGTTCGTGTAAGCCTCGAAGGCCACACAGACAATACTGGTTCCGATAAGATCAATGATCCGCTTTCAACCAAACGTGCTGAAGCTGCTGAAGCTTACCTGGTAAGCAAAGGTATTGATGCAGACCGCATCGAAACTGCCGGCTTTGGTTCTAAAGTTCCGGTTGCTGATAACAAAACAGCAGCAGGTAGGAAATTGAACAGGCGTGTTGAGGTGAAAGTGCTATAAAAATCAGAAACTTTATAAAAGAAGCCGGCTCCCGAAATGGGCCGGTTTTTTTGTTTCCTTTAATTAGCTCAATCATTTTTTTCGCATTCAATGAAAACTTCTGAGCCTTTTCTGGGTTCGATGGAATTATAGCAGGGGGCAAGAATATTTACCTGGAAATATTTGCTGAATAAGGGTTGATATGTTGCGATATTCCCTCCAAAGGGAGGGCCTCCTTCGAATTCCCGGTTAAAAAGGACACCGGCCAGTTTACCGCCCTGCTTTAAAAGTTCTTTCATCTGCATGACATACGCTTCCCGTAAAGAAGGATCCAGTGCGCAGAAAAATGTTTGCTCCAGGATCAGGTCAAACTGACCATGCAGTTCAAAAAAATCGCCGGTAATGATGTTTAGGTAAGGGTAGGCCTTCGCAGGAAATTTCCTTTTAAGGGTTTCTGTAAGCGCAGGGGCTATGTCTATGATGGTGATATTCTCAAAGCCTTGATCCAGCAGGTAAGTGGCTTCATAACTATTGCCGCAGCCGGGAATAAGTATCTTTTCCGATTTGTCAGTCAGCTGATCGATATAGGCTTTCAGGGGTGGGGAAGCCTGACCAATATCCCAGCCTGTATTATGCTGAAGGTATCTTTCATTCCAATATGACGCATTTAGATTTACCATAAAACAGGATTTTGATACAGTTGTCCATACTTTCCAAAAATTCCAAGTATTCGCAGAAATTGCAGAAAATTCAAAACCCAACCCTCCAAGGGTGTCCAACCCTCCAAGGGTGCCCAACCCTCCAAGGGTGTCCAACCCTCCAAGGGTGTCCAACCCTCCAAGGGTGCCCAACCCTCCAAGGGTGCCCAACCCTCCAAGGGTGCCCAACCCTCCAAGGGTTATTGAAATAATAAAGTGTCAGATTTATTTGATTATTATAATTTTAAATAACTGATTATCAAATAAATAATACCAGATAATTATTAATTAACTTCAAGCTTGTGTTTAGTATTACTCGAAATATTTTCAATAGTCCATTCAACACGTTTCACAAAAGGAGACTTCCTGACGGCACAATTTTCCTTGCTGCAAATACTACATGAAAAATCCAGGCAACCATCGGAATGAACAAATAATTCCACGGATTCTCCAAATGCGGATTTGATCTTTTGCGACAGGATGTCAATCTCCTCATGTGCCTCATGTACGTTAAGGTACCAGGGTACAGTCAGGTGGCAGTCAAGGTGAAGGATGCTGCCGTACTTAATGATGCGTACATTATGCAGGTCGATCCAGTTTTCCCGGCGATTTTCCTGCAGGAAGGCAACCAGTTTTTCCAGCAACTCTTTATCAGCTTCATCCATAATTCCTGCAAGCGATTTGCGCACAATTGTATAATCGGTATAAATTATGATAAATGCAAAAATTACAGCAACGGCACTGTCCAGCCATGGCCAGTGCAGAAAATAGATCAGGATCAGTCCAATTATAATGCCTATGGTTGACCAGGTGTCACTTTTCAGGTGCTTCCCAGAAGCCACAAGGGCCAGCGAATTATTCTTTTTACCTATTTTGATGCAATAACTGCCGGTGATATAATTGATAACAGCAGTGAAACTCACCAGCAAAATACCATAATCAAGCTTATGCAGCGGGTGCGGATGGACGAAATTATTAATGGCTTCATAGATGATTATCAGCCCGGCTACCGTAATCAGGCTTCCTTCAACTGCCGCAGAAACAAATTCAGCTTTACCATGGCCATATGGATGATCTTCATCCCGAGGCTTCGCGGCCACAAACAAACTAAATAAACTGATAAAACCTGCCACCACATTGACAGTACTTTCCAGGGCATCTGTCAGGATGGCCACAGAACCAGTCATCCACCAGGCTACCAGTTTAATAACGAACAGGATAACTGCCACAAAAGTGACCAGTTGCTGGACCTTGAAATTTTTCTGAGCAGATAACAATGGCTTCGTTTGCCGGCAAAGATATTTAAAACGGGATGGACAGTCTAAAAAAGAAACGAACAGTTGTTAGTTTTTTACGTCAATTGGATTATTTTTGCTTCTTCATTTCTTCTCCCCATAAACAGAAACATATGCAGTTCCAGTTGAACGAAGAGCACCTCATGATCCAGAAAGCCGCCCGTGATTTCGCCCAGCAGGATTGCCTGCCCGGTGTCATAGATCGCGATGAGCATCAGAAATTTCCTAAAGACCAGGTGATGAAACTTGCCGAACTCGGTTTTATGGGTATGATGGTTGATCCGGCTTATGGCGGAGCAGGAATGGATACCGTCAGTTATGTGCTTGCCATGGAAGAAGTGAGCAAAGTTGATGCAAGCGTGAGCGTTTGTATGAGTGTCAACAACAGCCTCGTGAGCTGGGGCCTGGAAGCCTATGGCAACGAAGCTCAAAAGCAACAATACTTAACACCCCTGGCACAAGGTCGAAAAGATGGGGAACTGTATATTGGCGCCTTCCTGCTGAGCGAACCGGAAGCAGGCAGTGACGCCACTTCACAGCGGACAACAGCTGAAGACAAGGGTGATCATTACCTGCTCAATGGTACCAAAAACTGGATAACCAATGGCTCTTCCGCTTCGGTGTACCTGGTAATGGCACAAACAGATGCAGGAAAAGGAAGCCGGGGAATTAACGCGCTTATCGTAGAAAAAAACTGGCCCGGCGTTACTGTTGGCGCCAAAGAAAATAAAATGGGTATCCGGGGCAGTGATACGCATAGCATTATGTTCAATGATGTGAAAGTGCCTAAAGCCAATCGCATTGGTGAAGACGGTTTCGGATTTGCCTTCGCCATGAAAACACTGGCGGGCGGCCGTATTGGCATTGCCGCACAAGCACTCGGTATCGCCAGTGGTGCCTATGAACTGGCCGTTAATTACTCCAAACAACGCAAAGCTTTTGGAAAGGAGATCATGAACCATCAGGCCATTCAGTTCAAACTTGCGGATATGGCTACCCGAATCGAAGCTGCGCGCCTTCTATGCCTGAAAGCCGCCTGGGAAAAAGACCAGGGACTGGATTATACGCTGAGTTCTTCCATGGCAAAAGTTTATGCATCAGAAACCGCTATGTGGGTTTCCACAGAAGCTGTTCAGGTACACGGCGGCTATGGTTATGTGAAAGAATATCATGTTGAACGACTGATGAGGGATGCCAAGATCACCCAGATATATGAAGGCACCAGCGAAGTACAAAGGATTGTTATTGGTCGCCAGATATTGAAATAAATTGGTTGATGACATTGGCCGTAAAGTTTTAAACCGGCATCTTTATTTATTGTTATTTTCAACAACAAACAGGAAGGCATATGCCGGTAATCACCATTGACAGGTTGTGCAAGGTATACGACGGCAATTATGTGCTGAAGTATATTTCCTTATCTTTTGAGGCCGGTCAGATCATTGGATATATAGGCCCCAACGGAGCCGGGAAAAGTACCACCATTAAAATCCTCACAGGCATCATCGGCGATTTTGAAGGCAATGTGCATGTGCTGGGTATGGACGTACGTAAAGACAGTATCGCTATCAAGCAAAAGATCGGCTATATACCGGAGAACGCCTCAATGTATGATGTGCTTACGCCGGTTGAATACCTCAACTTCATAGGCCGGCTCTATGGCATGGAGCTTGAAAGCATCAAAAAGAAATCAACGGAACTCCTGCATCTCTTCGAGCTGGGTACAAAAATGGACCAGCGTATGAGTGGTTTCAGCAAAGGCATGCGTCAGAAAGTGCTGCTCATCTCAGGCCTCATGCATAATCCGGAGATCATTTTCCTCGACGAACCATTAAGCGGACTGGATGCTAATGCTGTGATCCTGGTAAAGGAAATACTTTCGCAATTGAAGAAAGCCGGAAAAACCATTTTCTATTCATCACATATTATGGATGTGGTGGAAAAACTAAGCGATCGCATTGTGATCATCAATAAAGGAGAGGTGATAGCCGATGGCACATTTGAATCCCTTCAGCAGCAGGCCAGTTCAGGCTCCCTCGAAAACATATTCACCGCATTGACCGGAAACCAGGAGCACGAATCAACGGCAGGAACCTTCATTTCCATCATCAACGATTAAACCCATGGCGAAATTCTTACTCAGCCTGGTTCGTGTTTTTCGTCCCTTTTTAAACGGAGGAGGGATCGATTTCAACCGCATGATGGTGATCGTGGAAACCAAATTGCTGATGGACCAGCGCAGGGTTTACATGAACTGGCGGCAGGGTAAGACAAAAGAAAATACGAACCATCTCAGGGTAGCACTTTTGTTCTACGGATTCATGGGGATCGTCATGGGCAGCATGATCTACTTTGTAGATAATTTTCTAACCATTATGATCTTTACACACGCCTATATCCTTTTCATGATGGCCATGATCCTCATTACCGATTTTTCATCGGTCTTGCTTGATACCACAGATAACCAGGTGATTCTCCCCAGGCCTGTCACCGGCAAAACATTATTTTTGGCCAGGCTCGTTCATATTCTTTTATACCTGTTGCAATTCACCTTTGCCATTGCAGCAGGAAGCTGGTTATTCACTTTTTTGAAATACGGCTTGATCGCAGGACTGGCATTGATGTTCACCACTTTACTCACGGTGCTGCTGGCTATTTTCGTTACGTATTTTTTATACCTCGCCATTTTACATTTCAGCAACGAACAACGTATCCGTGAGATCATCACCTATTTCCAGATATTCATGATGGTATTTTTCACACTGGGGCTGCAGGTGTTTCCAAGGCTGCTGAATGTTATTGATGTTACTCAGCCCATTGACCTGAAGGGATATATGTTTGTTTTTCCGCCCGTATGGATGGCACTTACGGTTGACGCATTTCGGTTGTTCCAATTTGATACGGTGCACCTCGTCATGATGATATTGTCTTTACTAGTGCCTGTTGCCGGTTTCTGGATATTGTTCAAATTTTTGGCACCTGGTTTTGCAAGGCGCTTGTCAGCATTGCAGGGTACAGCCAATGTGGTTAAAAGAAAAGAAGACCAGGATGGTAAAATTGAAAGAGGTTCATTGTCTGAACGAATATCCGCTGTTATGTGCAACTCGCCGGTTGAAAAAGGATCCTTTGCTTTCACCTGGAAAATCACCGGTCGTGATCGGAATTTCAGGATGCAGTTCTATCCGGGTCTCGCTTATATCCTGGTATTCTTTTTCATCTTCGTGCTGCGTGGCAATAAGTCGATCGCAGAAAACTGGCAGCTATTGCCGGAAACCAATAATTATCTCTGGCTGATTTACCTTTCGATGTTATCCGTATCAAGCAGCCTCACGCTGGTTGCCTTTAATGAGTCTTTTTCGGCATCATGGATATACCACAGTACACCCATTCAGCAACCCGGAGAAATCATTCTGGGATCCATAAAATCATTGTTCATCAAATTTTTCATTCCCATTTATTTGATCCTGTTCAGTATCGCTGTCAGTATCTGGGGCTGGCATGTAGCGGATGATTTCCTCCTGGGTTTTTTTAATAACCTGTTTTGTTTTTTGGTGCTGGCATCATTGACGGATCATTACCTCCCTTTTTCGCGGCAACCGGATACCAAACAACAGGCAGGAAGATTTATGGTGATATTGGTTCAATTCATCCTGGTTGGAGGCCTTGTTGGGCTGCATTACCTGCTCATCAGCCGCTCATATCTATTTTATGTGATCATTCCTGTACTCATCCTGGGCATTGTATTGATGCTGAAGAAACTGCGTACTTTGTCCTGGTCAAAAATTTCTATATAAATGCCTGTTCAAAAAGATACTTACCTGCAATTATCGGGGCTTTTCAAAAGCAAACGCGTTACCCTTGTTGCGGTTTCTAAAACGAAACCTGCAGCGGATATCGAAGCGCTGTATGCTTTGGGCCAAAGGGATTTTGGGGAAAATTATGTGCAGGAACTGGTGGAAAAGCAGGCGGTCCTGCCCACTGATATTCGCTGGCATTTTATTGGTCACCTGCAAAGCAATAAAGTAAAATATATCGCTCCCTTTGTGTATATGATCCATGGTGTCGACAGCCTCAAATTACTGCAGACGATCAACCGGCAGGGAGCTATGCATAACCGGAAAATCCGTTGCCTCCTGCAGGTACACATTGCCGTTGAGGAAACAAAGTTCGGGCTTGACAAAACTGAACTGATCAGCCTGTTGAATGAAATTTCCGGCGAACATCCATTGGAAAATATACTGGTATGCGGGCTGATGGGCATGGCTTCTTTTTCTGATGACACCCAAAAGATTCGGGGCGAATTCAGGGTATTGAAACAGTTTTTTGATGAGGTAAAAGAAAAATTCTTTTATCATGATGACCAGTTTTCAGAACTGTCCATGGGGATGAGCGGTGATTATGAGATCGCCATCGAAGAGGGTAGTACCATGGTTCGCATTGGCAGCCTCTTGTTTGGAGCACGATAAATCTTTGTGTTAACTTTATTTGGAAAAGTTTATTTGATCCCAGCCGGAACCGGTGGGGGCCCGTCAGGTACGATCGGTTTGTACACCAGTTTTCCCTTTCTTTCAATGAACTCTTTTTTAACTGCTTCCCGCAATGCAGCATCTTCAAAAGCATCCACCATGGTCATGGCCAATGCTTTGGCAGAGAAAACCATTCCCTTATGACCAATCGACATCCCGCCGCAGGCAACAACTGCCCATGAGTGCCAGGGTGTACCTTTAGGTGCCGTGGTTGTATTCAGGCTTATTTCCGGGACTATCCAGCTTACATCACCTACATCAGTTGACCCGCCGGGTGGATCTTCTTTTGTATCTGCAAAAGGCTGAATGCTACCGTCAATGCCCACCTGCGGTTTACCGGTTGCTTCCTGGATCTTTTTTGCAAAAGCAGTTTCCTCTTCTGAATACGTGATTGGCCCAATGATGTCCATATTCTTTTTCAGGGCGGCGGCACCGGTGCGGTTTACAATTTGTTCATGCATGCCCGAAACCAGTTCAACGGTATAGGTGGTGCCTGCCATGGTAGATGCGCCTTCCGCAATTTTCATCACCCGCTTATAGGTTTCTTCCACATCAACTGTTTTAGTGTCCCGCAACCTTGTCCATATCTGTGCATTCTCAGGTACTACATTAACTACATCTCCTGCATTCTGGATCAGGTAATGGATCCTTGCTGAAGGCTTCACATGTTCGCGCAGGTAGTTCAGGCCATGTGTGTAGAATTCCATGGCATCTACTGCGCTCACACCATTCCATGGATCAGCTGCAGCATGTGCCGCCTTACCCTTAAAGCGAACAATAAAATCAACCAGGGCCTGTGAGCTTTGTGTATTGGCTTTTGTTTCATCTTCCGGATGCCAGTCGAAGCAAATATCAAGATCGTTGAACAGGCCTGCCCTTGCCATATAAATTTTACCGCCAATTGTTTCTTCGGCAGGAGTTGCATAAAAGCGAATGGTACCTTTTAATTTACCTTGTTGAATAAGTTCCTTGATGGCAACAGCCGCTCCCAGGCTGGCAGACCCAAAAAGATTATGGCCGCAGCCATGCCCGGGAGCACCTTCCTTCAGCGCAGATTTATCCGGACTTGCTTTTTGTGACAAGCCAGGCAGGGCGTCAAATTCACCCAGGATTCCAATGATCGGTTTTCCGGAACCGTAAGAGGCTATAAAAGCCGTGGGCATTTCAGCAACGCCATTCTGAATGGTAAAACCTTGCGCCAACGCGTAATCATATAATACTTTCACAGATTTGGTTTCTGATAAAGCTGTTTCAGCATATGACCATATCTTATCACTCATCGCGATCAGTTCTGCCTGCTGTTTTTCAACAGAAGCCAGTACGGATTTTTTGTTTGCAGAAATTTCCGGTTTTTGCTGCGCCACAACCGTATGCATCATCATAGCACCAAAGCAACTGATTTGTATAAGAATTAAATTTCTCATTTATTAAATTTTGACATTACGTTCTGATCTGAAGATATTGAAAATTTATTTTACACTAAACTATCCTCTATCCTCTATCCTCTATCCTCTGCCCTCTGCCCTCTATCCTCTATTCCTCCTATTTGTTAAAAATCCCCAAATAATCTTTCATTCGTTTGTCATTTCCGCACAGGCACTACCTTTGCGGCCATCTTTTAATCCAATAAAATCAATTATGAAACTGAAACTAATCATTCCCGTAGCCTTTTTATTTTTTGCATCTGCTGCTTCTGCGCAGCTTAGTTTAGGCGGACAGGCAGGTGCTGTTTTTTCCAAACCTTCCACACAAATTCCTTCAAGCATTCCAGGATTCACCTATGATGTAAAAAGCCTCACAGGTTTTTCTGCGGGGTTGATTGCAGATATTCCTTTTGGCGAAAGTGGATTCCGCATTATGCCTGAACTGGTATACGCAGGCAAAGGTTTTAAGGCCGATGCATCAGTTGATTTTCTGGGTCAGCAAGTGCGTGTAGAAAGTAAAACAAGCCTTTCTTATATCGATCTTCCCATCAATTTCGCCTATGCCATTGAGTTGGGAACTAACAGGCTGATGGTTGGTGCAGGTCCTTATGCAGGATTTGCCATTGGCGGTAAAACAAAGGCAACCACAACCACAGGCGGTACGAGTACTGAGAGGAAGAAAACATAGAATTTGGAAATGGAGAGGATCAGTTTGACCGGCTCGACCTTGGCGCCAATTTCATGGCTGCCTTTATCATCAATAACGGGCTCATGCTTAAAGTAAATTATTCCCTGGGGCTTCTCAAACTGACAAATGACGGGGAGTCTGACTATAAAAACCGATATTTTGGTGTTTCCCTTGGCTATTTTTTCCTGCAGGGAGGTAAATAAACATCTTTTTAGCATTCTTTAAAAGCGCCCCTGTGGCGCTTTTTTTGCGTTAAGCAGCTATGGAAAAGGCCTGAAAAGTCGTACATTTGCACCCTCTTTCGGGAATCCCTTCCGGAGTTAAATGCAAATAATATGATCGGAGCAAGAAATATTACACTGGCCTATGGAAAGCGGGTGCTTTTTGATGAAGTGAATATCAATTTCACCAAAGGAAATTGTTATGGTGTGATCGGTGCAAATGGTGCCGGTAAAAGTACTTTCCTTAAAATACTCAGTGGTGAGATCGAACCCAACAAGGGTAGTGTGGAGATCACTCCGGGTGAAAGGATGGCGGTGCTGAAGCAGAACCAGTTTGAGTTCGACGAACAGACGGTGCTCAATACCGTTTTGATGGGCCATAAAAAAATGTGGGAAGTATCGCAGGAGCGGGAGAAAATTTATTCACTGGCAGATTTTTCCGAAGAAGACGGCATACGTGCAGGGGAACTGGAAGCCGAGTTTGGTGAAATGGGCGGCTATACAGCAGAAAGCGATGCTGCCAGCCTGCTCAGCGATCTGGGAGTTACCGAAGAGTACCAGTCGAGCCTCATGAAGGATATTCCATCCAACCTGAAAGTGCGGGTTTTGCTGGCACAGGCATTGTTTGGCAACCCTGATATCCTGCTGCTCGATGAGCCTACGAACGGACTGGATATTGAAACCATTGGCTGGCTGGAAAACTTCCTCGCAGATTATGAAAACATCGTATTGGTAGTGAGTCACGACAGGCACTTCCTGGATACTGTTTGTACCCATGTGGCAGATGTGGACCGCTCCAAGATCAAAGTTTTCTCAGGTAACTATACATTCTGGTATGAGTCATCACAACTGATGGCCCGCCAGATGACTGATAAGAATAAAAAGACAGAAGACAAGCGCCAGGCACTGATCGATTTCATTGCCCGTTTCAGCGCCAACGCATCAAAATCCAAACAGGCTACTGCGCGTAAAAAAGCGCTGGAAAAACTCACCATCGAACAGATCGAGCCATCGAACAGGAAATATCCCGGTGTAATTTTCCAGCCACTCCGCGAAGTAGGAAACCAGATCCTGAATGTGGAAGGACTGCAGAAAAGTGTGGATGGCAGAAAATTGTTCGACAAGGTTTCTTTCAGTATCAATAAAGGCGAGAAGATCGCATTTGTAAGCCGCGATCCACTGGCAGTAACAAGCTTTTTTGAGATCATCAATGGCCTGCAGCAGGCAGACGGCGGCAAGTACGAATGGGGAACAACTATCACCAGGGCTTACCTGCCGGTGGAGAATAACGAATTTTTCAAAGAGGGGCTCACCCTGCTGGAATGGCTCAGGCAGTTTGTGCCTGCGCATGTTACTGATGCAGACGAGCCTTTCCTGCGTGGTTTCCTTGGCAAAATGCTGTTCAGCGGGGATGATATTTCCAAGAAAACAAATGTACTCAGCGGGGGAGAGAAAGTGCGCTGCATGGTCAGCAGGATGATGCTGCAGAACCCCAACCTGATCATACTTGACCAGCCCACCAACCACCTCGACCTGGAAAGTATCCAGAGTTTCAATGAAGGTTGCGTGAATTTTCCCGGTATCGTTTTACTAACTTCCCATGACCATACCTTTATGCAAACGGTTGCCAACAGGGTGATTGAATTAACGCCAACGGGTATTATCGACAGGCTGATGAGCTTTGATGAATACCTGGAGGATGACAGGGTGAAGTTTTTGAGGGAAGAAATGTATAAGAAGTAGGAGGTGGGAATTGGGAGGTGGGAATTGGGAAGTTCGAGGTGGGAATTGGGAGGTGGGAAGTAAATAACAAATACACTCACCGCATATTTAAGAACCCAGGGGGGAACCATTGAATCCAAACTTTAAAGGTATCTTTTTCATGCTTCTCGCAGCCCTGTGTTTTTCGCTCATGGGGGCGTCGGCCAAATTATTGAAAGGCAGTTTTAATGCGGGCCAGCTTGTTTTTTACCGGAATGCCATTGGGTTGCTCTTTCTTTCGGTTAGCCTGATACGTTATTATCCAAAACAAGTTGGCGGAAAAACAGGATGGCTCATCTTCCGCGGACTGATGGGTACCACAGCCTTGTACACCTTGCTGTATTGCATCCTGCACATGCCGCTGGGAACAGCCATGACCTATAACCTCACTTCTGCCATTTTCATCGCATTATTCAGTTTCCTGTTTTTCCGGGAATATCATGGCAGGGCAGTTTTGCTTGCCGTATTTATCGGCTTCTCCGGCATGGTGATGGTCTATAAACCCGGTATGCACCTGCCCTGGTTTTATCATGTGGCCGGCCTTATATCCGGAATAACTTCAGCCCTTGCTTACCTCACCGTTGGCCGGCTGGCAAAATACTACGACAGCCGTGTGATTGTTTTATCCTTTCTGGTTTCCGGGGTGATATTGCCCGTGATTTCCATGATGCTTCACTACCTTGGAGGGGTACCCGAAAATGGTTTACTGGTCATAGACTTTCGCCAGCCCATAGGTGTCGAATGGATCTACCTGCTGATGCTGGGGCTCACTGCGTTATTCGGGCAATTCTTCGTTACCAAAGCATATGGTTCGGATAAAGCCGGGATCGTTTCCGTTTTTGGATATGCTAATATTATTTTCTCTGTATTCCTTGGGATGCTGCTCGGTGATTCATTTCCGGATATGCTTTCTTTATCTGGTATTTTCTTCATTATCAGCAGCGGTGTCATAATCGCCTTACAGAAAAAGCAGCAGGGTAAGTCGCACTTACATAAATCAGGCAAACCAGATTGAAGTCCCTTACAGGTTTTTATATTTCAGTCATTCCTATCTATGTTTAAAAAAAGGAGACCTTGCTCTTGGTCTCCTTTTAAAATTTGAACTTTGTATTTTCTAATTCTTATATGTATGTCCCCCGGCAACCCAATCATCAATGAGTTTCATTTCAGCCGCTGTAAGTTTTGCCTGAGGTGAAATAGGCATTGATTTTTTGGTCACAGCGGCACTTTGAATTTTCTGCCAGTCATTAATAATACCGCAATCGGTATCAAAATTATATCCTGCGGCACTGCTTCCATTGACATGGCAGCCTGAACCACTGCATCGGTTAATCAGCAGGGTCTTCACTGCGTTGAATTGGGTCCCCGGAGTAGCATTGCCAACAGTTACACTTGTGGTTTTGGTGCAACCATTCGCATCTTTCACACCCATGTTATATGTCCCTGCTGCCAGGCTGCTGAAGGTATTACTGGCCTGGTATGCACCACCATTGATATTATAGGTATAACCTGATGAACCGGATGCGGTAACTGTGATTGATCCATTTGCTGCTGATGTAGAGCAGGGCACTATGCCGGCTGCTAAAGCAGTTAAATTCAGGCTTGAATTCATACATGGATTTGTTGAAGCAAGTGTTACCTGTTTGGTGCCAAGGCATCCTGTTGAACTTTTAGCTGTAACAGTATAGGTGCCCGCTGCTAAACCACTAAATGTTCCACTTACCTGGAATGCACTATTATTCAGGCTGTAAGTAAAACCTGTGCCACCAGTTCCTGTAGCCGTAATGGTACCATTTTTTTGATTTAGAGCGGGATTAATCTGGGTAGTTGTAACTGTTATGGTTACACCCGTACAGGGATTATTTGATCCAAGTACAACGGTTTTTGTTCCGGTACAGCCATTTGAATTTTTGGCAGTTATTACATAGTTGCCGGCTGCAAGGCCACTAAAAGTATTGCTTGCCTGATATACACCGTTGTCAAGTTTATAGGTAAACCCGGTGCCGCCTGTTGCAGTTACTTTTATGGAACCGTTTTTCTGGGTACCTACCGGGTTGGTCAGTGTTGTATTTACCGTTACAGTTACACCTGTACATGGATTGGTTTCCGCAATGGTTGCCTGTGCAGTTCCTATGCATCCGGCAGAACTCTTTGCAGTTATTGTATATATTCCTGCTGCAAGTCCGGTAAAGACGTTGCTTGCCTGGAATGTTCCATTGTTGAGTTTGTACGTGAAACCGGTTCCGCCTGTGGAAGCGGCAGTAATGGATCCATCAGATTTGCCAACTGTTGCATTGGCAATTTTTGCCGTTACTCCTATGGTTACCCCATTGCACACGTTTATATTCCCAATGTCAATAGTGGCTGAGTCTGTACATCCCCATGAATTTCTGACCACCAGTGAATACCTGATATCACCCTTTAATCCTGTAAAACTGCCACTGGTTTGAAAGGGAGCCCCGTTCAGGCTAAAGGTAAACTCCTGGCCTCCGGTTGCAACGGCCTGGATACTGCCATCGTTTTTACCCACATTCGCACTCGTTTTGGTATAACTGAGTGCGATAGGATTTGTTGTACAGGCATCAAGCCCATCGTGTTTACAGGATTGAACAAATACAATGGTGGTAATTACAACAATTACCGTGAGCATAACAAATAAAGATTGTTTCATAAAAACGGATTTAAAAATGGATCGATAATTATCAGGAACAAGCCAGATATGTGAAATCATTTCAGGCATGTATTCCCAAAGTCATTTATATTAATACCTGTATACATATTAACAAGCTATTCCGGTTTGAATATTACCTGGTATTATTTAGAGATCAGAATTTCTGTATAGTCAGATTATTTACAGCCTGCGGCAATATGTACAGCAATGTATACGTACTACATGCAATTTTTTCTAAGGATCAGGGAGGGTTATTACAATAAGTCTGAAAAAAATATTTATCGTGAAAAATGAAAATAATAAAATGATATGTTTGAAAATTGAATTATTCAGTTAAATACATGAGCTCTATTAAATTGTAAGATCAATTGTTGTTTCCAGTAACGGCTATGGAAAAAATTTCAACTAAATCCACGCAATAATGTCATTTATATCTGTTAAGTAATAGCTGTTATCTATAATTCAAATACCATGCAGAAAATATAAATTGAGATACTCCAGGACTTTCATTTTATTCGATTCCTGGTTCATTTCGGTTGAATTAAAATGATTTATACGGTGAATAACTTTTCTGAATATTTTTTAATGACAAATTAAATCCTTGAATTAGAAATACAGTTATCCTCAATGGCTCTAAAAAAATCGGAAAAATACCTGGGTGTGATGTGGTTTTTCAAACTTGAAATGATTTATACCAGGTAATTACACAGAAGCTGATCATTCAACCGTCATGGGAGCCCATTGGAATTTGCCCGAAGAACCTGGATTTTTTTTACCTTTAAAATAGCATAAAAATTTTTCCAAGATGGCAATACCCGAAAAAACAGTCATTACTGTTACTGCAAACATAAAAGCTCCGATTCAAAAAGTATGGAGACTGTGGACCGATCCGGTGCATATCATTAAATGGAACAATGCATCCCCCGATTGGCACACGCCCAGGGCAGAGAATGATCTGCGGGTTGGCGGAAAATTCCTCAGCCGGATGGAGGCCCGTGATGGGAGTATGGGATTTGATTTTTCTGGTATGTATGAAAAAGTTGAGCCACTAAAAAATCTTGTGTATGTTCTCGATGATGGCAGGAAAGTTGAAGTCTCCTTTACAGAAAATGGAGGGATCACAGAAGTAACTGAATCTTTTGAAGCGGAAGAAATAAATGCCATAGAATTACAACAGCAAGGCTGGCAGTCGATACTTGACAATTTCAGGAAATACGCAGAATCATAAAAGTATTTTACGGAGCACACAAATATGTAGCATGGCAAAGGTGACCACCTACCTCAATTTCCCCCGAAATACCGAAGAAGCATTTACATTTTATAAATCCGTTTTCGGTGGTGAATTTACCGGCGGAATAACTCGATTTAGCAGTATACCTCCATCTGATAAAATGCCGCCATTGGCAGAAGCAGACATGAACCTCGTGATGCATGTGACATTACCCATCCTTGGAGGGCATCAATTAATGGGTACTGATGCACCGGAATCATTGGGCTTCAAGGTTAACATGGGTAACAATGTTTATATCAACCTGGAGCCTGATACGCGAGCGGAAACCATGCGCTTATTCAAAGCGCTTTCGGATGGCGGAACAGTGGGTATTGACCTGCAGGATATGTTCTGGGGTGGCTATTACGGCAGTTGTCAGGATAAATTCGGCGTGCAATGGATGTTCAACTGTTCTGAAAAAGTATAATTAAAACTTCAGCATAACCCTGGATGAAATCCGGATTCTGCTTTAATAATTATGAAAGATGATCCGTCATCCTCATTAGGAATGACCATTCTATAATGTTGCATATGAAACAACTTATTTATCCTTGTTTATGGTTTGATGGCAATGCAAAAGATGCGGCATCTTTTTATTGTACAGTATTCGATGACTCCAACTTTATTTCAGATACCCCGGTCATGGTTACGTTTACCCTGGCCGGACAGCATTTCATGGGACTGAACGGAGGTCCTAAGTATAAACCCAATGCATCTGTCTCCTTTTACGTGGTTTGCGAATCATTGGAAGAAATCGGCAATACATGGCAAAAATTAGCAGAAGGTGGAAGTGTATTAATGCCCCTGAACAAATATCCCTGGAGTGAAAAGTATGGCTGGCTGAATGATAAATACGGGGTCAGCTGGCAACTGACCCTGGGTAAAATCAGCGATACGGGACAGAAAATAACCCCTTCGCTTATGTTTACCAAGGAGCAAGCGGGAAAAGCTGAAAGAGCCATTCATTTTTATACATCGGTTTTTAAGGATTCTTCAATCAAACTCATTGCCAGGTATGAACCCGGAGAACCAGATGTAGAAGGTACGATCAAACATGCGCAATTCAAATTAGGTGAACAGTTATTCATGGCCATTGACAGCTCCATGCCACACACATTTTGTATTACAGGAGGGATTTCTTTTATGGTTCCCTGCGATACCCAGGCGGAAATTGATTATTACTGGAACAAGCTTACCGAAGGCGGAGAAGAAAACATGTGCGGCTGGCTGAAAGACCAGTTTGGCGTTTCCTGGCAGATCGTACCCGATGCATTGGGTACACTGATGACCGGCGAACCCGTAAAGGCTGGTCGGGTTATGCAGGCTATGCTGCAAATGAAAAAAATTGACCTGGATAAACTGGTCAGCGCCTGAGTAAATAACTGACTGTCATTTAGTTTCCACAAGCAGAAAATCAAGGTAGGCCAGGTTTGATCCCCGGTTATACTTCAGTGTTAGTAACTGCAGTCCAGCTTTAGGAAACACGATCTCACCAACGGTTGCCTGCGTCCAGTTATGCCAGTTGCCGGTGTTTTCAGGTAAGACAAGATTAGTGGCTTTTTCTCCGTTGAGCCAAAGTTCAGATGAATTATCCTGGTAGCCATAAACGGTTATGATCCTGTATTTTCCGGGCTTATTTACCTGGATGGTATAATTGGTCCATTCGCCATTGGCCTGCCAGCCAATATACAATTGATTTACAGCCGGGTCAACTTTGTTGGGATGATTGAAATCGGCCCAGTCTTTTGTATAGGAAATATCAACCCCTTCATTTTCCCTGAAGAAAGCAATATAAGCAGGTACACCCGGGCGCCAGTGTCCCTTTGTGTGGTTAAGTTTAGCTCCTTCATTTTCTGTAGAAGTATCGTGATAGGCAATGCCTTCTCCTCCCAGATCATAATATGCCAATTCAACCCGGCCGGGTACCACCTGTGCCCCTTTGCGGTAGACAGAATCCGTAAATGGCTTGCCTCTATAGTCTTGTGGTATCTGTGCTTGTGATTCGATGAACGTTGATTGAAAAAGCAGCAAAAAGAACGTGAAATATTTGAAAGTTACCATGGCAGTTATTTTATCAAATATATGTTTTTGACTGGTTGAATTCCGACTTTCCAATTATACTCATCTTTCCGGACCAGCCCTTAAACGGGCTTTAATACAGGTTTGGCTGGCGTTTTATTGCTGAACCATTTTTTGGGTATATTGTATATTTATCATGATATCTGTCATTGTAAAATATATTGCAGGAATGCATTTTTTTGTAGTGGAAACAAAAACCGCTGAGCAATTTCTTACAGGGGAAAACAAAAGAGTTGTTTGCACTTTTGAAGATGCATCTGTAATCCATGCTGCCATTCTCACAAAAAAGGAATTAGGTTATTATATCAGGCTGGGAAAATCGACAGTTAAAAAGTTAAAGGTTAAAGCTGGGGATACAATAAAAGTAAGTATCACGGCAGATCTTACGCCTTTTCAATTTGAGCTTCCTGAAGAACTGGCGGAGGTTTTAGCAACCGATGCACAGGCAAATCAAGTTTTTGGAAAACTCAGCCCGGGAAATCAGCGAAGCATCATCTACCTTGTATCCCTTTTGAAAAGCACTGATAAAAGGATTGAACGGGCATTGCGCATTGCCGAAAAATTGAAGGCCGGAATAACTTCGGCAAGGAAAATGATCCCATGAACTGCGTTAATGCAAATTCAATTCGCCTGCGATATAGGAAAAAGATGGTCCGGTTATTTTCGGTGATATCTCTTTTTTTGTTTACCCTTGCCGGAATATATTAATATTAATGGCGGGATATTTATGCATGCGCTCATACAAAAAACAATGTCTTTTTTAAGTTGGCAAAGGGTTCCTGCAGGTTCGATCCATTTTAAAAATCTGGATACGGAGACCCGTTTTTTGCTTGCTTATGCAGTCTTTTATATGATTGCCGGATATGTGACTGCATGGATGATCCTTCATTTTCCTTTACCCATACTCGGGGTGACACATTATATCCAGGATGTATGGTATTCTTTGATATTCAAAATCGGTTTCCTGCTCCTTGTTCCAGGCATCATTTATTTTAAAGTATGGAACTATCAATCTGGAGATCTATTACTTGGTTTGAAGCCAACTGGTAAAAATATTGTAGAAACGATTGTATTCGTTACCCTTGGTTTTTTAATTAATGCAGGTCACCTGAAGGGATTATCTGAAACAATACCTCTTTTTGATGATGTGACTGTTAGGTTGATGTTGGGAATTTTGATGCCCTTATTTATCGCAGCCATTCCCGAGGAATTATTTTTCCGTGGGTACCTGCAAACCAGGCTCGAAAAAAAATGGAACCGTCTTTCCGCGATCATGATTACTAATCTATTATTTGCTGCATGGCATTTGCCAAGCCGGTATCTCCTGTCTGCCGGAGTTGAAGGTCAGGCCGGTGACCTGGGGCAGGTGATTTTGCATACCGGGCTCCCTGCATTTATTCTTGGTGTACTATTTTCCTATCACTGGAGCCGTTCCCGGAATATATTATTACTGATACTCACTCATTGGGCCATAGATATTTTGCCTTCACTCAGCGCTTATTTTAAGATTCGGTATTAAAGTCCCCCCACTCTCCAAGAGTCCCCTCACTCTCTGTCTTGTCCTAAAATAGGTTTACACCAAAAGTGTAAAATATGGACCCAAAAATCATTCAAAAGTCGAGGAAATACTTCACCGACACTGAAAAGCATCAAGTTATCAAGGCATTTCTTTCAAGCGGACTTTCTAAGCG
>JBGSHT010000076.1:0-102999 GCA_041752135.1 Chitinophagaceae bacterium | reverse complement strand
GTCAGTCATTTAACTTCTTGGCTGAAGAAGAAGAAATCTATTCATTATCAGACTTAAAAGAAGTGTATAATGGAGAAAGGTGATATTGTATTAATAACATTTCCCTTTACAGACTTGAGTGGGGCTAAATTACGGCCTGCATTAGTGCTTGCTAATACGGAAATTGACCTGACTGTCTGTTTTATTACGACTCAATTTCAATGGAAAGAGCCCACCGATATTTCACTCACTCCATCTCAAATTAATGGTTTAAAAGTAGAATCACTTGTGCGAACAAGTAAAATTGCAACTTTAGATAGGTCGCTTGCAAAAGGACTTTTAGGTAAGTTGACTCAAATTCAAATTTCAGAACTTAATACTAAGCTTAAAATATTAATGCAAATACCCTGACAATGGCACGGCAGGCAACATCAGCTTTATGCAAGCCGGGCTGAGGAACAAGGCCATCGGCATTTGTAATCCTGACCGAACTTTAGTAATTTGGCCTTACAGACATTAAACTAAAACCACTCAAGCGGTGCCGGCCAACCCAGCGACAGAATACGAATGCCCGTCCTGCACAAAGCCGTAACCGTTAGCTGCCACTGTAAAACGTTTCAGAAATTTACTATCTTTACTAAATGGATATTCGTTCTATAATAACAATTGACAATGAAATTCTGGGCGGTCAACCAGTTTTTACCGGAACCCGAGTTCCAGTTGAAACATTATTTGATCATTTAGAAGCTGGAGTTTCTATCGATGAGTTCCTCGATGATTTTCCTTCTGTTTCCCGACAACAGGCAATTGAATTACTGGAGGCTGCAAACAAGATTCTGACTTCAAAAAACATAGAGCAACTTTATGCGGCTGTTGCTTGACGAAAATCTACCCAAGCGCCTCAAAATTGATTTTTCAGCACATGAAGTTTATACGGTGCGGGAAAAGGGTTGGAACGGGATCAAAAACGGAGAACTTATTAAATTACTACTCGCAGACAAATTTGATGTTTTGTTAACCTTTGATAAGAATCTCCAACATCAGCAAAACTTTTCAAAATATCCAGTGACTGTACTAGTTTTAACCGCAGCAAATAATACTTATCTAACATTAAGTTCACTTTCTCCTAAGGTTAATAGAATTCTTGAAGCAGAAGTTTTATCGCCTGGTATTATTATTGTCTCCGCGGACAACCGCGGCAGCTAACATCAGCTTTATGCAAGCCGGGCGACAGAATATATCCTCGGCATTTGTAATTCTGACAGAGCTTTAGTAATTTGGCCTAACGACTTTAGACTATAACTAACTTAGCGGTGCCCGGACAACCCAGCGACAGTGCATGAATGCCCGTCCTGCACAAAGCCCTTACCGTTGTGTGCAACCAATTCCCTTCTATCCAAAAATCTCAACAGATGAGTAAATATTTAATTGCTGCATTCATTATCTTAATTGCATCAACATCTTTTAGCCAGCAATCTGCGACTAAAACGATAGTTGGTGTATTTGCACATCCAGACGATGAAAATATGGTCGGCAGCGTATTGGCAAAATATGCCAAAGAAGGATGTAAGGTTTACGTAATCATTGCCACTGATGGAAAATATGGAACAAGGGTGACGAAGATGCCCGAAGGCGACTCTTTAGGCGCTATTCGTCAACAAGAGTCAATATGCGCCTGTAAAAAACTCGCCATTGAACCACCCATCTTTTTATCACTGGACAGATTGGATACGAAAAACGGTGTCCGCTCATATTTAAACAACCATAAAAGACTTTTGGCTGAATTAAAAAAACACATTGATTCTCTAAAACCAGATCTACTCATCACATTTGGGCCTGATGGAGAATATGGACACTCTGAACACATTGTGGTGGGTGCTTCTGTTACAGAACTTTTGTTGAGAGAGGGCTGGGTAGAAAAATATCCGCTCTATTTTCTTGCTTGGAAAAAAGAACAGGTTACTGATGACCCAGATTTAAGTTATGTGGCAGATAAATACATTGATGTTGAGATAACCTACTCTGACGAAGATGAACAGAAATACTTTGAAGCGTTTGCATGTTTCATTTCACAATTCACAAGTGAAGAGATAAAAGAATCAATAGACAAACAAAAAATAGACAAGACAAATAAAGTCCCCTTTCGAAAATTTTATCTTCCACCAAAACAGAAAATGAAAAAGAGCCTTTGATGTACGCTTTGGCAGCACACAACAAAAGGTTTTGTGCAATTGGGGCATGATGTTGAAGCAATCATCAACAGTGCATATCCCAGTTTCATATCCGGCTCCCGTAATTCTGCTGCGCTGTAGATCTATAATTCGGCTTTTAGTTATAAATTTAGTTTCCGTTCCGGGCTGACGGAAGGTAAATATCCCAACTGCACAAAGCCCTGTTCGTTAGCGTCCATTTTTTTCCGCTGCTCGTTGCACAAAATTTAACTAACTTTAATGTCATATAAAATCTGGTGATTATGTCTAAGGACGAAATCAAAGTAGAAATCATTCAGGTGCTGGATACTCTATCTGACAAGGCACTTCAGGAGTTATTGGTTTTTCTTAAGCAGATAAATCCTAAAAATGGGTCAAGCATTTTTAATACTTCTGCAATAAACCAAATTCTGGAAGAGGATAAAGGTTTGCTAGAGAAACTTGCAAAATGATTTCAATTCAGGAAACAGTATACATTCATAATCTTCTCATCAAAACTTTTGGTGGTTCTAGTGGCGTAAGAGACTTCCAAGCGCTTGAATCAGCATTAAGCAAACCATTTCAGACTTTTGACAATGTTGAACTATACCCGGGTATAATTGAAAAAGCAGCTTCATTGTTAGAAAGTCTTTTGGCTAATCACCCTTTTGTGGATGGTAATAAAAGAACAGGCTATGTATTAATGCGTTTATTTCTAAAGAAAAATGGCATGGACATTATCGCAGATGAGGAGACAAAATATCATTTTGTAATTGATGTTGCTTCAGGTGTTAAAAGATATGACGACATATTAATATGGCTCGAAGATTATGTAGAATAAAAAACGGCCGCTAACATCAACTTTATGCAAGCCGGGCGACAGAATAAGACCTGATCTTTTGTAATTCTGAACCAGCTTCAGTAATTTGGCCTGGCGACATTAAACTAAAACCACCAATGCGGAGCCCGGCCAACCCAGCGACAGATTACGAATGCCCGTCCTGCGCAAAGCCCCTACCGTTAGCGCCAATGCCGTGACAGTTACAGAAACAAGATTTGATAATAGAGAACCAAAATAACAAAGCAATTTCAAAGAAAGCACTTAAACTTTGTTTATTCCATTGGCAAACGAACCCAAAACCTACTGGGAAATTAATCAGAACCATTTTGTAGGATTTACACATTGTCCGGATCAATTCAACAACGATATCATCAAACTAATAAACCATTAATTATTAATGCCATGAAAAAAGGTATCATTCTTGTCGTTCTAACAATTTTCTCAACAGCTATTTCTCAGGCTCAGAACATGGTATTTCCAGCCATTCAGGATTATGGAGGTGTGATCCCAATTCCTTTTAAGACAGAACTACCTGATTCTTCTAAAAAGTACAAATTTGTCATCGAGCTAGGGAAAAGGTTAGAAGACAAGGCCATTGTTGCAGATATGCTAGATTACGCAGCCCGGATGTATAATCTCCATCGCTACGCAGGAATCTCCAAAGAAAATATTGAACTGGCCATCGTGATTTATGCGGGTTCTACACCAATAGTAATAGCCAACCCAACGTATAACAATCGGTTTGGCCAAGTGAATCCAAACGGTGCCCTGCTGGACGAGCTTCTGAGAAACGGTATTCAAGTAATCGTCTGCGGTCAATCAATGATGAAGCAAGATCTACTTCCCGTAGACATTTATCCGGGAGTTAGAAAGGCTGTGTCGAGATTTACTGCAACTACAGATTTGATTGCAAAAGGTTACCAGGTGATCATATTATAGAATTGGGCAAATCGAAAACAACACCGATATAATTTGGTGGGTTCAAAGACATTAAAAACGCTTGGCATATATCGATTGACGGAAGAAGGGCATAGGCGCTAACATGGGTTTGCCAATATACCGGCGACAGGATGATTATTCGTCATTTGTTCATTAATCAACTTTGAATAACTTACCGAGCTGACGGAACGCTATTGACGGTACATCGGCAAGCCCTTACCGTTGCCTGTAATGCTTTGGGATACACCGCCGTAAATTGTTGGGAGAACAAAGTTAACAATTTACGGCGGCACACACCCTGAATGAAACCCGGGCTGCACAAAGGCGTCCACGTTAGTGGCAATTACATTCCTCATTGAAAATTTCCAAATGAATATATTTAGTTCAAGATTTGGATTTAGAAACACAATTGTTTTTAGGTCAGGTTTGTACAGGACATATGTTTTATTTTGGAAATCATTCGATGATAGATTCAATTCCAGGCGTTATTAGAAAAATTTGGTTTTTTAATGATTCAACTAGGGTAATCCTAAGACCATAATACGAAAGCTTAATTTTTATGACTTTTTTTCAAAGCGAGTATTGAAGATCGTATTGTTCGAATCAATATTTGGATTTTATTTGACTATATTTTCTGGAGAATCTGACAGCTTTGGAATCGCAGCTGGACTTTTATTTCTAATGGCCGGCATAATGATTCCAATATTTAATTTGCAAGATTATTTTTGGTTCAGTGTTATTTCTGGAGTTTTATTTTCAGTGGGAGGAATTATTTTAATTGCACGTAGATGGAAAGAAATAGCCCATGAAACCGAAATGATATAACGGAAGCTAACATTTGCTTTGCACAATCTAGGCGACAGAATATATCCTGATCATTTGTAATCCTGACCCAACTTCAGTAATTTGGCCTGGCAGACATTTAACTAAAACCACCCAAGCGGTGCCCGGCCAACCCAGCGACAGAATACGAATACCGGTCCTGTACAAAGCCGTAATCGTTTCCTGCAAGTGTAACAAACCCATAAATTATTGAAACTTGACAAACAACAACAACTGACAAAAATGTAGCATCCAGGCGTCGTCTCAAAGAAATTATGAACTCAGAAATTAGAATATTGCCTTTTCAACCAGAACATCAAAATGGCATTAATGATATGATGAGAAGTATTGCATTAGAATTTCGAGAACCAATATTTACTGAAAAATCAAAAAAAATAGTAGATATCTATTTGATGCCAAATAACAAATTTTGGGTTGCAATAGATAATGACAAAGTGGTTGGGACAATTGGGACAGTAAAACTTACAAATAAAAATATTGTTCTAAAGTCAATGTTTGTAGATAAGATGTATCGTGGACAAGGCATCAGCAATTTGCTTTTAGACACTTTAATAAATTGGGCTATACAAAATAAATACAAACAAGTTTACCTTGGGACAATGATGCAATTTACTGCAGGACAACGATTTTATGAAAAGAACAAATTTGTAAAATGCAATAAAACTGAATTGCCAAGTGACTTTACCATAAATACATTAGACACGATTTTCTACACCAAACATTTGATTAAGAACTAAAGTATAAAACACCTGCAGGCAACTCGGGTTTACCAAAATTGGGGCAGAAGTAATAAATCAACATTTGGAATTCTATGAATATTTGTTCAAATTTGAACATTGGGCATACTAAGTCCCCTGCTTCGGCAAGCACAAAAACGTTATCGGCAAACCTTCACACAGCGTTCAATAGGACGCAAAAAAACTATATATGAAAATGCCTGAGACATCTCAAAAAGATCAAATAAGCACTACTAAATTATTTACTGCATTTATTACGCTATTTATACTTGTATTTTCCTTCAGCAATACTTCTATGGCACAAGAAAAAAGCCAGATGGTTAGGTTTGCAAAAATTAAAGTAGATTCTTTGCATTTAGATAAATATAAGGCTGCATTAAAAGAACAAATGACTACTGCAATTCGTGTTGAGCCGGGTGTACTAACCTATTATGCTGTTGCCGATAAAGATGATCCTGCAAGAATCACAATTCTTGAAATATATGCTGACACGGCCGCTTATAATTTACATATAACCACACCTCATTTTAAGAAATACAAGGAAACGGTAAAGGACATGGTTAAATCCTTGGACCTTGTGGACTTAACGTTAATAGGTACAGCTAAAAAAACTGGACAGTAAATGATATTTCTGACTTGAGAATATCGGCAACCGCTAACATGGGGTTTTGGACAAGTGGGGCTGGACGGAAGTATAATCGACGGTTTTGCAAATCCAATCTGTGGTTCGGGCTGGACAATCAACTTTCAACTTCAAAACTTAACTTCATCAAAATATTTTCAATCGGCAGCGGTTGTGGGCGGACGGAAGACTATTCCCCCACCTGCCCATAGCCCTGGTTGTTGCGCGTTATACATTGCCCCCATCCAAGGGGCTTTCCCAAATAGCAAAAAAGCGTTAATTTAACATTATGAAATTACCGGACCTCTATTCAGACTCAATTAAAAAACTTTTTGCAAAGCACAAGGTTAGAGAGCTGTATGCTTTTGGTTCAGTTCTTGGCAGCAAATTCAATGAAGCTAGTAACATAGATTTGCTGGTTAATTTCGACAATATGGATTTACCATCCTACGCAGACAATTATTTTAATTTTAAGTTTTCTCTCGAAGATTTGTTTAAAAGATCAGTTGATTCAGTTGAAGAGAGTGCATTAAAAAATCCATACTTTAAAAGTGCTATTTCTAATTCCAGACAATTAATTTATGGAAGTTTAAATCAAAGCATGGTTATATGATATTCTAAATGCGATCAATGAAATTGATGGCTTTTTTGAGAAAGTTCCTAAAGAATTTATAACGTAGAATAATGATATCCGGACCCGTCATGCTGTTGAGCGGGATTTGGAAATAATAGGAGAGGCAACAAATAGAATACTTCAAAAGGATGATTCAATCAAATTGTCCTTTACCTGGCAAATTGTATCGACCCGCAATAGAATAATTCATGGTTATGATCATGTTTCTGAGGAAGTAATATGGGGCATTTTGACTAAGTACTTGCCAGTCCTTCATGCGGAGGTGAAAATGATGCTGGATGAATAAGTTACAGCGCGCAACATCAGCTTAAACGCAACCCTGCATACTTCAAATTAAAATCATATCTTAGGTCAACGGCCTGAGTTAAACTCCTGCCGTTGTGTCTAACCCCAATTGACATTACTTTAAACCTTCAAGTATGGCCCTTATTTCATCAAATCTCAACTTTCCAAAGACACCCAATATGATGATTATGCAAAAGACATTCAAGGCGACAAAGAGTTTTCTACTTCATCTTATGGATTCGACTATTGGGGACTATTAAACACAAACCCCATGGAGGATAAAAAATTGGGATAGGCTAAATTGACAAGGATAAAAAACAAACTTTCTGGTGTCTGATAAAAAGTCCGTTGATAAATATAAAAAGAGATGGTTCCGATGAATTGGAAATTTAAATCATCATGAAAGCAAAATCGATCAAAGGAAAATCAAGAGAAGAAATCAGTTCTGCATTAACTGAAAGCATGGCCGACGGATTCACGCCAACTTTAGCCATTGTATTCATATCTGTTAAACAGGACAGAGAAGCTATTTCCAAAATACTTGACGATAAAGGCATTCAGATATTTGGTGCTACCACTGCAGGTGAATTTATTGATGGCGAAATAGAAGGAGGCAGCATTGTAATGATGTTGCTCGACATGAACCCGGCTTATTTTAAAATGGAATTTCTTGAAACAAGCCAGGAGACTGCCTTCGAAGACGCATACAAACTGGGCATCACCGGAAAAGAAACCTTTACCAACCCTGCGTTTATTATAGCGAACAGTGGTGTGTCCTTAGACGGTGAACCAATTGTTGAAGGCATCATACAAGGTTTTGGAAAATCTCCCTCGTCGGCAGACAGGGAAGTAACCGTATTTGGAGGTAAGGCAGGAGATGATTTGGCACTTGAATCAACATTTGTTTTTACCAACAGAAAAAATAAAGACTGCGCACTTGTAGCACTCATTATTGATGAAGATAAAATAGATGTTAAAGGTATAGCTACTTGTGGCTGGAAAGCTATTGGCACAACAAAAACAGTCACTAAAAGCGAAGGTAATATTGTTTATACCATCGACGAGAAACCAGCATTGGATTTATTAATGAATTACCTGGGTGTTGAGATAAAGCAGGAAGACAACAAGGAAATCGTGACATTTCTAAGCTCCTGGTATTATCCATTGCAAGTGGAACGTGAAAATGTAGATCCTGTAATACGTACAGCCATGTTTGCTAATCGTGAAGACCGTTCACTTATTTGTTCTGGAAAAGTGCCGCAAGGGTCAAAAATCAAGTTTTCGCTGCCACCAGATTTTGATTCCATTGATACAGTCGTTGCAGATTGTAAGGGCATTAAGGAAAATGCACAGGAGCAAGCCGATGCCTTGATCATGTTTTCATGCGTAAGCAGATATTTATCGTTTGGAGTTGTAATGAAAGAGGAGATAGAACAGGTGCAAAAAATCTGGGATGCACCCATGGCAGGATTTTTTTCCTATGGCGAATATGGAAAATCAAAAATTGGTAAATATGATTATCATAATAATACTTGCTGCCTTGTGATATTAAAAGAAAAATGATCTTTCGACAAGCATAGGCAATAAGCCTGATGAAAAAGATTCAGCGAACTTATTGAGTTTTCAAAAGCGAATAATTGACAGACGACAATGGGCTGCACACAACATAGACTTTTCTGCTATGCTGGCTGACAGTTTTATCCTCATCTTTGTATTACTTCAACTCCTGTCTGGGCTGAAAGAAAAAACTCAACAAAAGAATATAACTTCAACTGCAGTTTTTCAATCGGCTTCTGTTCCAGCTGACGTAACACGGAATACCAGCATAGCAGAAAGCTATTACCTTGTACGCAAGCTATGCGCCTCTCTCGTCTTGAAATTGGTTGTCACGAAATCGTATAAATCTAAATCACACAACGCATCACAATTGACAAAGTATTAATCACGCAATCTAATTTGTTTTACACTTTGATTGATTTTTAATTGTTATCTACTCAATAATAAATTTATACCCCTTGCCGTGTACGTTAATAAATTTAAAGGAGTTGTCATCGCTCAATTTCTTACGTAATTTAGACACCAGTACATCAACATTTCTGCTGATCACAATGGTACCTTCATCTTCCCAAATCTCTTTCATCAGTTTTTCCCTTTCCACGACCTGGTTGATATTTTGGACAAATATTTCTAATGCTTTAGTTTCTTTTTCCGAAAGTGCAATCGTTTTATGTTCACTTTTAAGCACATTATTAGCTGTATAAAATTGAAAGTTCCCTACTTGTATATAATCAGTAGTATCGAAGATTGATTCCTGGGCTTCTTTTTTCTGAAACTTATCTTTGATATAAAAGCCAGCAAAACTCAAAGGAATAATCAACAGCAACAACCAAAGGAAATTAAACTTAGTTTCCTTCAAAAGATCAATTTCAATAACATAACAACCAAGCTCCAGCTTACGACCCCTGCAGGGTGTTAAATCGCCGGTTTTACCATTTAATTCAAATGCCAGGACCGTTTCCTTTTGTTCACAATTCCTCAAATTCACTATATAATTGTTTGCCAGCGCATTTTTGAAAAATGTTCGTTGAACTATATTGATGAGTGTATCGGAAATAAAACCAACGTTATTTTGAAAAGAGACCTGGTAGGTATTTTCATTTAATCTCTTAACCGGCAGCACCCGGGATGAAGAATCTTTAGCTGAAAGCAAAAGCTGATGTCCTATATCCCGTAACACAACCTCTACATGCTTCTCAGGGATTTCATTCTTTTTATTGATAAATGCAACAGCAGAAATCAAAATAACAATTATCACCATTGAAGATCCGAACAGAATAAATGGCTTCATGTGTGCAAAATAATCCATTTAACCCCGGTTTTCGGTGGTTTTACAATTTTTTACGCATCTTTTACAACTCTTTACTATTAAAAAGCTTCCCGGTAGTGGACACCTGATATCTTTACTTTATCGTTTCATCCAATCAATTAAAGTTATGAATATCATCTACAGCCTTGCCGGTTTGCTACTTTCTCTATCCTTTACCTGTAACCAGGCACCAGAATTTCCACAGGCATCACGGCTACCGGATAGTCTGCAAAATCAAAAAAGAGAAAAGACTGGAACTGCAAACATCGTTTTCAGATCTGCTGATAGCGGAGAAACATGGCTGGACATTAGCGACGGGTTGCCCGAACCTGTGAAGGATGACAATAGCGGTGGCAGAAGTGTTTTTTTTGCAAATGATAATGGGCTCTGGTTAACTGACGGGAATGGGATATATCACAGTAACCCCAATTTCGCGGCTCCTTTTTGGACCAAAGCGTTTATCCCCGACGAACGTTACAACATTACTCCTGGTAAGGACGGGATTTTTGCATACAATTCCCTGAGTGGAATTTTACAGAAAACAATCGGAACGAGTGTATGGTCGCCGGTATTTACAGAGTTTCAGGAGAAACGGGTACGCGGCATTTTGGAAACTGCCGGAGGTACCATTTTCATCAGCTCCGACAAGGGCCTTTTTAAATCCACTGACAGGGGAAAAACCTGGAAAACTCTACCTGCCGGAGGCCTGGGAGGGAAAATGGTTGAGTCAAACGGTGTACTCCTTACTACCGGCCCACGGGGAATAATGAGATCGACCGATGATGGTGAAAACTGGTTTTGGGTGATTAAGGAGGGCGGTGTTGGCATCGATGTAGTACAGATCAAAGATGGATTCGCAGCTATCACTTATAGTTCATCGTCGAAAACCAGGAGAGTGCGAACATCCTACGACGGTGGTAAAACCTGGCAGCCCATTGATGCCGGCCTTCCGGCACAACTTTCCATTTCCTCCATTATCCAGGTTGGCGAATACTTCTTTTGTGGTCATCCTGCCGGCATTTTCAGATCCTCAGACAAGGGAAAAACATGGAAACTGTTACTTCCTTCTATAGAAGGTAAGGTCTTCAATTTATCTGTTTCAGGAAACGTGATTTATGCCATACCCAGAAATGCAGGATGTTGAAGCATCTATAACCGGCGATACTTTTTTATAGATAAACTTGCCCGATGGTAAAAGATAAATAAAAGATTAAAAATATTGTAAGATTATTTGCTCTGATCTTAATGTCTGTTTTTCACAATTCCTGTGAACAAATCCAAACAAACGTACCACAAGATAATATCAAGTCCGGTAGAGTAGGATACTCTGAGTCTCAGCTTAAAGACGCGGCCGCCTCCAGGGTGCCAATGAGTATGGTTCGGAATGTAAAGCAAGCCAGAAACGGAGACATTTTGGTTGCTTCTTATTTGGGCGTATTTCGATTCGATGCCCGCCTGAAAGACAGCGTCGGGCCGGGGAAATCTTTTCGAAATTTTACAACGAAAGACGGACTTTCCAATAATGATCTTACTAAGATCATGGAAGACAAAACCGGGAAGTTATGGTTTGGTACAAGGGGCGATGCCTGTTATTATGATGCCCGCCTGAATGACGAAGTCGGGCAGGGAAAAAAATTTACGGTTCTCAGAAACAAAGACGGTGAGGCCTTTTACAATGTTTGGGGTATAGCCGAAGATAGAAAAGGCAATATATGGTTCGGTGGGTCGATAATCAAAAAAAGAGAAGGCAGTACGTTGTTCCTTGATGGTGGTCTTTGGCGTTATGACGGCAGTAACATTACTAAGGTATCCCAGCGTGGGGCGTATGCAATAATTCAAGATAAAGAAGGAAACATCTGGACTACTGTTGAAGTAAGTCCGAACGTCTGGGCACTTTCACGTTATGATGCAAAGTCCTTGTACAATAAAGTGCCTGCTGTAACAGAAATTAAGTCAGGAGGAAGAATGGCTTTTTTGGGGATATTGGAAGCTAACGATGGGAGTATTTGGTTTGGATCTGGAGGTGGGGTGCATCGGTATGATGCCCGCCTGACGGACGGAGTCGGGCAGGGAAAGACCATCACGGATTTTAAAAAGTAACGAGGGTCAGAAATAATGTGTTTAGCCGGCGATTTTAAGATGGAATTTTGCTTCAGGCGGTACTTTTTCGGCATCAACAAGTGGGATCGATTTTTACCCCTGAACTTTTATTTTAGATTGTAAACGTAAAATTTATCAAAACGGATTAATAATAACTTAGTGCTGATATAAGAGGAACAGCGGCGTACAACAAAAGTATTTGCTAAAGCTGGGCTGGACGCAAGCCGTGTTTCATCTTTTGTTATCTATTAAACTTCGGTTCCATCGGACGGTATTGTGGTCATCGGACCTGGTAACAATCAACAGTAATTCATTAATTTTACTTCAGTCGCAAGGCTGGACGCAAGTGCATTCCCAGCCTTCGTAAATACTCAACCGTTGTGCGTAAATGTGGTACAGCAGTTCTTGAATGAGAAAGAGGTGAACCAAGAATTTACCCAAGTGGCTGCTCCTGAAGAAAATGCCTGTATCGAACCCTAACACAGCAATGTTCAATGAGAGGTCGTACAGCGATATGAGTTTGAATCTTAATATTTACAACTTTTTTATATCATGAAAATTCTTTCATTTTTACTTTTTTCCCTCACGTTCGCAAGTTGTAATCCTAATAATACGAATGTAAAAATGGCAAGAATTGAGGATGAACTTGATCTAAGGATTAAAATGGCATCTGAAAGGATTGTGTTTGGTAAAGAGCCGGAAATGACAGAAGATTTTCTCCTGTCCGGAGTTACACTAGATACAAACTTTGGTGTTCGGTTTGCTGAATTTAGTGGAGATCAGGCTGGCAGGTATTTGAGTACTTTTTCTCGGATGAAGATTCCGGGCAATCCTGTTGATTTAGATTTGCTGGTGAAAAAAATAATTTCAAATCAAAGAGGCGATGGACGATTTGGTGATGCTGATATGATTTTTGATCCGGCCAAACTAACTGGAAACCATATGGCATTACTTTGGGGTAATGGCCGGTTATTGACTGGACTGATGGATTATTACGCAACCTCTAAAAATCAGGAGGCGTTACAGTCCGCAGTCAAACTCGGCGGATTTTTAACAGACATAGCACAAATTTGCACCCGGCCTGATGTAATTGAAAAATTCAAAACGATGGGGGCTATGGGGTTTATTTGTTTTACCCAAATTACAGATGGCCTTGTAAAACTTTATATACATACATCAGATAAAAAATATGCGGAATTAGCGGCTTCCATATATAAGTTTCTTCCCGAGTTTGGCAATCAGCATAGTCACGGTTATTTGAATACTGTATTAGGCGTTATTGGTCTTTATAATGTTACCAAAGATACCAGTCATTTGAGTTATGCCAAACAGATATACCAGCAGATTGTATACTCAAACAACTATCTGATAACAGGGGGTGTTTCCGAGTTTTTTGGTAAGGAAGGGGTTGGCTATGGTATGCGCGATGAGGGTTGTTCCGAAGCTGATTTTGTAATGTTAAGCCTGGAACTTTGGAAAGCTACGAATATGATGGATTATTTGGATAAGGCAGAATTTTGTTTGAATAATGCCTTAATGTATAACCAATATTGTTCCGGTGATTTCGGAAGCCATCCTTATGATGAAAATTTCGGATTTACACTTTCTGCCTCACAAGGCCGTGCCTGGTGGTGTTGTGATTATCACGGATTGCAGGCCATGTTGGCGGCGCAGGATATAATCGTTACAGAACAAAAAGGATTGCATCGTGTCAATCTGTATTCATACAAGAAATATATGCATGAGGATATCTCTTTCACATTGAATAAGTTTGCTAAAAATCAGGCAAAATATAGCCTTGTTATTGATTCAAGTACAAATTCAGCGCATGTGATAGCTCTTCGTTTCCCCTCCTGGGCAAGCAAAACAATAGTTTCAATAAATGGAATTGAATCTCCTGAAAAACCCATTGATGGATATATTCATTTGAAGCGGGAATGGAAAAAGGGAGATTTGATTACCATTGAATTTGCATATCAAATGAAATTGATATCATTCGATCGAAAAACATTTACGGTTTCAACAATGCCGGAAAAAATGTCCAAAGCCGCTTTACAGTACGGCCCTTTTCTCATGTCAGTGGACGATGAGTATAGTTTGCCTTTTATGTCGGAACCCTCTGGTGGCAATATTATTTATGTTCCCGCAAAAAACTGGATGGAAGGGAAACCAACTTTAGCCCCGGCCCCGGATTCTTCAAATCGTGTGGAAGCCTATTTGAAAATGGATTATAAACATGATGGCTATTTCAGTATTGGCAATGTTACTATGAGGCCAATGTCTGAAGTTACATTTGGCCAATTACCTAATGTAAAGCTTTGGTTTAATTTTGAAAAAAAGGGGGAATAAGCCATTTTAATTTTTCAATATACGAATTGAGTTAAATAAACATCCAGTATAAAATGAAGAAGTATATATTTTATTTCATATTCAATATCTTAATCTGCCCTGAAATTTTATCTGCCCAGGATAATAAGAAAGAAGATCCACGAATACGTGAAATTTATATATTGATTGATAATTATTCTCAGGCGCGTGATAAAAAAGATACTGTACTCCTTAAAAATATTTTGACCACTAATGTCGATCAGTTAGTTTCTTCTGGTGAATGGAGAAACGGCATTGGCGACGCAGTACAGGGAATGATGCGAAGTTCAGAGAATAATCCGGGTACAAGAACACTGACGGTGGAGAAAATCCGGTTTTTAGATACTATGTATGTTATTGCAGATGCACGCTATGAGATAATAAGTAACCAAGGTACAATGCGAAAAATGTGGAGCACATTTGTGGTGGTGAATGATAATGGTAAATGGAAAATTGCCGCCATTAGAAACATGCTTCCATCCGGGCAGCCTTAATTGAAGGAGTATTTTAATTAGTTCTACCTTCCTGTTACACCTTTATTTTGTTCAGAAATTTTATAAATTGATGCGGAAATTTCCAACCTTAAGATACAACTCACTTACTAAAAACCCATAAACAATGGACAAAGAGCCAGTATTGCAATTAACCACAGCTGTTGAAAGAATTTCATATATGGATATTATCAGGGGGATTTCCCTTTTGGGTATCATGTTGATGAATATCACAGGATTTGGTTTATACAAAGTATACTTGAATTGTATCAATTATAGAAAGGATCTGGATATTTCAATTGATCATATTTGATAATGTACCAAGATGATGAAGCCAAAATTTTTACTATTGATCGCCAGTTTCCTGGCTGCTAATTTTTTACTGGCGCAGCCATGTAAAATCACGGAAGATCTTGTAAAACTTCCCGGTGTTCTGAAACCCGATCTGATTCCCGGCTTTACCAGGAACAGCACCTTCAAACCCGTAGAAGGGCCTGCAGTGTTGAAAACACTTGATGCTTCCGTGCAGATCATGAAGAAGAATTTTTCTTTGCAGGGCGGAGTTGCCAAATACTGGTATAAAGCCAATTTCCGCGAACATTTTGATGTCTATGAATATCCCGGTTATGAACTGGTGGTCGCGTTTTACCAGGATGTATGTGTTGATGGCAAAAAAACCTTCAGCAGCGAGTATACAGTGGATTTTGCGATCAGGGCCAACCATGAGTTTATCTATTTTGACAATGGTCCGGGTTTTATCGATTTTTATAAGGATAAGGCCAGGTATGGTGAATTGCCAATTTCGATATTCACGTATCTTAGTTATCCTCCCGCACAGGCGGAAAAAATGAACAGCGGAAAGGGGTATTTTGAGGAAGATGATGGAAACAAGTTTCGGCCGCACTCCGATGTATACCGCAGGTTTTTTATATTAAAAGAAGGTATGCCGCTGCTGGTACCGGTGAGCAGGAAGGAGTTGCTTGAAGGCCTGTTGGAGTTATATGAACGCGAAAAGAAATACCATGTTAAGCGGCTTCAGGCCAAGCTCGACGAATCGGTACGATACATGGCCCAATATGAGAAATCGGGGAATAAGTCGATGTATCAGAACCACCTGGAGAACAAGCAAAAGGCCGAGAAAGATTTGGCCGAACTGGACGGGCTGATCAATAAAAAGAAGACAGAAGTGGAGGAGAAGTTAAAAGCCGAATCACCGGAATGGTTAGCGAAACAGGCCACACATAAATTCCATGATACCCGTTTTACGGAGCACACTATCAAGGAATCCTCCCGTTTCAAGGGCTTTTACGAGGGGCCTGATGCCAATGCAGTATACCGTTTCAACCCCGCCCTGGCTGCGAGCAAGAAAGGCCGCACCGGTGAGCCATTGTTCTTCCATGTGCGATATCGCTACAAGGCCGGCGAAACATTTTCACAACAGATCACTGATGGGTTCGTAAAGAATTTTGACTTTGAAGCATTGCGAAAGTTGTTATAGGGGATTTTTAAATTATCAGTGCAGGGGAAAAATTGATCTATGGCTTTCACTAATGACCAATTTAATCTTCTCGCCGAAATATAAAGGTAATAAGGTGATTACGTTATAGGAGAAGCGTTATTGAATTGAATCCTCATCTCTGTTTTATCCAAGTTTAGAAGTCAAATTGTTAATGGCTATTTTAAGAGCAGCAATTTCATTTTTTAATACAGCTACATCTTTGGCACCGGCAACAGGTGTATCCTTTTCTTCCGCATCCCTTCCGATAAAGAAACTGGCTAATGTTGCCGTAACAAACCCAAAAATTGCATAGCCAATTATTGCTATTGGAAAAGCAAATCTTCTTTCATCAGAAGCTGATGGATATAATTCACTTCCCGCAGTAATAACCCTCATAGCTGCCCGCCATAATGCCATACCATAACAGTCAAATTCCGGATAATCTTTCTCTATGGCTTTTAAGCTATCCGCATGAGCAAACGAAACTACAAGGGTTAATAAAAAAACATAGCTAAAAGCACTTCGTTTCATAGTAGTTGCAAGGCTTTTCATACTGCGGTTAATATGAGAAACAACCTTATGCAAGCGAATGCCTGTTATGCCTCGCAACAGATGTACAAATCGACAAATTAAAAGCAAACCACTGGCATCTGTTATGTGTGATGCCAGTGGCAGATTTTGTTTTAGTAGATATTGTTTTTCTCTGGTCAAAGGATCGTGGCCCCTCTTTCCAGCTTAAGTTTATATCTATGAAACCAGTTTTAATGCAGGTTGCGTATTATTTAGCTGTTATGTAATTTCCAGGAACCGGTAGCCAAAATTAAATTAAATCACAGCAGGTTTATATTACAGAAATTCTTCGGAAAATCAAATGCCCACATACCACGCCCACCCTGTGTCTCCCATATCTGTAAATTCGTCTGTAACAACTATGCGTTCCAGGTACTTCATGCTTTTATAACCAATTTGAGTTTCAACTCTCAGCCTTACAGGTGCACCATGAGGTATTGGCAGATTTCGCCCGTTCATACCATAGGCAAGCATAGTCTGTGGATGAAACGCATCGAGCATATCAATGCTGTCCATATAGCCATCATACGCATAGAAATTTACAAAGCGTGCAGAAGGAAGGATGCCAGCATTTTGAAGTACTGTGCTTAACGGCACACCCGTCCACTCGCCAATTGCGGTCCATCCTTCTTCACAGGTGTGTCTTGTGATCTGCGTCCGCGCTGGGAAATTTTGTAGTTCTGCCAGCGAGTAAGATTTTGGCCTGGCAATACGCCCTTCAACGGAAAGTCCCCAGTTGGTAAATTGGCCGTTTTGTAAACGATCCCATTTTTCACTGTATGTAGGCTTCCCTGAATCTGCCGGATTTGTGGTGCCGGTCGCAGGGAAAGAAGAGATATCACCGCGATGGTATTCTTTTGCCAGCGATTGTCCGGGTAAAAGAGTACGGTGTGCAACATAGGTTAGTGCATCACCCATGCGCAGGATATTTCCATAAGTTGGTGGCAATTTTTTGGAACATCCGGGAAGGAGCAATCCGCTTAAGGTAGCCACTCCCGTTATAATAGCATTGCGCCTGGTTATGATATGTTTCTTTTTCATATTACTTACCAATGGTCATTGAAAGTATTTGTTGCCGGAATCCTGTTTTGATGACCATCACTATATGCACCATCAGAAATAACACAAGCGAGACAGAAGCAAAGAAGTGAATGGTGCGTGCTGATTGGGCGCCAAAAAACATTTTCAACAGAAAGGGATATGACGCGGTAACCGCAGGAGACATGGTCAATCCTGTTAATGCTGTCAATGGGAACAGAAAGAATATCACTGCCAGGTAAGTCGATTTTTGCAGGAGTCCATATTGCGGGCCATTTGATGCAGCAGGGATGCGCATACGCAAATGGTTGATAAGGTCCAGCCTGAACAGCTTCAGATTAAATTCCTTCCCCCGGGGCCAGAGATTTCTCCTGAAATGGCCGGTGAAAAAACCTGTCAGTAAATAAATTAATCCTGTTATAACAAGAAACCAGGCTGACAAAAAATGTAAACTTCTGCCCCAGCCATTTTGATTGAATATCTCTTAGGTTCTGCTGGAACTGACCGGCGAGCCATTCTGGTCGAAAAACGGTGTGGCTTTATCCCCGCCGCCGTGCTTATAATTTCTGCTGACCGGTAATTCGAAAAGTGCCGGTGTAAGGTCGTTTCCCACTTCTCCCCAATAGAGCCGCGGGTGGCACATGAGGATCACAAAACCACTGAAAGTCAGTGCCAGGAAACTTAATGTAATGATCCAATGGGTGCTTTTTACCCAGCTTTTATGGCGAGGGATTATAGTTCCGGAGTTTTGAGCAGTTATCAATTGATTTATTTTTTACAACTGTATAAAATAAATATACATTTTTTTTACATGCCTTTCAATCTGGTTAATTTATCCGTAAAGAAACGTAGCTGTTCTTATTTTTATAACTTTAGTTTAAGACGATTATTATAAACTGATTTAAAAGATATTTATGAAACCGGGTGTAAAAAACATATTGGCCGTCATTGCCGGAGCCATTTTGGGAAGCGCAGTAAATATGGGTATCATCATGATCAGCGGTTCCATTATCCCACCGCCTGATGGTGCAGATATCACCACCATGGAAGGTTTGAAAGCTTCGATGCACCTTTTTCAGCCAAAGCATTTTATATTTCCCTTTTTAGCGCATTCACTGGGTACATTCGCCGGCGCATTACTTGCTGCGAAAATGGCTGCCACAAATAAATTAGGGATTGCTTTTTTAATTGGACTTATTTTTTTAGCAGGAGGAATCGCCAATATATTTATGCTGCCTTCACCGGCATGGTTTAGCGCGGTGGACGTATTAGCCGCATATCTTCCCATGGCATACCTCGCAGGAAAATTGGCATCAAAGAAAAAATGAGTATAAGGATTTTTCAAAAATTTATTTTACGATAATCCCCTTTAATTCATGAAACCGGTTGGACCAATATTTACAGCGGAACTGTTTCCGGTTCTTGATGAGAAACTTATTTCAGTATTAAGTTCGATTTCTCAAATAGATTGGTTCAAAAAAACGATCGCTCCGGAATGGAAGGTTAAAGATGTTGCCGCACATCTGCTTGATGGAAATATACGAAGTCTTTCCATGTTACAGGATGGCTATTCAGGGGATCAGCCAGGGAATATCAACTCAAATAAGGAACTTATTGAATTTCTAAATACGTTAAACGCAGATTGGGTAAAGGCAATGAAAAGGGTTAGTCCGGCAATGATCATTGAACTACTGGAAATAACCGGCAAGAAATATTGCACTATGCTTCAGTCATTGGATCCCTTTGGGAATGCACTTTTGCCGGTTGCCTGGGCAGGTGAAACTCAATCCCCTAATTGGTTTCATATCGCCAGGGAGTACACGGAGAAATGGCACCATCAACAGCAAATAAGGTTGGCAGTAGGTCAGGCAGGACCATTATATGCAAAAGAACTTTACCATCCCCACCTGGATACGTCCATGCGCGCCATCCCTTTTCATTATAGAACTATGAAAGGCAATGTCGGCGAATTAATTCGTATTATCATCACCGGCGAAGGTTGGGGAGAATGGCACCTGTATAATGATGGATTGAATTGGGTATTGATGTCTGATATTTCCGGGCCATCCATTTGCGAAATAAAAATAGACGGCTATATTGCATGGAGGCTCTTTACCAAAGGAATTTCCCGGGCGGAGGCTGAAAAATATGTGACGTTTTCCGGGAGGGCAGACCTGGGTGAAAAAATATTCGATATGCTGGCCGTTATGGCATAATTTTTCAACATAAATGAAATATTAATACGGATGATCAACATTAAGAGGGTTCACCATATCGCGATAATCTGCAGCAATTACCAGCGGTCCAAATTATTTTACAATGAGATATTGGGTTTCAGGCTAGATGCTGAAGTGTACAGGGAAGCAAGGCAATCTTTCAAGGCTGACCTTTCGATTAAAGGCATTTATACCATTGAACTATTTTCATTCCCTGAAACGCCAAAGCGGCCATCAAGGCCGGAAGCTGCGGGATTAAGGCATATCGCATTTGAAGTTGACGATATTGAATCAACTATTTCGGCTTTAGCTGAAAAAAATATTTTTGCTGAACCGATCAGGATAGATGAATACACAAACAAAAAATTCACATTTATTGCTGACCCTGACAATTTACCCATTGAATTTTATGAATCATGATATCAGTGAATGAATTTATGGATGGGTTTACTGATCTGTTTGGTGAGCAGAAATTACAACCCTGGGAGATCATCAGTAATCTCTCGTCAATACTTGCAGATAAGATATTGTCGCTAAACGATGCTTATGAAATCAACAATGGAATCGCGATCCATAAAACGGCTGTCATTGAAGCAAATGTTATCCTTAAACCTCCGGTAATAATTGGGCCGAAATGTTTTATCGGTGCAAATGCGTATATAAGAGGCGGGGTTTGGTTGATGGATCATGTTGCCGTTGGTACAGGATGTGAAATTAAGTCAGCTGTTATTTTTCCAAACAGTGCCATCGCCCATTTCAATTTTATTGGCGACAGTATAATCGGCAGAAATGTAAATTTTGAAGCAGGTTCAATAACAGCTAATCATTACAATGAAAGAAAGGATAAACGAATTTACGTATCTTATAATGGACAAATTATAGAAACAAAAACCCAAAAGTTTGGTGCACTGGTTGGCGATCATTCAAAAATTGGCTCGAATGCTGTTTTATCCCCGGGTACCCTATTAAGCAAAGGGTCAATTGTAAAAAGGCTTGAACTGATTGAGCAGGTGGTACAGTAGAAAACAAAGACCAGCATAAAACCAATTATTGGGCAAAATAAAAATTAACGGCATGAAAAAGAATATTGCAACTGATGTAGACTCATATATCTCAGGATATCCCCCTACAGTACAAAAGATGTTAAAGCAATTAAGGGCTGCTGTCAGGAAAGCCGCTCCTAAAGCCGAAGAGAGCATCAGCTATATGATGCCGGCATATAAACTGAATGGCCCGCTGGTATATTTTGGGGCTTATGAAAAACACATCGGTTTTTATCCCACCGGCTCTGGTGTTGCCGCTTTCCAAAAGGAGATCGCTTCATATAAAAGCTCAAAGGGCGCAATTCAGTTTCCTCTCGATCAGCCATTGCCGCTGGAACTGGTTGAGAAAATCGTGAAATTTAAGGCTAAAGAAAACATGATGAAGGCAGAAATAAAAAAGAAAAAATGATAATATGAAAGGCTGACCGAATATTTTAATTTTTATAATTATTCAATTACAAGAAATATATGTCTAAGTCTGTCAAACTATCCGGCCATGACCAGGTGACAGCGCATATTCAAAAACTTGATCCTGTTTTTGGAAAGGTAATAGAGTCATTAAGGCAAATAATATTAAGTACCGACAAGCAAATCAGTGAACAGATTAAATGGAACAATCCCTGCTTTTATTATGCCGGGGAAATGAAGCCCTTTGAACCAAAAGAATACAAAAGGGAAATAATCGTTTTGAACCTGCATAAAAACAGGATCATGCTGGTTTGGCCAAGTGGTGCAAAATTAAAGATCAATACCGGTCTACTGGAAGGGGATTATAAAGACGGCAGGAGATTGATCATTTTTAAAGATATGGATGATTTGTTGTCAACGAAAAAAAATTTACAGCTTGCCATAAAAGAATGGATTTCCTTAGTGGATAAATGAATCAATTCCCTTTTCCCTGATACTTAATCTTAATATACCGAGACACAAGTCATAAGTTTTCAATAGCTTAAAGATCCCTCCTTCGTCGGGATGACAATTCAAGGAGAGTGACAAATTGCTGCTATCCCGAATAAAGTTAACTGCCCCTAACTATCATCCCCACGAAGGAGGGATCTTGCATGTTCAAAAGAGACAATGGAAATTGTTATATTTAATTGCACAACACTTTATTTTCTTGCCTTTTCGGTATGACCTTTACCTAAATGATATAACATGGGATACCTATTTTTATTATTGACCGTCCTGACTGAAACTTCAGCTGTTCTGTTTATGAAAGCTTCAGATGGATTTCAGCAAAGAACAAATTCAGTTATTGCCGTCATCGCATACATGCTAAGTTTTGTATTTCTGACCCTTGCCTTGAAAAGATTGCCTGTTGGTACAGCCAACGCCGTATGGGCCGGTGCAAGTACCTTACTGGTCGCAATACTTGGTGTATTCTTTTTTAAAGAATCATTGAATGCCAGGCAAATGGTATTTCTGGCGCTGATCGTTATAGGCCTGGTGGGGTTACAATGGGAGTAGCCAGTCAAAAATTACGACAGGAAGAATGCTGCAATTTTCTTAGCTACTTCTTCCCAACCGGCTTCCATCATAACATTATGTGGAGCATTGGGTACAATGAATGGATCAGTATTATATAAAGCAGCCATTTTACGGGTAGCCTTTTCCGGTATCAGATAATCTTTCTCGCCGCCAACGATCAGCAACGGTGTTTTTACTTTCCGGTGATCGGGTAAATTCAATGCAGTCATTTCCAGGAATGCCCTGAATGATTCATCCTGCATCTGCGAAACCGCTTTCTCCAGTTTTTCTTCAGGTAAATCCTTGCTGAACATCACTTTCCGGGCATTGTCCTTTTCTTTGAATACCGGCTTCCAGCTGAGCTGCAGGTTTGCTTTCAAAAAAGGCAATGTTATATCTTTCAGTAATCGGGGGATGATACCCAGGTTCCCCTGAGCAGGGGATGAACATAATAGTACTGCTTTTTGAACTTTAGGATCAGCCTCCGCCAGGTAATGCTGAATGGTAAATCCACCCATCGAATGTCCGATCAGGTACACAGGACCCGGAAGTGTTTTAATTACCTGTTGAAGATCTTCCACATATTCACTGACAGATTTAAAGCGAATCTTCCCTTTCTTTTCGCTGCCGGCATGATTACGTAAACTGATTGCATGAACGTCATACCCCTCTGCGGCAAACCAGGGTTGAAAATTGTCTGACCAGCACCACGCACCCATGCAGGCTCCATGGATCAATACCAGCTGTCCTTTAGAAAGTCCTGTGGTCGATTTGGTTGAAATTATTTCCAGGTTCATTTTGCCTCTGTGAAATGAAGAATATAATAAGTTCTCTAACGGCCCAATTCCTTCAATAATCTTTTTCTGAATTTATGATAATCCACCGTGATCGTATGCCGGGGTGTATTTATTTGCATGAAATCGGGCTGGCGAACTTCTTTTTCAGCGAGTTCGCGGATATTCGCAGGCCTTTTCCACTTGCCGGACAACTCACGTGCCATTATCTTGCTTTGCAGTTCCGATCCAGGCCAGATACAGCCCAATGGCTGGAATAACCCGATAAAATAGATATTGTCCATTTCCGGGTGGAACATTTTCAGCCAGAGTTTCACTTCCCCCTCACTGTAATCAATAAACGATTTTTTAAAGAAAGGGTGCGTGATGATATAGCCTGTGCAGGCAACAATGGTATCATATTCAGCTGAACTGCCGTCTTTAAAAATGACCTTTTTGCCATCCAGCTTTTCAATATCCGGCCTTGGCCTGATCTTTCCATGCCTGATGGTATAAAACAGGTCCTCATTGATGGTAGGATGATGAGAGCCCAGCGGGCCTTCCGGTTCGGGTAGCCCATACAGGGAGTTGCTGCCGTTCCTGATTTTCAGGCTCAGTGCGGAGATACGCTGCCAGAGCCAGAGTGGCATCCAGTTGATCTTTTCGCTGAAAATATCTGCCGGCTTCCCCATGATGAACTTTGGGGCCACCCAATAGCCGCGGCGCCAGCTTAGATCAACAGAAGCAGCCACCCTACTGCTTTCCACGGCTACATCACAGGCCGAATTGCCGCCGCCAATGACCAATACTTTCCGGTCCTTAAAATCTGAAAACCTTTTGACCGCATGTGAATGCATGAACTTTCCGTCAAAATGTCCAGGGTATTGCGGCATTCTCGGGTTCCAGTGGTGGCCGTTACAAACAACCAGCACATCAAAAAATACTTTATTTTCTTTGCCGTCTTTTTCAGTGGTCACCTCCCATTTGCCATCAGGCATACGTTCACATGCTTTAACAAAGGTCTGAAACTGTATGTGCGGATATACATTGAAATGACGTGCATAATCCTGGAAATAAGCAGCCAGATGTTTATGGGATGGATAATCGGGGTATTCCTCCGGCATGGGGAAATCTTCATACTCGCTGAGTTTTTTGGAGGAGATGATATGCGTGGTTTCGAAAACGGAACTATGTCCTTCCTCTTCGTTGAAAACCCAGTTCCCGCCTACTTCTTCTCCTAAATCATATACGGTAACTTCCAGCCCTTCATCCAGTAAATTCTTAGCGGCAGTAATGCCGGAAGGGCCGGCACCTATAACACAAACTTGTTTAGACATGGCAACATGTTGATGAAAAAATCAATGCAATTTAATTGATTCTTTGCGTCCTCGCGGTTAAATTCGTGCACATAACACAGCATTTGAAAATCTCACATCCAGGTCACATATTTCACGCAAAGGCGCAAAGTGTACAAAGGCACAAAAAAGTACGAGTTTATTAATTTACTTTTTTACTTTTTCAACTTTGCGCCTTTGCGTGAAATTATTAGAGCTCATGCCCGCAGAATTTGCAATATTTCGCATCCGGGTCATGGCCAAAATGTCCGCAGGAAGGACAGGCTTGCGCTTCTGCCTTTTCCGTCCGCGCACTTTTAGATAATTCAACGGTCACAATTCCAGTAGGCACTGCAATGATCGCATAGCCCAGCAACATAATAAGTGAAGCGATCAGCTTACCAGCAGGTGTAACCGGGGAAATATCGCCATAACCAACGGTGGTAATGGTAACAATGGACCAATAAACACTCTGCGGAATACTGCTGAAACTTTCGTTTTGAGGGCTTTCTACCACATAGATCAGGGTACCAAGTATGATGCTCAGCAAAACGACAAAACTCAGGAATACAAGTATCCTCCTGGCACTTGCTTTCAGCGCCAGGACAATGGTCATGCTCTCCCGCACAAAACGCGTGAGTTTAAATATCCGAAACACCCGCATCAGCCTTAATGAACGTATCACAATCAGGAATTGTGATTGTGGAAAGATTAGGCTGATGTAGGTTGGCAGAATGGATAACAGGTCAACCACCCCATAAAAACTGGTTATGTATTTCCATGGCTTTTTTACCACAACCAGCCGCAGTATATATTCAATTGTGAATAAAATGGTGATCACCCATTCTGCAATATACAGGTGCCTGCTGTATTCCTTCATCATGGTAGGAACGCTTTCGATCATAACCAGGATGATGCTTGTGAAGATCAGGATCAACAGGAAGATGTCAAAGTTTTTCCCGGCTTTTGTCTCCGCTTCAAAAATAATCGTGAATAATTTTTCTCTCCGGTTTGCTGGTGTATTTTCATTCTCTTCTACTGCCATAAAATGTATGCTTGAGGATAAATTTAGATAAGTTGGAGGATTCAAATTTATTAATCCGTGTATCCGTTCATTGGTTAAATTTACTAAACTCAACCATCTGATATGGCTCGTAAATACTTTTCTTTTTTGCAGCAGAAATATATTTTCACAGGCATTGGTATTTTATTGGGACTTTTGGCATTAATGACCCCCTTATGGGAGATCGTTGAACCTGCTTCTTATGTTGGCGGATTGTTGGTTTGGGCCGGCATACTGGAAATTCTGCATGGCTTTAAAAGAGCGGAAAATAGCGCAAGGTTATCTGCCTGGTTTAGCGGCGGTATAACCCTGCTGATAGGCACTTTGATGATTAATGCCATTCTGTTTCAGCCAGGGGCCCTGGTTGATTTTATAATATTCCTTTTTTTGCTGGATGGATTGCGGTATGTCTATTTTTTTGTGAAACTCAAAAAAAGCCAGCATCGTTATTTACATGTGCTGCTTGCCGGACTTGGAAATTTAATCGTGGTCTTACTGATTATGTTGTTTCGGGGTAAAGGGTTTGAATGGTTGATCTCATTGTCTGGCGCACTTCGTATTTTGGGAACCGTTTATAATTTATACACGGTACGGTTAGGTTCAATTGAAAACGTTTCAAAGGATGTGGTCAAAGGCCTGGGGCTTGAAGATGACAAACAAATTGTGGCCCTGGCTGAAAAACTGGAAAAAGAAGATGATCATCGGGCGCCCATTGATGCGGGATGGATTTTCACTTTTATTGTCATCCTGTTTTTTATCCATCTTGGCCGCATGGGGCTCGACCGTTCATACCTGGGAATTATGTCGCCGGTTGTTGCAGTCATAGGAGATCTGGTCATTGCCCTGATCATAGCTTTTGCCATCATAGCGCCATTTATAGCCATATTCAGGCGGTTAACGGGAATGATTATCCGAAGTTTGTGGAAATGGGTACAAAAAGTGCCGGAATCTGATCGTTTGCGTTTTGGTCCTCGCTGGCTGGCGAAAACATGGCTCACAAGGCAACTGCGTCTGTCAATCAGTTTCAGAAAATCAGGATATGCCTATGCAACAGCGGTGCGTAACGGATTAAGGATCGGCCTGCCTTTCTCCGCATTGCTGGCTGCTGTAATGCCGGTTCTGGGCATGAGCTGGTACTTTGATACGGAGAACTGGGCTTCCGGAATCTGGGACGGATGGGCGGGTTCCCGTGCAGAGGTCTGGCGTGAAGCCATGATCGAAGTCAGTGGCGAAATAGTGGGGCCCAATGCATTCCGCATGAAGCCACTTCATATGAAAGATACCGGTGATTTCTCTTTTGTTGTTGTAGGTGATCCCGGAGAGGGAGATCCTTCTCAGCATATCCTGAAAGACCAGATTCTTTCTGTTGCTAATAAGCCGGGCGTGGACTTTGTTGTAATATCATCTGATATTGTATATCCTTCAGGTGCCATGAAGGATTATGAAAGAAAATTTTTCCTCCCGTTTAAGGGTTTGAAAAAACCTGTATATGCCATTCCGGGTAACCACGACTGGTATGATGCACTGGAAGGATTTGCGGCTACTTTTTATACACCCGATGCAGCAAGGAAAGCAATGGCTGCAAGGATCAGCAGCGACCTGAATATAACAAGCACCAATGAAAAAGATATTGAAAGACTGGTCAACCAGGCATCTTTCCTGAAAAAAGAGTATGATCTCCCGGTTGGATTTCAAAATGCACCATTTTTCCAGGTTTCAACGGATCATTTTGTTCTGCTTACGATAGATACCGGTGTACGCAGGCGCGTTGATTCTGTTCAACTGGCCTGGATAAAAGCGGTGCTGGAAGCATCTAAAGGAAAATATGTGATGGCCTTGCTTGGCCATCCTTTCTATGCCATTGGTGAATACCAGGGAAATATGAATCCTGAATTTAAAGCACTCCACGATTTACTGCGTGCGTACAAAGTGCCCATGATCATGGCCGGGGATACACATGACCTTGAATATTATAGGGAATTACCACAAAACGGTGATGGTCACACGATGCATCATTTTGTTAACGGCGGAGGCGGCGCTTACCTGAGTATCGGGGCTGCCATGGCGCCGCATCATACACGTCCTTCTGCAGACTGGGCCAATTATCCGGCACGTGGGCCTCTGGAGCACAAGATCGATTCACTTACGCCCAAATGGAAATATCCTGCCTGGATATGGACAAAGAAATATAACGGTTATCCTTTCTCGGCAGAATGGCTTTCTGCTGCTTTTGATTATAACCAGGCACCTTACTTCCAGAGTTTCATGGAGATAAAAGTAGAGAAATCCCTGAACCGGATCCGGCTGATACCTTACGGGATCAATGGCCGGTTGAAATGGCGCGATTTTGAATATGGCGGTAATGTAAAACCGGAGAATTCATCAAATTCAGACCTGGCAGAATGGGTGCTGCCAATGAATTGACTTTGCATCTTCGTGTCTTTGCGGTTGCATGTATTAATTTAATATTTCTTTCAGTTTGATCATTCCGGTTTTGCTTACAGGTATATTTGCGCCAGATTTGAGTAAAAGGATGTGGCTGTCTTTTTCATAAGGATCAAGCCTTGTTATTTCTGAAATGTTTACAATATAGGACCTGTGTACCCTGATGAATCGGTTCGCATCAAGCTGCTGCTCAAAATGGGCCATCGTTTTATTTTTCAGCCAGTGTCCCTTTCGGGTATGGATCTTAACAAAATCATCCGCTGCCTCGAGATACATGATATCGTCAACCGGGATCACGATGATAGATGAGCCAGATTTCACCACTATCCTTTCCCGTTGTAAAGGTGAATTGGCCGCAGATTCAATCACTTCTTTCAATTCAGGCCGGGTATCTTTTTGTGAAAACAAAGCTTTCCACTTTGCAAGTGCTTTGTCAAATCTTTCTTTACTGAAGGGTTTTAATAAATAATCCACCGCATGGTTATCGAATGCCCTGATCGCATATTCATCAAAAGCAGTGGTGAAGATCACAGCCGGTGGATGATCCAGCAATTCCAGCATTTCAAATCCATTGATCTTGGGCATTTGTATATCGAGGAATAAAAGATCGGGTTGGTGTTCCTGTATGGCCTTCAGTCCTTCGAATCCATCATTACATTCTGCCATCACTTCAATATCGGAATAGGAGACCAGGTATTCTTTCACCAGTATCCTGGCAAGCGGTTCGTCGTCTATGATAATGGCTTTAATCATGCTGTGGTATAATGATTGTTGTAATAAACTGGTTTTCCCTTGCAAGGGTCTGTACAATATCGTTTCGGCCAAAAAGCAGGTATAACCTTCTTTGAACGGAAGCCAGCCCGAATCCGGTACCGCGTGAGGGGGAGGCTGTCTCCGGATCAAAAGGGTTGCTAACGGTAACCTGTAACTGATTATTCTCCTTTGTGGCTTTGATACAGATCATCACTTGCCCAATGGTATCGTACAGGCCAAACTTAATGGCATTTTCCACGATGGGTTGCAGCAGAAGCGCCGGTATACTGGAGGACTTTGCCGATTCAGAGATATCGATCTCCGTTTGCAGCCGGTGGCCAAACCTGATCTTTTCTATATCCAGGTATAGCCTGAGCTGGTGTAATTCTTCCTCCAGGGGTATCAGTTGCTGATCATCTTTTTTTATGGTCCCCCGTAAAAATTCCGATAACTGCTGGATCATCTTTCGGGCCTGTGTTGGGTTGCTGCCCACCAATGCACTGATGGAGTTTAAACTGTTGAATAAAAAATGGGGTTGTAACTGTTGCTGCAGGCGGAACAGTTCCGCTTCGCGGGCAAGTTTTTCGGCATCTGATTTCCGGTGTATCTGTATTTCCCGGTCTTCCATCGTACCAACAAGCACGTAAAAAAGCGCTACGCAGCCCAGTACCAGGAAAGCAATGGCCAGTCTTATCGGAAAATCTTTTCCCCAAAAGGGGTCTGCACCAATTTGTGTTTTCAAAACAAAAAGTAAAAGAGCCCTGCCCGAAACATACCAGAGTAAGGTGATGGCAAGCGTGAGGGCAACCAGGTTAATGTACCGTCCTTTCCCGGGGGTATAAAATTTTAGGATATTTATTAGCAGGAAAGAAGCGATAGCAAGCATTATATTCGAGGTTAAACTATCTATAAGGGCTACACGCAGATCAAATCCCATCTCTGTCGCTACCCAGGTATACAGACCTGTCCAAAGGATCCATACGCCAGGTATCCATGATGGTACCCGGCTTTTTTTGTATATGGATAGAAAATTAACGGTCATCAGAAGATTTCAAGTAACCTGTTTTGTAAATTATCACGTACAAGTGCTGCCTTCCGGTGCATCATTTCCTCAAACAGGTCGCCATTTTCATCCTCCCTGAACTGCGAAAACAATTCGGCGCCATCTATGAAATTATGCAGCCTGTACAGTTCCGTAATGGTAATGAATTGCCATTTTACTAAAGATCCTGAATCCTTTACCTGGTTTTTTTCTGTATGTGCCATTATATTGGCTTTTTCCAGTGCAGCTTCAGCTGTAGGAGCAGCTATTATCCTGATTTGTTCTTCAAACCGGGCCTTATGTTTGCCTTTGCCGAAGATAATCCTGAAAACCATTTTAGTAAGATACCAGTTCATATATCCTGATTAATGAAAGGATTAATAGCTTTTGATCTCCAGGCCGCCAAACATACAGAATCCCTGCAGGATAAGTGTTTTGTCAGGGACGACCGTGATAGCAGGAAAGCGTCTCTTATCTTCCACCCCGCCAAAAATGGCCACTATTTCTGATTTGATTTCCCAGTTGTTGGGAATATAGAGTTTGGTGCCGCCAAATACATTGACCGTTTCAATGATAACTTGTTTATCAAAATCGGCATTATTAAGGTTGATCTCCGCACCGCCAAAAACGCATACTGTTTCCCCGCCTTTAAAGTTTTTTGTCATGATCACTTTGCGGACATTGGCAAAAATGGATACGATTTCCAGCACATTATCAGAACCGCTGTCCTTTGTAAAAATACCCTCATTGTTCGCAAGTTGATAGTTCTGTGATGGTTGATTGCCCTGATCTGGCGAAATGGGTCCAAATCCTTCTTCTTCAGCATTGATTCTTCGCTTTGGCCTGAAAACAAGTGATAGCCCAATACCAATAAAAATCAGCGGAAGGATCAGCCGGTCCAGGTCAAAGTCTGGAAAAACATCATCAAGCAGAAAGAAGGTTCCGATACCGATCAGGATGATCCAGGTCAGTCCGCGGAAGCCTTCTTTCAGCCCAATGAAAACGCCGATGGCGATCAGCAGGATTTCCCAGCTGAAGATCCAGGAGGGGATTCCCAGACCCGCATATCGTAAAATGGATATACCACCTATCACTAAAAATAAAACGCCGATCCATAGATTCCTGCCTTCCCCGCCAAAACGCCTGTGCTTATTATCTGCTGTATTGTTCATCTCGTTTAATTTATATCAAAACTACATGGACGAAAGCCGATTCACAAGCGTAAACAGGCCATTCAGCCGGCATTCTCGGTAAAACTTGCAATTTCGTCGGTGAAATAAATCCTTTGCGTTCTTCTTTTCTTTGCGGTTAAATTATTTGAAAAGAATCCCCGTCAAACAACCCCATATCACTTAATTTAAGGTGTGGTATTACAAGCAACGCCATAAAAGACAAAGTCATAAATGGCGCAGATAAAGTTGAGCCCGCATCTTTGGCCGCACGGTCAATTAAGGTGTATAGTTCTGCTACCTTATAACCATCATCCGTGCTCATTAAACCAGCAACAGGCAAAGGCAGTATCATCTCCAGGTTGTCTTTCACGCAGCTTACACCGCCTTTATGCGTAATCACCAGGTTCACTGCCCTGCAAAGGCTTTCATCATCAAAACCAACAGCTACAATATTATGCGAATCATGCGCTACCGAAGAAGCCAACGCTCCTTGTTTCAGCCCTATATTCCTGATAAAGGCCTTCTCCACTGGTGCGTTTGAGTACCTGTTAACAACTACAATTTTAAGTATATCAGATGAAGGATCAGATACCCAGCATCCATTTTCTCTGAGTGGTTGTCCGGAAAATTTGCCGGTGATCAACTGCCCATCATAAGCTTCAATTATGGGAAATGGATATAAAGCATCATTACCGGCAGGCATGGAAAAATCAGTTTGTTCTTTTTTTGAACAGTTGAATTGATTTACGATATATGCTTTTTCAGATTGTTGATTAGCTGTATGAATCAGCGAAACGCCGTTTTCGGCTACTTTCATGCCATTGATCCAGGTTTCTGCAACCTTAAAACTTGTAAGTTCATTAGTGAGGATAAAATCTGCCGGATCGCCTTCCCTGAGCAGGCCAACATCCAATTTGTAGTGTACTGCCGGATTTATGCAGGCAGCCTGTAAAACCTTGAATATGTCGATGCCTTTGGCAATTGCCCTTGCACAAAGCTGGTTGATATGACCCTCCACCAGGCTGTCTGGATGCTTATCATCACTGCAAAACATGATCTTGTCGGGATGATCATGGAGCAGATCGATAAGCGCCTCAAAGTTTTTAGCGGCACTTCCCTCCCGGATTATGATCTTCATACCATAGGAAAGTTTATCCAGGGCCTCTTCAATGGTGAAACATTCATGATCGGTGGAGATGCCGCGGTTTATGTATTTTCGGGCATCTTCGCCCCTCAGGCCGGGTGCGTGCCCGTCAACTGGCTTTCCCCTTTCAAGTGCAGCGGTAATTTTTTTCAATACCTCCGGATCACCATGCAACGCTCCGGGGAAGTTCATCATCTCACTTAGGTATTTTATTTCGGCGCGGTCGAGGAGTTTTTCAACATCCTGGCTGTCGAGTTTCGCGCCCGCGGTTTCGTAAGCAGTCGCCGGCACGCAACTGGGCGCCCCGAAATAGAATTTAAAAGGGACGCTCCGGCCGTTATTGATCATGAAATCCACGCCTTCAAGGCCACAGACATTGGCAATTTCATGCGGGTCGCTTACGGTAGCAACCGTTCCGTGAACCACAGCCAGCCGGGCAAATTCAGCCGGAACCAGCATGGAACTTTCAATGTGGATATGGGCGTCAATGAAACCGGGCAGGATATAGGGTAAGTGGGTATTATTTTCAGCAGGCTCAAGTCTTTGTATGCTTTTGATGATGGTTCCTTCAACGGTAATTTGTACAGGATATATCTCCCGGTTAAAACAATCTGCGAGTCTGCCTGTAATAATGTGATGTTTCATGCGTCAATTGTATGGATCAAAGGTAGAAGATAGTGGATAAAAGGAACGTGTTGTAGCCAAGGGCTTCCTATATTTGGGTGATTTTTCAAAAACGTATCATTCATGAAAAAGATTCTTTTGCCTTTTTTCTTCATTTCCATGGGCATTTCAGTCTTTGCCCAAACATTGGATGAAGTTATAGCTAAGCATATGGAAGGAATGGGGGGTAAGGAAAAATTGTCTGCACTGAAATCTGTTTACATGGAAACGGTTTCGGTGATGCAAAACGGTAATGAGGCTACGGCCAAATTGTGGAAAGTGAATAATGAACTCATGCGTCGTGAATTTAACTTCGGGATGGGCACTGTCACAATGGTAATAACCGATAAAGAAGGCTGGAGTTCAAATCCCCGCAGCGGTGGGAAATTTGAACCATTACCTCCTGAAGCGGTTCAGGCCCAGCAATCTGAACTGGATTGTGCCGGTCCGCTGGTAGATTATGCGGCAAAAGGGCATAAGGCTGAATTGATCGGAAAGGAAGATGTCAATGGCACAAGTTGTCATGTAATCAAACTCACATTGAAATCTGGTCGGGACATAACGTATTACCTTGATGCAAATACATATTATATCCTCCGTTCCAGAACCAAGGGTGGTGGCGGAATGAGGCGCGGCGGAAATCCGGATGCAGAGACCGTTGTGGAATATTCCGATTACCGGAAAACGGATGAAGGTTATGTTTTCCCTTATGCTACAACGATCGTGGGTATGGGAGCGGCAACGAATGTGGAGAAAATTGAAGTGAATAAGCCTGTTGATCCTAAATTATATAAACCTGAGTAGATAAAAAGTCGAAAATCGAAAGTCGAAAATTGAAAGTGAATACATTAACTGCAGAGAAAAGAGGACGCAGAGGTTCGCAGAAAGTTAGCTATGCTAGGCACCCCTCTCTGGAAGAGAGGGGCGGGGGTGAGTAAAAATTAAAATTCAAATACAACCATTCATTTTAAACACAAAAACACATATGAAACGTTTCAAATTTGTCTCTCTGATGATGATCGCCTTTTTAATGAGCGGAACTATTTTTGCACAGACCGCCGATGAGGTGATTGCAAAACATTTAGAAGCCATTGGCGGTAAAGACAACTGGAAAAAAATCAGTTCCATGAAAATGGAAGCTAACGTTAATGCTCAGGGTATGGACGTGCCGGTTATCATTTACCAGGTTCACAACAAGGCCAGCAAGCAGGAATACACCGTAATGAATATGACAGGTTATTCCATTATCACCAACGAAGCAGGATGGAATTTCAATCCGTTCATGGGACAAACAGCCCCGGAACCAATGACTGCTGATGAACTGGCTGCAGGCCAGGAAGGCCTTGATATCCAGGGCGAATTGATGGATTATGCCTCTAAAGGGCATACCGTAGAAATGCTGGGTAAAGAAGATGTTGATGGCACAGAGTGCTTCAAACTAAAACTGACCCGCAAAAGCGGTCGCGAAACCATCTACCTGGTCGACCCAAAAACCTATTACATCAACCGTGCAGTTTCTAAACTGAAAGTAAATGGCCAGGATGTTGAGCAAACCATCAACATGAGCAATTACCAGAAATTACCGGAAGGCATCGTTATTCCTTACACCATGGAAAACGGCTCAGCCCCTGCACCTATTAATATCATTAAAGTGGAAGTAAATCCCAAATTGGATGACGCTATCTTCCAGGTTAAAAAATAGTCTCAATATCGTTAAGCAGAACCCGGTCCATGGCCGGGTTTTTTTTTCCAAAAATTAATATATATGAGAAAAATTTCATTTCTGATTGTACTGCTCTTTTCCGCAGTTCTTTCATTTGCCCAGGTAAATTCTTCCACTTTTGGTATGCTGGAAGCCCGGCAAATGGGCCCCGGAACCATGAGCGGCCGCATCACTGCGATCGAAGGTGTTAACCAGGAGGAAGGAAAAACACTTTATGTGGGTACCGCAGGTGGCGGCATCTGGAAAACAACCAATGCCGGGGTTACCTTCAAGCCGATCTTTGACAAATATTGCCAGAGTATCGGGGCAATAGCCATCGATCAGAAAAATCCTAAAGTGATATATGCCGGAACCGGTGAAAGCAATATGCGTAATTCGGTTTCCATTGGTGATGGTTTGTATAAGTCAACTGATGGTGGCGACAACTGGACAAAGATCGGTCTTGACAGTACGGAGCATATCTCCAAAATCGTCATCGACCCGTCTAACAGTTCCATTGTATATGTTTCTGCCCCCGGCCCGTTGTGGAGCGACAGTAAGCACCGCGGCTTATATAAATCAACGGATGCAGGAAAAACCTGGGAAAAAATATTATACATCAGTGAAAAAGCAGGTTGTGCCGATATCTCCCTGGACCCTTCCAAACCGGAAGTTGTATATGCCACCACCTGGGAATTTCGCCGCCTTCCATACCTGTTCAATTCAGGTGGTCCGGGCAGCGGTATTTATAAAAGTACCGATGGTGGCAAGAACTGGAAAGAACTGAATAAAGGGCTGCCGGCAAAACCTTTCGGTCGTACTGCACTGGCACTGGCACCTTCAGCACCCAATAACCTGCTGGCCATTGTGGAATCTGCAAAGACCGGCCTGTATATTTCTGCAGATGGTGGTGAAAATTGGAAAGAACAGAGTGCCTCACTGAATGTTGTTTCAAGGCCTTTTTATTTCAGTACCCTTGTGGTTGATCCAAAAGATCCAAAGCGGGTTTATCGTCCTGCTTATTCGTTTGCATATTCTGTAGACGGCGGTTATTCCTATGCCGAATCCAGCGGAGAAGGTGGCTGGGTCCACAGCGATCATCATGCATTATGGATCAACCCGGCAAATACCAGCCAACTCTACCTCGGCACTGACGGTGGCGTATACATGAGCCTTGATAAAGGCGTTAGCTGGTTGTTCATGCAGAACCTGCCAGTGGGGCAATTTTATCATGTGGACTATGATATGCAATCACCATACCGACTATACGGCGGGTTACAGGACAATGGCAGCTGGATGGCGCCATCGGCCGCTCCAGGCGGAGTAGCTGTGGGCGACTGGAAAGCCTTATATGGCGGTGATGGATTCTGGGTTGTGCCAGACCCTACAGATCCCAATACTGTTTACGCAGAATCACAGGGTGGTGATATCAATCGTATTGATTCCCGCACACTGAAAAGCCTGAGCATTCGTCCCCAGCCCGGAGCAGGCGATGGTAAACTTCGCTGGAACTGGAACACCCCCATAGCTACCGGTAAGGCCAACCCGAAGAACTTATACATTGGCGCACAGTATTTATTCAAATCTGTAAACCAGGGTAAGAACTGGACCAAAATTTCTCCCGATCTTACCACCAATGATAAGAAAAAACAGGAGCAGGAAAACAGTGGCGGTTTAAGTGCAGATGTTACATCTGCAGAAAACCATACCACCATATTTACGATTTCTGAATCACCATTGGATGAAAACATCATATGGGTGGGTACGGATGATGGAAACCTGCAGCTAACATCAGACGGAGGAAAGACCTGGACAAACATGTCAAAGAATATCGCGGCTTCAGGAATCCCGGCCCAAACCTGGGTGAGCAGTATTGAACCTTCACGTTTTGACAGGAACATTGTTTACGCCAGTTTCGATAACCATATGTACGGCGACCATAAGACCTATGCGGCACGTTCGACGGATATGGGAAAGACCTGGAAGGCCTTTCAGAGTGCCGAATTCACCGGATTTGCACATAAGATAAAAGAAGACCTCATTAATAAGGACCTGCTTTTCCTGGGTACTGAAATGGGATTGTTCTCCAGTATCGATGGCGGTGAAAACTGGTACAGGATGAAAAATAATATTCCCTGGTACGCACTGGTACGGGATATACAGATACACCCTGTTACAAACGACCTGATCCTGGGTACTCATGGCAGGGGAGTGATGATCATAGATGATATTACCCCCATGCGTAAGCTTACCAAAGAAAATGTTGATAAGGATGTTTATCTCTTCGATATAAAGCCCATGAATTTAACCATGGGTAATTTTGGCAACAGCGGTTTCCCTTCCACAGGCGGGTGGGTTGCCCCTAATCCGCCATCCATAACGCCGATACAGTATTATCTTAAAGACCGGGTATCTTCCGGTAAAGTGGAATTAGAGATAATCGATCCAAACGGTAAGCTGGTACAAACCCTCCCTGGTTCCACCCGTAAAGGTGTCAACAAGATAAACTGGAACCAGCGTATGATGCCGCCAAAGACAGCTTCAGGCGGAACCAAAAGGGATTTTGGCGCCTTTATCGCTCCGCAGGTATTGCCCGGTGATTATACGGTTAGGTTAAAAGTTGCCGGTAAGGAATATACCCAGCCGCTTAAATTGGTACACGACGGATCAGGTAATTACACATTGGCCGACAGGGAACTGCAGTTTAAAACGTCCATGCAATTGTATACCATGCATGAGGACCTTGCCAAAACAGTAACGGATATCTCTACTCGCCAGAAAGCGCTGAAGGATAATCTGGATAAAGTTAAAAATCCGAAACTGAAAAAACAGATGCAGGAATACTATGATAAACTGGAGACCCTTCGTGCAGAACTCATTCCCACAAAGCAAACTTCCATTTTTGCGGATGAAACACGCTTACGGGAAGATATAACCGAAGTATATGCTGCCATTGCCAACAATGAAGCGGCACCCAATAACCTGCAATTGGAAAGGGTGAAATCATTGCGGCAAAAGGTGGATGAGGCCGGACAAAAAAATGTTCAACTGGCAAGCCAGTATGAGGAAAAGATCAAATCTGCTTTGGTGAAGGAAAACCTGCAGGGGTCAAAGACAGGTAAGTAAATATATTAACCGCAAAGGAAATATGACGCTAAGAAAAATCCCCGGTTTGTCCGGGGATTTTTTTGATCTTATCCGTATTTGAATTTCTGTAATTGATCATATGCCGTGAGTTGCAGTACCTTTTTGTGCAGTTCTTCGGGCCTGAATGGTTTAGGAATGAAATCCGTAAACCCTTTTTTAAGCAGGTCTGCGTGCATATCATCATATACAGCAGCTGTAAAAGCTACGATGGGAACAATCGGGTTCTGTTTCCGGATGGCCGCCACTGCCTGTGCCCCATCCATCTCCGGCATCTCCAGGTCGATCAGCAGCAGGTCGTATTCATTTTTTTCAAAGAGTTCCACTGCCAGCTTTCCGTTAACCGCTTCATCCACGGTAACGTTCCATTTTTGCAGGAATCTTTTGGCAACGATCATATTGATGGGATTGTCTTCAGCAATGAGCACACGTAAACCTGCCAGGTTGATCAGGTCTTTCAGTTTTTCTTCATTTACATAAGCTTTTGCGGCTTTATTGACTTTCATCTCAATGGTGAAATAAAAGTCGCTGCCTTTTGAAGGTTCGCTGTTAACCTTTAGTTCCCCGCCCATTTTTTCCACGATATGCTTACTGATGGCCAGTCCGAGTCCGGTGCCGCCATATTTCCTGGTTGTTTCCGTATCAGCCTGGGTGAAGCTTTCAAAGATCTGCCTGATCTTAGCCGGCGCAATGCCTATGCCGGTGTCCTTCACGGAAAAACATACCACCACAGAATGGCTCTTTTTCATTTCAGTTCTTGCCGTCAGGCATATACTGCCGCTTTCTGTGAATTTCTTGGCATTGGAAAGCAGGTTGTTAAGAACCTGGTTGAGCCGCATTTCATCGCATACAATATTGATGTCAAGCTCGTCTTCTATTTCCAGTTGGTAATTTACTTCGGTATTATTGGTACTTTTTATAAAAGGGTTAAGGGATTTCTGGAGAAAATTTTTAAGGTTAAAAGAATTATTCTCCATTTCCATTTTACCGGCTTCCAGCTTACTGAAATCCAGGATATCATTAACCAGCTGAAGCATATGTTCAGATGAATACTTCAACACATCAAGGTAAGGTCTTTGTGATTCCAGGTATTCTTCCTGTAACAGGATATTGGAAGTGCCAATGATGCCATTAAGTGGGGTCCTCAGTTCGTGGCTCATATTACTCAGGAACCTTGATTTTACCATCGCCGCTTTTTCTGCTTTTTCTTTGGCCTTGATGATTTCAAACTCTGCAATTTTTATTTCCGTTATATCCAGGATGCTGATCTTACAGTACAGGTCGTTCTGGTGATTAAAGGGAACAATATTCACATACGCAAAAAAGAGCACTTCGTTCTGCCGCACAAAATCCATATTGCCATACCAGGGTGAATTTTTCGAAAAGCGGTTTTTACTAAATCCAACGATATATTCCTCCACATGATTTCCCAAAATGGTATGAACGGGCGACTGAATGATCAGTTTTTCGTCTGCAAACCCAAATACTTCAAGGGAGCGCTTATTGCAATCCGTGATCAGTCCGGTTGAAGCATTCACAATGAAAACGGCATCCAGGGATGTATCATAAATGGTGTCTGACAGCTTCTTTTCTTCCAATATTTTTTCTTCATGATTTTCCAGCGTTTTAAGGATCAGGTAGGCAAAAACACAGGTCAGCAGTAACGCAAGTGCAAGGTTAGTACTGAAAAGCCCGCTGTAAAGATCCTGCGGAATTTTTTGCAGGTTATTCTGATAGGGAGCCAGGATAAAGATCATGACCGTTGTCAAAAGTGTAACCACACTGGTGAGGATCACCTCCTGGTAATTTTTTTTGATGTCGATCACAAAGATCAAAGCCAGCAGCAATGGAAAAAAAAGCATGTACTGGCCTGATCGTAAACCTTCTACATAGCTGATTGTAAATAAGTAAAGGTTGATTGTTCCAATACCAATCATTTTGGAGAGCTGATGTTTTCCGTCTTTGATCATGAAGTAGGCCACAGAAAACATGAGTGTGCCGCCGAGGTTCACTATTGCGCTGACATAGAGCTGGTTAAAAAAATTAAAGACTAAACTGATGAGTATTACACCCAGTGCAAAGGAGAGGAAAAGGTTGAGCCTGAGTATGTTTTTCTGAATTTCCCTTGGGGTGGATTCTGAAATTCCATTCTCCAAAATTCTTTGGGGAATAGATACTATTCTCTCTAAAATATTCGTTTTCATTACCTGTGAGTACTGGTTTTCAAGAGGAAAAGTAAGTTTAGCCCGGAAGTTAAACGTTTCCATAACCTGAAAATTGTGATTTATGTACGATGAAGAAAAAGATACACACTACGTCTTCTCTGATCATTTTGACCGGCAGTTCCTGGAAGAATTATATTCCGGTGATACTGAAGCGGCAGCGGAGATATTTAAATCATCCCTGGTTCAAATCGCCGATGAATTGACCCTTGCAGAAGATCGTGCAAGGTCGGGTGACATCGCAGGGCTGCGCAGGATATTCCATAAAATCAAGCCTCTTTTTGGGTATATGGGCCTTTTGTCTGTACAGGATTTTGTACAACATTTTGAGGACCAGTGTAATGATTCGGTATTAATGACAGATGTTCAGGTGGCATACGACAATATCAAAGAGATCATCCGGGAGGCCATCAGCCTGGTGCGTGAAGAACATCACAGGCTCAGTGATTTTAATAACAAGCGTGCATGAAATATTCCAGTATCATAGTTGAAGACCTTCAGGCAGCGGCCGATTTTTTAAAAAAATATTGTGAAAAGAGCGGTATCATCGACGTGCAGGCGCATTTTCTGAATGCAGAAGACGCCCTCGTTTTTCTTTCTGAAAACCTGGTGGACCTGATATTCCTGGATGTTGAAATGCCCGGCGCGAGCGGATTTGAATTGATGGACCAACTGGTGTATACCCCGCAGGTGATCCTGACTACATCAAAGACCGAATATGCTTATGATGCTTTTCAGTATAACGTTACCGACTACCTGAAAAAGCCTTTTACTTACCAGCGCTTTCTTGAATCGATCCAGAAGGTTGAAAAAAAGAAAGAAGAAGACGATACTACATCTGATAACAATCATATTTTTATCAAGTCTGACGGGAAACTGATCAGGCTGCAGAACGACGATATCCTGTATATCGAAAGCATGGGAGACTATGTGAAGTTCATCACTACAGAGAAAAAGTATATTACGCACAATACCATAAAGAACCTGGAGGCCAAGGTGGATCCGCTTCGTTTTATGAAAGTACACCGGTCATATATTGTCAATCTCTCCCGCATTGACGATATCCAGGAAAACATGCTGTATATAAAGGGAACTATGATCCCTATCAGCAAGGCGCACAAATCAAAAGTGATGCAGAAGATCAATGTTATTTGATCTGTTTCAAATTTTCAGCCATTTTGTTTTCTGTTTATCGAACTTTTCTGTCCGGTTATCGAAACATTTCGGTCTCCCGTCGAATAGATTTCCACTCACCGTTTTTCCGTTGCATCTTTGTCTTGTCAAATTGATGATTGTTTCAACCCTTAACCTTTAGCCCTCTGTCCCTGACAGCACTTAATCCGGCCCGCTTTTAATCCGTACCCAGAGCTGGTCTTAAGTAAACCTGAAACCCTGAACACACTTACTGTCAAACAAACTGAGATCCCTGTCGAAAGACGGGGATTTTTGTTTGGAGGTGGGAAGTGCGAGGTGCGAAGTGCGAAGTAAAAAAACTATACTTTTTTGGATGTGAGGCTTAAAAATATAAAATTCTAACATGCAGATTATTACTGTTGCTCAATTTCCTTTTTCCTTCGTACTTTCCGTGACCAATTTTTTTGATTATGAGAAAACTTATCCTTGTCATTACAATGGCCGGTTTTGCGGCAATTTCATTTGCACAGCAGAAAAAAAATCCTACGGTAAACGTCCCGGCAGTAGCATCATCAGATTCAATCCTTCATGCCAAAGTGAAGTTCCGTTTGCTGGGCCCATGGCGCGGTGGACGCAGCGCTGCGGCAACCGGCAGCTATAAAAACCGGAATACTTTCTTTTTTGGTGCTACCGGTGGCGGTGTATGGAAAACATCCGACGGCGGCAGTAACTGGAAGAATATCTCCGATAAATATTTTGGCAGCACCATTGGTGCCGTTGCCCTCGCTCCATCTGATGAAAATATCATATATGTGGGCGAAGGCGAGAACACCATGCGTGGAAATGTGAGTGAAGGGCTTGGCGGTGTCTGGCGCAGTGAGGATGGCGGAAAGTCGTGGAAGAATGTGGGCCTGAATGATGGCCGCCATATCATCCGGCTCATCATTCACCCGCGCAACCCGGATATCGTTTGGGCGGCGGTTGTGGGCCATCTTTTTGGACCTAATGAAGAACGTGGTATCTATAAGACAACCGATGGCGGCAAAACATGGAAAAGAACCTTATTTGTCAATAACCAGACCGGGGCAAGCGACCTGGTGATGGAACCCGGTAACCCCAACGTGTTTTATGCAGGCACCTGGAGGGTCATAAGAACGCCATACAGCCTCGAAAGCGGTGGTGAGGGCAGTGGTATCTGGAAAAGCACAGATGGCGGTGTAACATGGACGGCATTGACCCAGAAGAAAGGCTTGCCTAAAGGTGTATGGGGAATTACCGGCATTGCTGTTGCGCCTTCCAATACGGATAAGATTTATACCATTATTGAAAATGCAAAAGGCGGGCTATTTATGAGTGCGGATGGCGGAGAAACATGGACACTTCAAAGTGATGATAACAATATCCGCCAGCGGGCATGGTATTATTCCAAAGTTTTTGTTGATCCCAAAAATGAAAACACGGTGTATTGCCCGAATGTGAACTTCATGCGCAGCCGCGATGGGGGAAAAACATTTCAAAGCATTCGCACCCCGCATGGCGATCATCATGATCTCTGGATAGATCCGGAAGATGGCAACCGGATGGTAGTAGCAGATGATGGTGGTGCCCAGGTGAGTTTTGACGGTGGCAACAACTGGAGCACGTATCTAAACCAGCCAACTTCACAGATCTATCGCGTTTCTACTGATAATTCATTTCCTTATCGCATCCTTGGTGCACAGCAGGATAACTCTACGATCCGCATTAAATCTTCAACCTATGGTGCTGCGGTAACAGAGGACGATTGGGAGCCAACTGCGGGCAGTGAAAGCGGCTATGTGGTTGCCGATCCAACCAATCCCGATATCGTTTATGGTGGTAACTATGGCGGCTACCTGTCAAGACTGGATCATCGCACCGGAGAAAACCGTGCCATTACGGTATGGCCGGATAACCCCATGGGAGCCGGCGCTGATGTGTTGAAATATCGTTTCCAGTGGAACTTCCCGATCTTTTTTTCGCCGCATAATCCTAAGCGTTTATACTGCGCAGGCAATGCCTTATTCGTTACAGAAAATGAAGGGGCAAGCTGGGAACAAATTTCCGGTGACCTTACCACCAACGATAAAAGCAAACAGGCTTCAAGCGGCGGCCCGATCACAAAAGACAATACATCCGTAGAATATTACTGCACGATCTTTACGGCTGCAGAAAGCCACCTGGAGAAAGATCTTTTATGGACAGGCAGTGATGATGGATTGGTACATATCAGTCGTGATGGCGGAAAAAAATGGGATAATGTTACACCGGCCGGTTCTCCGAAATGGATGATGTGGAATGCGATTGAAATTGATCCGTTTAAAAAAGGTGCTGCTTACTTAACGGGAACACGGTACAAAAGCGATGACTTTACACCGTATATCTACAAGACAGAAGATTATGGTAAAACCTGGAAGCTCATTACCAATGGCATCAATAAGATGCATTTCACCCGCGTAATGCGTGCCGATAAAAAAGTACCCGGCTTGTTGTATGCAGGAACAGAATATGGAATGTATATCAGTTATAACGATGGACTTAACTGGAAACCTTTCCAGCTGAACCTGCCGATCGTTCCGATCACAGACCTTACCATTAAAAATAACGACCTCATTGTAGCAACACAGGGCAGGGCATTCTGGGTACTGGATGACCTGAGTATGGTGCAGCAATCAAAAGCAGATATCATTGGAAAAAATCTGCATGTATATGATGTCAATCCATCATACCGAGTTATGGCTGATCCATATGCTGCTTACAGGCAGCGGCCGGTAAATGCCGGTGCAAATCCTGCCCGTGGTACTGTTATAAATTTTTACGCAGGTAAGGTCACGGATTCCACAAAAGGTTCTGTAACCATCATGGATAAGAATAAAAAGGTGATCAAATCTTTCACTACGGAAAGTAAAGACAACAAACTTGAACTCTCTCCGGGCATGAACCAGTTCAACTGGAATCTGCTTTACCCGGAAGCGGAGAAAGCAGATGGCATGATCTTATGGAACGGTACACCTGCCGGTATCACTGCCCCTCCGGGTAATTATTTTGCACGCATAAAAGTTGGAAGTGATTCTGCTGAAGTTCCTTTTACAGTGATGGCTGATCCGAACTACCCGATTTCTCAGCTGGATTATGATGCACAGTTTGCTTTCCTGCAGCAGGTGCAGGGGAAATTCAACGAGGTGCAAAGGGGTGTGAAAGACATCAGGAGTACCCGTACGCAGATCAATGACTTTGTGGGTAAACAAGGGAAGGATTGTCCAAAGGAAGTAAAACAAATGGCCGACAGCATCAATAAGCAACTTACCGCGATCGAAGAAAAACTACACCAGACAAAAGCCAAGAGCGGACAGGATGTACTGAATTATCCGATCCGGTTAAACGATAAACTGGGTGGTGTGTTTGATATGGCCAACAGCGGTAATATGGCACCTAGCAAGCAGGCAAAAGAAGTGTATACGGATCTTGCTGCACAGGCTGATGCTGAACTCGCGAAACTTAAAGTGATTATGAATCAGGACATTCCAAAGTTCAACCAATTGATACGGGAGAAATCACTACCCGTGATTACCGTAAAAAAAGATCAGTAAAAAGTATAATTACGGTATCGGAATTTATTTTCTGGCACAGTTTTGAAGGCGGTTAGGGTATCCCTATCCGCCTTCACATTTTAAAGCAATTCTTATGAAAAAAATTTATGCATCAAACTTTGGAATTTGCCTGGCGATGATCCTCACTTTTTATTTTGTGTTTGTGTGGATCACAAAATATTTTGTTTCCTGAATTATCAACAGGGCTAATACCTGACAGTATTTGAATTGGATTGATTATTGGAGATCCAAAGAGATCCCTCCTTCGTCGGGATGACAGGGAAGTGGATGATAAATAGCAACTACCTTAACTGTGCTGTTGGGGGGTGGCTTAATTAATTTAAGCGTTCTGCTATTATTTACTCTTCGTCCTGTGATCCCTCCTACGACATTCAGGCATACTGCTATTGGTTACGCTCTTATTTGTCATCCCGACGAAGGAGGGATCTCTGTATTTATCTTAATATTTGCAAGTATATCGCAGGTTATCATTTATAATTGTTTGCCTGAGGCATCCAGTTTACGTACCCCGGTATTGCCGCCGCCATCAAGCGTGAGGCTGTGAGGCTTATTGTTCTTCCATGCGCCTCTTGTAAAATCAGGCATATCAACAGTACGTGATTTTTTTGCAACTGATTGTTCACTCAGCGGTGCAACGGCGCTCCATGATGCTGCATCATACACATCCTGGTCGAGTGGAAGACCATTGCGCAGGCAGTCGATCAGTCTCCAGTCCATGATGAAGTCCATGCCGCCATGGCCGCCGACATTCTTGGCAATTTCACCTATATGTTTTACGATGGGCGGTGTATATTTTGCTTCCATTGCCTTGAATTCTTCCTCTTTTAACCAGGAATGCCCAAAGGATATCCGCTGTGGTGAAGGCCATTTGCTGGCAGCACCTTTTGTGCCGCTGATCAGGTGAATGCGGGAGTACGGCCTCGGGGAAGTTACATCATGCTGTACCATGATCGTCTTACCTTTGTCTGTGCGGATCAGCGTGGTATTCATATTGCCGCGATAGGGCTTATCTGTATAAGGTTTAAAGAAATCATCCTTTGCCGCCATCTCTTTCGCCATTTCATTCATCTGGAAATCGTTCGTAGACATCGATACCAGGTGATCCATCTTATCTCCCCGGTTAATATTCATGCACTGGGCAATCGGGCCGAGGCCATGTGTCGGGTACAGGTTGCCGTTACGTGAAGCATTTTCTTTGAGCCGCCACATATCCGCATATCCTTTTTTGGAGAAGTTGAGATCGCGCAGGTCATGTATGTAGGCGCCTTCTGCATGGAGCAGTTCTCCAAACATCCCGTTACGGGCCATATTGAGGGTGAGCAGTTCAAAAAAATCGTAGCAGCAGTTTTCCAGCATCATGCAATGCTTGCGTGTTTTCTCTGAAGTATCAACCAGCTGCCAGCATTCTTCGAGGGTAACTGCGGCAGGCACTTCGGTTGCAGCGTGTTTGCCGTTCTGCATGGCATACACGGCCATGGGCGTATGTAATTTCCAGGGCGTGCAGATATACACCAGGTCGATGTCTTTGGATTCACAAAGGGCTTTCCAGCCATCGTTACCTGTATAACCTTTTGCCTTGGGTAATCCCGCTTTCGTCAGGATGGCTTGCTCGCTTTCAACGCGGTCGGGGAATTTGTCGCAGAGCGCAACGATTTCCGCGCCTTCGATAAAACACATGCGCTCAACAGCACCGGGCCCGCGCATGCCCAGACCAATTATGCCAACCCGAACTTTATCCATTTTGGGTGCCGCAAAGCCACACATATTGATAGCTGCAGCATCCCTTGGCAATAAAATGCCGGATGAATGTTCATTTGCTGCTGCAGAAAGGCCGGTTGCGATAGCGCCGGAACCAAGTGTCAGGTTACGGATGAATTGTCTTCTGTTGGAACTCATGTGGGAATTTTTAAGGATGCTAAAGATAGGGAAATGTACGGAGTCGGGAGTCGTGAGTCGGGAGTCGTGAGTCAGCAGCCAAAGGCAATAGGCTGGAGTCGGGAGTCAATAGTCAACAGCCAAAGACGAAAGCACTTTGTGGTAAATGAAAATTGTCAGATCAATTCTTAACTTCTACAAATGAATTTGGCTGTTCTGTATTACAAATTTGTATTGGCTGTTCCGACTCCCGACTCCCGACTCCCGACTCCCGACTCCCGACTTTTATAAATTCAGCCAGTAATTCATCTTAAACACAATCGCCCGGTTCTTGTTTTTCATGAACGGGTCCGTGAAATAGTTGTCAGTATAAACCAGGAATATATCACTCATCGGTTTATACCTCCATTGAAGGCGACTGTTTATATTGAAGTTATTATTCTGGTTATTGTATTGAAGAAAGGTTGTCCAGAATAGGTTATTGGAGAAGTTGATCTCTATGCGTGGTGCCACCAGGATCAGGTTGGTGTTTCCAAAAGGGGTGGGGAAATCTAGCCGAGCATTCTCAAAGTTCAAGGTAAAATTACCCCAGGGCTGCGCGCGCCAGGTTACAGAAAGGCTGGCCTGAAATAAAGTGCCGTTATAGAATCCGCCATACCTGGAGCCAAGTTCCAATATGAAACGTTTGCGTGAATCTGTCTGGTATTGAAGCGAACCCTGCCAGTATTGATAAGTGCCCGGCGGTAATGGTTCGTATTTGTCGTCTGTGAATTGCGTGTAATAGGGCAGGTTATTGTAAATGAAATCTATGTTGGCTGATAGCTCACTGGTGTTGCGCATAGACATTTCATAGTTCAGGCTGTGGTTGGATTCATTCAGGCTGCCATCGCGGTTCCATACGGTATAGTTTTCCAGTCCAAGGCGGTGCTGGTTGATGTAAATACTTTTGGGAAAGATCCTGAACTGGTAAGAATTGAACACATGCCGGAATCCTACCCTGAAATTACTGTCGAGTTTTGCATCGTAGTTTTCAATACGGTTTACAAAACCCATGTCCGTATAAAATTTATCCGCCACATCACTGTAATCTATAACCGCTTCAAACGACTTAGTGGCAAACTGTCCGCCGGCATTGAGATATTGGTCTGATCCGTGAATGCCCGGCTTAAATGATTTATGATAGCCGGCCCAGCCGCTCCATTTGCCGGCTTTGTCGGAAAAATTATATTCAAGACCCGCATTTCGGCCATACCGGTCCATGGGGTCGTCCCATTTTTCATTACCACTGAATGCCTGTCGGTTTAAAAAATAACCTTTTACCAATGATCTGGCTTGAACCCTTTGGTTAAAGGTAACAGCTGTATAATTCTGCGCCGCGTAATCTCCTTTGGCCAGTGTCTGCATATTCATGATGCCGATCCTGGTTTTCTTTGTCAGGTTTCCACTCAGCCTTGCCCCGCCAATAATAGGTATGGTATTGCCGTCATTGTCCAAACCGATGCGCCTTGAATAGAATGGCCTGATAGGGGGGATTCCATAGGCGGAAAACAAATCATCATTCTCCAGGAAAAATGTTCTGCGTTCGGGAAAGAAAATATCAAACCTGGTGAGGTTGGTTACCTGCCTGTCCACTTCTACCTGCGAGAAATCCGGGTTCACGGTAAGATCAAGATTGAGGGATGGCGTTACGGCGATCTTTCCATCAAAACCGGCGTTAAATTTTCCGGTAGTGGGTTCCTGTTCTTCGGGATTGCTGTTTACAGATCCGGTTACATAGGGTATAAAGGCAATATTTGTTCCCGGCGGGGGAGGTGCCTGGTCCCATACTAACGATCCTGAATAGCCGAAATCAAAGAAATTGAAATTGGTGGGCATATGGGTCCAGGATGAATACTGGTTATTCTTAAGGTCTGATCGCAAAAAATTTATGCCCCAGGTTTTTTTTCCGGCTTCGTACCGTAGGGTTTTGAATGGGATGGCAATTTCAGCGGTCCAATGATCTTCGTGCCTTTCGGTTGCAGAAAACCACTTGTTATCCCAGCTAAAGTTAAGGTCGCCACCGCTGTTGGCACTTACAAGGTCTTCCGACTGCACATTATAAGGTGTCACGGAAAAGAGGAAACCATTGGTCCTTTGATTAACCGGGTCAAGTGCAATACTGATGGCATCGCTGTCGTAAATGCCATTATCCCTTTTGAGTGTTTGGATCACATAGCGGTTGGTATCCATCGCTTTTACGAAGATGTACAGGTTTTCCTGGTCGAATGCCATCCTGATCTCGGTTCTTCTTTTTGCTTTAGCTTTATCGTTTGGCCATTTTTCCCAAAAGTCGGTGGCCATATCACTCGTTTGCCAGGTTGATTCAGATGCAATACCGTCGATCTTGATTTTTTCTTTAGCCTGGTGGATGGGAAGCTTATAGATTTCCTGGAAGCCCAGTCCGTCCTGGGTGAATGCTGCAAAAGCAGCGAGTAATAAATACCAGAGAAGCAAGCCTTTTTTTCTCATCAGCACCGCAATTTCTGTTGGAATCCGCTTATATGCAAAGTTAATGGGTGTAAAGGATTATTGCAGGGATGAATGGCTGATGTCAGTCGCCAGTAGCCAGTCACCAGTAGCCAATAAACAGCCGGCTGTTGCTGACAACTACCAACTATCAACTAAAAACTATTTTATTACTTTTCCCAGAAGCAGATCTTGTTTCTTAGTGAAATAAGATCAGTTGGGACAGGCGATTTTTTCCATTTTAAGAAAAGATACCTGCTGTGACAAAGGAAGGATTGAAATGCTTCCCACCAGAACATGCCCAGGAAAAGCAGAACAGGCGCCAATAAAATGATAAGCCATACCCACCATTCTCCAATGATTGCTGCAATGATGAAAAGGATCATCCACCAGATGAAGTATCCGAACCCGCCGGCGGCATTGGCTACACTGGTGTAAAAATCGATCCGGGTGACTTTGGTATCTGCAATCCATTTTGCAAAACGGAGCGGAACAGCGTTCAGAAATAAACTGGTGAGAAAAAGCGGCAGGCCAATGATGAGTAAAAGCAAATGAACAGCTATAAAATAATACCGGCCATTCACGGATGAATCCATCAGGCCATTGCTTCGAAGCAGGTTGTCGTAACGATTGAGTTCATTCATTTTCCCTTCCGCTTCCGGTTCGCTCATTTCACTCACCTTGCTGCAGATATCTTTTTCCATTTTCAGGATAGGTACACCCCTGAGATGGTCCAGCGCATGAAAAACATCATTGCGGTATAATTCAAGCAGCCGGTTGATCAATGCGGTATGTTCCGGCTGTGCCACAAAGATGATGGTATCGGAAAATTTAGCCTCCAGTTCCCTGGTTAGTTGCGTTATGGCTTTATTGGGATTTTCTTTGAAAACGTCTGCGTAGTTCTGAATGCTGGTTGGTTCCCCAACCTGGATATGAATATCAGCGCGAAAGCGGTGGTCGCTGTAGTTGATGCCCACCGGAATTACTTTCAGGCCCAGTGTAAAATCTGCTTTGCTTTCTGTTTGTAGAGCAACCCTTGCTGTTCCTTTCTTAAGGGGCAGCATGATCCGCTCAACCCGGCTTGTGCCTTCAGGGAAAATGAGCAGGAGGCCTTTGTCTGTTAAAACCTGCTCGCCTTCTGCAAATGTTTCCTGGTTTCTTTGCAGGTCCTGCTTGCCATGTTCGATATTATAGATCGGTATCATGTGAAACGACCTGAGTATCTTATTGGCCCAGTCTTTTCTGAATATATCACTGCGTGCATAAAAATGCAATGGCCTTTTCATTTGCACGGCCAGCAACATGGCATCCAGAAAGGAAGCAGAATGGTTGGCGATCAGGATGACCGGTTCACCATCGGGAATATTATTTTTGCCGGCGAATATAATGCGCCGGAAATAAAAATGCAGGGTGGTCCACATGATCACTTTACCGAAAGCGTACAACATTTTTTGAAGATAAGGGAATAACGATAAATGGAAAAGCCTGCAGGAAATTCTTAGCGTTCTTAATTCTTTGCGGTTAATCTTCCCGTAACAAATCCGGCCTTCTCTTTTCTGTTCTTTTCAAAGCTTCCTCAAAACGCCATTCTTCAATCTTTTTATGATCCCCGCTCAGCAACACATCAGGGACTTTCCAGCCCCTGTATTCTTCCGGCCTCGTATACACGGGAGGGGCGAGTAAATTATCCTGGAAGGAATCAAACAAGGCAGATGTTTCATCATTCAATACCCCGGGTAACAGCCGCCCAATGGCATCCACAACCACTGCCGCTGCCAGTTCCCCGCCGCTAAGCACATAATCACCAATAGATATCTCGCGGGTCACAAATTGTTCCCTGATCCTTTCGTCAATGCCTTTATAGTGGCCGCAAATGAGCAGCATGTTTTTTTTCATGGAAAGTTGGTTGGCGATGCCCTGGTTGAATCTTTCGCCATCAGGTGTCAGGAAAATGATTTCGTCAAACTTCTCCGTAGCCGAGAGTTCTTCAATTGCCTTTGCCAGTGGTTCGCACATCATGACCATGCCTGCACCGCCGCCAAACTGGTAATCATCCACCTGGCCATATTCGTTAACAGCCCACTTGCGGAGCTGGTGGACCTCCACTTTTAATAAACCTTTATCCTGTGCTCTTTTTAAGATGGAATGTTGAAAGGGGCTCTCCAATAATTCGGGAATAACAGAAAGTATATGTATCTGCATGGGGCAAAGTTAATGAAACCGGGGAAGCCCTGTCATTGTATCAGCCAATTCCTGATGCTGTTGGCTATTTCCGCGGGTGCTTCTTCCATCGGGACGTGGCCTAATGCGGGGAAAATTATTTTCTGGTTACGGGGAAGGATGGCTGCAAATTTATCTGCCTGGCTAACCGGGATAAGCTGGTCCTTTTGTCCCCAGAGTATCAGCACGGGTATTTGCAATTCCCTGAGCCGGCTTGTATCCCCTGAAAAGGGAAGCCTCATCCTGTCGATCATGGCCTGCCGGTTTCCTTCCCTGCAATTCAATGCAAAGTACCTGTCAACCAGTGCCTCCGATACTTTTGCAGGATCTCCATAAGATTGCTCCAGGCTTTTTCTCACCAGGGAACGGGGTGTAACTACTTTCACAAGTTGATTGATCAATGGCATCCTGGCCAGTTGAAATCCAAGGTTTTTACCGCCTGACGTACTCCTGAATCCCGCTGCGTCTATTAAGATCATCTTCTTCGCGCGTGGATGATCTAACGCATACGACCATGCGATAAATCCCCCGAGGGAATTGCCGGCAATGATGCAACTGTCTGCCCCCACATATTGGAGTAGTTCATCTATGATCTTTACGGTGTTTTCCGGCGAGTAATTGCGCAGCGGATGGGGCCCCGTGAGGCCAAACCCGGGCATGTCGAGACGGATAATTCTTTTCTCCGGCAATTTTGCTACCAGGCTGTCCCATGTATGCAGACTGCTGCCGGTGCCGTGTAAAAGAACCAGCGGTAGTTTGTCTGCTTTCGGCCCTTCATCCCGGTAATGAATTTTCATTCCCTGTGTCTCATAAAATTGTGACGACTGGTTGGCATAAACAGGCAATAAGTCTTGAAGCGGAATATCCGGGGTTCGGAAAATGAGTATGAATGTTGCAAGTAAAAGGACAATCGCCAGCAAAGAAAAGATCATCCTTTTAATAAACTTCATATACAATTTTTTTAATGAGAATTTTTTTTGATGGAATCGCCTGATAGCTTCAAAAATAATTTAAGGCTCGTCCATAAAGTCGCCAATATCCCTTCTGTCTTTTTTGGTGGGCCGGCCGATCTTTGTTTGTCGTTTGCCGGAATAAAAAACGGCTGCCTGGAACTGCATTTGTTCAAGCTCTTCAGGGGGAGTGTTATCCGTATAATATTTTACCGCTTCGGCATATTGCACCCGGTGGTCAAGCAGCGCGACAACTTTTATCACCCATTTGCGGGCATCGGTCCTGATCTCATATTCATCATCTACGTGCACTGTCCTGGATGCTTTAACCGATGCGCCTAGGTGTCTGACTTTTCCTTTATCGCAGGCATCTGCCGCAGCCGACCTTGTTTTGAATATCCGGATCGCCCAGAGATATTTATCGATACGGAGTTTTGCCGCTTGCGTCATTCATGTAAATTTTACCGGCTTTCATTTGAGTTACAGGCAGTTGGATGTCACATGTCCTGAAATTATTATCGATGTAAATGCTGCAAATAGTTATTTGCCCGTTCAAAAATAAAGAAAGCTTCCTTACTGATGATTTTCTTATTTTGGGTACTTAATTTATGCATATGATCCCTTCTCTGAAGCCTTCCCTCTTAATTCTTCTATGCTTAAGCTTTGTTTTTACTGTTTCTGCCCAACGGGTGAGCGATTTGCGCTGGTCTGCAGATGGCGGCAGCACCATTGCGTATAAGAATAATCAACTGGTTCAAACCGACCTCGCTACGGGAAATGAAACTGTCATAATGGCTGCTGATCAGTTTAAGCAGAATGGGGTTAACATCAAACCGGCAGGATACACATTCAGCCAGGATCAATCTTTGTTGCTGGTATTCACGAACACGGCGAGGGTATGGCGCTATAATACCCGTGGTGATTACTGGGTCTATACCAAAAGTTCATCACAGTGGAAACAGGTGGGAAAGAACAGGCCGGCACAGACCCTGATGTTTGCCAAACTTTCACCGGACGGGAAAAAAGTGGCTTATGTGAGCCAGCAAAATATTTATGTGGAGGACCTGGCAACAGGTGCAGAAACAGCACTAACTACAAACGGTAACCGCAGACTGATCAATGGTACTTTCGACTGGGTTTATGAAGAAGAGTTTTCCTGTCGGGATGGTTTCCGCTGGAGCCCCGATGGCAAACAGATTGCTTACTGGCAGGTGGACGCAGCGGGTACACGTGATTTCTATATGATCAATAATACGGATTCGATTTATTCAAAGCCGATTCCAGTAGAGTATCCAAAAGTTGGCGAACCGCCATCAGCAGTAAAGATCGGTGTGGTTAATGTGGAGAACGGTCAGACCAGCTGGATGCAGATCCCCGGTGATCCCCGCCAGCATTACCTTCCCCGTATGGAATGGGTTCCCGGCACTTCGGAACTGATCGTTCAGCAATTAAACCGGAAACAAAATGAGAGCAGGCTTTTCCTGTGCATGGGATCCAACGGTACGGCGCAGCCGATTTACCAGGAAAAAGAAGAGGCCTGGATCGATATCATGCCTTCCTGGGACAATGATTATAACTATGGGGGATGGGACTGGCTTTCCGGGGGCAAAGAATTTTTATGGGCCAGTGAAAAAGACGGCTGGCGCCATTTGTACCGGGTGAGCCGCGATGGTAAAAAAGAAACCCTGCTGACGCCGGGCAATTATGATGTGATGGATATAATTCGGATAGATGAAAAAAGCGGCTTCCTGTATTTTGCTGCCTCACCAGAAAAGGCAACGCAGAAATACCTCTTTCGTGTAAAGATGGATGGTAAATCAAAACCCGAAAAACTCAGCCCGGCCTCACAGTCAGGCACACACGATTACCAGGTTTCACCTAACGGGAAATATGCATTTCATAAATTCTCCAATCATAAAACGGCTGACCTGGAAGAATGGATCAGCCTTCCGGATCATAAAGGCCTTCGCGGACAGAACATCGTAGAAAATGCTGTAAGTAAATCGTCCAGGGAAAATTCACCGGTTGAATACTTTACCGTAAAAACAGAAGATGGTATTGAGATGGATGGCTGGATGGTGAAGCCGGCAAATTTTGATCCTGCCAAAAAGTACCCGGTGGTATTTTACGTTTATTCCGAGCCGGCAGGACAAACCGTTACGGATCAATATGGTAATGCCTCAAATTTTCTATACCGCGGCGACATGTCTGATGACGGATATTTTTATATTTCCATGGACAACAGGGGTACACCAGCGCCCAAAGGGAAAGACTGGCGCAAATCGATTTACAGAAAAATTGGCATAGTCAACATTCGCGACCAGGCGATGGCTGCCAAAGAACTTTTGAAAAGGCCTTATTTGGATACCAGCAGGGTGGCTGTCTGGGGTTGGAGCGGCGGCGGATCAGCCACGCTGAACCTGATGTTCCAATACCCCGAAATTTATAAGACCGGGATATCCATTGCCGCTGTTGCCTATCAACTCACTTATGATAATATTTACCAGGAAAGATACATGGGCATCCCCCAGGAAAACAGGGAAGATTTTATAAAGGGATCTCCGGTTACCTATGCTAAAAATTTAAAAGGCAACCTGCTGTATATCCATGGAACCGGCGATGATAATGTACACTACCAGAATGCAGAGCTACTGATCAATGAACTGGTGAAATATAATAAGCAGTTCCAGGTAATGCCATATCCCAACCGTTCGCACGGCTTGAGTGAAGGGCAAGGGACTTTTAATCACCTGCAGACGCTGTATACTAATTACCTGAGGTTGCATTGCCCGCCGGGGGGAAGGTAGGAGGTGGGAGGTGGGAATGGGGAGGTGGGAGTCGGGAGTTATTTTCACTACTCACCACTCACCACTCACTACTCATTCCTCATTTGCTCATCTCCGCGAAGTGCTTATGAAAATGGGGTATCGTTTCTATGCCTTTGTAGAAATTGAAAATATCAAATTTCTCATTCGGTGAATGCAGGTTATCGCTGTCCAGTCCAAAGCCCATGAAAACGATCTTGATACCAAGTTCTTTTTCAAACAAGGCACAAATGGGGATACTGCCTCCACCACGCACAGGGATAGGCGCTTTTCCGAAGCTGTCCAGAACGGCAGCAGCAGCAGCTTTGTAGGCGATAGAATCCACCGGGGTCATATAGGGTTCTCCGCCATGATGTTCTTCCGCTTTAACGGTAACACCGGCGGGCGCTATGCTTTTGAAATACTGCAGCAGTTTTTCGGTAATTTTTTTGGATGACTGGTTAGGCACGAGCCTCGCAGAGATTTTAGCAAATGCTTTGGCCGGGAGTACTGTTTTGGCACCTTCACCGGTATAGCCACCCCAGATGCCATTTACTTCAAGCGTGGGCCTGATGCCTGTACGTTCGTTGGTTGTAAAACCTTTCTCTCCCCAGAGTGCATCCACGCCAAGGTCTTTTTTATAATCATCCTCATTAAATGGTGCAGCCGCCATCAGTTTTCTTTCTTCGGGTGTGGCTTCCACAACATCGTCATAAAATCCGGGAATGGTGATGTGGTTGTTCTCATCATGGCAGGACGCGATCATACGTGCAAGCATAGTGGCCGGGTTGGCAACGGCGCCGCCGTAAACGCCACTGTGCAGGTCGCGGTTAGGTCCGGATACTTCCACTTCAATATAGCTCAGGCCCCTGACGCCAATATCAATGGAGGGATTTTCCATACTGATCATGGCGGTGTCACTTATCAGCACCACATCAGCTTTAAGGAGTTCCTTGTTTTCCTTTACAAAAGTGGCGAGGTTTGGTGATCCTATTTCTTCTTCGCCTTCAATACAGAATTTGATGTTGGCAGCGAGACTATTTGTATTGACCATAATTTCCAGCGCTTTGACATGCATGTAAAACTGTCCTTTATCATCGCATGATCCGCGTGCATAAATCTTTCCGTCTTTTATAAGCGGTTCAAAAGGTCCGCTGTGCCAAAGGTTAAGCGGATCCGGTGGTTGAACATCGTAATGTCCGTATACCAGTATCGTCGGTAGTGATGCATCGGTCATTTTTTCTCCATAAACGATGGGGTGTCCAGCTGTAGGATAGATCTTTGCCTGGTCAGCACCTGCCTTTAACAGGCTTTCTTTGACCGCTTCTGCACACTTCACCATATCAGCTTTATGTTCACTCCTTGCACTTATAGAAGGGATTTTCAACAGTTCAAGCAGTTCGTTGAGGAACCTTTCTTTATTTTTTTCCTGGTAATCTTTCCAAGCTTGCATAAAATAATTTTTGTGTGACGAAAATATAGTTTTTCCCTTGATTGATTATGATAATATAAATAAGTAAGTCATTCAGAATTAAAATGCTTAAACGTTAACGCAATGATAGGTTCCTGTCTGATTTTATATATGTTTAAATGCTGCCGGTTTACTGTTAACTGATTTTTATTTTTCTTTAACATAGGAATATTAAATAGTACTATTATCTTTGTCCCCGATTGCAAGTCATCTATCAGCCTTTACCTGTCCGACTACCCAATGAGTAGAAGGTATGGGTAAAGGCTGAGCCAATTAAGGGATGTTCCATTTACTTTCTTATTCCACCGATCTGTTTTTTGTTCACTACAATCTTTTGCCCTGATATTAAATCTGAGCCGGGTATTGTTTCCCCATGATCCTTAGGATTAGTATGCGCAGCCCTAACGGTAATACATAGGTGAGTGCCAGTAATAACAGGGAAAATTTTGCGTATGCAAAAAAGGCTGTCAGAAATGCTGTAAAGTTGTTGTGATGATCATTCAGTGAAAAGAGCATAAAGATATTTTCAGTTATATCAAACAGACCTGCCAGCAGGCTGCCAAAGGCCAGTAGTACGCCGAGTTTTGCCGGGATGCCCAGCATCCTTACGGAGATACTGCCGCAGAGGGTATAAAACAGCATGGTATAAAAAGGGATGAATAAGAAATCTATCCAGATATTGGTTTTTGCTCTTGGGATCATGTCTTCCTTTTCCCAGGCGGTGAGAATATTTTGGATAGCTTCCGACTTATGTGCCAGCTCAAGAGAAACGATACCGAAGGGTGTCTCTTTGGTTTCCAGTTTGCCCTGGAAGCGGAGGGTCAGAAAAAAAAACAGTGTTCCGGCCAGTAAGAAAAATATTATTTTGATGTTGATCATGTGTCAAATTGATTGACCGATAAATAATATCAGGCAACTGACTCATATCTTTTCTGCACAAAATCCCAGTTTAACACTTTGAACCAATTGTCTATATAATCTGCCCTGCGATTTTGATATTTAAGATAATAAGCATGTTCCCAAACATCGAGACCAAGCAATGGTATCCCTTTGACCGGGGAGAGGTCCATAAGAGGATTATCCTGGTTAGGTGTGGAAGCAATTTGTAATTTTTTGCTGCTATCCAGGTATAACCAGGCCCAGCCGCTGCCAAAGCGCGTCATGCCTGCTTCAGTCAGTTTAGTTTTGAAATTGCCAAAAGAGTTAAATGAGGCTTCAATGGCTGTGAGGAGTTTGCCTGTTACCTGCTGTTCGCCATTAGGTTTCATGCATTTCCAGAAAAGTTCATGGTTATAATGGCCGCCACCATTGTTTCTCATTTTTGCTGAATATGCAGATATCCTGGCGAGGATCTGTTCCACTGAAGTCCCTGCTGCAACAGACTCTGCAGCCATGGCCTCTTTAAGGTTCTTCGAGTATGCCGCAGCGTGTTTGGTATAATGTAACTCCATGGTCTGTGCATCAATAACCGGTTCAAGGGCATTGTAGGTATAGGCCAGTGGCATTTGTTCCGGCAGAGTGGTAAAGGCTGAAGCTGTTCCGCCGGTTTTTTTTGAAGATGAACAAGACTGGATCACGGCGGGCAAAACAGATACTGCACCCAGCGCCAATCCGCTTTGGAGGGTTGATTTTATAAATGACCTTCTTGACGGCATAAAAAATAAATTTATTAAAGATAACTTATTCTGAATCTACGTTCATTTTTTGAATTGACGCCATCTTTGCCTGACAGCCTTAAAAGAACGAAAATAAAACTCGTTGCTGAACAGCTGCGAGTCGTTCATGGCCTTAAATATGAGGAAAATACCAATGGGGATAAGTACCATGGTAGACATCCACATGCCACCCAGGGGTGTCATCACATCCTGTTGAACAAATTTTTCACCAAACATATTCAACAGATGGAATATGAGAAAGAATATGACTGCAATTACAAGCGGCATACCAAGCCCGCCTTTCCGGATGATTGATCCTAACGGGGCGCCGATCATGAATAAAACAAAACAGGCAAAAGACAAGGCAAACTTTCTGTGCCATTCTATCAGTGTAAACCTAAGGTCTTTTCTTTTTAATTCATATTCCGATGCAATGATATCAACAGAGGATTTTACCAGGTTTATCTTTTCGGAACCCTTGCTATAACTGGTGTTGAACACACTGTCTGAAAGTATTTGTTCGTAAGAGGTAATTTCCGGTGAAAAAATTGGGACTGGAGCGTTGGATTTCCATCCACTGTCCATGTTTTTTCCCCCCAGGTAATAGCTGCTAACTTCCCTGTTCATCCTGGTCAGTACTTCCTTTTTTATGGTTCGATCAAGTGAATCGGCAACCCTGCCGAGTTGCTTTACATTAAACATGCGGTAATTATTTTTAAAAGCGCTGTCCGGTGTTTTGAGTACACTGAAACTGCTCAGGTCGAATGATTTTTTATATTCTTTGAAGCCCAGCCTGTAATAGTCTGTTTCAACAGAACTAAAAGGACCTTTTTCCTGGTTTCTCCAGCCATTTTCCAGGTTGAATTCGAGGAATTTTTTATCGTCACTCAGGCGCATGACACCTTTTTCGGCAACAATGATATTGTCCTGCAGGGATGACTGGTTCTCGTAAATCACAATATCTGATATGGAAACGCCGTCCTTTTCTTTTTTCCCTACTTTAATGGCATAACCGGGCAGTTTATCGTAAAAAATGCCTTCCTTGATATCGAATGCCGGTTTGGCTACCCTTATATCATAAAGCATCGTAGTGAATTTAAGGTTTGCTACCGGTATCACATAGTTGGAAATCAGGAATGCCATGGTACATATAATGGCGCTTACCACTACCAGTGGCTGCATGAACCGCAGCAAGGGGATACCGGCTGATTTAATCGCCACCAATTCGAAACTCTCTCCGAGGTTGCCAAAGGTCATTATCGATGAAAGCAGTATAGCCAGCGGCAAGGCTAATGGAATTGCGGTAACAGTTACATAACTTGTGAGCTTAAGTATACTCATCAGCTCAAGCCCTTTGCCTACGAGGTCGTCAATGTATTTCCAGAAAAACTGCATCACCAGTACAAAAAGGGTGATGAAAAAAGTGGCAATAAAGGGCCCGATGAAAGCTTTTAAAATCAATTTGTCGAGTTTCTTAATCACCTGTATTTTCAATAAATGAATAATATCTTTACACTATGAACGATGCAAAAATAGGGCTTTCGGAAGAGGAACTAACCCTCGCCATTAATCCAGCTGTCATTTTAACAAAGAATGCCATTATCGATAAAGTATACCAGTTATTCGGCAAGATTTCTCTTGAGATGCAGGAAAGTATCCGTCCTATTGAAAATGATTTGAACGACGTATTAGATGTACCCGCAAAGATATCCAGGGGAGAAAGTTACCTGGACTTGCCTTATGTGATACTGGATTACCCAAGATATTTCAGGCCCCACGATATTTTTGCCATCCGTACGATGTTCTGGTGGGGTAATTTCTTCAGCATAACATTACACCTGAAAGGGAACTACCGGGAGCACTATCATCAACGGATAATCGAAAAGTTTTCCGAAATAAGCAAGCTTGGATTTTTTGCGGGGATCGGTTTGGATGAATGGGAGCATCACTTTGGGGAAGACAACTATATCCCGGTTGAATTGATTGAAGACGATGAATGGTTATCCTTGTATGAAGCGCGCGATTTTACCAAGATTGCCCTGAAGTTCCCGGTCTCTGATTTCAACCAGATGCAGGAAGTTTTGCCGGATGCCTTCAGAAAGATCATCAGTTTACTGCAGAAATGATCCTTCCGACAAGGCCAGTCGACTATTTTGGGAGCGATACCTGCAATCAGCTGCCGATCCTGTAAAAAAGGTCATTTACCTGGAAGTCCCAAAGCCTCTTCTGATCAGGAATCTCTTTCTTTTCGGAAAAATCCTTGATTACCAGGATGGTCTGATTGGATACTTCTGATTTTTCTATGGAAAATTCGAAATATTCGTTCTTAGGGGCATGCAGCCAGTGAAAGCGGATATATTTATCTTCTTCCATTTCCAACATCTCTGCTTTTTCGGTGGATCCATTCCATGTAAAGCTGAAAACGCCGTCACGTTCATCTACCTTTTCAGCAAACCATTCCTGTAATCCGGCTGGAGTGGATAAAAATTCAAAGAGTATGTTTGGTGAACACCTCACAGGATATTCCAATGTAAATACTTGTTTACTCATTTCTTCTGTTCAATTATAACGATCGTGTTTAAGCCTCAGTTCATGTAGAATTGACCGGGGGTGTGCAATAATAGAAAAATATCCCTATCATCAAAATATATTTTTTGGTTTATTTAGTTATACACCCTGTTTAAGGCCTTTTACACTCGCATAAAATGATATAAATAATTTATAATCAATTTATTATAAATATTTTTTATTTCACAAACTTCCCCGGCACAGGATCATTATAACAATAACTTTTACGCAAAACCGTTTTAGTACAGATAATCCGTACTTAATCCGACGGCTACTTAACCCTTAAAAAAGCTTTGCTTATGAGTATGCGTCAACTCAAAATCACGAAATCGATAACGAATCGTGAATCGCAAAGCCTTGAGAAATACCTGCAGGAAATTGGAAAAGTGGAAATGATCAGTGCTGAAGAAGAGGTCCAGCTTGCCATGCGTATTAAACAAGGCGACCAGAAAGCCCTGGAAAGATTGACAAAAGCGAATCTTCGCTTTGTTGTATCTGTAGCCAAACAGTACCAGAACCAGGGACTGTCTCTGCCAGACCTCATCAACGAAGGTAACCTTGGCCTGATCAAAGCAGCACAGCGCTTTGACGAAACAAGGGGTTTCAAATTCATTTCTTATGCAGTCTGGTGGATCCGCCAGAGCATTCTCCAGTCGCTGGCTGAACAATCCAGGATCGTCAGGCTTCCGCTGAACAAGGTTGGGCTTACAAACCGCATCAACAAAGCGTTTCAGCAGCTTGAACAGCAGTATGAGCGCGAACCTTCGGTGGAAGAATTATCCGAGTTACTGGATCTTGACACCGATGAAATTGCCTCTTCACTGAGCAGTTCCATCCGCCACGTAAGTATGGATTCACCTTTGTCTGAAGGGGAGGAAAGCACCCTCATTGATGTCATGGAAAACCCCAATGCAGAAGCTACGGATGAGCAAATTGGGCGTATTGATTCCATGAAGCAGGAAATTGAAAGGTCGCTTAATACGCTCACGGAGCGCCAGCAGGAGGTCCTTCGCTTTTTCTTTGGTATCGGTACAGATCATCCGATGAGCCTGGAAGATATCGGCGAACACTTTAACCTCACAAGGGAAAGGGTCAGGCAGATTAAAGACAAAGCCATAACGAGGTTACGCAACACTTCCCGAAGTAAACATCTGAGAAGTTATTTAGGATAGCCATACAACGCTTTGATTTTGTATTTTCGCAATCTGTTTAAGTGAACATCATTGATGTTCACTTTTTTTTTCGTGCGGAAAAATCATCAACATGTTTGAAAATTTAAGTGAAAAACTGGAGTCGGCCTTTAAGCAGATCAAGGGTGAGGGGCGTGTTACCGACCTCAACGTGGCCAATACCGTAAAAGAAATCCGTAAGGCGCTCATTGATGCCGACGTAAATTTTAAGATCGCAAAGGAGTTCACCGATAAGGTGCGTGACAAAGCTATGGGGCAGAAAGTACTCACGGCTGTGAGCCCCGGGCAGCTAATGGTAAAAATCGTCAAAGATGAGCTGGCGGAACTCATGGGCGGTTCGGAAAGCGAGCTGAACCTGCAGGGAAATCCGGCAGTGATCCTTATTGCCGGTTTACAGGGATCTGGTAAAACAACCTTCAGCGGAAAGCTGGCCAACTACCTGAAAACCAAAAAAGGGAAGTCGCCATTACTGGTGGCTTGTGATATCTACAGGCCTGCAGCGATCGACCAGTTGAAAATTCTGGGCGAGCAGATCAATGTGGAAGTATACAGCGACCCGGAGAATAAAGATGCGGTATCCATTGCCCGGCAGGCCATTGCAACTGCAAAGTCAAAGAATAAAAATGTAGTGATCATTGATACTGCCGGCCGGTTAGCCATAGACGAAGTGATGATGACCGAAGTGGCCAATATAAAAGCTGCAGTGCAGCCACAGGAGATCCTCTTTGTGGTGGATTCCATGACTGGCCAGGATGCAGTGAATACGGCCAAGGCCTTTCACGACAAACTTGATTTCAGCGGTGTGGTGCTTACAAAACTGGATGGTGATACACGTGGTGGTGCAGCTTTATCAATCCGGTATACGGTAAACGAGCCCATCAAATTTGTGAGCAGTGGTGAAAAGATGGAAACACTCGATGTTTTCTATCCGGAAAGGATGGCCCAGCGAATCCTGGGAATGGGTGATATTACTTCGCTGGTGGAAAAGGCCCAGGCGCAATTTGATGAGGAGCAGGCCAGGAAGCTGGAGAAGAAGATCCGCAAAAACCAGTTTGATTTCCAGGATTTTCTCGACCAGTTGCAGCAGATCAAGAAAATGGGCAGTTTGAAAGACCTGATGTCCATGATCCCCGGCGTAGGAAAGGCCATGAAAGACGTTGATATCAGTGATGATGCCTTTAAAGGGGTAGAAGCGATCATTCATTCCATGACGCCCATGGAACGGGCAAATCCTGATCTGATTGATATGAACCGAAAGAAACGCATCGCAATGGGCTGTGGGAAGGATATATCGGATGTCAACCAGTTTATGAAACAGTTTGAGCAAATGCGGGACATGATGAAGACCATGAATAAAATGCCAATGGGCGGCAGAATGGGCGCCGGGCGCAGATAGCATCAGATATTCAGGAAAGATTGTACTTTTGTTTTGAGAAATGGCATGCGTATGCTATCTTCGCAAACTATTTAGTTGAAACCTATTTATTAACAACCCACGAAAAATTTCTATTTTTTATGTCGGTTAAGATCAGACTACAACGTCACGGAAGCAAGAAGAGACCTTTTTATTTTATCGTCGTTGCCGATGCCCGTGCTCCCAGGGATGGGAAATTCATTCAGAAAATTGGAACCTACAATCCATTAACTGTTCCGGCAACTGTTCAGATTGATCGTCAGAAAGCCCTTGAATGGCTGCACAAAGGTGCCCAGCCAACAGACACTGTACGCAGGATATTGTCTTATAAAGGCGTTCTTTTCCTCAAACACTTACTCCGTGGTGTGACCCTCGGTTTGTTTGATGAGGCTACGGCTATGGCAAAATTCCAGGTATGGCACGAGGAGCATGAAGCCAAGATCAGGCAGCGCCAGGAAGAATCAGCCCGTAACCGCAGAGGCGGCCGCAGGCAGGGTGGACCTCAGCGCCGTTTTGAAAGAAGGCCGGGCGGAGAAGCCAAATCAGAATAAAAAAACAATTTTATAAGAAAAAGCCTCCTTCAAGGGGCTTTTTCTTTTTTACACCCATGGACAATTATATCCAGATAGGCACATTGGCAGCTACCTATGGGGTAGAGGGGGAACTTATCCTTCGGCATAACCTGGGCAAAAAAACCAGTTTTAAAGGGGTTGAAGCTTTTTTCCTGGAAACAGGAGAGAATCGTTGGCTGCCCTACTTCCCGTTGGAAGTCCGCATCAAAAATGAGGAAGAGGTCTATTTGCGATTGGATGGGATAATGAGTAAAGAAAAAGCCGGCCTGCTGTTGAAAAAGGGGGTCTGGCTGGAAGAATCCCTTGTTCGTAAACTGGCGGCCAAAAATGCACCTTTATCCTTGCTTGGATATATGGTTGTTGATCAAGGCAAAGAACTGGCAACTGTTTTGGAAGTGATAGAACAGCCCCTTCAGATATTGCTCCGTCTCGAAATGCAGGGAAAAGAAGTGCTGATACCGCTGCACGTGTCAACCCTCATTGAGATTGATCATAAAAACAAACAGGTTATTGTAGACCTTCCGGAGGGTTTGCTGGATGTGTATTTAACTTAACCGATTTCTCGCAAAGTCGCAAAGATTAAAAAGCCACAAAGTTGTTTAGAATGGTATATTTTTTCGCGCCTTTTTATTTTTTCGTTGTGTCTTTGCGTGAAATAAATCTGATATTACATTAATCTTTCGCATAAATAAAATCAGCCATCAGCTTCATTCTGAAATAAAGATTGCTGATCTTAAGCGAAACCCTTTGGCTGTCTTTTTCCAGGGCCCCGCCATTGAGTTTTTTTACATTTTTCAGCGCCTGTATTTTCTCATCAATTTTATCCATTAGTTTTTCGGCTGTCCAGTCAATATACCGTAAATTTCTGTCATCCTTGATATGGTGCCGGTGGATATGCCCCGGCTTGATTTTTTTGAAATTGAAATTTTCTTTTACCGCATTTCTATATGCATCGTTTGAGAGCAGGTCTACCAGCCTGTCGTAAGTAATTGGTTTTTCATACGCTTCCCTGAACAGGTTAAGGTTATCCCTCAATTCCATGATCACCTGTTTTTTCTGTACATCATTTGTTTTGGATTGCTTTTGCAGGAAACCGATCAGGCCCTGCAGTGGAGAAACAGTGGAGCTGAGCCAGTTCCAGGAGAGGGGCATAGCAAAAAAATTTAGGCTAAGATAAGCAAATAGACCCGCCCCGGAAATGCTTAAATTTGTATCCTATGGCCGACGCCCAAAGGATCATCGCACATTTTGACCTCGACGCATTTTTTGTGGAAGTGGAGGTACTCAATAATCCTTCCCTGAAAGGCAAGCCACTCATTGTGGGTGGCAGCCGCGACAGGGGCGTGGTAACCACATGCAGTTATGAAGCAAGGAAATTCGGCGTCCATTCCGCTATGCCAATGAAGAAAGCCATGCAACTATGCCCGCAGGCCATTCTCCTGAAAGGCACCCGCGGGGAGTACAGTAAATTTTCCCGCTGGGTAACGGAGATCATCGCCGCCAAAGCGCCATTATTTGAAAAGGCTTCCATCGATGAATTTTATATCGACTTAACGGGAATGGATAAGTTTTTTAATCCGCTGGAATGGACCATTGCCTTGAGGGAAGAGATCACGGAAAAAACAAAGCTTCCTATTTCCTTTGGACTGGCTACCAATAAAATGGTAGCCAAGATGGCCACCAATGAAGCTAAACCCAACGGCTACCTGCAGATTTTACCGGGTAAGGAACAGGAATTCCTGGCGCCCCTTCCGGTGGGTAATATTCCGGGAGTGGGTGAGCATACCCGCCATCGCCTGCAGGAAATGGGTATCAGTACGATTGGTGACCTTACCGCTTACCCCATAGAGATCCTGGTATCCAAAATGGGTAAAAGCGCTGAAGACCTCTGGCACAGGGCGCACGGGGTGCATCACAGCGAATTGCATCCTTACCATGAAGCCAAATCCATATCTACAGAAAATACTTTTGATGAAAACAAGGACGATATGGAGTTTCTGATGAGCGAACTGGTACGCATGACCGAAAAGGTTGCCTTCCAGCTCCGTGAAGAAAATAAAATGGCCGGTTGCCTTGCGGTAAAGATCCGCTATCCTGATTTTGAAACAACCTCCAGGCAGAGTGCCATCCCTTATACTTTTTATGATGATGAACTGATCCCCTTTGCCAAGGAATTATTCCACAAACTGTATAGAAAAGGTCAGAAAATAAGACTGCTCGGTGTCAGGCTCAGCGAGTTGACCTCGGAAGCCCGGCAGACCAACCTTTTTTCCGATGCACAGAAAAAGGCAGGGCTCTACAAGGCCATTGATGATGTCAAAGGCCGCTTCGGCAAATCTTCCCTTACACGTGGCGGAGCGCTTTAGTTTTCCTTCCTCTGGTAAACTTCAGGGTAATCTGTTAATTTAGTCTACCAGTTTGGTGGAGTTATTGATTTCCCCTATTTTAGTCCCTCAAAATTTATATATATGGGACTCAGACTAGGCGATATCGCGCCGGATTTCAAAGCAGTCACCACGGAAGGTGAGATCAGTTTTCATGAATACCTGGGGGATAGCTGGGGGATATTATTTTCCCACCCTGCTGATTATACTCCTGTATGTACTACAGAGTTGGGTAAGACAGCACTATTGGCAGAAGAATTCCGCAAAAGAAATGTAAAAGTGCTGGCGTTGAGCGTGGATCCATTAGATAAACATAAAGGCTGGGTGAAAGATATCAATGAAACGCAACATACGGAAGTGCATTTCCCCATCATCGCTGATGAGGATAAGCATGTGGCCGGCCTGTACGATATGATCCATCCTAATGCTTCAGAAACATTTACCGTTCGTTCCCTTTTTGTGATCGGCCCGGATAAAAAAGTGAAGCTTACACTCACTTATCCAGCATCAACCGGAAGGAATTTTCATGAAGTGTTGCGGGTTATTGATTCTTTGCAGCTTACGGCAAACTATAGTGTTGCCACACCGGCCGACTGGAAAGAGGGTGAGGATGTGATCGTGGTACCTGCTGTTTCAACAGAAGACGCGATCAAAAAATTCCCGAAAGGGGTTAAAGTGATAAAGCCATACCTGCGCTATACGCCACAGCCCAATAAATAAAATGGTTTTACAAAAGGTGTTCTTCACCTGAATGGAATAATTATGCAAACAGCCGAATTGACCCTGGCCCTGGAAGGCAAGGACTTGATAGAGCAATTACATTACCTGGCCGGTGCTTATCCCGGCCAGGTTGTTTTTTCCACCTCACTGGGCCAGGAAGACCAGGTGATAACGGATATCATTGCCCGAAACAAAATCCCTATCAGGATTTTTACGTTGGATACCGGCAGGCTGTTTAATGAAACCTATGAACTGATTGACCGTACCCGTGCCCGTTATAAAGTGCCCATCGAAGTGTTTTTCCCGCATGCTCCTGCAGTTGAAAAACTCGTTACTGAAAAAGGGTTTACCAGTTTTTATGAGTCGGTGGAAAATCGTAAAGAATGCTGCCATGTCCGGAAAGTTGAACCTTTGAACAGGGCATTAAAAGGTGCTAAGATTTGGGTCACCGGATTGCGCTCAGAGCAGTCCGCAAACCGACAGCAGATGTCGTTGCTGGAATGGTCCGAAGATAAGCAGCTTCATAAATTCAATCCTCTTATAAATTGGACTTTTGATGAAATGATGGACTATATTCATAAACATAATGTTCCTTATAATCCGCTGCATGATAAAGGGTTTGTCAGTATCGGCTGTTTACCTTGCACAAGGGCCATCGAGCCGGGCGAAGATGCGCGGGCTGGCAGGTGGTGGTGGGAGCAGTCGAAGAAGGAGTGTGGACTCCATAAGTAGTCGGGAGTGGGAAGTCGGAAGTACTAGGTGCGAGGTGCGAAGTCAACAGCCAAATACATTTCTACGCGGCTGTTTTACCTCGCACTTCGCACTTCGCACTTCGTACCTCGCACTTCGTACCTCGCACTTCGTACTTCATATCTCGCACCTCGAACTTCCCACTTCACTTCTTCTTCCATTTCCGCAATTGCTTAAGGCATGCTTCCAGGTCTTTGGGAACAGGGGCTTCCAGTTCAAGGATTTTTCCATGAGGGTCGGGGAGGCTTAATTTCCAGGCATGCAGGGCCAGCCTGTTCAGCAATGGCCTTTCTGATTCTTCTGATTTGGATAATTTAAAATTCTTTTTCAGGCTCGATAGCAGGAGTGGTGCTTCGCTTCCATAAATCGGATCGCATAAAAGGGGGTGACCGGCATTTTGAAGGTGGACCCTTATCTGGTGTGTGCGACCGGTTTCAATAGTAAAAGAGACCCAGCTGTATTTGCCGAATGTTTCCAAAACTTTATAATGCGTGAGCGCGTGTTTTCCTTTTCTGACAACGGCCATTTTCCCTTTAGTGAAAGGATGTTCCCCTATGGGCTGGTCGAAACTGCCTTCATCTTCCGGCAAAATACCCTGTACCAGGCCAACATAAATTTTCTCCACTTTTCTTCCCTCAAACAAGCGCGAATAAAATTGATGCGCCTCAGCAGTTTTGGCAAAGATGATCAGGCCGCTGGTGTCCTTATCCAGGCGGTGCACCACAAATATCTGCCCGTATTTTTTGTTTAAAATCCCTTTAAGTGAATCCAGCTCGGCATCAAATCGATCAGGCAAAGTAAGTAGTCCTGATGGTTTGTTTACTGCAAGTAGATCATCGGTTTCAAAAAATATATCTGGCTTGAGCATGGAGGGGAATAGATAATAAGATAAAAGGATAATAGATATTAGTTTAAAATATAATCAATAGTCAATAGTCGAGAGTCATGAGTCAATACTTACTACTCACCACTCACTACTCACTGATTCATTCTTCAATTTCTTCCTTCATATTTTTATTTTTCCGGATAAATGAAGTATTCATGAATTTCAGCAGCCTTACTTCCTTATCCTTCAGGAAACGCCATTTGCCGCGATCAACATTTTTCTTGGTGAGGTTGGCAAACATTACGCGGTCCAGGTTTTTCACATCATAGCCAAGCGCTTCAAAAATGCGGCGGACAATTCGGTTCCTTCCGCTATGGATCTCGATACCAATAATGGATTTATCTTTCGGGTCAGCAAAGGCCAGCGCATCTACCATAACGAGGCCGTCTTCGAGGGTCAGGCCCGACATGATTTTATCAAAATGCGCTTTAGTGAGTGGTTTGTCTAACTTCACCTCATACATTTTCCGTACTTCATTGGATGGATGCGATAATTTCTGGGTGAGTTCTCCGTCATTCGTTAGTAACAGAACACCGGTTGTGTTTCTGTCGAGACGCCCTATCGGGTATATGCGTTCGTTAGTGGCGCCTTTAACCAGGTCCATCACTGTCTTGCGTCCGTGCGGGTCCTCGGAAGTTGTTATATAATCCTTTGGCTTGTTGACGAGGATATATACGAGGTTATGTGCCAGGAAGATTTTTTTACCGGCAATCTTTACTTCATCTGCTTCTTTGATCTTGAATCCGGGTTCGGTGATCACCTCATTGTTGACCTTGACCTTACCTTCTTTCACAAGCACTGCGGCTTCCCTGCGGCCACAGACGCCGCAATGTGCGATGTATTTATTCAGGGGCATTTGTTCCACTGCTTTACGCGTGATAACAGGCGCCGTTCTTGCGGTTTTATCACCTTTGGGAGATTGATTTTTTGTGAGCAGGGTTGTTTGTTCCCTTTTCGCAATTTTCTTATGCTCCATCTGGTCCTGTCTTTCCTTCTTGAATTTCTTTTTCTGCTGCCTGATCTCTTCTTTGATCACGCTGTTCTTTTTCTTGGGCAGAAATTTTTCGAAGTTGTTCGTTTTTTTCATGTTGCTTTTTTTTCCGGAAAACAAAAATCAGAAATCTATATTAGGAGATGGAAATATCTTTATTAGCCAGTTGGCCGCAGGCCGCATCAATATCTTTTCCCCTGCTTTTTCTGAGCCTGGCATTTACCCTGTGTTTTTCCAGGTAATCCATAAAGGCTGCCGTTCTTTCTTCACTGGGTTTGCTGAACCGTGCAAAATCAATAGGGTTATATTCAATGATATTCACCAGGTCGGCGGGAACCTGGCGGTAAATTTTAATAAGGTCGTCTGCATCCTGGATATTGTCATTGAACTGGTCGAAAAGGATGTATTCAAAAGTGATCTCGTTACCGGTCTTTTTATAAAAATGATTGAGTGCGTCGATCAGGGTCTTAAGATCATTGGTTTCATTGATGGCCATGATCTCATTCCTTTTTTTATCGGTTGGCGCATGTAAAGATACCGCCAGTTTGAACTTCACTTCATCATCGCCTAATTGCCGGATCATTTTGGCCACACCGGCGGTGGATACAGTAATCCTTCTTGGGCTCATGCCGAGTCCGTCCGGCGCCGTGATCCTTTCAATGGCCCTGAGCACATTTTTATAATTGAGCAGGGGTTCGCCCATGCCCATAAAAACGATATTGGTCAGTTTCTTATCGTTTACTGTTTCGCATTGTTTATTGATGAGCACCACCTGGTCGTAGATCTCGTCAAAATCAAGGTTCCTTTTTTTATCGATATAACCGGTGGCGCAAAATTTACAATTAAGGCTGCAGCCTATCTGGGAGGAAACACAGGCAGTGTACCTGTTTCCGGTTGGGATCATCACCCCTTCCACCATATGTCCGTCGTGGGTCCTGAACCGGGATTTAATGGTGCCATCGGCACTGTACTGAGTGGCATCGATCACCAGGGCAGGTAGTGTGAATTCCTCGCCCAGCCTTTGCCGAAGGGCTTTGGAGAGGTTGGTCATTTCGGCAAAACTATGTGCATGTTTCTGCCATAGCCATTCCCATACCTGTTGCACCCTGAATTTTTTTTCCCCAATGCTTTCAAAGAACTGTTCCAGCTCTTCAAGGCTTAGATGGCGGATATTTGGCTTAGTCGCTACTTTCATCCTGCAAAGATACTAAATCAGTCGCCAGTCGCCAGTCGCCAAAAAACAGCCGCAGTCAACAGCCAAAATCACCAAATGATAAATTTGGCTCAGTTGTCTCAAAAATTTAGGAAACCCATAAATTGAAACTGTTTACAATTTATCAGGGCTGTTGTTGGCAACTGGCTACTGGTGGCTGGCTACTGGCGACTTTTCCTTCATATATTTGGCTTATGAAACCAGTATTTGTAATTGATGCGCTACGGACGCCCATAGGTCGTTATGGCGGGGCACTGAGTTCAATTAGGCCGGATGATTTGCTGGCACTTGTAATAAAGGCGATTTTGAAGCGGAATCCGGGGGTTCCCTTTGAAGCCATAGAAGATGTGATCGCCGGGGCGGCCAACCAATCGGGGGAGGATAACCGAAATGTGGCCAGGATGGCCCTTTTGCTGGCTGGTTTGCCCGTATCCATTCCCGGCGTAACGGTCAACAGGTTATGTGCTTCCGGATTGCAGGCCATCATGGATGGCGCCAGGGCCATAGCAAACGGAGACGGAGAAGTGATCATTTCCTGTGGCGTGGAAAGCATGAGCCGGGCACCTTTTGTGATGGCAAAACCCGCTGAAGCGTTTTCCCGTAAAGCAGAGATCTATGATACCACTCTTGGGTGGCGCTTTATCAACCAGCGACTGGCAGATCTGTATTATCCCTATGGCATGGGCGAGACGGCGGAAAATGTGGCCCGTCAGTGGAATATAAGCAGGGAGGAGCAGGACCGTTTTGCCTGGGCTTCCCAACAAAAATATGCGGAAGCATTAGCTGCAGGTAAATGGAAAGAAGAGATCGTTCCTGTTCAGGTGGAAGCCACAAAAGGTAATGTCCAGGCAGTGGATACCGATGAACATCCCAGATTATCATCCCTTGAAAAACTGTCAATATTAAAGCCGGCATTTGCCAAAGACGGGACAGTAACAGCCGGTAATTCTTCAGGTATTAATGACGGATCGGCAGCGGTGCTTTTAGCCGGGGAAGAAGCAATTAATAAATACGGGCTGAAACCCATGGCCCGGGTTGTTTCGATGGCAGTGGCAGGTGTTGATCCCTCCATAATGGGCATCGGGCCTGTTCCGGCTACAAATAAAGCACTTTCAAAAGCGGGTATCGATATCCGTGATATCGGCCTGGTGGAACTGAACGAAGCCTTTGCCTCGCAGTCACTGGCCTGTATCCATGAACTGGGACTTGATCCTTCGATCGTAAATGTAAATGGCGGCGCCATTGCATTGGGGCACCCGCTGGGATGCTCAGGTGTCAGGATATCGGCAACCTTACTGCATGAAATGGCTAAACGAAAAGTGAAATATGGCCTTGCAACCATGTGCATCGGTGTTGGCCAGGGTGCTGCTGTGATTTACGAACTATCTTAATGTATACTTTGCGAATATTGCGGTTAAACCCCGAATTGTCTTAAATGATGATCCAGGTGTTTATAAACCAGTTTGCCCCATTGTTCCCGGTTCAATTTTCTGAAGAGTGGATGCATCCCGAAATTAAAATCCGCTGGTGCATTATTCATGCGGCTTAGCTGGAACTGCAACGCTTCCCTTTCTTCCTGAAAAGAACCGGTTGGTTTGAGTTTTTTGTTTGGGTCCATTTCTGCTGTTGTAGGTGAATCTTTAGGAAAAGGAAACCACTCAATAAATAACAACCTTGCCACACTGGCTTTCCAGGGGCTGAACACAATTTTCGCAGGTATTTCCCCGAAAGCCATTTTCAATGCAGCGGTGCAATGGGCGAGCATTTGTGTGGGGTTCATCTTTCCCCATAGGGGTGTTGCCTCTTCTTTCAATTGTGCAAATCGTTGCATCAATTCGCTGGTGGATTGGTTGTCTAATTTTCTGGCCATGTGTTTTTTTTATAAGGTTGTATTCTTTGCGGTTAGTTTACCCTTAATTATCAAATGAACTCAGAATCTCCGTTTTACCGATGGTACGTTGTTCCCCGGTTTCAAGGTTTTTGACCTTGCAGGTGCCGTTTGCCAGTTCCTCACTTCCTGCAATCACGATATGGGGTATGCGCTTTTTTTCGGCATATTTGAACTGCTTGTCAAACTTGGCCTGTTCGTGGTAAATCTCGCAGGAAAGTCCTGCATCCCGCAGGGTTTGCATGATGTCAAAGGCATACCTGCTCTCTGCTTCGCCCAGGTTGAAGAAAAGAATTTTTGTGCCCTGTGCAATGGTTTCGGGGAACAGGTTGCTTTCTTCCATCACATCGTAAATACGGTCCACACCAAAAGAAATGCCTACGCCCGGAACCCCGGGGACGCCAAAAAGCCCGGTGAGGTCGTCGTAACGGCCACCGCCGCCAATGCTGCCCATCTGTACACCGGTTGCTTTTACTTCAAAGATCGTCCCTGTATAATAATTAAGACCCCTTGCCAGTGTAAAGTCTATCGTTAACGGGTAACCGGCATCGGCGGTTTTCATGAAGTCAAGTATATATTTCAGTTCTGCCAGTCCTTTTTTCCCCTGCTCGTCCATGCCGAGCAGTATTTCGGCCTGGCTGAGTTTTTCTTCGATGGTGCCGTTTATGCCCAGGTATCGTTCTATAAGGCCAACCTGATTTTCATCGAGACCTCTTTGTATTAGTTCTTCTTTTACTTTATCAAGCCCGATCTTGTCCAGCTTATCAATGGCTACCGTTATGTCTGTCATTTTATCTGCTCCTCCGCAAACCTGCGCCAGTGCAGCTAAAATTTTGCGGTTATTGATCCGCAGTTCTACCGGCAGGTTCAATTTCCTGAACACTCCTAAATAGATCTGCGCCAGTTCCACTTCATTGAGCAAAGACCCGCTACCTACCACATCTGCATCACACTGGTAGAACTCCCTGTACCGGCCTTTCTGCGGGCGGTCTGCACGCCAGACCGGCTGAATCTGGTAACGCTTGAAAGGAAAGTTCAGCTGGCCATGATTCATGGCTACATACCTGGCAAATGGGATGGTGAGGTCGTAGCGCAGTGCCCTTTCCGTGATGCCCTTATTGTTTTTACCTTCCAGCACATGCCCAAAATCTTTGAGGGCCTGTTCTTTTTTGGCCGGCAGGTCAAGTCCGTTATTGAGGATTTTGAAGATCAGTTTATCGCCTTCATCTCCGTATTTGCCCATCAGGGTTTCAAGGTTTTCCATGGCCGGTGTTTCCAGCGGTTGAAACCCGTACAGTTCAAAGACCGTGCGAATGGTTTGAAAAATATATTGCCGCTTGCGCACAACTTCTGCCGGAAAGTCTCTGGTTCCCTGTGGTAATGAAGGTTTCATCATCTGTTGTTTTATCCGTATCTGCCGTGCAGATAAATTTTCGTTTATACAGTAACGTTATTCATATTGTTCTATCAGCTTTTCGCATGCCTCATCGATTATCTTAAATACTTCGTGATAGCCTGGTTCCGGTCCATACCAGGGGTCCGGCACATCCAGGTTTTCTCCGGGGTAGATTGCATCCAACAGTAGTTCCACTTTGGCCGGGTTGAATTTTTTACCGGCTACGTATTTCATTTCTTCAATCACATCTGTTGCCATGGCAATGATCCTGTCGAACTGGTCGAAATCGTCCGGACTCAGTCGCCGGGACCTTTGTGTACTGATATCTATCCCGTTCAACTTCGCCACTTTTTGAGATAACCGGTGTGGTGGTTCACCGTTGTGACTGCCATTGGTGCCGGCACTTTCCACGCTCCAGTTCAAACCTGCTTTCCAGGCTTTGTCCTGTAAGATACCTTCCGCGAGGGGACTCCTGCAGATGTTCCCGAGACAGACCATCAAAATTTTCATAAGACCGCAAAGATAGGGAAATGGGAGGTGGGAGTTGGGAGGTGGGAGGTAATGAAAAAATATGCAAAATCTGTAATGATGCATCCTATAGCAAAGGCCTTTTTTATTCCGCGCGGGTTGATTCAGAATTTTTCACCAACTAAATCATTCACGATGAAAACCAACCATCAGCCATCGGCCGATTTTCTTGATATTTTATTTGAACATCGTAATAAAGCCTACGGGGCATATGCTTTGAGGCGCCAATATCCTGCACATTTACTCAAGGCGCTTTTTCTGGGCTTGTCGTTAGCAGGGGCCTTAATATTTTTCATGTCGTTTAACCGTGGTAGTGAATTGCTTTCTGTACCGTTCATATCGGTTGCGGACACCCTAAAAGTGGTTGCCATTAATCCATCCGAAGAAATATTGCCTCCGGTGGAGCCACCACCTGCAGGTCCGCCCACCAGCCAAAACAGCATCAGGGATATTGTTCCATTGATCGTACCCGATGATACGCCTATTGAAGATTCTGTACCCACAGTCGCGGATCGTTCGCAAAATGCCATAGGCCGTAACAATATTACTGTTGACGGACCAGAGGAAGAGATCATTACGGGTATTGACCATGCTGTTCTTTCTGTTCAGCCTTCGCCCGCTGCTGAAACCCCTGAGATCTATGATTTTCATAGCGTACAGGAGCCTGCCAGTTTTCCCGGGGGAAACAAAGCCCTGACACGGTTCATGGAAAGCAATCTCAGGGACCCCAGAAATGGAGAGGGGCAAGCAGGTGAAACCATCAGGGTCCAGGTAAAATTTGTGGTGGGAAAAGACGGCCAGCCCGATGGCTTTACCGTTCTCGGAAGCGGGGGAGAGTTGTTTGATAAAGAAGTACTGAGGGTGTTGCGTAAAATGCCCAGGTGGAAGCCGGCCAGGCAGCATAATCAGCAGGTGGCTATGTTTTTTATAATGCCTGTAAGTTTTGCGTCAATTGGCGATGAATAATTCATGTTTTCCCACTGGTATTTATTATCTTGCCCACCCCGTAAAATTGTATTATGGATCGTAACGAATTCGAAGCAAAAAAAGACAGGCAGCAGGCAAGGATCAAGTCGTTCTATAACTATGGAATGGGCATTTTATGGTTCGGGGTGGGCATTTTCTTCCTTAATCATACCCGTTTTGGGCTGGAAGGGCAATTTGATCCCTTGCTGACCAATATATTTGGCGGGTCCTGTATTGTATATGGCTTATTTCGACTCTGGAGGGGGTATAAAAGTAATTCACCCAATTATTGAATCATATGAAAAAAGCGCCTGGTTCAACCGTTTTGGGTAGGTTTACCCTGTTTTTCCTGATGCTGATGTTTATTATTGGATGCAATCGCCAGGTTAAAAAGCCTAAATATATCCCCGGAGATGATAACCTCACTTCGGGCACTATCCAGATCAGTGTAGATGAATCTTTCAGGCCTGTTATTGATTCCCAGATCAAAGTTTTTTTATCGCAGCACCCAAACGCCCGAATAATTGCCCACTATAAGCCTGAGGCTGAATGCCTTAAGGATCTTTTGAACGACAGTATACGAATGGTCATAGTCACCCGGGGGTTGAGTGAAGAAGAAGTTAAATTCTACAAGGATACCCTCCAGTTCACACCCATATTTGGAAAAATCGCGTCTGATGCTATAGCGGTGGTTGTGAATAATAAGAGTAAGGACAGTATTTTTTCGGTTTCTGATATCAGGTCAATGCTCAATGGTACCAGCGGATATCGCTATCAGCAGGTGATGGACGGAATAAGTGCAACCAGTACAGTAAGGTATATGATTGATTCAGTGTTGAAGGGGCAGCCTTTTTCCAGTGAGGTTGTTGCTGCCAAAACCAGCGAAGAAGTGATAAATTATGTTTCGAACCATCCTGATGCCATTGGGTATGTGGGGGTTAGCTGGATCGGGAATAAGGATGATTCCACCCAGTTGAGTTTTTTGAAATCAGTACAAATTGCCTCACTCCAGTGCGCAAACTGCGAGAAAGAAGTGTATGTTAAGCCTTACCAGGCCAATATTGCCTTGAAAAAGTATCCCCTGATAAGAGGGGTGCATTATATATTGAAAGAGAATTATGCAGGATTGGGAAAGGGATTTGTGAATTTTATGACCCATGAAAAGGGCCAGTTGATCTTTTACCGTGCTTACCTGGTGCCTGACAGAATGTCGCTGGAAGTTAGAAGGGTCAATGTTGATGAATCTAATTATTGATTTTATATATTTACAAAAAACAAACCGACTATTACAATGACAAAAATGAAATACGGCCTTGTCGCTGTAGTGATGCTAATGAGCAATTTCGTGATTGCCCAATCCGTACAAGAGGCTAAAAAATTCATCTACTACGGACGTTACCAGAGCGCAAAAGAGGCCCTCGAAAAAGTAGTAGCCGGTAATCCTGCTGACGTTGAAGGCACTTACTGGTTGTCTCAGGTACTTCTTGAACAGAATGATCTGGAAGGTGCCAAAGCGGTTTTACGTAAGGGTATGGAAGGTGCCAATGGCAGTAATCCGCTTTTGCTAGTTGCCATGGGACAGACCGAGTTGAGAGAGGGTAAGGTCAATGATGCCCGTCAGCGGTTTGAAACCGCCGTCAGTCTTTCAAAAGCCAAGGACATCAATGTGTTAAATGCCATTGGTAAAGCAAACCTTGAGAAAGGCGGCGATGCGGCCTATGGTATTGAAAAACTTAAATTGGCTACCCAGATCAAAGGGTTCAAAGAGCCTGATGTATATATCAATATGGGAGATCTTTACCGTAAGCTACTGGATGGCGGCGGAGCCGTATCTTCCTACCAGAATGCGCTCATGGTGGATCCTAAATATGCGGCAGCAAAATATAAGATCGCTAAGGTGTACCTAACCCAGGGTAATGATCAGAAAGAAATCTTCCTGAAGAACTTTGACGAAGCTATCGCTTTGGATCCCAACTATGCACCAGCTTATTATGATCTGTATGTTTATCACTTTTTACGTGATGTGTACAAATCAACGACTTACTTTAATCAATACAAAGCACTTGCCGATAAGGGACCTGCTCTCGACTACGAAGAGGCAAGTTTGAAATTTGCATCGGGTGATTATGCCGGGGCCATTTCAAAAGCTGATGAGCTTCTTGCAGCCCAGGGAGCCAACGCGGACAACAGGTTATACAGGTTAAAGGGTTACAGCTATGATAAACTTGGTGATTCCGTGAATGCGGTAAAAGAACTGGAAACTTTCTTCTCAAAAGCAGGACCTGAGCAAATCATTCCGGATAATTATTTAACACTGGCAATTAATTCTGCAAAATTCCCGGACCGCCAGGAAAAAGTAGATCTGTATTTTCAAAAAGCAATTGACGCAGATACTTCACTGCCCAATAAAATTGATTATACCCGTAAAGCGGCTGATTTCTTCAAAAAGTCCGGAAATCAGGCAAAAACAGCCGAATGGATGACCAAAGTATTAGCAGTTAATCCAAATCCCGGCAAAGTTGATATATATAACGCCGGGTTTGAAAATTTCCGGGCAACTGAATACCTGCGTGCAGACAGCATCTTTAAACTATATAAAGCAAAATATCCGGATGAGGTTTATGGTCACTATTGGAGTTTCAGGTCATTGTCAGTGATTGATTCAACCATGGAGAATGGGCTGGCGATCCCGGATTGTCAGAGATTCATTGAAGTGGCAGAAACTGATAAAGTAAAAAACAAGAACACCCTCATTACTGCTTACGGATATATGGCGGGTTATAATGCCAATGTGAAAAAGGATTTTGCCACAGCCATCACTTTCCTGGATAAAATCCTGGAAGTTGATCCTGCTAATGCAGATGCAACAAAGAACAAAGAAATTCTGCAAAAGGCCCTCAGCAAAAGCGGCAATGCTACAGCAGCTCCCAAGCCGGCGGCCGGGGCTGCCCCCCCTAAAACAGGTGGGAAATAGCGCTACTGTTAACTCTTTATTAATTACTGGTTATGATAATCCTGCCAACAGGTTTCATAACCAGTTTTTTTTAGCCTTATTGCGTATTAAACCCCTTTGCCAATTAAGTCACATGATTAAAAGCTTCCACAGTCTGACACAACACTAACCTCTACCCTCTAACCTCTGCCCTCTACCCTCTACCCTCTACCCTCTACCCTCTACCCTCTAACCTCTGCCCTCCCGCTTCCCACTTTATTTCCACCCATTTTCCTCCCGGTATTGTTTTTCTCCCCTGCTGCCTTATTTTTGCTCATCCAGTAAGATTCATTACTCATGCACCTATTTCATTTATTACAATCGCCGGCTATAAACGCAGTCAAAGACCTGGGTAGCTCTTCCAGCTATTTCCCGATTATTATCCAGTTTGTTTTTGCGATCATTTTTGTGGCCGGCATTATGGGCCTAACCCATTTTATGGGTCCCAAACGCCCTACCATAGATAAACTTCAGACTTTTGAAAGCGGTATAGAGCAACAGGGTAATGCCCGCCAGCCAATGGCGATCAAATACTTCCTGGTGGCCATCCTTTTTGTTTTATTTGATGTGGAAGTGATCTTTTTTTATCCTTATGCGGTGAATTTCAGGGAACTGGGCTGGAACGGATTCATGGCGGTGATCTTATTTGTGGGTTTATTCCTTGCTGGTTTTGTATATATCATTAAGAAAGGTGCTTTACGTTGGGAAGATTAATGCCCACTGATGCGCTTTCTTTTCAGGGAGTTCAACCAAGCGTTATTGATAGATGTTATTTAGATTGATACTCCTGTTAGTTTACCTTAAATGAAAGCATATGTCCAGACCTGTAAGATTTAATATAAAAGAAAAAGATACCAAAGACTGGGGTATCAATACTGTCCAAATGCCGGAAGGGCATATGGGTGAAGGCTTTTTTGCCACATCCCTTGATAAAGTGGTTGGACTGGCCAGGAAAAATTCCATCTGGCCGCTGCCTTTTGCTACTTCCTGCTGTGGTATTGAATTTATGGCTACAATGGGTTCCCACTACGATCTGGGCCGCTTTGGTTCGGAAAGGGTTGGTTTCTCTCCCCGTCAGTGCGACCTCCTCATGGTAATGGGCACCATTGCCAAAAAGATGGGTCCGGTTGTTAAGCAGGTTTACCTCCAGATGGCAGAGCCTCGATGGGTTATGGCCGTAGGCGCCTGCGCGTCCAGTGGTGGTATTTTCGACAGTTACTCTGTGCTGCAGGGAATTGACCAGGTAGTGCCAGTAGACGTTTATGTGCCAGGATGCCCCCCAAGGCCTGAAGCCATTATTGACGGTATACTCCGGATCCAGGACCTGGTGCATAATGAATCATTAAGAAGAAGGAACGGAGACCAGTATAAAGGACTGCTTGAATCTTACGGGATTCAGTAAGTCTGATTTTCAGTTCAGCAGAAAAGAAAAATTGTTATTAGGATGGCCCTGACAAACGAGATAATCAAAACCAGGTTGACCGATAAATTTGGCGAAGCTATTACCGGCATGGAAGAACCCTACGGCATGCTTTCGGTTACGGTTCCCTGTGAACAGAACCTGAAAGTGCTGAACTTCCTGTACGATGAGCCTGAACTGGGCTTTCGATTTCTCACAGATCTCACCGCCGTGCATTATCCTGGCAGGAAAGGCGAGGAGTTGTGTGTAGTATATCATCTGCATAACCTGGTGGAGAATATCCGCATACGGGTTAAGGTATACACCCCGGTTGAAAAACCGGATGTTTACACAGCCACCGGATTATTTTCCGGCGCCAACTGGATGGAGCGTGAAACCTATGATTTCTACGGGATCAATTTTGTTGGACATCCCAACCTGAAGAGGATTTTGAATGTGGACGAAATGGATTATTTCCCGATGCGGAAAGAATTTCCGCTGGAGGACCAGACAAGGATCGACAAAGATGATGAGATGTTCGGGCGCTGACCGGATTTCGGTTATGCCGTACAGGTATATTTGTGCAGCAGGGAGTAAGGTTATCATAATTTAAAAAAGACTATGTCGGATCATTTCAATATTAAGTTACCTGAGGGTTCCATTGAAAAAACAACCACAACCCTTAACCTTGGGCCCACGCACCCGGCAACACACGGGGTTTTTCAGAATATCCTGGAGCTTGACGGCGAGCGGATCGTTCATTCTGATTCAACGGTAGGATATATACACCGGGCATTTGAAAAGATAGCCGAACGCAGGCCACTGGCCCAGATCACTACGCTTACAGACCGGTTGAACTATTGTTCTTCTCCCATAAATAATATGGGCTGGCACCTTACCTGTGAAAAACTTTTAGGTGTTAAAACGCCCAAAAGGGTGGATTACCTCAGGGTGATCATCATGGAGCTGGCCCGCATCTCGGATCACCTGATCTGTAATTCCATTGTGGGTGTAGATTCCGGGGCATACACCGGGTTCCTTTATGTGATGCAGTACCGTGAATTGATCTATGAAATATATGAAGAGGTATGCGGTGCAAGGCTGACAACCAATATGGGCCGGATAGGCGGTTTTGAAAGGAATTTTTCCAATAAAGCCTTCGAGAAACTGGAGCGTTTCCTCAAAGAATATCCACTGGTACAAAAAGAATTCGAAAACCTTTTTTCCCGCAACCGGATATTTATCGAAAGGACCCAGGGTACCGGTGCGATCTCTGCAGAAAGGGCGCTGAACTACGGTTTCACGGGGCCAAATCTCCGTGCAGCAGGAGTGGATTACGATGTAAGGGTACATACACCTTACTCCTCATACGAAGACTTTAATTTCAGTGTACCCGTTGGCACTACCGGAGATAATTACGACCGCTACCAGGTTCGTAATGAAGAGATCTGGCAGTCGCTCTCAATTATAAACCAGGCATATAAAAAGGTACAGGAATTCAAAGGAGCCGAAGCGGAAGTCTATCATGCCGATGCCCCTGAATATTATCTGCCTGAGAAGAAAGATGTGTACACCAAGATGGAGGCGCTGATTTACCACTTTAAAATTGTGATGGGTGAAACAGAGATCCCAGCCGGTGAAGTGTATATGAGTGTTGAAGGCGGGAATGGTGAACTTGGATTTTACCTGATCAGCGATGGTGGCCGTTCGCCATACAGGCTGCATTTCAGGAGGCCTTGTTTTATTTACTACCAGGCATACCCCGAAATTGTAAAAGGCAGTATGTTAAGTGATGCGATCATTACCATGAGTAGTTTGAATCTGATTGCGGGCGAGATGGACGCGTGAGGATTAGCGAATTAGCGGATTAATGAATTAACGAATTAAGATATTCCTATTCATGAAAAAGTATTCAAAATATTTATTAGAAATTAATGAACGAGGGGCGGTTAATCCGTTAATTCGTCAATTCGCTAATTCCTTATTTGATATGGCTGTTAATCCGCCAATTCGTTAATTCGCTAATTCACTAATTATACTATGAATCAGTTTTCAGATACAAAATTAGCGGAGGTCAAAAAGATCATCGGCCGCTATCCGGAAGGAAAACAAAAGAGTGCCGTTATCCCGGTGCTGCATATCGCCCAGGAAGAATTCGGCGGTTGGCTGAGTTCAGATACCATGGACTATGTGGCTTCACTGCTTCAACTGGAGCCCATCGAAGTATACGAGGTGGCTTCGTTTTACAGCATGTATAACCTGCAGCCGGTGGGTAAATATGTATTTGAGGTTTGCCAGACGGGTCCATGCATGCTAAACGGAAGCGACAATATCATCGGGTATATAAAATCACGGCTAGGCATTGGCGTTGGTGAAACTACTCCGGATGGATTGTTTACGCTGAAAACCGTGGAATGCCTGGGCGCCTGCGGATATGCTCCGCTGATGCAGTTAGGTAAAAATTACCGGGAACATCTGACTAAGGAAAAAGTGGATGCACTGATAGATGAGTGCAGGAATAAAGCTGCGCAAAACAATTGATCCATGCGGAAGATATTCCTTTTTGTTCTTTTCCTGACTTACACTGTGCTTCAGGCGCAGGATACGACAGCAGTAAAACAGGCAGTAGATCGCTTTGAAGAGGCTTTGGTAAAGAAAGACAGTGCCGCGATTAAGAAACTGATGCATCAGAAAGCTCTGTTCGGGCATTCAAATGGCTGGGTGCAGAATAAAGATGAAGTGATATGGGATATGAGCAGCGGGTACCTGGCCTATGAAAAGATAGATCAGCAATCGGTTTCAATACGTGTTGATAAAAAATATGCAGTAGTGAAAGAGTGGATGGAAGTAACGGGGAATACAGGAGGAACGGACTTTAAGATAAAACTATTTGTGCTGCAGCAATGGATAAAGACAAAAAAAGGTTGGCAGTTGTGGATCAGGCAGAGTGCAAAACAGAATTAAAAAATGTTTTGATCCAGGAAGGATTAATCCGTACGAAAAAAAAGACAATAATAATACCATAGCAGATTGATCATGGGTAAAAAACTTCTCTTAGATAAAGCACATATTGAAGGCATTCGCTTTTTTGATGTATATCGTAAGAATGGAGGCTATGCAGCAGTGGAAAAAGCCCTGAAGCAGATGTCACCCGATGCCGTAACCGAAGAGGTAAGGAAAAGCGGACTTCGCGGCAGGGGTGGTGCGGGTTTTCCTGCTGGTATGAAATGGAGTTTCCTGGCCAAGCCCGAAGGCGTTCCCCGTTACCTGGTTTGCAATGCGGATGAATCGGAGCCCGGCACTTTTAAGGACAGGTACCTGATGGAATTTCTTCCTCACCTGCTGATCGAAGGGCTTATTGTTGCTTCTTATGCATTGGGTAGTCATAATACCTATATCTATATCCGTGGTGAATACGCCTGGATCGTAGACATACTTGAACAAGCCATTGAAGAAGCCAGGGCGAATAATTTCCTTGGTAAAAATATACTGGGTACTGGCTTTGACTGTGAGATATATGTGCAACGTGGCGCAGGTGCTTATATCTGCGGTGAAGAAACAGCTTTGCTGGAATCACTGGAAGGAAAAAGAGGTAACCCAAGGATCAAGCCACCATTCCCTGCCGTTAAAGGTTTGTGGGATTGTCCAACCGTGGTAAATAATGTAGAGACCCTGGCCGCAGTGGTTCCCATCATCAATTTTGGCGGTGAGGAATATGCAAAAATCGGAGTTGGGAAATCAACCGGCACAAAACTGATCTCTGCCTGTGGTAATATCAATAAGCCGGGTGTCTATGAAATTGATATGACGATCTCTGTAGAAGAGTTCATCTACAGCGATGAATACTGCGGAGGGATAGCCAATGGAAAAAAATTAAAAGCCTGTATACCCGGGGGATCATCAGTACCCATTTTGCCGGCTAACCTGTTGTTGAAAACAGCTAAAGGCGAAAGGCGTTACATGAATTATGAAAGTTTATCCGATGGCGGATTTGCCACAGGCTCCATGATGGGGTCAGGCGGGTTCATCGTGCTGGATGAGGACCAGTGTGTAGTGCGGCATACGTTAACGCTTGCACGCTTTTACAGGCATGAGAGTTGCGGACAGTGTTCTCCCTGTCGTGAAGGAACTGGCTGGATGGAAAAGATCCTCCACAACCTGGAATACGGAAAGGGTAAAATGAGTGATATTGATTTGTTGTGGGATATACAAAGGAAGATCGAAGGAAATACGATCTGTCCTTTAGGTGATGCGGCTGCATGGCCCGTTGCTGCAGCGATCAGGCATTTCCGTGATGAGTTTGAATGGCATGTGAATAACCCGGTGGAGAGCCAGCAGCGTAATTTCGGATTGGCGCACTATGCTGATGCACTTCAGGCAGTTTAATCATTCACCGCAAAGTCGCGATGCTTCGTTGCTTTGCGGTTAATCATATAATATGGCAGAAGAGATAAAATTAGTTAAGGTTACGATCGACAACATCACCCTTGATGTGCCCCAGGGAACAACTATACTGCAGGCAGCCAGAATGATCGGTGGTGATGTGGCCCCGCCGGCAATGTGTTATTATACCAAATTGAAGGGTAGTGGCGGCAAATGCCGTACCTGCCTGGTGGAAGTGAGCAAAGGCAGTAACGCAGACCCAAGGCCCATGCCTAAACTGGTTGCCAGTTGCCGAACCGGTGTCATGGAAGGCATGGAAGTGAAAAATATCACCAGCGAAAGGGTAACCGATGCGCGCAATGGTGTGGTGGAATTCCTTCTGCTGAATCATCCGCTTGATTGTCCCATTTGCGACCAGGCAGGGGAGTGTCACCTCCAGGACCTCGGATATTCCCATGGAAAAGAAGGCACACGCTATGAGTTTAAAAGGCGCACATTCGAAAAGCATGACCTCGGTCCGTATATCCAGTTGCACATGACGCGTTGTATCTTATGCTACCGCTGTGTATTTGTGGCGGACCAGGTGACCAATAAAAGGGTACATGGTGTACTGAGTAGGGGTGATCATTCAGAGATCGCAACCTATATTGAAAAAGCACTGGATAATGATTTCATAGGTAATGTTATTGATGTTTGCCCGGTTGGTGCACTAACCGACAGAACCTTCCGCTTCAAGAACCGTGTTTGGTTCACCAAGCCGGTAGATGCGCATCGCGATTGCCCAACCTGTAAAGGAAAGGTTACTTTGTGGCAGCGCGGAGAGGAAGTGCTACGTGTAACCGGTCGCAAGGACCAGTGGGGAGAAGTTGAGGACTGGATCTGTAATACCTGTCGGTTTGAAAAGAAACATACCAGCGACTGGGTCATTGAAGGTCCAACTAAAGTGAGCCGTCATTCTGTGATCTCACAGGGACATTATGTAGGTATGAAAAAACCAACAGAAACGTTCAAAGCGGTGCATGGCGGCAGGGACCCTAAATTATTAATGGACATACACAGCATCAGTGAGGTCAATAAACCTGGTATCGACTTAAGTGCGCTTCCCGGTCCTGCAACTTCTGATGTTTTCAATGCCGATAAGCATAAATAAAAATACAGCTACATGGAATTGCTCGCAATAGACTTCGCCATATTTCTGGAAAAATTCATCCTCATCTTTGTGGTTATAATGGCTTCATTAGTGATAGCCATGTACACTACCTATGCTGAGCGGAAAGTAGCAGCCATCATCCAGGATCGCCGGGGACCCAACAGGGCAGGCCCCTTTGGCCTCTTACAGCCTGTTGCTGACGGGGTCAAATTATTCATGAAAGAAGAGATCATTCCACTCAGTTCCAATAAACTCCTTTTCATCCTTGGTCCATCCCTGGCCATGATAACGGCCATGCTTACCAGTGCCGTAATTCCATGGGGCGGTGAAATTGACGTATTTGGACGTAAGGTAAACCTGGCCATTGCGGATGTGAACATCGGGATACTTTTTGTTTTTGGTGTTGTGAGCCTCGGCGTTTACGGAATCATGATAGGGGGCTGGTCATCAAATAATAAATTTTCCCTGCTGGCAGCTGTCAGGGGAGCATCGCAGATCATTTCTTATGAGCTTGCCATGGGCCTGAGCCTGATAGCCTTATTGATGATGACAGGCTCAATGAGCCTCAGTACTATTGTGACTCAGCAAATGAGCGGATCCTGGGGCGGATTCCTAGGCTGGAACGTATGGTACCAGCCGCTTGGATTTTTAATTTTTCTTGTTTGCGCTTTTGCAGAATGTAACCGCACCCCGTTTGATCTGCCGGAAGCGGAAAACGAACTGAACTTCGGTTATCACCAGGAATATTCATCCATGAAGCTGGGCTTCTACCTTTTTGCAGAGTACATCAACATGTTTATATCCTCAGCGATCATGTCAACACTGTTTTTTGGAGGTTATGATATCCCTTTTGTAAACGAAACGGCTTTAGCTGAAAAAATAGGACAGAATTTCACTGCTTTACTCGGAATTTTTTCATTACTGATCAAAATAGTATGTTTCCTCTTCCTGTTCATGTGGGTGCGCTGGACCATTCCGCGCTTCAGGTATGACCAACTAATGGACCTTGGATGGAAGAAACTGATACCGCTGGCGCTGGCAAACATGTTGCTGACCGGTGCTGTGATCCTGTTTTTGAAAAAATAAGGCTTAGTGAAGAATAAAATTGGGAGATAGGCTAAACAAAAATATTTTTGCGAACCCTTCAACAGCCCTAAACGCTGTAAATTATGCAAGCACTGACAAACAGAGTTAAAGTATTAGAGCAAAAGCCCATGTCGATCATGGAGCGTTTATACCTGCCTGCTATTGCAAAGGGCATGATAATAACGTTCAGCCATATATTCAAAAAGAAGGCTACCATCAATTATCCGGAAGAAAAGCGACCATTCAGCCCGGTTTTCCGAGGCTTGCATGTACTCAACCGGGATGAAGAGGGCAGGGAACGTTGCACGGCCTGCGGCCTCTGTGCTGTAGCCTGTCCTGCTGAAGCCATTACCATGGAAGCAGCTGAGCGGAAAAAAGATGAAGAAAATCTTTACAGGGAGGAAAAATATGCAGCTCGCTATGAGATCAATATGCTCCGTTGTATTTTTTGCGGATTGTGTGAAGAAGCCTGCCCCAAAGATGCGATCTATCTTACTGAAACATTTGCACCGGCCAACTATACCCGAAAAAGCTTTATCTATGGAAAACCAGATCTGCTGATACCGGATCCGGTTGCAGATCCGGCAGCTTTTGCTAAAGCAAAGGGTTTGATTGATGAAAGGAAAGCAAATGTGCAAAATAATAAAACGGCGTAAAGACATCCAAAACGTATGACGGAAATTCTTTTCTGGTTTTTAACAGCCCTGACACTGATGGGAGCATTGATGGTGGTTTTCAGCAAAAACCCCGTTCACAGCGTGCTATGGCTGATCCTGGTATTCTTTGCCATCTCGGGCCATTACATCATGATGAACGCCCAGTTCCTGGCGATCGTGAACCTCATTGTTTATGCTGGGGCCATAATGGTGCTTTTCCTGTTCGTGATCATGCTCATGAACCTGAATGCAGATTCGGAGCCGCAAAAAAATAAATGGCTGAAGATGGCGGGCACCATCGCAGGAGGTTCACTCATGCTGGTGATGGTAGCGGCCCTTAAGGACACTGATATTAAATCGAAGACACTGGCAGGTGAAGAAGGTAATATCGGATTAGTGCAGGAATTAGGTAAAGTGCTGTTCACGGATTATGTACTGCCTTTTGAGATAAGCAGTGTGTTGTTTTTGAGTGCGATGGTGGGAGCGGTTGTGATAGGGAAGAAGAATTAGGAAGTGCGAGGTGCGAAGTGCGAAGTGCGAAGTAATACAATAGGTCTTAATAAAATATTTTTGTTATTAATTATTGATTAGAAAAGTTTGGGCTGTTAACTTCATCATTCGCAGTTCGTACTTCGAAATTGTTTCTTATGCCTGTAAACTATTATATATTTCTATCGGTAGCCTTGTTCTGCATTGGGATTGCGGGTGTACTGACACGCCGAAATGCCATTATTATTTTCATGTGCATTGAGCTGATGCTGAATGCAGTGAATATTTTACTGGTGGCATTTTCAAAGATGCACCACCTGGCCGGACTGGCCACAGATGCAGGGTCCAGGGCAGGCTCAGAAGGCCAGTTGTTTGTATTTTTCATTATGGTTGTTGCCGCGGCTGAAGTTACCGTGGGTTTGGCGATCATAGTGATGATGTACAGGAATATACATTCTGTTGACATAAATTTCTTAAACAGGTTGAAGCATTGATTGAACACAATGCCCGGCCTGTTATGTGTATAGTATTGAAAGGGTAATTATACTGACTGACTGTTATGAGTAAACTGATTTATTTAGTTCCGCTTTTCCCATTGGTTGGCTTCCTGGTCAACGGACTCGGCAGAAAGGCATTGTCCCGAACCCTAGTTTCCTTTGTTGGCGTGGGTTCGGTCCTGGCTTCTTTTGTAGTCAGCCTGCTGATATTCCTTGAAGTGAAGCAGCCTGGCTTTACCCCGCAGGTCATAACCCTTTTTGATTTCATCAAAACAGGCAAGATCGATATCCCTTTTGCATTCCAGGTTGACCAGCTATCGAGCCTGTTCCTGTTGATCATAACGGGCGTGGGTACACTGATTCATCTGTATTCTACTGCTTACATGCATGAAGAGAAAGAACCTGATTTTGCCCGTTACTTTGCTTACCTCAATCTTTTTATTTTTTCAATGCTGCTGCTGGTGCTTGGCGCCAACTATGTGATCATGTTTATTGGCTGGGAAGGTGTGGGATTATGTTCTTACCTCCTCATTGGATTCTGGTTCAAGAATGACGCCTATAACGATGCTGCAAAAAAAGCATTTGTTATGAACCGTATCGGTGATCTCGGGTTCCTCCTCGCGGTATTCTGGATGATCGCACGTTTTGGCACCACCAGTTTTTCAGCAGTTTTTGCACAGGCTCCGGAAGCTTCAGCCGCCGTGCTTACCGGCATTACCCTTTTGCTTTTTGTAGGCGCAACCGGTAAATCTGCACAGATACCTTTATTTACGTGGCTGCCCGATGCCATGGCGGGTCCCACGCCCGTTTCCGCACTGATCCACGCTGCTACAATGGTTACGGCCGGTATTTATATGATAGCCCGCAGCAATGTATTATACGAATTAGCTCCTTTTACACAAAATATCATTGCTGTCATTGGCCTGGCTACCGCGCTTCTTGCCGCTACCATTGCCCTCAAACAAAACGATATTAAAAAAGTACTGGCCTATTCTACGGTTAGCCAATTGGGCTATATGTTCCTGGGCCTGGGTGTGGGCGCTTATACCGGGGCCATATTTCATGTAATGACACATGCTTTTTTTAAAGCGCTTCTATTCCTCGGTGCCGGTAGTGTCATTCATGCCATGCATCATGAACAGGACATCCGGAATATGGGCGGACTGAAAAAATTCATGCCGGTAACCCATATCACTTTTCTGCTGGCCTGCCTGGCAATTGCTGGTATACCTCCATTCTCCGGCTTTTTCTCTAAAGACGAAATACTCACAGCGGCATTATTGAAAAACCCTGTCTACTATGTTTTTGGAGTAATTGGTGCATTAATAACCGCGTTTTATATGTTCCGTTTATATACCCTCACATTCCAGGGAAAATTCCGCGGCACGCACGAACAGGAGCATCATCTTCATGAAAGCCCGAAGGCCATGACCATTCCGCTTATTGTGCTGGCCATACTTTCTGTTGCAGGAGGGTGGATTGGAATCCCTGAAATACTGATGAAAGACGGACATTGGTTGCACAGCTTTCTGGCACCTGTTTTCGCAGATTCACAGCAGGGCGTGGAAACAGGGACACATCTGAGCCATTCAACAGAACTGATGCTGATGGCCGGCGTTGTGGGCATTATTCTTATTGTGATTGTTTTTGCCTGGAGAAAATTCAGCAACTACACAAAAACCACAGAAGAGTCAACCGGACTGGCAAGGGTACTCGAAAATAAATGGTACGTGGATGAGTTCTATGATGCCATCATAAATAAACCATTGCGTTCATTTTCCATGTTCCTGAAAAACACCATCGAACGCTTAGCCATCGACGGCCTGGTCAATGGTGTGGGAAGGGCAGTACATTACAGCAGTCGCCAATTGCGACTGATACAAAGCGGACAGGTAGGGTCTTATATCCTGATCATGGTAGTGGCAACGGTTATATTTTTTATCATTCAGTTGTTCTGGAAATCATAAACAAGAGGAATCAACATTATGCTATCGGCATTTGATAATTTTCCGGCTTTACTCATCTGGCTTCCGCTTATCGGCGGGGTGATTGCATTCCTGTTGCAGCGGGAAGGAACCGTAAAGACCTGGGCTTTGTTCTCTTCCATTCTGACCCTCGTTGTAATTGGAGTCAGCCTTTTATATACCGAGCCCAAACATTACCTGCTGAACCAGGTCAGCTATTTCTGGCTCAGGGACCTGGGCAGCAGTTTCGGGTTGATGCTTGATGGCATGTCGAGGATACTCTGTTTACTGACTGCCATTTCTTTTCCACTGATTTTTGCCGCTACCTGGAACACAAATTATAAGAACCCGAATGCTTTTTATGGCTTAATGCTGCTGACGCAATGCGGCCTGATGGGTGTTTTCCTGGCTACCGATGCACTTGTATTTTATTTCTTCTGGGAGCTGGCACTGATCCCGGTTTATTTCCTCGCATCCAGGTGGGGTGGTGAAAAAAGGATCCAGGCAGCGTTTAAGTTCTTCATTTACACTTTTGCCGGATCACTCTTATTGCTGATCGGGATATTATACATCTATCTCAAAACCCCCGACCAATCATTTTCGCTGGTTTCCTTTTATAATACTACGCTTAGTGTTCAGGAACAGGGCTGGTTGTTCTGGTTATTCTTTATAGCTTTTGCCATCAAAATGCCGGTGTTCCCTTTTCACACCTGGCAGCCCGATGCATACGAACAATCAACTACCGCAGTAACCATGGTACTTAGCGGTGTGATGGTCAAAATGGGTGTTTTTGCACTCATCCGCTGGCTGATCCCATTGTTCTCTGATGCCGTAAAAAGCTATGATAATATTGTGATCGGACTCGCCGTGGTGGGTATGATCTATGCATCACTTATTGCCATTGTCCAGGACGATCTGAAGCGACTGGTTGCCTATTCATCTATTGCACACATCGGCCTGATGTGCGCAGCGGTATTCACCCTGCAGCAGGATGCCATGCAGGGGGTTATGGTTCAGATGTTCAACCATGGCATCAACATCATCGGCCTTTGGATAGTGATAGAGCTGATCGAAAAGCAAACAGGTGTGCGGAAGATATCCGAATTGGGCGGTATTGCACAGAAAGCGCCGGTACTGGCCATTTTGCTTGTGGTGATTGCACTTGCCAATGTGGCGCTTCCGCTTACCAACGCATTTGTAGGTGAATTTATGATGTTCAGCGGTCTTTTCAGATTCAATGTATGGTATGCTGCTGTAGCCGGACTGAGTATCATCCTGGCTGCCGTGTATACCCTGAACATGATCAAGAATGTATTTTACGGCAATACAAACACAGTGACCGAAACATTCCGGGAGATCACGGTTAATCAGCGTGTGATCCTGGCCGTTATAGTAGTGCTTGTTTTTATGGTGGGCATATATCCGGGTCCGATGTTCCAGCTGGTGGAACAGACGACCGACGTTATCTTAAAAAGAATTTCGGCTAAATAATTTTTGAAAGGTTCATATGAATGCGATCATTTTATCGGCTATCTGGGGTGTTGTAATGATGTACACGGGCGTGGTTACCAAAAAGAAATCCACACCGAGGCTGGTGGCCATCCTGGGCATCCTGCTGCTCATTGCAGCCAACTGGCTGGAGTATGCCGGGCTTCCCTTCTTCAATATCAACACAAACGGAATGCTGACCTTCAGCAGCTTCGGGCTTGTGTTTAACCTTGTGGCATTTGTAAGTACCCTTTTCTATTTCCTGCTTTCCGGTTCAGACATGGAAGATGTGGGAGAAAATGTGGCCGACTATTTCGCCCTTATATTCTTTGTGTTATGCGGTGTTGCTATAGCTTCTTCTTTTAGCTCATTGCTAATGCTTTTCCTGGGCATAGAGATCATGTCCATCCCTTTATATATTCTTGCTGCAAGCGATAAGCGCAACCTTAAAAGCAATGAAGCTGCGTTGAAGTATTTCCTGATGGGTACGTTTTTCACTGGTATCATGCTGATGGGTATCACTTTGTTATATGGAGCGAGTGGAACATTTTATACAGAAGGTCTGAATCTTGGATTTGGCACCATGTCGCCCCTGATTGCAGCCGGCCTTGTTCTCCTGATGATCTCCATGGCCTTTAAAGTATCTGCCGCCCCATTTCATTTCTGGACCCCGGATGTTTATGATGGTTCGCCTACAGTGTTCACATCATTCATGGCAACCATTATCAAAGCAGCGGCCTTTATCGCTTTCCTGCGATTGTTTGAAAATGCTTTTGGCAAAATGCATGAACAATGGCAATTGCTTATTGCGGTCATAACCGCACTGACATTGATCATTGGTAACTTAACTGCTATTTTTCAGCAAAGTGTCAAACGTATGCTGGCATATTCCAGTATTGCACAGGCAGGGTTCATGATGCTCGCCGTATTTGCGCTCAATGCTACGGGCAAGCAGGGCCTGATCCTCTATGCTGCAGCATACAGCCTGGCTACCATCGGTATTTTTGCCGTACTCATCAAAATGAAGGACTATACTTTTGAAGGCTTCAATGGCCTGGCCAAACACCAGCCACTGTTAGCCGCATTATTATCCATTTTCCTGCTTTCTCTTGCAGGTATTCCATTAACCGGCGGATTTTTCGCTAAATATTACATGCTGGTAGCTGCCCTGAAGAACGGTCAGATGTTCTGGCTGGTCATTGTTGGCGTAGTAGGTGCCGCTTTGAGTGTTTACTACTATTTCAGGGTGATCCAGGCAATGTATTTCAAGGAAGGCAAAGATCCGGAAATACATGTTTCTGAGGGCTTTAAAACCATTTTGCTGGTTGCCGCGATCCTGGTGATCGTGTTGGGTATCCACCCGGATTGGTTGCTGAATCTGCTGAATAACTAACCTTTGAATACAAGTGGTTAGAGGGCAGTGGGCAGAGGGTAGTCAACAGCAAAATACAGTAGTCGAGAGTCGGGAGTCGGAAGCAGCCAATACATTTTTTACATACAAAGCAGCCAATTTCATATTGTTGATGAAGTTGGCTGCTTTATTTATATATAATTGCCTTATGCCTTAGAAGACTGCGGCTGTTTTTGCCGACTGGCGACTGGCGATTGGCTGTTTCTTCCGTTTATCAATCTTTTTATTACCGATTAGAATCTTTAATTAATTTTAGTCCATGAAATTCGTGGATATATTTTCTTTGGCGCTCAGGACAGTTCGGAGCAATAAGCTACGGACAGGCATTACGGTAGCTATAATAGCTTTTGGTATTATGGCGCTGGTAGGCATTATAACGGCAATAGAAGCCATGAATAACAGCCTCAGGGAGAGTTTTTCCACGATGGGAGCCAATGCATTCAGTCTCCGCTATAAGGAAAGAAGGATACGCATGGGTGGTGGCGATGAAGTTAAAAAAACGGACAAACGTACTGCCAGGAAAGAGAAAAAGTCCAGCACAGGTAAGATCATCACCTATGAACAGGCCAAACTCTTTAAAGAGAATTATGATTATCCCGCCAAGGTAAGTATAGGTCTCAATGGTGCGCGGAGCCAGACTGTTTTTTACGACAACAAAAAAACCAATCCCACTGTAACCATCAATGGCGGAGATGACAATTACCTGCAACTGAATGGGTATGAAATTGCCTATGGCCGGAATTTCAACAGACTGGATGTGGAAAGTGGGCGGAATGTTTGTGTAATCGGAAAGGATGTGGCTTCAAAATTATTTGGTGACAGATATGAAAGGGCGCTTGAAAAAGTAATCCGTGTGGGAAATAATAAATACCGTGTCATCGGTATTACAAAAGAGAAAGGATCCAGTGCTTTTCTGCAGGCAGACAATGTGGTTTTTTCAACCTACAGTAATATCCGGAGATTATACAGCAGCAAGAACCAGTCATTCTCCGTGGCAGTAATGGTTGATGATGTAAGACAGATGGATGCTGCCATTGGGGAGGCCGAAGGGAAATTCCGCCCGATCAGGGGACTCACTGTAACGGAAGAGAATAATTTTTATACCGATAAGAGTGACAGTATCGCGGAAACATTCATTAAATTACTGGGAACCATATCAGCGGCGGCCGGTGCCATCGGATTGATCACGTTGATAGGAGCCGCGATCGGACTGATGAATATCATGCTGGTAGCCGTAACCGAAAGGACCAAGGAAGTAGGCCTTGTGAAGGCGCTGGGCGGCAAACGAAATGCCATCAGAAGCCAGTTTTTATATGAGTCGATCATCATCAGTTTAATGGGTGCATTTATCGGGATTTTATTAGGTGTTCTTGTGGGCAATCTCGTGGGCAGTTTAATGGATACGCCATTTTTCATTCCGTGGAAAGTCATTTTCCTGGGTATCATCATCTGTTCCCTGGTAGGTTTGTTTGCCGGAATTTATCCTGCCTGGAAAGCTTCCAAACTTGATCCCATTGTGGCGCTGCGATATGAATAATGCAGGTGGTGTAAATATTTTTTGTACAGAATCTAAATCTGTGATAAATTCCAAGACTTTAAAAGGGTGATGGTTATGAAAATAATGCCAGTTCGGCTACCGGCTGCTATAAGGGCGAAAAAAAACGCCATTGTAATTTTTGTATTTGCCTTACTGGCATTAGGAGGCTGCAATAAATCAGATGAAACTTCGTGTCAGGCTTCTGCCCAGGCTGTTTCAGCCGCCGCCGCACAGTATGTAACGGCACAAAGTGTAGCTAATTGCCAGCTTTACAGAGCTGCTATTGTACAATATCTCAGTTCAACATGTGGTGTATCCTTATCTGCTACAGACAAACAAGCTTTTCAAAATATTTTGAATAACCTTCCCTGCTGATTGCAAGGAAATTAATCAATAAAGTTCTTTAAATACAAAAAGGAGAAGTGACCATCACTTCTCCTTTTGTATTATCTTATTATCTTTTTATCTTATTATCTTCTTATCTATTTATTCGGACTAAGCGCCTGCCTGATTCTTTCTGACAAATCCTGCAGGTGATACTTACTCATATTGTCTGTATAAGAAGGGGCCGCAGCAACCAGTTCGTTTCTTAAAGATGTCAGATGAGCCCTGACCATTGAACTGATATCCGTTTTCCTGGTATCAGGTCCAAAGCTGATGCTAAACCCGCCTGTAATAACCGGGGGAGCAGCAGGGTTCATTAAAGCGATCATTCTTTCCACATAACTCTTCTGCAGGTTTCTCCTGTAGTTCTCGATTTTTTTCCTTGAAGGGATCTCGCTCCAGATACCTTTTTTAAGATCGGAGAAAAGTTCATCAATGCCATATGCGTTCTCAAACCTGTTGCCTGCTGTGATCAGACGGCCAAGCCTTACAGGAGAAAGAATGGAACCCATCATACCATCCTGGATAGAGCTCAATTGATCAGCGTTTGGGCTGTTGATCTTATTCAGGATATTATTATCGATCAGCCAGGTTGGTGTTTCGAACAGGTTCTTATGCAGGAAAGAAACCGCATCTTTCTGCATGGCTTTGGGTGTTACTTCAAAAATATTACCGTCCTGTTCCACACTCTTATAGGTTTCGTAGTATCCGCCGATATTGCGAACCACATGGCCCATATAGCGCTGGTACTGACCCACAACCTGTCCGTACATCTGGGAGAGGTTCGAATAATTATCGCTTTCCTCTTTGGTCCATTCTGCAAGGTTCGGCACAATGCGCTTAAGGTTTTTGATACCGTATTCACTTGCTTTCATGGCGTTGTCGCCAAGGTCTTCGGCTTGTGTACGGGAATCTGCTGAGTTACCAGATTCATAAGTGCCAAACCAAATGCGTGGATTAGCTTTGTAACGATCAATGAATAACCTGTTAAGATGTTTCTTTTCTTCTTCTTCATCTTTTGCGTTGACATACTTATATCCCCACTCAATTGCCCACTTGTCGTAATCACCAATACGCGGGAAGAGTCCGGCGCGACCAATATTATCTTCAGGCTGTGCCACATAGTTAAAACGGGCGTAATCCATGATGGAAGCGGTATGGCCGTTGGCTTCAACCCATGCTTTATCACGGAGTTTATCAACCGGAGTTTTACTGCTGGAACCCATATTATGCCGCAGGCCGATGGTATGGCCCACTTCATGGGAAGAAACAAAACGGATGAGATTGCCCATCAGGTCGTCATCAAATTTCATTTTGCGAGCGCCCGGGTCTACTGCTGCTGCCTGCACAAAATACCAGTCGTGCACCAGTTTCATTACGTTGTGGTACCAGCCGATATGGCTTTCAATGATCTCACCACTGCGGGGATCATGGATATTAGGGCCATATGCATTGGTAATATCTGATGCGAAGTAGCGGATTACGCTGAATCGTGCGTCCTCCAGGCTCATGGTCATGTCGTTTTCCGGCCATTCCTTAGCCATGATGGCATTTTTAAACCCTGCTTTTTCAAAAGCCACCTGCCAGTCGTTAACGCCCTGAATCAGGTAAGGCCTCCATTTTTTGGGTGTAGCGGGGTCTATGTAATAGATGATTGGATTTTTAGGTTCCACCAGCTGACCATTTTTCCATTTTTCGATATCTTCTTCTTTGGGTTCGAGCCTCCAGCGGACGATAAACCTTGATTCTTCCACTTTTTGCTGGTCGTCGCTATAGACTACGAAATCGTCTGCGAAATATCCTACACGGGCATCAGCCGGTCTTTTACGCATAGGCTTAACCGGTAGTATTATAAAAGAAGTATTTGTTTCGATCGTCACCGATCCGGCTGCTGCTGCAGCGGGAATGCTGGTTGACGGAAAAGGTGAGGGTGCTGCAGGGCCACCTGAAGCGCTTGAGGAGAAGGTTTTAACAGTGCGTATCTCAGTATTGATAGGGAAGGTTCGAATGCTTTCGATATAGGAGCGATCGCTTTGCAGGCCGCCAAGACTAAAACGCCTTTTAATGCTTGCGTTGATGGAAACCGGCAGGTTATCTCCTTTAAAGAAATCGGTGAGATCGAGAACAACGCCGCTGGAATCCTTACCCAGGGATTTGATATCGAAAGCAGCAGCGATTGGATCGAGGTTAGAATTTTTAACTGCTTTGTAGATCGGCTGGGTAGAATCATTAGCCACACTTATGACGGTCACTACCCGCATAAATACTTTGTTTTCAGGGCCTTTTTCGAACCTGACCACCTGCTGGTTTGCCAGTTCTCCGCCATAAACGCCGGCTCCGCCAGCTACCCTTGAGAAGCGGGTAACGGCCATGATCTCACGGCCAAATATGGAATCGGGGATCTCGAAAAAGTATTTTTCTTCAATTTTATGGATTGTGAACAATCCGGCAGAGGACTTTGCCTTTGCTGTGATCACATCCTTATAAGGCTTAGGGCCGGGGCGTGAAGGGCCCGGGGGTGGGGGTTGTACGGCAGGCACTGCCGTTGTGGACGGAGCTGGAGTAGCTGGCTGCCGCCTGTTTTGGCTCATGGCAGCAGTTCCCATCAATACCAGGCTGCAGGTAATTAACAGCAAACGTTTGATTTTTAGGGCAATTCTCATGTCGTGATTTTTTTTAGTGGACGAAAATATATAAATAGTACCTCAAACCATACATAATATAATTAATAAGGTTCAGTTGGGGGTTGAGTGGTAGATAGAAACCGCTATATTACAAAAGAATTAAAAAAAAAGGTTTTCTTGTGTGAGCGTAAAAGAAATGAATAATTTTATTATCTTGCCCGTCACGGATAGAAATAAATTTTTCTCCAGCGATGCAGAATCAAAAGTATTTTCAGTAGAATTGTATCTCAATAATCATAACCAAAACCTTCAATTGTAAATTTTAAAATTAAAAGTCATGGCTGAAGCAAAACCAACTGCAACTACTAAGGTTACCACTTCTGTGCAACCTAAGAAAACGAGCAATTCTATTTCTGTTATTGCTCCTATTGTGTGCCTCGTTGCAGGTTATTTGATCTGGAGATTTATTTTAGGGGCCCCTGAGAATTTCACCAAGCCCGATTTGAGCGGAGGCTTCTGGCCATCACACGTAGGTCCTAAGGGTGCCTGGTACAGGATGTATGAAGGCGGTATCATCGTTCCATTGCTGATCGGCTGTTTATTGATGGTTATCACCTTTTCAATTGAAAGGTTCCTGACAATTTCAAAAGCTACCGGTAGCGGATCAATTTCTGAGTTCATCCGTAAAGTACAGTATCACCTTGCCAATAAAAATGTTGACGCAGCCCTGGCTGAGTGCGACAAGCAAAAAGGCTCTGTAGGCAATGTAATGAAAGCCGGTTTGCGTAAATACAAGGAAATGATTACCGAGGGCGGACTTTCTACCGACCAGAAGGTTCTCGCTATCCAGAAAGAAGTAGAAGAAGCAACTGCGCTCGAACTGCCTATGTTGCAGAAAAACCTGGTGTTCCTGTCTACGTTAACATCTCTTGGTACGCTTATCGCCCTGTTAGGTACTGTAATGGGTATGATCAAATCATTCTCTTCCCTGGGTGAAGAAGGCGGATCCGGTGCTGCTGCTGAACTTGCGGTAGGTATCTCTGAGGCTTTGTATAATACGGCCCTCGGTATCGCAACTTCCTCTTTAGCGTTATTGATGTATAACGTCTTTACAACTAAAATTGACAGCATCACTTACGGTATTGATGAATCAGGCTTTACCCTTTCTCAGAGTTTTGCTTCTTTGTACAAATAAGCAGGAACCTGTTTTATGGAAAAGAGTCTGAAATGAATCTTAATTTAAAAAGCTGTAGATAATGCCAAAAATTAAAGCTCCCAAACATCCTCCGGAAAATGATATGACCCCGTTTGTGGATGTGGCTTTCCTGATCTTGTCTTTTTTCATGTTGGCAACTAAGTTTAAGCCCGAAGAACCGGTTGAAGTTAAAACGCCGAGTTCAGTTTCATCTGCAGCCGTTCCTGAAAAAGATGCCTTTATGGTGTCTATTGATAAGGATGGCAGGGTCTTCGTTTCCATGGATAACCCGGAATTTCGCCGGGTGCTCATTGATAACCTGAACAAAACCCGGAACCTTGGTCTCACCAATGCAGAAATCAAAAACTTTATCAATGCTCCGAGTGTGGGTGTGCCTTTCAATCAGTTGAAGTCGCTGCTGGCCCTGGATGCGGATGAGTTTAAAAAGGTAAGACAACCGGGCATCCCCGTTTCGGATTCTCTCGGGGGTGAATTGAATTACTGGGTAAGGGATGCATTAGTGGCGTACTCGGGCAGAAAACTGAACCTGCTTATTAAAGCCGATAATTCAACAAAGTACCCGGCTTTCAAGAACGTGTTGACTGCATTTAAAAAGAACGACCAGAATAAGTTTTTATTAATTACAGCGCCGGAAGATGCACCTGCTGGTTCAGCGCTGTATGTAACCCGTCAGAAACAAATTGGCGGCGGTGATAAGAAATAGGTTTATTCAATTTTAAAATCTGATGTTATGGCAAGTTTAGATACTGGCGGTGGAGATGATCATGGTAAAAAAGGACCGGGCGTAAAGAAGGCCAAAAAGCTTTCTACCAGGGTGGATATGACGCCCATGGTTGATCTTGGGTTTCTGTTGATTACCTTCTTCATTTTTACCACAACCATGGCGCAGCCTACGGCGATGAACCTGTTCATGCCTAAAGATGTGGAAAAACAGGAAGACCAGAACAAGGTCAAGGAATCAGGTGCCTTCACCATCATGCTATCAAAAAATGATAACATTTTTTATTACGAAGGCCTGGATCCTACCCAGTTGAAGTCAACCACATTTAAAGGTATCCGGGACGAGATCATCCGGAAGAAGCAGAGTACCAATCCTGAGGACCTGGTAATGATTATCAAACCAACGGAAGAGGCCACCTATAAAAATACCGTTGATATTCTTGATGAAATGACCATCAATGAAATCAAGCGTTATGCTATGGTGGATATCTCCCCGGTAGAACTGGAATTGGTAAGACTTACTGAGGCTGCCAGTGGAAATCAATAATCTGCAGATTTGTGGAATTTCGTCCACACTGCATCACATGAGTAAAACCATTCAAAATGGATGTTAACAAAATAATGAGTACGGATCTGCTGGACATTATTTTCGATGGCAGAAACAAGGAATACGGGGCATACGAGCTTCGCCGGAAATACAATAAACGGCTGACGCTTTCGCTGATCATTACGGCATCACTTGCTTTATTGATCCTCCTGGGTTCTTTTGTTTCTCAGCTAAGCGATAAAAATAAGAAAGGTAAAGCAGATATCAAAGAAGTTGAACTTGCTCAGATCCAACAGGAAGAGCAAAAAAATGAACCTCCTCCTCCTCCTCCTCCTCCGAAGCCACCAGATCCACCCAAAGTGGAAATGGCTAAATTCACACCACCAAAGGTTGTGAAGGACGAAGAAGTAAAGGAAGACGAAAAACCACCGGAAGTGGAAAAACTGGAGGATACCAAAATCGGTACAGCCAACCAGGAGGGTACCAAAGATGAAGGTATCGTAGCTCCGCCGGTTGAAGACAAGGGTGGTGTGGTTGAAGCACCTAAACAGGATGATGAAGATAAGGTTTTCCAGAAAGTGGAGATCGATGCTGAATTCCCTGGCGGTAGCGGAGGCTGGACAAAATACGTAACCCGCGAGATCGAACGTAACATTGATGAATTACAGGATGATGGCCGTTCAGGAACTGTAGTAGTTCTGTTCATCGTGGATAAGGAAGGCGGCGTGAGTGAAGTAAAAGCTTTAGCCTGTGGTGAAGCAGGTGTTGCAAACTGTCTCGGCCCAGGCACTAAGCTTGCTGAGATCGCAGTAAACGCCATTCGCAAAGGACCAAAATGGAAGCCTGCTGTACAGAACGGGCGTAACGTTAAAGCCTATCGCAGGCAGCCGGTTACATTTATGCTGGCCGAAGAGTAATAGCATTATTAAAGTAGTATAAGAAAAGGCTGCCTGCGAAGGCGGCCTTTTTTAATCCAATTCCTTGCGATCATATTTCTTTGCGGTTAACGTAGTTAAACCGCAAAGGTGCTAAGAAGTGCGAACTTCGTATTTTTGCCCCATGTCAAATCCTTACAGCAATTGGGAAGATACCATCGTTGCACTGGCCACAGCTCACGGAGTTAGTGCCATAGGTGTGATCAGGTTAAGCGGCAATAAAGCTGTACAGGTTGCCAATGAATTATTCCCTTCCAAAGACCTCCATAAGGAAGCAGCCAATACCCTGCATGTGGGGTTCCTGAAAGATGGCGGCAAAGTATTAGATGAAGTGGTGCTTTCTTTGTTTCGTTCGCCTCGTTCCTATACCGGGGAGGATGTGATCGAAATTTCCTGTCATGGTTCACCCTTCATACAGGAACAGATCATCAATGCATGCATCGCCCACGGCGCCAGGCTTGCAAAGCCCGGTGAGTTTACACAAAGGGCATTCCTGAAAGGCAAGCTCGACCTCACGCAGGCGGAAGCCGTTGCCGATCTTATCGCATCCAATACCGCAGCATCGCAGCAAACGGCACTGAAAAATATCAGGGGCGGATTTTCGGATGTGCTGAAAGACCTGCGCGACCAGCTCATCCGCTTTTCGGCGCTGATAGAACTGGAACTTGACTTTTCCCAGGAAGACGTGGAATTTGCCGACCGGACGGCACTGGAAGCACTCATACAGCGCATAAGCGTTACCGTTAAACAATTGCTGGAGTCTTTCCGGCTTGGCAATGTGATACGCAATGGCGTTAACGTGGCCATTGTGGGCAAGCCCAATGCCGGAAAGTCTACCTTGTTGAATACCCTGCTGAACGAGAACCGGGCCATTGTGAGTGAGATCGCCGGCACTACCCGGGATACCATTGAAGAGATCATCAATATCGATGGCATCCTCTTTCGACTGATTGATACGGCAGGCATCCGAGAAAGTGAAGACAGCATTGAGATCATCGGGGTGGAGAAAAGCCTGGAGAAAATGAAATCGGCTGATATCGTATTGTACATGTTTGATGCTATTTCAGAAACGCCGGGAGAACTGGAAGCCGCCCTGCACCGCCTGCAGGAGATCAATCCCTCTTTTATGCTGGTGGGCAGCAAAAGTGATTTATCTGTTGAGCAGGAAATCGCGGAAAAATTTGCCGGTATTGATGCCCTTTATTTGTCAGCCAAGACACATCACCACATCGACCTGCTAAAGGAGCGCCTTGTAGATAAAGTATTGCAGGGAAAGATCAATACGGAAAGTGTTATCGTCACCAATGCCCGGCATTACGCATCGCTGCAGCAGGTGGCATCATCATTACAGGATATACAAACAGGCATGAATAACCGCATTCCGGGCGATCTGCTGGCGCTGGATATACGCAGGTGTTTGCATTATTTAGGTGAGATCACGGGGGAAGTTACGAATGAGGATCAGCTGGATTATATTTTCAGTAAGTTTTGTATCGGAAAGTAACCAGCATTTTCTCCATCTTTTATGTTGTTTTGATCAGTTTTAAATAGTTGGAATCAGATAATATTGGAAGAGTATTTATTTTTTGAGTTCGCTGTTTGCCAATTTCGAACAAAAAATAAATGCGCA
>JBGSHT010000075.1:0-19748 GCA_041752135.1 Chitinophagaceae bacterium | reverse complement strand
TCGGCGGTTTCCCCGGTGGCAACGGCTTTTTTTATATATGCCGGATAATAACCTACCTGGTTTAACCTGATCCGCATTTCAGTATCCTGTGCTTCAAGTGAATGAGAGATACAAAGCAAACTGTAGGGCAATATAAGGCGGGCAATCCAATTCATGCGATCAATCATCATTCAAGATACTGATTCTGTTTTTTGTTCATCCAATGTTTAATATCTTTTTTTCGGTAATCGGCCTTAGCGGTAATTTTTGAGAATAATCTTATTCCTAAGAATCTTTATTGGTGAGGTTCGGAGAATCAGGTTTTTTGAGTGGGCTGATTTTGAGGGCGGAAGCCGGCATCCCTTCAATAGATGGCAGCGTCTTTCAGGATAAATACTCGGATTAAAAATCAAAAAAATGTTTTTAAATGAAAGAGCACATTTTGCGGTATTGACTGTTCCGTATGAATGAAAATTTTATCCGGGAAATGCGCCATGATGCTTTCATCTGTTTTGAAAACTGATTGAATTTCATTGACCAATAAATTAAATCCTTTTTTTAAACTGATGTCATACCTGTATGTACCCTGAATTGTTTTATCATTATATGTCAATGAAGCCGGGCAGTTTCCTTTCATAATGGTATCACGGGTTGCGTAAACCCAACTGCAGTAAATGCCCGGGGTGGCATTTTTATATCCCGGGTCTTCCAGCCAATCTGCTAATGCAGGTATACTGACCATGGATAATACACCTTGTTGCTCACCACCTTTCATAAGGAATATATTGCCGGCTCCAAAAGCTGCATCATTTGCTTTCTCCTGGAATCCTTCTGAATCACATTTCAGGTTTACAGCATAATCAAAAGCAGTTAAATAAAGAGATAAATCCTGGTCCTTTACTGGTAATTTTTCGGGCCAGTTGAGTTGTACCTGCCCGGAAGCGGATATTTTCCCTACGGGTACCGGGTTTTCCATTCCAAAAGGAAAAATAAAAAGATCCATTTCGCCTTTATTATATCCACTGATTACCTGGCCGGTTGATGATTGTCCGAATGATATTTCTGACAATATTAAAATGAAAAAGAATGGCAGATATTTGAAAAGTTTTTTGTTGTACATATTATATCTTATTGTTTGATAAATTCTACCCTGCGGTTATTGGCTTTGCCTGAATCGGTGTTATTATTATCCACCTGATCTGTTTCTCCTTTTCCTATGGCTATTAATTTTGAATCATCCACGCCAAACTGGCTGACCAAAATTGACTTAACCGATTATGCGCGGCCTTTGGAAAGATACATATTATATTCTGCTTCACTATCTCCATTGGTGTAGTTAATGATTTTGGAATGTGGCATCGGGTTTGTTTTTTAATGCTTAGCCAACAGATTTTATAAAAGCATAGGATTCCGGTTTTATCATAGCAGAGTTTGGTTTTGCTGGCCATTAGCAAAATGCATCAATTTAAAAGAGATCAGTGCCAATAGGTTGCGTCTGGTTGGAAGGTACAGGGTCTTATATATAAATGACATAGCGATAGTCTTCTGGTAATACATTACTTATTTACAAATATTCCGATGTATGGCGGGAAAACCGCATTTTTTTTAGTTTACAAGGATCTGAAAAGGATTTCTGGTATTTTTCCCGGAAAGGGCTTATTTTTGCTGCCCATTTAACGGAGAGGTGCTCGAGTGGTTGAAGAGGTACGCCTGGAAAGTGTATATACCTGAAAGGGTATCGCGGGTTCGAATCCCGCCCTCTCCGCAACTACATAACCGCTAAGGAACGAAGAACGCTGAAGCTTCCTCATTCTTTAGCGGTTAATTTTTTTTTGGCTACATTCAAGTACCAAAAACTACTTGGTATGAAAATGGTCCTTCTATTCTCCGCCATATTCTTCTGTCATTTATTTTCTTTTTCCCAGTCAGTTCATGTTACATCTTTCCAGCATATAGTGCGCTGGGTGAATGAAGTAAATTTCCCGCCTTATATAACGCAGGATGATGTCCGCGATTCCGTTCGCCAGGTTGTTTCGGATGAGTTGGGCAGGCACTTTAAGTTACAAGAAGTGGTCATGCCTGCAGATATCGAATACCGGTATATCAGTGAATTTGGGAAGGCTGTCATGAAACAGCCTGCAACTGCAGGTAATGCCGGGGATTACCAGGTGGCCGTTTATTCATTCATAACAAGGGCCACTGTAGGATTTGCCGTTAATTGGAAAATGAAAGTTGTAGCCAATCAAAATGGCAAAACGGTTTACACCAGGGAAACCGAGCATGAGATCGAATATTTTTCTCCCTCAGGATATATGACCGCCGTTTCCTGGTATTCTGCAGAAAGTTTCATCAAGATATATCGTGAACTGTTCAGCGAATTACTGGAGAACACTAATCCGCTTCCGGGAAAGATCGTACTGGGATCGCCGGAGGAGAAAGAAAAAGAGGTCAGGATGATCATTCCTGATCCGGGTAAATTATTGCTTAAAACCAATGGCAATTTCCTGCAGGGGGGAAACTTCACGCTGAGTTTGCATAATGATAAAGACAGCCTGGCTGCAGTTACCTATCGTGACGGATGGGATGCCTCATCAGGTCCGTTGATAAACATGTCTGAGATTGGAGCTTCTTTACTCAGTGATCTAACCGGGCTTCGTATCGGGTACAATACCAAATCCAAACAGAAGCGGTTTGGCAGGATCAATTATGCAGATGGCAGGGAACTTAAATTACGTATGGAGTGGGTGGAAGTGACCCAAAGGGTATCCGATGGATCTGTTGATGGTTCTTATGTTGCTTCACCGATGGTAGCTGAAGCATATGAGCAAAAAGAACTTGTTGCTTATTTTACCTTCATGTCTTCAAATGCAGATGTTAATGTAAGGCGCAATATGATGGCAGCAAATATGAACCCGGGCCAGATGATGAATTACAAAATACAGGGTAAGATCGGCGACTTCCCGGTCATTGCAAGTTATAATTCCCAAAATGGTTTCATAGAATTGTCGGAAGCCGGTATGGTGAAAGTGATTGTCAATATGCAAAACCTGAACCCGGCCAGCAATTCATTTTCCGGAACCAAGATGACCAAAAATAAAAAGTCGATGGTTGGAAGTTCATCAGGTGTAGGTTCCAAACTACGCACCGGTGAGTCCGAATGGTATCCGTTCTATCACGTGCCGGACCTGTCGGCGAGAGAACAGCTCAGGTATCTGGATGTGATACTTTGTTTATTTTTTGGGATGGGTAATCAGAATTAAAATGGAAATTCCAATTTTGCGGGCATCGTTTCTTGGCGGTTAGCTTTAAGTGCCTCGTGCCTTTGTTGGTGTTGCGCCTAATTTTCATGGAAATTATATCCTGAAGCCTGGCGCGCACCAACAAACCGGAGATAGTACGTGGAATGTTGTTGGTGTGCGCAAAACAAGGTTTAGTTTCAGTATTCATGTTGCGCAACACCAACAACGGCGAAGGAATTCCTGTTTTGCGGGCGTCGTTTCTCAGCGGTTAATTTCGCATTAAAGGATTTCAATAATTTGAAGTGAATTTTTATTAATTGTTACGAAATCGCCTGTTTTTTTACCTATCAGTAATTTGGCAACCGGCGCATTGGGAGATATCACATAAATGATTTCTCCATCGTACGTAATTTTTCCAATACCGGCGAGAATAAAATAAATGATATCACCGCATTTTACAATACTTCCCGGCATCACTGATAAATTTTTTACACTGCAGTCAATACTTGAAATTGAAGCCAGTTCTTTGCCGGTTTCGACTAACTGCCGGGCATACATGTCCTTTGCCAGGTGCCCCATTGCCCGGGAGGTTTCATACTTGTCGCCGGCACTGCTTTTGGTTTCCTCATTGGCTGATAACTGTGCCTGTTCCATGGCAACACGCAGGGTATCCATTCTTTCCTGTATGATCGAAATACATTTTTCTTTCAACACTTTTTTAAATTCCGGTTTTTGCATGAGTTTGAAAGGTATGATAAAAGTGCTATACCCGGAAGCTTGTATGTCCGGCAATGGGATCATAGTCTTCACTTATTGCTTGCCGTAATTTTGCAAAAAAATAAGAAAAAATTGATTTTAGGATCAACTTAAAAAATACCTGACAAATCTCACTATTTAAGTGCTGAATTTGATCTAATTTGAGCGATCTAAAAACAGGTTCACATGAAAACGAAGATGATATTTGGCATATTGATCTGTCTGGCAGGCTTTGGCTTTCAGGATGTTTTTGGCCAGGAACTTAATAAAGACAGTTTATGGAAGCATACCCGGAAAAATACAATCCGGTATAATATAAGTTCACCCATGATTTATGGGTTTAATAAATCATTGATCCTGGGGTATGAGCGTCTATTAAGCACCAAACAGAGTTTTTCCATAAATGCCGGATCAGTTGCCTTGCCTAAAATTACGAGTATTGGAAATGACAGTATAACTTTTAATAAGGACGTTAAGAATACAGGTTATAATATTTCGTTTGATTATCGTTTTTACCTCGCTAAAGAAAATAAATTTACTGCCCCTCGGGGAGTATATGTAGGTCCTTGGTATTCCTATAATCGGTTTAAAAGGGATAACACCTGGGACTTGTTAAACGCTAACGGCAGCAATAAAACCGTAACAGCAAACTCAAATTTGGATATCCATTCTTTTGGCGCGGAATTAGGATACCAGTTTGTTTTCTGGGACAGGCTGGCTGTAGACCTGGTTATGATTGGCCCGGGTATGGGTATATATAGAGTGAATGCTAAATTTGACGGCAACCTGACAACGGAAGAGAGAGAGCAGCTACAGCAGCTTCTTACAGATGGGTTGGAAAGCAAATTTCCGGGAATGAATTTTGTGTTTGATAATAAAGAATTAGATGCTCAGGGAGCGCTGAATGTAACCTCATTGGGTTTCAGGTATCTCATCCATATTGGATTCAGGTTCTGAGGCTAAACGCAAAGTAAAAAGGACGCAAAGTTTATCTTGCGTCTTTTTAGATTGCATTTAAATTATTCTGCAACGCCTACTTTTATCTTTCCTGTTTTTGCTGCTTTTACCAGCGCATCATAATCCTTTTCATTCTGTATGGCATAAGAAAAAGCAAATTTAACCATGGCATTATCCAGTTCCTCACTGTTACCCACATAACCGGCAAGCATAGCTGCATCCCCGGACTTAGCATGAGACAATGCCAAAGCCCAGGCGCATAAAGAAGTATACTGCGGGAAATTTTTGATCTTAATTTTATTGGGATCAAATTCAACGCCGCCTTTCATGTCTCGTAGTTGGCGGATGTAAAAGTGTTTTTTCTCAACCTCGCCCCAGCCAAGGAATATATCCGGAGCGCCCTGTATCAGGCGCTGACCAGAAACCACTCTTTCCCCCTGGTTGAAATATTTACATTTAGGGGTGTGTGTAGCCAGTACGGAGTTTTCTGCTTCCTTAAGCTGAAGGAATAAAGGATCATCTGTATGATTGCCGGTCAGAAAAATAACCCAGCATCTTGTTCCCACACTGCCCACGCCTACTACTTTCCTGGCCACATCTGTAATCCGGTAGCGTTTAAGCAATTGGGCCCTGTCATCTGCCAGGGAACTGAAATAGGATTTAAGAAACAGGCTCATTCCATCTTTAATGGGCTTACCACTATCTGTATGCGTTTGCCTTACGATAAATGGGGCATTTTCACGGAGTAAAAATTTCTCATCAACAATATCGGTTAGTTTGCCCAGAACCTGCATATGGGTTCGTGTCCGGGCTTTACTGATTATTTTCTCTGCACCAGCACGTGCAGAACTATCAAGTGAATCCAGGATGTCATTTTCCTTAATGGTTGAATACCATAATTCCAGGTTCCCCATATAAGCGTATTCCTTCATTTTTTTGCGATAGGTGCTAATGGCAGAGCGGATTGATTCTTCACAGATTTTTTTATCTCCTCCTAAAAAATTTCCGGCAGCTACAATACTTGCCACTAAACGCTTCAGGTCCCATTCAAATGGAGCAGGCATTGTTTCATCAAAATCATTGATACCAAAAATGAGATTCCGTTCTGCGGAAGAAAAGACACCAAAGTTTGCCACATGCATGTCGCCGCAGGCTTGTACGATCAGACCGGAATTCTTACCTGAGGCAGCAATATCACCTGCCATGATGGCGGCGCTTCCGCGAAGGAATGCAAAGGGTGATGTAAGCATCCTGGCATACCGGATCGGAACCAGTTCCTGTATCCTGGTTTTTCCCTGCTTTTCCAGGAGTGCAACCGGATCAATCCGATGTGAGGGTGATTTATATGTACCGAGGCTGATACGCTTACATTTCTTACGTAATGCTTTGCCTAAGTCAATACGTTCTTCTATGGTTTGCTGCTTTGATTCAAAGTGATGTAATAATTTTTTGCTCATAAAAATGAACTTTAAGAGTAGTATCTAAATTTACTTATTTTTTTTCATGGTAACATAAATGCTTAACCGTAAATGAATAATTTATTTTGGAGATTTCGGATTGTCAACCCAAGTTGTTTGCCAACCGATTGAATAGGTGTTGAAATCAGCTCCAGCCCTCACAATCGCACCCGTACTGGCTGCCAGCCTGATCGAACTACTTTTCAAAACGGGGAATACAAAAGTGGCGCCAATTCGCGAATTGTTTTGCCGGTCATCTTTGATGACATCATCAATGGATGATTTCCCACCGGTATAATACGTGGCATCCAGCGCCAGCCACATTTTAGGCCGGATAGTGTAGCTGAGATGTCCCTGGAAAGAACCTAATGGCTGCTGGGTTCGTATGGACTTACCATTAAAGAACTGATTGTTATTGGTAAACATCCACACACCTGTATACACATCAATCAGCCATCGTTTGCCCATCGGATGTGATAAAGCCAGTTCTGGCTTGAATGCCCATCTATTGGTTCCCAGGTTGATAAGTTTTTCAGGGAAATATTCTCCCGTAGGTGCCGAAACTGTAAGGCTCACTCCCAGGATTGTTTTATGTTTCACTTTGGCAAAGTTTGCCATGGTTGTAGCCGGTGCGCCTAATACTAATACAGATAATCGCATCCTCATATCTGATAATCCGGAACGGCTTATATTTTCCCTTTGTCCGTTTACATCTGCCGAAGCCTGTGCCCATGAATAAGGGAAGGCAACAAACGCTGAGGCTGTTTTTCCTAAGAAGCTAAAAGTGCGGGCATACCCCATATTGAGCGTTTGGACATTTGCTTTCAAATTCTCAATGGGGAGGCTTGGGTCTGTTAATACACCGCCTTCGGAAAAAGCAAACCCTGAACTTAAGAAGTTGCCTTTTATGGGCATCCAGACATAAGCACGAGGATCAAGATCCTGTGCCTTCAATGGATTTATTGCGAAGCAGAAATGAAGTAAAAACGTAAAAACTGAAATATAATTCAAACACTTAGACATATTTACAAAAATCCGGATTTGCACGTTATTAAATGTTGATTCTTATCAATAACTGTGATGTAACTAAGATAACGGAAAACCTCAGATTTTTATGGCTTTACAAGGTTAATGTTTATTGATGTCCACTTGTATACTAAACATCAATCGGTTGGCTCGCCCCTCGGCATTGTTCTTATTTTGCCTCCCGCCATGTAAATATTCTATACCGGCAAAAGCGCTTTTATGAAATTGCCAGACCAGGTTTGCTGCGCCATAGAAGGTTGATTTTAAATCTCCTCCGGATTGTGCATAAGTATTGTTTTCCGTGCCATAATTTGCTACCAGTAAGGAAGACCATTCCGCGTTCCAGTAATGCCTGATGCCAGCGGTGTAACCCATACCTGATATGGGTTCCAGCTTGTCATCAGCATCAGGCGCTGCGAATTTCCCTGCCCGATACCTGGAAATTCCCGGGCCACCAATCACCTGGTATAAGAAATAATCTTTCTTGCTGAAATTTAACTGGCCCGAGAGATTGAATCCAAATATACCCGTGCTTCCTGTTGAACCTGTTGTTGGCCTGAATCGCACAACACCACCAAAGGCCGATAATTGAATATGACCCCAATGTTTGGTATAGCGGTAACGTGCAGTGAGGTCGGGAATAAAACTCTCCATTTTTCCGGGTTGCACAGGAGCCTGTACATTAATAAATGGTTCTTCCAGGGCAACGGCCAGATAGCTGTTTTTCCCGGTTGCATGTTTATAGCGGATCATACCATGACGTACAAAGGCATACGCTGCAGGTTTTTCAAAATCAAGGGTTGGTGGAATGATATTTTCGTCCATAAAGTTCGACCAGTACTGACCGGCCAAAAGTTTGCCGCCAATTTCAACGTATGCATGGCGTAACCTGAAAGCACCGCCGGTACCATAAAAATCACCTTCCACATAGGTTCGCAAATCAGCTTTTCCCATAGGCGTCCTGAAGTCGAGGATCAGCCTGGTTTCATTGGCCTGCAAATGGGTATTGGTACCTTTTGAGCCATCTGTTGGTATTTTGGAAACATCAAAAAAGCTGGGCGAATTGATAGGATTGAAATCCTGGATCAGGTCGAATTTTACATATCCGCCAACCGTGATCCGTGCATTTGTTTTTGGAATTTTCCACCATCCTGCAGGTATTTCTTCTTCTTTTTCCTGGGCTGATACTTTGTGTAAAGCGGCCAGAATAAATAAGAATATTAGGCTATGCTTCATTGTTAGTTTATTTATTTGGCAGATATATCATCAATGGTCAGCTTCCTGTCGTAGAGTTGTTGCGTGGGACGGTTATTTTTATTCAGGCGGGATGCAACGGCCTTTATCTGTTCCTTGCTCATTTCCCCATGTTTTTGTAATACCAGCCACTGAACATTTTCGGTACAAGGGGGCGTGGTAAGAGAACCGATATAATGATAAGCGAAAAGTTCTTTCGGGATATGTAAGGAGATGTCAATATTTACACTGTCATGTGTCATTTTTTCACCTACAGCATTAGGCAGGTGATTAATAAGCTGGTCAAAATTTTTATTGTGTTTGCCTTCTTTGACGAGTACACCAACAACCGCAAGGTTATTGTCATCACTCTGGTGTACAAAATGTATTTCCATGGGGAAATTTTTGCCATTCAGGGTATGTTCACTGGGTGTGTGAAAATGAAATTGTTTCAGGTGATACACTTTGCCATTATATGTTATGAAACTGCCTTCCTGCGGCGTAACCTGGATGGTATGGCCATTGTTTATCAGTTCTTCCACGTGTTCGTTGTGTGCAATATTTAAATTGGTTGTTTTATATTCCATCTGCCATTCTGTTCCCCCTTTTTCTGAATTGGTCAGCAGGTTGACAGGCGACTGTGTTTTGCCGGAACCGCAGGCAGCATATACGGGACTTAGCGCGGCCCATCCTTCCGGTCCGCCTTCTTCGGTGTATGACCAATGAACGGGACGGGCGGAAGCCGGCTTTTCAACAGGTGCGGCTACGGTATCTTTAATTTCTGTTACCGGTTCTTCTTTAGGGGTTTGATTTTTGCAGGAAAATATAATAACAAAAGCAAATAGTAGAAATGCAGAGAGATGTTTCATGTTAGATTGGTTTAAAATTATTGTTGGTTTTGGTGGTTCCCTCTTTCGTCGGGATGACATACAAAAATTGGCAAATAAACATAGTATGAAAAGCAAACAAAAGAAGACAAAAATAGTATAATTGCTTGTACCTATCATCAAAAACTGGCTCAATTTCCACCTGTCATCCTATGTTTGTCATCCCGACGAAGGAGGGATCTTAAGGTGTCACAAGAAGATGCCTCCTTCGTCGGCATGACAGGTGGTATAGTTGGCATGACAAAATGATTTGTCATCCTCAACCCGTTCAATCTCAAAAATTTATAAATTTGGTTTGTCAGGGTGAAATACATTTTTTGAATAATTGAATAGCACAACACATTTCTATTTAAAATGAATCAGATTTGATCAGGTTTTTCACCATTCGATTTTAGGGTTGATGCAGAGAGTATTAACCTTATAACTTTAAAGGTCTGAGGTCTGTTTAATATGAAATTAGAGCATAATCAAATTTCCTCGTTTACCTGGCCCGCGTGAATTCCACATTATAACTTACCTTTTCTACAGCCTGGAAATAAATACCTGTCAGCCGGTCTCCCTGCGGCTGGTATTCCAGGTTATATATAGATCCGGGATAGTTTTGATCCCGGAGTTCTACCAGTACCATGAGTTTTCCTGCTTTGTTTTGCCAGGCAGATTTTCCTACATTAATGGGGTTCGGATTGAAATAGCTGGCATTAATAAGTCCTTCCGGGGTGGGATTCTTTAATTCAATGATATAGCCGCCGTCGGAGCGCTGCCAGCGGCCAGCTAGTTTGTCGGACTGAGCATCAGCAACAGATACAGGCGGGGATTGATTTGCAGGTAAGTTGCTTTCATATGTTTCAGTTTCTGCGGAAGGACGCAGAAAATAAATAGCTGAAGCAATGATCATAACGATAATAAAGATGAGCCATGGTAATCTTATGCCAAGTAGCTTTGTGCCCTGATTTTCTTTGCCTTTATTTTGTTTCATGTAATTTTTTTCAAATCATTAATATGAAAGGAACATAGAATAATTGGTATAAATAACAGCCTTAAACGCATGTAAAGAAGTTGCTAAGTTCTGGTTCTACCTATGCGGTTAATCTATAAAAATTATAAAGTTTTCACCCCGCTAAAATAATAATCTTCAATTAGATAATAGCTGGCATCTTTAATAAATAGATAATTACTAATATAAGAATCGTAATTGATGTTGCCAAAAGTATTTTTTGGAAATGAAATGATTTGGAAATACCTGCCATACCGGTAAAAAAAAGTACCATCGAAATAACTATTGATAAAAGCAGGTAGTTATCGCTGTTTTTATCAGCCTGGTTGGCGGCCTTTTTAAATTCTCCAGCCTGTTTTGCAAACACTTTTGCTTCTTCTATTTCAGGAACTACATATTCTTCCATTTGAAAAGGACTTCTCGGGGCCAATTCATTGTTCAATGGATCAGTAGCCTTCCAGGCTAAGATCGCTTTTTTTAGATGAGGTGGAAACCTCGCTTCCAGAAACGTGATCCTCATTTCATCTTTTTTTGCCATGGCATCCAGGTAATAAAGAAAATAATTGGACTCACCGGCTCTACGTTGTGTGGCAACGATTTCTTTTTGTAATCTCTTGTTATCCGCTATGTTTTCATCGTCAATATTAAAATATTGCTCTCCGTTCCATTGGCTGGACTGAAACGCGCACCAGGAAGAAATCACTGTTGCCAGAGACAATATAATTCCGGAAAACATATTTGTACGGTCTCTTTTCCGATTTTCTTTATCTCTTTCAGCCTCAAATTCTTTTTGGTCTGAATTGCTATCGTGTATATCATTTGTGTTCATGTTAAATAGATTGCGGAGTCAAATAAGTGCACTATCGATGTGAATGGCGGCAAATCCGGATATAATTTTTAAAAAGTTTCCGCTGCTCCAAAGAAAATCCCGCCTGATTTTTTACCAAAGCCCACATCAATTTGCAGGTTGGTCCTTGATTTTTTATCTACCATCAACCTTAATCCAAAACCATAGCCTGGTGCAAAATAAGTGAAAAGTTTTTCGTTGATATTTGGATTGGTGGTACTTGTAACATTGGCAAAAAGGACGCCGCCAAGAATACCACCGCAGGAAGATAAAGGGAAACGATATTCAGCTTCAGTATAAACCATATTGGTTCCCCGGAACCGGCCTTGTGTATATCCTCTTCCGGCACGTCCGCGCTGGTCATATCCCAATGCGGGTAATATCAAATAAGGCAGTTTCCCATATTCGCTGAAGTTTCCCATGGCCCAGAATGCCAGCAGGTGCCTGGGATTTCGGGCCGATAAACTATGGTAGCTACGCCATTCCAAACTGATTAGGTTGGCGTTGTATTTGCTGCCCAGGATTTCCGGATTCAATCGCCAATTGAAATTTGCAAAAATTCCTTTATATGGATTTACGAGGTTGTCTCTGGAATCATACGAGGCGTTGAAGCTTAATCCGGAGATCAGATATTTTTGAGTGTTGAAATCAAATTTACGGGAATATAGATAGTGGCTTGTATACAGTGGCCTTATGGTATCAAGTCTTTCATCTACGATATTATTCATGAAGTCGAGATTGTATCCAAATCCCAGATAAAATGATTTTCGAACCTTCCAGGAGATGGTTTGATGAAACCGATAATGATCAAACTTCATAGGTTGAACCAGGGAATCTTGTGTAGATTCCCAGCCGTTAACATTAAACTGGTATTCGAGTGCACCGCCTGCGGGTGAATTGGTGCCTAAGCCATAGGTGGCCTGTGAAAATAGAAATATCCGCCAGTCGCCGCTGAGAAAAAGCTTGTTGTTCTTTAAAAAAATATTATTCTTTACCTGAAACAGGAACTGGTTTAGGGTAGTGTAATTTGCACTGCCGTTGATGCTGGAGTAAAGGCTTTCCGGCGCTTTCCCTTTGAAAGCATATTGTCCCGCTGCGCCAAAAGCAAAGCCGGTTGCAGGATTTGAACTGATTGCGGGGACTAAGAGCAGTGATCCTTTATCAGTAGTTTTTGTTGAAGGAGGTTTATGGCGCCACTTCCTGATCAGGTCGCCAAGGTCTCTTTGCGCACAACTATCAACGAAAGTTGAGTCCTGGCCGGTAACGTAAAATGGGAAAAGGGAACTGAAGAAAATAAGTAATGAAAAAGAATACGTTCTTAAACGTTGAATGCTACCTGGTATTATTTTGAGAAGGATTGATAGCATAAAAATTAAAATACTGCTGTAAGGATTCTGAGGCCCTGACAGCAGTAAATGTGGATTATTTTTTATTAAAATCAAAACAAACTGCTCCACCTAATCCAAATTGGAAAATACGTGCATAATCAGCAACTGCATAAGTTCCCCATCCCGGGTAGTACCAAAAATCAGTACCAAATGCAGAAATCATGGATTGTACGTATGCCTGAACTTTGAAGGAAACGGCGGATTCCGTTGCAATGTGAACACCAATTTTTGCATCCCAGACAAATTTGCCGCCGGTACTATTGGTGTTACCTTCAGCCCAACCAACACCAAGGTCGGCGCCTGCAAATGGGGTTATTTTGCCGTTCCCGCCAAAATAATTGTTTCCGCCAAGCATGATATAATTGAACGCGGCATCGTCATTGCCCTTATTTACCTGTTCTCCGCTATACCTGTATAAAGGGGTTTTTGTGTCCATCCTCAGGTATTTCAATTCAAGGGATTTGTTCCTGCGTACAAAGTATTCCAGGCCGGCTCCCCATTGAAATCCACCCTGAACGTCTGTATAGAAAGCATCAAGTGGAACCCTTTCATTAAAGTTATAACTGCCATATGCATTAAACCGGACAGTGCCTGTGGTCTGCGCATTTACATAAATACCAGAAAAAAGAATAAAAATAATGAATAGTGTTTTTTTCATAATTCAGAATTTAAATTGTTAATGGATAATTTCCTGTCAGTCTTTTCTAAAATAATTTTGATTTCAATGAAACTGAATATTGCCATTTAACATTTAAAAAAAAGTGGGCATTTAGAGGCATTATCTACATTATTGTTGATCCATGGCTGACTTTAGTTTTGTTTTGTCCAGTTCATCAATAAACGGAATGTTTTCCTGGATAAATAACCTGATATTATTTTCGAGGTAATCTTCCAGCTGGAATAACTTGGAAGCCTGCAAGCCACCAATCATTTTTGTCATACTGTCGAAATACTTCTTCTGGAGCTTTGAATAATCGCCCAGCCATTTTAATTTCCGGTTCATCAGGTCATTTGCTTTTTTGTCATCCATTGTAGCATACTCATTTGCATATGCTTCAACCAGGGCTATTCTTTCTTTACCCAATAATTTTCTTTCGGTCTCATACTGATCATACAAAGTCCAGAATCCGGCTTTTTTGTCTTCCGGTATGGTCATGTATGCCTGGATAAGTTCTTTTTTTTGTTTACCAAACATATTCTGGATGATTTCAACATCTTCTTTGTTTGATTGTGCAAATGTTACTCCAGAGATCAACATCAGGATTGCGAGGCTTAATAAATTTTTCATGCTTGTTTACTTTAATGACTGTTTGTTAGGCTTTTCAGCCTTGTGTAAAATTGTTTTTTTGAAAAGATCTTCACTGCTTTTGTAATTTCAAAAGTATGTAAAACTTTACTTTAAATCCATGGAAAATGCTGATATTAATCATTGTACAGTTCTCACAAAGTTTTACTAATCAAATTCCTCTTATAAATGAAAGGTTTTTAAAACTGCCTGGAAAATTGGAACAGTCTATTGCTCAGGTAGTCTTGTAAATGACGAATGTAAATTGATTCTTTATTAAGGGCAATACCTAGTGATGAGTATTTGGGGGAAAGTTTTGCCTGAAAAACTGAGAAATCTGGTTATTGGCTGATATCTCCATTTACTGCATATTGAATTATAAAAATTGATTTTTACTTGACCAGGATGAAATTTTAAAATATTTCATTGAAAAAATTAACTTTAGGCACAGGTAAGATAAATTCCAATTATATTAATTGAAATTCGTTTGATCTAAATCTCCAACCAAATCATTGAAAAAAGCTGTTTATGTTTAACAAAATCCTCCGGGTCAGGTACGTTTTTTTAATTGCAGTGGTTTTTACATTCCTGAATTCTCTATTTTTTTTGATAGTTGGGGTTATAGAATCCATTCATGGATATATGCTCCTATTTGAACATGGGTTAGAAGGGGAGCAAAGGCCCGGGATTTATTTATTGAAAGGCCTTGACTTATTCCTGGTTAGTATGGTTTTCCTGATTTTTGCCCTGGGCATTATGCGGATTTTTACCCATTATAAAACCTCTGATGAGGATTTACCGGGCTGGTTAAGGATCAATGATTTTAAGGAACTAAAGATCTTATTATGGGAAACAGTCATAGTTACCCTGGTGGTATTTACATTGACCGAATTAGTAAATAGTAAGCAATCGCTAAAAACGGATGCACTTATCATGCCTGGAGTTATTCTTTTACTTACAGTAAGCCTTTTTCTGATGAAGAAAAATGATAAGCACTGAAAGAAATTTTCTTACCGCCTTTCATTTCTTTGCGGTTAATTCGTTTTTTTCGCCGTTGTTGGTGTTGCGCAGGCAGTATGTATAAATTTGAAGAATGTATTTGCGTACACCAACAACGGCGAGCACCTTTCATTTCTTTGCGGTTAATTTATTTTCAAAGAACATTAATTTCTTTTTCTCAAAATAAAAAAACGGGTTCCAATTTCTATACTCCACTGATATCGGCCAATGAAATCCCCGAATACCCCCACGCCTCCCTGGCCCCAGAAATGAAAGATCTTTGTTGCGCCATAGCCTCCGCGTAGTTTCGCGTTCATCGACAAACCGCCGTTTTCATAATCTGCATACCAATCTGTTATAAATACGGTCCATATTTTGGGGGTATATGTTTTTACAAGAATGGTCTGGAATTTTGAGAAATTAACCTGTTTCCTTGTCTCATCACCGCTGAAAGAATTTACCTGCTGAAAGGTCAGGGCCAGGATCATTTTCTTTGCTTTAAAGATTCTGCTGTAGGTGATCAGGGGTATGATCAGGTTCTTCCCGGTTCCTAAAAGCGGCGATTCGGCAGTATTCAGACTAAATTCTACTGATGCTGTAACGGCAGATTTCGGTGATTCTAAAATACGATAGCCCAATAATCGAAAGGAGATATCACCGAGTCCTGCATGTTTAAAACCCTCAGGTGAATATTTGGAGTTGTATACCCAGGGAACATCTAAACGGGTGGTGAACCGTTTGCCAATTTTGATATTGGTTCTCCAGATGGTCTGATTGAGATAATAATCCTTGTCGAAATGTTGAAGCTCGTTGAATATTTCAATCCGGGTAAAAAATTGTGATGGATCGTCCACGGACGCACCATGCTCAACTTTTTGAATAGCATCCTGATTCGATTGTGCCTGTGCGGAATAAAAAAGGTCAGCTATTAAAACAAGGGCTGCAAAGTAATGAAGTATATTTCTTTGTATTTTTCGCATATTTAACCATATCCCGCAGACACAAATTACGGTTAAAACCTTAGCGTGCTTCTTTGAATTGCGGTTAAATACAAAGGTTAATACCTATTGATGAGTATTCATTGCATTTCTGACTAAAGTCATTTAAATTTTTATTTCTATTCCTTTACCTTTGAATAGCCTGATTTCCAATTCTCTGTTTTTCAATTTAGTACATTACCTAAATTCATTTTACTATGTTTCCTCGTCACAAAAACATCGTTTCGTCTTTTATTTCGATGTTATCCGCTTTTATGATCCTTTTTTTCTTTAGCTGCAATCCACAAAAACCAGGTGAAAGTGTAGCGGGAAAAGCCAATGAGGCTGCTCCGTCAGCAGGTGAAATGGATCGTACGGTGCTCCCGATAAAGGAGCCACTGCGTCAAAGATCCGGTGAATTGGATGCGCGTAATGCCACCCCCCCGCCAAGGTTTGAGGTAAATGCCCCAAAGGGAGCACCCAATGTAGTGGTGATATTAATTGATGACATGGGTTTTGGTGTATCTGAAGCATTTGGCGGGCCGGTCACCACACCTGTAATGGATAAACTTGCCGCCAATGGATTAAAGTATAATCGTTTTCATACCACTGCACTTTGTTCACCTACCAGGGTGGCTTTACTTACGGGGTATAACCATCACAGCAATAATATGGGTGCCATTACAGAAGCGGCTACTACCTTTCCGGGAAATACCGGCGTAAGGCCACAAACCATTACGCCCATGGCCGAAGTGTTGCGGCAGAATGGATTTAATACTGCTGCTTTTGGAAAATATCATGAAACCCCGCCCTGGGAAATCTCCAATTCAGGCCCGCAGGATCGATGGCCAACCCGTTCGGGTTTTGAAAAATTTTATGGATTTATTGGCGGAGAAACCAATCAATGGGCTCCACTCATTTATGATGGGGTAACCCTGGTTGAAACACCGGAAGATCCCAATTATCATTTTACCACAGACATGACAAACCAGGCCATTTCATGGGTTCGTTTCCAGCAGGCACTTAGTCCGCAGAAACCTTTCTTCATGTATTATGCACCGGGAGCTACACACGCGCCGCATCATGTTCCAAAAGCATGGATCGATAAATACAAGGGCAAATTTGACGAGGGTTGGGATAAGATGCGTGAACTTAGTTTAGAGCGCCAGAAAAAACTGGGAATTGTTCCTCAAAATACGAAGCTCGCACCCAAACCTGCCGATATTAAAGACTGGGAAAAACTTTCAGCTGATGAGAAGAAACTGTTTTCCCGCCAAATGGAAGTGTATGCCGGTTTTGCCGAGCAAACAGATTACGAAGCAGGAAGACTGATCTCCGCTATTGAAGAACTGGGTGTATTGGATAATACGGTGATCATCTTTATTGCAGGCGATAACGGCGCCAGTGCCGAAGGTCAGATGAATGGCATGTTCAGTGAGATGACCTATTTCAGTGGGGTTCCTGAAACGGTTCCGGATATGCTAAAGCATTACAACGAATGGGGTTCTCCCAGCACTTATCCGCACTTTGCCGCCGGATGGGCAGTGGCCATGGATGCACCTTTCTCCTATACCAAGCAGGTTGCTTCAGATTTTGGCGGTACCAGGAACGGCATGATCATACAATGGCCCGCAGGCATTAAAGGGAAGGGAGAATTGCGCTCGCAGTTCGGCCATGTGATTGATATCGCACCTACTGTTTTTGAAGTTACCAAAGTGCCTGCTCCCAAAATGGTCAACGGAATTGAGCAGGATCCGATCGAAGGCAAAAGCCTGGCATATACCTTTAATGAAGCTGCAGCAGCCGAACAACATAAAGTACAATACTTTGAAATGTTTGGTAACCGGGGCATTTACCAGGATGGCTGGTTTGCCCGTACCATTCACAGGCCGGCCTGGAGGCAGAAACCTTTAAATACCCTGCAGACAGATAAATGGGAGTTGTACAATACCAATGAAGATTTCAGCCTGTCGAATGATCTGTCTGCTCAAAACCCGGACAAACTGAAGGCCATGCAGGATCTGTTTATGAAGGAAGCAGAACAGTACCATGTTTTACCTTTGGATGACCGTCTGTTGGAAAGAACCAATGCAGCCTTAATGGGCAGGCCAACAGTAATGGGTGAACGAACTTCAGTTACTTACGGAGAGGGCATGAAGGGAATGGGCGTTGATATTTTTATCGACCTCAGAAATACTTCTTATACTATAACTGCTGATGTGGAAGTAAAGGCCAATGGTAATGGTGTAATTGTTTGCCAGGGTGGACGATTTGGCGGATTATCTTTCTATATAAAAAACGGGAAGCCCGCCTTCTCCTATAATTACCTGGGTTTGCAGACAACAAATATCATGGCCTCCCAGGCATTGGCCCCTGGAAAATATACTATAGTTTATGATTTTAAATATGATGGTGTTGGTGCGGGGAAAGGTGGGGTAGGAACCATAACTGTTGACGGAAAGAAAGTTGCTGAAGGCAGGCTTGATAAAACACAACCGGGCATATTCTCTGTTGATGACCTGGCTGATATAGGTGTTGATGACGGCACCCATGTGGCAAATTATGGAGCATCTTCAAAATTCAACGGTAAAATTGGCAAGGTGTTAATTGAACTGAAAAAATAAATTAGAGTGTGGTATCATTCTTTTTTTGTCACCCCGAGGAGCGAGGGATCTTATCAGTAATCTTGTAAGGATGCCTCCTTCATCGGCATGACAAAGCATAGTGTCTTGTCATCCCGAGGAGCGAGGGATCTTATCAGTGATTTTGTAAAGATGCCTCCTCCGTCGGCATGACAATGCAGAGTGTCTTGTCATCCCAAGGAACGAGGGATCTTATCAGTGATCTTCTAAAGATGCCTTGTTCATTGGATGACAAAAAGATTTGTTAGTCTATGTTTGGTATCATTCGTTATTTATCATCACGAGTAGATATTTCCCGTTTCGGGTACAAGTTCTTTGAAGATGACACATTCATTAGTGACGTTAAGGATTTAAAATAATGTCGCTCCGCCGCGGCGGACTCTATTGAACAATCAACTGTTTTCTACAAGAATGCCGCTCCTCTGGAGCTGAAAGGCAGAACTGCAAAACAGCATATTTGTATTTGAGTCTGCGGCGGCGTAGCGAAATTCTTGTAGACACGCATGTATTTGTATTAGAGCCCCAGCGGGGCGAAATTCTTGTAGACTCGCATGCATTTTGTATTAGAGCCCCAGCGGGGCGACATTCTTATAGTAAATTTCAATCAGTTTTAAAACAGACACGCGGTGTGTCATTGGCAGGAATGAGGGGTTTTATCTGTGATCTCGTAAAGATGCCTCCTTCGTCGGCATGACAAAGCAGAACGGATTGTCATCCCGAGGAACGAGGGATCTTATCAGTGATCTTGTAAAGATGCCTCCTTCGTCGGCATGACAAAGCAGATAGTATTGTAATCCTATGTTTGGAACCTTGCTTTTTTTGTCATCCCGAGGAACGAGGGATCTTATCTGTGTTCTCGTAAAGATGCCTTCTTGGTCGGCATTACAAAGCAGCGCGTATGGTTTCTTTAATGGAAAAGTGCTCATCGATTATTATTTATGGTCACTAGCGTTTTGATGTTATAAATATAAGTTCTTTGAAAGTCTTGTCAGTATTGGGTTTCAGCGGTTTTAGGGCCTAACACGATTTGAAAAGTTTAAGGTTTTTGCTTAATATAACACCTTGATAATCAATTAATATGA
>JBGSHT010000074.1:0-54664 GCA_041752135.1 Chitinophagaceae bacterium | reverse complement strand
TTCAAAAAAAAGAAATAGCTGCTGGTGCCGGTTGGTATTGAACTCCAGTACATCATTGTTATAAGCCTTGTCAGCCAGCTCTTTTGAACTCAACCCTTCTGCATCTGCATTTACCCGGCCCAGGTATTTGCGAACGCTGTTACGGCATATGCCCACCCGACGAACAATCTCTTTAATCGCAACACCATCGCGCCTTAGTTGAATAATTTGTTTTACATGATCCATTGTAATTGGCTTTTGTGACATAGCTCCCTTTGTTTAAGGGAGCAAAAGACGTCATAAAGCGCTTTACAGTAAATTGCCTGCAGGGGGTCAACATGCCGGAATGTCAGCATGAAGATTGAAAATGAAATAATTTCGCAGGGGTCATCATCCCGAAATAATGTAAAAAACCAATCATCAAAAACAGAAATTAGTCAATTTCTGAGGGTGGGGTCATCATCCCGGAATGAGGGGTCAACATGAAACGGAATGGGGGGTCAACATGGTCCGGAATCTACAGTCTCGCAAAATTGAGCAGGATAATGCAATATGCAGGTATTCTTTATGGGAATTCCGGGAATTACGAGAAAGCAGTTCATTATTTTAAAACGGCTATCCCGCTTGCAGAAGAAGCTGAAAACCTGCGCGTACTTAGCATTACATATACGACCCTTGGCAGGACCTATGGTTCACTGAAAAAACAAGACTCCGCTTTGCTGTGTCTGCAAAGTGCATATGGTTATGCCGTCAAAGCTGATTATAACCGGTACGTGGGCAGTATTTTATTGAACATGGGCAGGGTTTATATGGCACAGGGGAAACAAGACTCTGCAAAAGTGTATTTCCACAGGGCTTTGATTGAAAGCGCAGAACATAATTATTTTCGGGGCGTAGTTGCCAGTAATCTCGTATTGGCTGATATATATAAAAAAACTGGTCCCATCGATTCAAGTCTTTATTTCATACAAAAGGGTTTGGTCGTTGCCCAACAGTTAAATGCTCCTGATCTTGATCTACGTACCTATACGGCACTTGCTGATTATTATAACAGCCTGGGTGAAACTGACAGTATAGTTAAATACCAGGCTTTGATCATCAAAATCAACGACAGCCTCTTTAATTCAAAGCAGGTTCAGCAGTTTCAGAATATTGATTATGATGCCCAGCAAAGGGAACAGGATATTGAAAATGCCAAAAAGGAGTACCAGAACCGAATACAGAAGTATTTGCTGATCGGGGGTTTGATATTTTTATTGGCATTTGCCGTTTTTCTGTTACGAAACAACCGGAACAGAAAAAGAACCAATTCCATTCTGCAACAGCAAAATGCTGAAATTGAAAGGGCCATGGCAAACCTGAAAGCTACCCAATCGCAACTTATCCAGTCGGAAAAAATGGCTTCTTTGGGAGAACTCACTGCCGGTATTGCCCATGAAATACAAAACCCTTTGAACTTTGTAAATAATTTCTCAGATCTTAATACAGAATTGATTGATGAAATGCGCCATGCATTAATAAAAGGTGATTCAAGAGAAGCTTTGCAAATTGCCCAGGATGTACAAGCTAACCAGCATAAAATCAGTAATCATGGTAAAAGGGCCGATACCATTGTCAAAGGCATGTTGCAACATTCACGTACCTCCAGCGGCCAGAAGGAGCCTGCTGATATCAATAAAATAGCAGATGAATACCTGCACTTGGCTTATCATGGTATGAGGGCAAAGGATAAGAGCTTTAATATAACCATGAAGACATTCTATGATCCGGCAATTGAAAGCATAAAGATCATCCCGCAGGATATCGGCAGGGTTTTACTAAACTTATACAATAATGCATTCTACGCGGTATCCGAAAAACAAAAACTATCTAAAGAAGGATATGAACCTCTGGTTTCAGTGGGTACAAAAAAAATAAATAACCAAATTGAAATAAGTGTTGCAGATAATGGAAACGGCATCCCGGAGAAAGTACTTGATAAAGTGTTCCAACCATTTTTCACCACAAAACCCACAGGTCAGGGAACCGGCCTTGGATTATCCTTATCGTATGATATCATCAAAGCCCATCAAGGCAATATCAACATTCGGAATAAGCCCGGTGCAGGAGCTTAATTTATCATCACATTACCCATTAATGGATGAAGAATACTTCTTTGATTCTGGCTGTTCTACCTCCCACCTCCCACCTCCCACCTCGTACCTCGTACCTCGTACCTCGTACCTCCCACCTCGTACCTCCCCCTTCCCACCTATTGTTCCGGAACAATCCTGATCTCGGCTCTTTGCACACAGCGTCCATCGCCGCATACTGCCGTCAAAGCCTGCTGCCGGGCTTTCTCTTTTGCCGACAGAAGCATATTCTTCCAGGATTTGCTGCTCTGGTACCCGTACAAACTTTTTTCCAATTCAGCCCTGAAAAACGCCGTGAAAAAACCGCCCATATTAGGATTGCCTGAAGCCAATTGATTTATTTCAGCAGAACCAACCAGGATGGATACCTGCTTTTCCGGAAATAAAAGGGCATTGCAGTTTTCCATGTTAAGCTTTCCCGGCCAGGTCTCTGCACCCCTTGGTCCGAGGATATCTTTGCCTACAGGGCGGGGGATGCCAATATTTTCATTACAGCAATCGCTTAAAACAATATTGACCCTCGCTCCTAATTTCACTATTTTCTGATAAATTTCTTCAATGCCTAAGTTATTTTTCGAACGAGCCATTTTGGGGCTGGTTCTCAAAGAAATCCGTGGATACTTACTGGTATCATCTGTATAACGGAACCCATGCCCGCTGTAATAAAAAACCACTATATCGATAGGGGTGGGATTAAGTGTTGGTTTTGAAATGGCTTTTTCAACTGCTTTTTTACTGAAGCCATCACCTGAAATATAAGTGGGGATGACTTCCATACCCAGGTCTTTGGCTAACCCGGTAAATGTTTTGGTAACATTGTCAAGGTCTTTTTTTGAACTGGGTCCGATCGAGGAATCTGTGGTATTTGCCACAACAATTAAAAATAATTTTTCCTTACGGGTTATACCGGAAGGCCCCCGGCTTAGCGGGGTAAATACATATTTGAAAAAAGCTTCATCCGGCTTGTAAAAAGTGAGTAAAAGCCAGGGTTCTTTCGGTAAATCCAGGAGGGTTTTTTCCTGGTTCAATATCATTTCCGAAACGGCCCAATGGCCATCGGTCCCTTTGAATTCTGCGGCATTAGGAAGATAAAAGATGTTGTCTCCATCCGCCTGTTTTTTAAAAATAATCCGGGGCGTTGCAAAGCCTGTATTATTTATGCCCCTTATAAAACGCGGGATTCCGGAAGAAACCATGTACCTGGTATCATCGGTATTACCTATAGCGTTATGGATTGAATCGGCCATTGAAAACTCCACCAGGCAACTGTCGCCGGTAGATGGATCAATAAATATGACTCTCGCACTCGCGGTGCCGTCACGTTCCAGAATAAGAAAGGTTGAATATTGTATCGAACTGCTGTCTGAAAGGGGTACTTTGTTTTCGAGAAAGAAATACGACTGCGCATTCGATTGAAAACCAAAGCTGAGGAAGGCCCAAAAGAAAAGCATTCCGGCGATCAATTTTCCATGGTATGGAAAATAATTTATGCCGGAATGCTTTCTGTGCATATATGGAACTGTTTATTCTACTGATTCGCCGGTTTTGATCGGATCCGGGCGGCTCTTTGCTGTTGTATCGATCACGGGCATTGTGTCAGTGGTTGCTGGCGCTTCAACAGCGGCCGGTTCTGCAGCTTTTTCTTCTACTTTGGTTTCGCTGCTGTTGCAGCCAATGAATAAAGCCGTTGCCAGTACGAGGGTTACTGCCCAGCGGAATGGATTGAATTTCTTAATGTTTAGTTGCATATTTTGTTGTTTTAAGGATAAACTTACTGATAATTTTTATAATTCGATTATATTCATGATTATTATAACCACCTGTTCATCGCCTGGTGCTAAGCCTGCTCCCAATAAATAACAAATGCTTTGGGGTTTAGGATTGTTTTCAGTATGCCGCTTAAATGGCTATTTTTGATATAGCCCGACAGGCATTTTCGGCGAATTCTATAAACATCTTTTTTAATAACCAGATATTTTTCCGCCTTTTTGTATGATGTTGTATTTAAGATTCACATTTCTTTTCTTTTTTATTGGAAATATTTTTCCGAATATGACTTTTGCCCAGCGGGGCTCCCTGACCACTTTGCAGGAAAAACGAAAGCGGCTGGAGCAGCAAAAAAATTACCTGCAGGATACAGCATATGCCAATACCATCAATCAACTGGCTTTCATATATGCCGATAGTTACCCGGATAGTGCTTTCATCATCCTGGAAGGCCATGCGGAAAGATGCAAAAAGGCAGGTTACCGCGAAGGCGAAGCGGATGCATATAAAATCTGGGGTAATGCTTTTCAAACCAAGGGCAATTTCGAACAGGCCCTTGAATACTATAAAAAATCCTATGAACTGGCAGAGAAAATAAAATACCGGAAAGGCTTACCCGGTATCCTCAATAATATCGGTATTGTATACCTGAACCAGGGCAATTATCCGGAAGCACTGAATACATTCTATGAAACGCTTAAGGCCGCGGAAGTAATCGATGACAAATTTGTAATTGGGAACACCATTAATAATATTGCCGTAGTTCATTATTACCAGGGTAAAATGGATGAAGCAGAGCAGGATTATATAAAAGCAGTGCAAATTGCCCGGGAACGGTCTGATACAATCTTAACCATTCTGGCTTATAGTAACCTGGGTGAAGTGAACCTGGAGCAAAACGATCCTGCCAAGGCCCTGAAAAACCTGAATATTGCCTATGATCTTGCCGTGCAAAAAAATAACCCTGAAATGCTTGTCCAAACTACCAACACACTGGGCATTGTTTATTTCAGGTTAGACAGTACGCAAAAAGCCATCGGCCAGTTTGAGGCGGCACTTCAACTTTCTAAGGAACATGATTTTAAAACAGCTATAGCGAAGGCATATAATGGATTGGCTAAGGCAAAACACCGGCAGGGAATGCTGAAGGAGGCACTGGCAGATGGTTTGGAAGGATTGAAAACCGCTGAAGAAATGGGCCAGGCCCAGTTGCAGCGTGATGCCAATGAAATCCTGGCATCGATCTATGAATCCTCTGGTGATGGGAACAATGCCATTAGGTATTATAAGAAATACAAATTATTTTCCGACAGCCTGAACAACCTGGCCAGTGAAAGGGCCGCTGTTACATACAAGGCCGGTTATGAATTATCTAAAAAAGAACTTGAATTTGAGCGAAAAAACCTGCAGCAAAAGTGGTTAACCTTTTCTGCGCTTGCTGCGTTGTTATCTCTTGGCGTGATTGCCTGGATCATTAACCGAAACAGGAAGCGACTTAACCATGCTTATCAAGACCTGCAGCAAAAGAATATTGTCATTGAGGCCCAAAAGGCTGAGGCAGAAGAAACGCTCAGTAAGTTGAAAGCAGCCCAATCCCAGCTTATCCAGTCAGAAAAAATGGCTTCACTGGGTGAACTCACTGCCGGCATAGCACATGAGATCCAGAACCCTTTGAATTTTGTCAATAATTTTTCCGACCTGAATAAGGAACTGATAGACGATATGCGAAAGGCCCTGCACATTGGTGATGCCGCAGAGGCCATACAAATAGCTGCCGATATTCATGCCAACCAGGATAAGATCAGCAGCCATGGCAAGCGGGCCGACAGTATTGTGAAAGGCATGTTGCAACATTCGCGTACCAGTTCAGGGCACAAAGAACCCATTGATATCAATGCATTGGCTGATGAATACCTGCGTCTTTCTTATCATGGCTTAAGGGCCAAGGACAAAAGTTTTAATGTAACGTTGGATACTGAGTTTGATAAAACCATTGGAAGAGTTGAGATCATTCCGCAGGATATTGGCCGTGTATTGCTGAATTTATACAACAATGCTTTTTATTCCGTTATGGAAAAGAAGAAGCAGGCGGATGAAAACTATGAGCCGCAGGTATTTGTAAGTACACGGTTGGTTCCTGTTTCTGAGAATTCGTTAATTCACAAATTCAATAATTCACTAATAATTACAGTTAAAGACAATGGTATGGGTATACCTGATAAAATAAAGGAAAAAATCTTCCAGCCATTTTTTACTACGAAGCCTTCGGGACAGGGAACAGGATTGGGATTGTCGTTGAGCTATGATATAATTAAAGCGCATGGGGGAGAACTTGCAGTAAATTCTGTAGATGGAGAAGGATCCGCCTTTGTGATATCGCTTCCTGTATAAGTAATTTTTTTTGCGTTCTTATTTCTTTGCGGTTAAGTAAATCCAGATACGGCATGCTTTTGAAATGTCATATATTTAATACCTGAAAAAATCGTATGCTAAAACGTGTCAACTTCACGGTGAATTTATTTCTTATTGCTGCCTTTGTTGTGATCCCGTTTGTGCCAGTATCTGCCCAATTAAACCCAGCCAATCTCACTCAATATACAGAGAAGGATGGTGTGCCCGGAGCTACGGTGAATAGCCTTCTGGTTGATAATTTCGGTTATATCTGGCTGGGTACCATTAATGGCCTGGCGAGATACGATGGTTATGAATTCAAAAGATATTTTAGTAATCCCAATGACAGTACTTCGATCAAAGGGCTTGTTATTTGGTCATTATTAGAAGACAGGAAAGGACAGATATGGGTCGCCGCCGGCCCTGAAAATCTTAATAAGTATGACCCGGCAACAAGGTCATTCCGGCAGTATGCGTATAAGCATTTGATAGAACACCCGGCGAATGTTGAACTTGGTATACGGTCAATGTGCCAGGATGCCAATGGCCGGATTTATTTTGGGGTGTCTACAAATTATGGTCAAACAATTCCTGGCGGGCTTTTATATATTGACGAAACAGATGATACAGTCAAAAAATTTGTTCATAATGAGAGCCTGGTTATTCAAAATGTTTTCAGTTTAACGAGGGATAAACTGAATAATGTCTGGTTCCTGAGTTTTAGTGGAATTTTCAAAATAGATCCAAAGGGTAAGCTTACAAAATATGAATCACTGGAAAGCGCCATTAAAAAACGAAATGAATTCCCCTATTATCTTCAGGTTGATCAGCAAAATCATATCTGGATATTGACTGAGAAATCAACTTTGTTTGACTTTGATCCAATCTCAGGTAATGTCACTTCTTTTGCCCAGTCAAAGCCATTGGCCAGGGATTTTACTTCTTATTATATGGTTTTTGATAAAGCCGATAATATCTGGATCACATCCACGTATGGACTGGCATATTTTGATAAAAAACAAAAACAGTTTCTGGACTTTAAACCTACCGGAGGGAAGCCGCTTGCCAAAACCTCCATGCTTGATTTGCGTATAGATACATTCGGCACTGTTTGGATAGGCACTTCGAATGAAGGGTTGCTCAAATATGAAGAAAAGGCGAGACTGAAATCCTATAGTTCCAATAAAGAAGATAAAATTTCCATCACGCCCGGCTGGGCAAATAATTTTGTACAAACTGCTGATGGAAATATCTGGGTAAGCACTTCCGGGCAAGGGCAAAATGGTGGAATGAACCTGCTTGATGGCCAGGGTAAACTAATTTATTCACTCCCTTTTTCTTCAATGTCTCCCGGGATTGTTCATATATCAGGCGTAGGCGAATTTTCGCATGGCGAATTACTCATTAGCACCAATGAAGGCATTTTTCAGTTTAATACAGCTTCAAAAAAAACTAAAAAGACAACCCTTAATGGATATACTGATCAGGCATACATCAATTACTTTTATACAGATAAAAAACAAAACCAATGGCTTTGTACTAATGCCGGTTTATATCGTAAAAGAGTTGACAGGGCTGCCTTTGAAAAATATGACCTGAGTAAGGTGGATGGTGCAAACGCGAGTAGCAATGAAGTTACCCGGGTCTTTGAAAGTGATAAACAGGGATTATGGCTGCTGACAAATAATGGGTTGTTCCTGTATGATTATAAGTCTGATAAAATTGATCGTCACGGGTATGATAAAAAGTCCGGCGATGTTTTTATTACCCAGGATATAAATTCATTTTATGAAGACAATACCGGAATTGCCTGGGTAGGAACATGGCAGGGCGGACTTAGTAAGTACACCGTTGCAGACAAGAAAATTGAATATTACACACGTAACGATGGGCTGCCATCGATGAGTGTTCAAGGAATACTTGGAGATGAGAAGAACCAGGCATTATGGCTGAGTACCTTTGACGGTCTATGCAGGTTTGATATGAAAACCGGCCATAGCATTAATTATTCTATTGCAGATGGAATACAAAGCCAGTTATTTGCCGACGGATCAAATCTTAAAACAGCAAAAGGGCTTTTTTTATTTGGCGGATCCAACGGTATTACCATAATCAATCCGGAAGATTTTAATAAAAACTCCATACCTCCCCGTGTGCTGATTACAGACCTGAAGCTCTTTAATAAGTCTGTATTACCTGGTCAGTCTTCGATCCTGAAAAATGCTATTCATGATACCAGGGAAGTAACGCTGCCTTATAATCAGAATAATATTTCCCTCGATTTTATTGCACTTCATTATGCCAATCCTGCTAAAAACAAGTATGCATTTAAAATGGAGAATTATGATGATGACTGGCGGGAATCAGGCAGCCAGCATGAGGCATTTTATCCGAAGCTACCTCCGGGTAAATATGTGTTTCGTGTCAAAGCGGCCAATAATAATGGTGTTTGGAATGAGCAGGGTGCAACTTTGAACATTACTGTATTACCACCCTGGTGGCAAACACCCTGGGCATATGGCATTTATGCCATAGCGTTACTGGCACTTGGATACCTGGGGAACAGGTATATGCGGCAACGCCTGCTGTCAAAGGAAAGGGAGAGGAGCCAGGCTAAAGAACTGGCCCAGGCCAAAGAAATTGAAAAAGCTTATCATAATCTGGAAGAAACCCACGAAACGCTGAAGGCAACACAGTCGCAGTTAATTCAATCGGAAAAAATGGCTTCCTTAGGCGAACTCACTGCAGGTATTGCACACGAAATACAGAACCCGCTCAATTTCATTAATAATTTTTCCGAGATAAATACAGAACTCATCGATGAACTCAATGAAGGAATTGAAAAAGGTAACCTGGATGAAGTGAAAGAGATCGCGTCAGATATCCGTGAAAATGAATCAAAGATCAATCATCATGGAAAACGGGCAGATGCTATCGTAAAAGGGATGCTGCAACATTCCCGCGTAAGCACCGGACAAAAAGAACCTGCAGATATAAATGCATTGGTGGATGAATATATCCGGTTGAGTTATCACGGGCTTCGGGCAAAAGACAAGTCATTCAATGCAACCATAAAATCTCAGCTGGATCAAAGCCTGGGGAATGTCCAGGTTATTCCACAGGATATTGGCCGGGTTTTATTAAACCTTTTAAACAATGCATTTTTCAGTGTTACGGAAAAAAGCAAACAGAACATTGCAGGATATGAGCCAACGGTTTCGGTGACCACTAAAAACCTGGGCGATAAAGTGAGGATAAGTGTGCAGGATAATGGAATGGGTATACCAGCTGAAATCAGGGATAAGATCTTTCAGCCTTTTTTTACAACAAAATCTTCAGGCCAGGGAACCGGTCTGGGGTTAAGTTTAAGCTATGATATTGTAAAGACGCATGGTGGAGAGTTGAAAGTAGAATCAACAGAAATGGAAGGTTCAGATTTTATCATTCTTTTGTCTTATGTCTGATATATATAATCCAAGGCCCGTTCTCTGCCCGGTTGGCTTTGTAATTAAAAAAGACTGAATGAAAGTGGGAGGTGCGAATTGGAAATGGGGAAGTAAAACAGCCTGCTTCATGTGTGATATTTTCATGCGGTTATGGGTAATGAGATGATGAATTCAGCTCCCGCGCCGGGTGTATTTTTGATGCTGATTTTTCCCTGGTGGGCTTTAATGATATCATACGAAAGTGATAATCCCAATCCCGTACCCTGCCCGGTTGGCTTAGTCGTGAAAAAAGGCTGAAATACTTTGTCGAGCACTTTCTCAGGTATACCAATACCATTATCTGCAACGGAAATTTCCACTTCACTATTTACTTTTCTTGTACGCACGGAAATAGTAGGCTCATACCCTTCAATGGATAGTTTTTGTTTTTCAGTAACGGCATAAAAAGCATTGTTGTACAGATTCAACAATACCCGTCCGATATCCTGGGGAATGATATTTATTTGTCCAATGTTCTCATCAAAATCAGTCTCAAGTTTTGTATTGAAGGTTTTGTCTTTTGCACGCATTCCCTGGAAAGCCAGTCGCACATATTCATCTGCGAGCGTGTTTATATTGGTGGGTTCTTTTTGTCCGGCAGATGTTCTACTATGCTGCAACATGCCTTTGACAATTGAATCTGCTCTCTTTCCGTGGTGATTTATTTTCGCGAGGTTTTGATCAATGTCATCTGTAATTTCAATGGCTTCTTTAATATTGCCACTCTTCAATTCAGCTTTCAATTCTGACACCAGTTCTGAGCTGACTTCAGAAAAATTATTGACGAAGTTCAACGGGTTCTGAATTTCGTGTGCAATGCCGGCAGTTAGCTCACCCAGTGAAGCCATTTTCTCCGATTGAATCAATTGATTTTGCGTGGCTTTCAGGTTATTCAATGACTTTTCGAGTTCGGATGATTTATGTTCAAGCTGCTGTGTTCTTTGGCTGATCTTTTCTTCCAGCTGGCTTCTTTGATGCAGGAGGTTACGTGTTCGCCAGCGTACGATTGCAGTTATAGATGCAATAATACCAAGCGCATAAAAAATATAGGCCCACCAACTGCGATACCAGGGAGGTAAAACCTTGAAAGTATATTCCAAAGGCTCATTCCATATTCCTTCCGGGCTCCGGGCTTTTAATTTGAAAGTATAGCTGCCTTCGCTGAGATACTCATAGGCAGCAGAGGTTTTTTCTGTAACCGGGCTCCATTCTTTATCATATCCATCCAGCATGTATTGGTAACGCACCATGAAGGGCCGGTTTGTTTCCCTTGCGCCAAAATCAAAGCTCAAGCGGTTATGATCATAAGGCAGGACCAGTTTTTGGGGAACTTGGTAATGAGGGGTGATACTATCGAACTGTATATCGCTGAATTTTTGTATTAAACTGTCGCGCATTTCCCTGGCAAGTGGCTTTCCATATATAATTCCCTCTTGTTGGGCTGTAAAAAGACTGTCACTCACATCCTTTAATCCATACCAGTTAATATTTGCATTATCAATTCTAAGTGCATGTATGAAAACTTCAGGGGATAAAGAATCCATTCTTTTTGTAACAACAGGATCAAACCTTATAATATTTCCTGCATCATTTGCTGCCCAGATCAAACTTTTTTTCCCTTTAACACCAACAGGCAACCCGGTTTTTGTAAAAGTTAAAGAATTTGAATTTACAGACTTAATGGGATAACCATTTTTGGAATTATACAACTCAAAAGCCGGGAGATATTTTTTCAATTCCTCGTTTTTGACCGATAATAATCCGGCACCTTTTATCTTGCCTGCATCAGGAACTGTTTCTGGCATTATAAAATTCAACCCAATAAACCCTATATCTGTTCCAAGCCAGATCACACCGTCAGAATCTTCTGTAATTTCAAATACCTGGTCACTGGCATCCCTTTGCAGATTTTTGAAACTTATAAATTCTGATCCATCGTACCGGCTAATCGCATTATAAGTTGCAAACCATAACATCCCGGATCTGTCTTTTAGGATTTTAGTTACGTTATTATCAGCAAGTCCCTGCTTAGAAGTATATGTTGTAAACTTTGTACCATCATACCGGCTCACCCCAAATCCAACTGTGCCAAACCACATCGAGCCATCCGGGCCTTCTGCCATTGTGCATACGGAATTATTTGCGAGTCCCTGCTGTGTGGAGAAACTGGTGAAGCTTTTTCCGTCAAACATGGAAACACCGTCTTCCCAGGTGCTGAACCAAAGATTTCCTTTACTGTCCTCCGTTATGTTAAGAATGCTATTATGAGGCAATCCCTGTTTTGTGGTGTAGTTCGTGAGTGATACACTTGTACCGTCGGGTTTCCGTTTAAATTGGGTAACGCCACCTTCCCAGCTGGCGAACCAAATGTTTCCATTTCTATCGGTATAAATGGTATATATTATGTCAGATCCAAGGCCTTGTTCAGAGGTATAGTTTGTAATTTTTTTGCCATCATAACAATTCACACCTCCATCTCTAACTCCAAGCCATATATATCCAAGTCTGTCCTCTGTAATTCCATCAACTGTATTGCTGGCCAGTCCCTGCCTGGGTGTATAATACATGAACTTGCTGCCGTTAAAGCGACTTACTCCACCGCCGTTTGTGCCGATCCATAGATTCTGCAGTTTATCAATCGTTATACCGTAGATATTATCATTAACAAGTCCCTGTTCCGTTGTCAGGTATGTAAAAGCGGTTGATTTACCTTCCTCATCCGGATCAAATCTTCCAAGGCCTTTACCTATTGTGCCAAACCATATTATACCAACAAAATCTTCATGGATAAAAGGTACCAGGCTATTAATAAAGCCGTCCTCGATTGTAAAAGTCCTGAATTTGTATTCGTTTTTTTCTATAGTTCCATTTTCAGCTGATTCAGCCGGATTAAATCGTACGATACCATTAAAGGTTCCAAGCCATATATTACCCTTGCTGTCTTCCTTTATAGATATAATATTATTTTCCGGAAGCCCCTCCTTCGTAGAAATGGTTTTGAAATTTTTACCATCATATTTGGCTATTCCTCCTCCAATAGTTGCAAACCAAATATTTCCATGGTGATCTGTTGTGATTTGATTTACGTTATTATTGGGCAAACCATTTGACGTATCAAAAGTTGTAAATACTTTACCATCATACCGGCTAACTCCGCCTTTATTAGTGCCGAACCATATGTGTCCATTTTTATCTTTCGCAATGCTGTAGACAACATTATCAGCCATTCCTTCATTCATACCAAATGTGGTAAACTTTTTTCCATCGTACCGGATTGCTCCCGTCCATTCTGAACCAAACCATATATTCCCCTCATTGTCTTCAAGAATAGATTTTACACCTTCAACCCCCTGGTCGATTCCGAAATTTGTAAAACGGGTTCCATCGTACCTTGTAGCTCCTAATGTGCTTCCAAACCAAATATTGTTCTTACTATCCCTGTAACTGCAATAGATGGTATTGCTAAGCAGCCCCTGCTCAGTGGTAAAATTGGTGAAATGCGCCATGGGTTCTGCAACATCAGTTGTAACAGGAGGCGTAAATGTTGTTTGTCCGTTTTTCTCATTGGAATGAATGCTATATCCGCCTGCACCTGACTTTGTTATTGTTACTACCCGGGGCGGAGGTACGTTTTTCAATTCAACCCTGACAGGCGGAGGAGTGGTATCTAGTAAAACAGATACCGGAGGTATGTATGCAGCTGGCGCCTGTGCTGAAGATGAAGTATTGTTTTTTTCTTGCATATCTGAGCAGGCAACAAAAACAATCAGCAATAAAGGGGCAAAGTTTTTGTTCATGGTAAACCTTAATTTGAAAACCATAGTTGCCGATTGTTTTGTACAGTTGTACGTGTTTTTAGATTAGTGCCTGGTAAGGTTAAGAGAAGATACTAATTTCCTTAATAATAAATGGTCCCATTTTTCATGTAGATCTGCGGGTTTAGCGTATGCTTTTCCTTGCGCCTTTTCTACTTTGCGGTTATTCCCATAATTGACTATAAAAAAATATTGATCATTTTAATTTTTTTAGTTACCTTTTAATATGTTTTCCCCGCTCTGATGTAGTCTTTTGATCCCACCCCTGATACATCAACCTTTGTAGCACTACTTTCTTTTACTTGTAACCATTCTTTAACAACAACCTTCACGATTATGAAAAAGTCAATGTTTTTTTTGACAGCCGTCTTTATTTTATTAATCACCTGTTTGATCAGCTGCTCAGAAAATAAGCCTGCAGTCCAGGCAGCAGAAGCCCCGGCAGTTGCAACCGCAAAACCCGATTTTTATGGCTATGAAAGCCAGGTAAAATGGGGCGAACACCTTGTAACAGTAATGGGATGCCACGATTGCCATACCCCTAAAAAAATGACGGAAAAAGGACCTGAGCCCGACTTTACAATGGCGCTTTCCGGCCATGCTGAAAATATGCCTGTCGCCCAGGTGAACCGCAAAGAGTTTGAACAAAAAGGATATATCGTCACCAATGATTTCACTTCATGGATCGGGCCATGGGGCATCTCTTATGCGGCAAATCTGACGCCTGATGAAACTGGCACCGGCAACTGGACAGAGGATCAGTTTATAAATGCGCTGAGGGAAAAAATAATGAAAGGCCTGCCTGGTACCAGGCCAATGTTACCTCCCATGGCAATGATGCCTTTTGACCAGATGCGGGATGATGAACTCAAAGCCATTTTTGCTTATCTCAAAACTGTTCAACCCATCAAGAATTTGGTGCCACAACCTACGCCACCGGCTTTGGCAGGGAAATAATCTTTGTATCAAATATCCCTGAGTAGCACTCGGGAAGGCCTGGTTCTGCCCTGAACATACTAAAATATGATTCTGTTAGAGCCTGGCCTTCTTTTTATCATTCCATTATAGATATTTACATGCTATAACGGATCGAAGTCAGTATGCTGAATTTATTTCTTTTCAACACCTTTATATCCGGTACAAAAATAATACTTGACCATTCTGCTGTCATTTCCAAAAATATTCGATACCACCTGGGTTTTGATCAACCTTACCTCTGTAAAATATTGCTTTACCTTTTCCAAATTTTCACTTACATCACTTTCTTTCAATGATTTTATATTACTAACATACAATCCATCCTGTCTTTTTAACAAACTGATATCCTCCTCCATGTAATCAAATTGAAGTGCAGGTTCTGTAATGATATTTTTTGCATATACTTTCTCTTGCAGATACAATCTTAATATGGCACTTGTCTTATAGTCATCGGTCGAAAAAATAAAACCCGCTTTAGTTTCTTTCTTCAGCAGTGAAGCTTCGCTGGCTATACGATCCCAGCCCCACCAGGTGTCATGGCTTTTTACAGGTATGGGATACAAAACAATTTCTATGGTAAAAAGTATAAAAAATATGGAGGCGGCTATCATATGCCATTTTACCTGTTTAGCTGACAGGGCCTGAAAGGCAAGCAGCGCACCTGTTATGAAGGCGGGCATCATCCAGTTCATCTTGACCCAATAGAAAAATGATATAAATATGAATAATATAAACATGGGGAATGAAAAACAAACAAGGAAATAGTGGCTAATGTTTTTTTTGTATGATCGTAATGATTTTATGAAATAATAAAATAACCAGGGTAACAAAAGAAACAATTGAATCGCCATGACAGCAAACGTATATCGGGGATTTAAAGAAGGACTTAATTGCTGGATCCTTTGTGCTGTTTGGAAATGTATCGATGCCCAATTGTTTTCCATATTCCAAATGAATACAGGCAGAACTGTTACAGCAAAAGCGAGAATATATAGAAAGATTCCAATGGAAAAAATCCGTTGCCATCTGTCTGGTTTAACGATCAAATAAAAGAATAATCCCGCTAAAATGAAAACGGCTGTATACTTGCTGTCAAATGCCAGTCCGGTAAATATCCCTGCCAGACCCCACCAAATAGGCGTGTTTTCTGTATCGGCTTTATAAATGAATAAAACAGCTAAAGCCCAGCATAACATCAGGGGTACATCCGGTGTAACTATCCAGCTAAGTATTCCAAGCATCGGTGTGCAGGCAAATACACAAATGAAGATCAAAGCCTGCTGCTTTGAAATAAAAAGTGACGCTAATCTATAAACAACTACCAGTGTTATCAGGGTAGTACTAAAGGCAGTTAATTTAATCGCGGCAGCTGTGTCACCTAAAAGAGCAGTGCCGATTTTCAATAAAACGGCAACACCCGCCGGATGATCAAAATAGGAAAGCGACATATGCCTGCTATACATATAGTAGTAGGCATCCTGGGGCATTACACCAGAAAATGGAATGATAATAAGTCTGCCTAATAAAATAACCAGGGAAAAAGCAAGGACATACTTAAGGGATGAATCATTTTTTGATATTCCCATGAATGATTCTAAATTAGTTATGATTTTCATTTGTTTTCACAGACTAATATATTTCATTATCATAAATCCATAAAAGTTTCATATTACCCTTAGTAGAAAATATAAATAGTATGCATAAGTACCGGAATTTTGTAAATTCCACAACTACATTTTAGCCCGTTATAAATTTAGTAAGCCTCCCTTTCATAGGAATGATATCCACAATGGAATATTTTCAGAATCTGTCGAAACATTTTTTCATTGCGCCTTACGGTTAATTTCCCGTATTTTAGTTCTTTAAGTTATGAGTATAGAACCCATCCTCGTTTTTGCGATCCTTGGATACTTGCAGAAGATGCTTAAAAAAGAAGGTATCCGTGAAGATTGGCAGGGCTGGATACGTAAATGTTTGATTGCGGCTGGCGTTATCTTTGGTGCCCAGTTTATATTTCATATCCAGGACATTACCCAATGGCTTTGGCACCTGTCTTTGATAGCACTCAGCTGGTTTATCCTTTCTCAACCGGAATTCAAACACATCCGGACAATCATGTATGCGATTTTGCCCCTGGTGGTCATTTCATTTTTAAAAGACCTCATAGGTGATGGAAAAGAAGGCTGGCTGGATACGATCGCCGACCTGCTGGATATTGCATACCCATTTGCCATCATCTGGCTGGTGGCCATGTTTTTCATCAATAACAAACAACGAAAAGCCCTCGAGAAAGAAAGGAAAAAGCGGGAGGCTGAAGAAGAGCAGGCCCGTGTCATTGCCGCTCAAAAAGATGTGCTTGAAGTAATGGTTGCAGAAAGAACGGCAGAACTCACCCGCCAGAAAGAAGAACTCCAGGCAGCTTTGGAAAACTTAAAGGAGACACAGACTCAACTGGTGCAGTCAGAAAAAATGGCTTCCCTCGGTGAACTCACCGCTGGCATTGCGCACGAGATCCAGAACCCGCTGAACTTTGTCAATAATTTTTCTGAGGTCAATACAGAACTTGCCGGTGAACTGAAAGGTATAATTGATAAGCTTACAATTTCAGACAAAGTGAAAGATGATCTGAAGACCATCACAGATGATATCGTACAGAACCATGAAAAAATCCTCTATCATGGTAAAAGGGCAGATACCATTGTCAAAAGTATGCTTCAGCATTCCCGAACAAACACTGAACAAAAGGAAGAAACGGACATCAATGAGCTGGCAGATGAATACCTGCGACTGAGCTATCATGGTTTAAGGGCCAAGGATAAAACCTTTAATGCCGTTTTTGAAACAAACCTTGATCCGAAAGTGGGAAAAATTAAAGTTATCCCACAGGATATTGGAAGGGTTGTACTCAATATTCTCAATAACGCTTTCTATGCCGTCAACGAGAAAAAGAAAACAGCAGGCGAAAACTATCAGCCAGGAGTATGGGTATCCACTAAAAGATTGGGAAAACAAATCGTCATCGAAATCAGGGATAACGGAAATGGCATGCCGGATTCAGTGAAGGATAAGATCTTTCAGCCATTTTTCACAACCAAGCCCACCGGAAAAGGAACAGGCCTTGGATTATCCCTTAGTTATGAAATAATTACCAAAGGACACGGCGGTTCATTAGATGTGGAAAGTAAAGAAGGAGAGATGACCCGATTTATCATAAAACTTCCGGATGTTTGATGAATCTTTTTAGTAACTTGAAAACAGCAAATATGAAAATATTAGTGGTAGACGATGAACAGGATGTGCAAACCCTGTTTTTGCAAAAATTCAGGAAGGAAATACGCGAGCAAAAGGTAGAGTTTGCTTTCGCCTTCAATGGCAAGGAAGCGCTGACTTACCTGGGACAGCTTCATCACGAAACCGTCTTGATATTATCCGATATCAATATGCCCGGCATGAGTGGACTGGAATTATTGCAAAGCATAAAGGCACAATTTGAAAATCCGCCCCCAGTAGTTATGATGATAACTGCTTATGGCGACGAAGAAAATTACAACCAGGCCATGAAACTTGGCGCCGACGATTTTCTGACAAAACCATTGGATTTTGCTCAACTTAAAGAAAAATTAAAGCTTAGCTGATGATAAAGATTTTAGTTGCGGATGACGAAGCAGATCTGGAACTGCTGATAAAACAGAAGTTCAGAAAACAGATCAAGGAACAACTCTATGAGTTTGTTTTTGCTGGTAATGGCGTGCAGGCACTTAAAATGGTGGAGGACAATACGGATATTGATATGGTCCTGAGTGATATCAATATGCCGGAAATGGATGGCCTGACACTCCTGTCAAGATTGTCTGAAACCAAACCTTTGCTTAAGACAGTCATTATTTCTGCCTATGGTGATATGGAGAATATAAGAACAGCGATGAACCGGGGTGCATTTGATTTTCTCTGCAAACCGATAGATTTTGTTGACCTGGATGTCACAATGGATAAAACCCTCAAGCACATCAGGCAGATAAAAGAAACCATCATGGCGATCCGGGATAATAATATCCTGCGCATGTATGTGGACGAGAATGTCCTGAATTTTATGAACAGCCGGGAGTATGAATCCTCTCTTACAGCAAATGAAACCATTGAGGCCACCGTTGTTTTTATGGATATCTGCAGTTTTACAACAATCAGCGAAAATGAAACGCCGGATACCGTAGTCAAATTACTTAACAAGTATTTTGATGTTATGGTTAAACAGGTGATCGAACATAAAGGACATGTTGATAAATTCATAGGTGATGCGGTAATGGCCGTTTTCCGCGGGGAGTCTCATCTTGAGAGTGCCATTCAAGCCTGCCTGGCAGTGAGGAATGAAATTGACAAACTTCCCGAAGAGGCGGAAAAAGTCAATTTCAGTCCGCATGTATCCATTGGCATCAATACAGGAGAAATGATTTCCGGTAATATAGGTTCCGCTGATCTTCGTCGGTTAGACTATACTGTTATCGGTGATACGGTGAATACTGCACAACGTTTGCAGAGTGCTGCAAAACCCGGTCAGATCATCATCTCGGAAAAAACCTACGGGAAAGTCAAAGATACCTTCAACTGTAAGTATGTTGGCGAGGCGCAACTGAAAAATAAACAGTCGCCCCTGGTCATTTATGAAGTGCTGGACTAAGCAAAAAATTTGAACATCAGGGAAGCCACCGCATATATAAGCGTTACGGCAAATATTCCTTTGGCTGTCTGGTCCTTCCTGCCATTTATATAAACAGTGAACAGGACGATATTCAGCAACAGGCAGGGAATGGTTATAGCCGTTATCAGTGGCTTATTTGTTTTTAGTGCGTAAAGAAATTCGCCGAAACTGTACAGCCTGAATTTCCAGAAATAATATCCAAAGAAACTTATGAGGGGGGCTAATAAACCCAGGATGAGTCCAAGGCGCAGGTTATCTTTTTTAAACATTACCATTTAAGGGTTTTATCCAGTTGGGTCTTTAAGGTATAATTGGTTAGGTCGAATTGAACGGGAACCACACTCACAAAATTGTTCTCCAGCGCCCAGACATCTGTATCTTTTCCTTTATCGAAATTTACAAACTCACCGGTTAGCCAGTAGTATTTTTTACCGGTAGGGTCATTTCTTTCATTAAAGTCTTCTTCATACTTGGCATATGCCTGGCGGCAACTTTTAATTCCCTTTATCAGTGAAACATCTATCGCAGGAATATTCACATTAAGGCAAAGATGCTTTGCAGATTTTAACTTAAGTATCTTTTCTACGATCATCCTTGCATAGTGCCTGGCTCCGGTAAAATCAGCTTCAAGGCTGTAGTTCAATAAAGAAAAACCAATGGAAGGGATATTTTCAATGGAAGCTTCTATGGCGGCCGACATAGTGCCGGAATAAATTACATTGATAGAGTGATTGGCCCCATGGTTGATTCCGCTAAGGCAGAGATCCGGTTTTCGGTGAAGGATCTTATCCACCGCAATTTTTACACAATCCACCGGCGTACCGCTGCAACTCCAGGCTTCTACGTCATCCATCAATTTTACCGGGTGCAGCCGGAGCGGGAAACCGATCGTTATGGCATGCCCCATGCCTGACTGGGGTTTATCAGGCGCCACTACCACAATTTTTCCCATGTCCTTAACAGCTTCAATTAAGTTTCGAATGCCCGGCGCCATAACACCGTCGTCATTGGTGATCAGGATAACCGGTTTTTCTTTCTTTGATGTTTTGGGCGACTTAGTTGCTTTTGCCATAAGACTGTAAAAATCCGAAATATATCATCAGTTGCCAAAATAACTCTTCATGAAAAAAAACAGTGAAGGATAACGGGCTAAAAATATTTTTTGGCGAACTAAAAAATTTAGTATATTGCACCAAATTCATTAGTATGTCGCAATCATTCGCCGGACAAAACCTGAAATACCTACGTAAACTCAGGGGCTTAACCCAGGAAGAATTCGCTACAAAATTGAACATCAAAAGGTCACTGCTTGGCGCCTATGAAGAAGAGCGTGCAGAGCCGAGGCTGGATGTTCTGGAATCAATCAGCGATTGGTTCAAAGTTAGTCTTGACGACCTGTTAAGGCGTGATTTGAGTGATGTTAAAGGCAGTTACCTTGCAAAGCGCAGGCAGCAGAAACTAATAGCCGAAAATAACCTGATCCATTTTGTGCCGGTTAAGGCTGCTGCAGGTTATCTAGCAGGTTATGCAGATGAAGAGTTTATTGATGAGCTTAATACGTTCACATTACCTATGCTGGGTGGCGGACAATACCGTGCTTTTGAAATTGTTGGCGACAGTATGCTTCCCACGCCCAGTGGTTCGGTCATCGTTGGCCAAAAACTGAATAATGACCTGGATGATATCAAAAATAATAATGCCTATATCGTGGTGAGCAGAAATGAAGGGATCGTATATAAACGTATCGTAAAAAATAACCGGGCAAAAAATAAACTGACCATGGTCAGCGATAATCCTTCTTTCCAGCCCTATTTCATAAATGCAGAAGATATCCTGGAGCTATGGCAGGCACATATGGTGATCAGTAAGATTGCCACTCACCAGCGCTGGGATATGGGGCAGCTGGCGAGTATGGTGAATAACCTGCAGGAGCAGGTGAGTACACTGAAAAAAAGGATGAACTGAAAAAGATAATAAGAAAAAAAGAAAAAAAGATAATAGGATAAAAAGATAAATAGGAAAAAAGATAGAAACTGACTTTCAAAAATATCAGTGTACATTAAAATAACTAGTATACAATATCCAATATCTATTATTAAATATCCTCTTATCTTATTATTCTTATAACTTATTAACTTATTAACTTATTAACTTATTATCTTTTTATCCAATATCTAATAACCATTCACTTCCATAGCTGTTCTAAAAGTCTGGCAATGCGCTTCCACAATGGTTCTGAAGTCAGGGGAGTAGCCGCCGCCCATCGAAACGGCGCAGGGAATGTTGAGGTCGTGTAATGATTGAAATACATACTCATCCCTTTGCTGGCAACCTTTCATTGTTACCTTAAGTTTACCGAATTTGTCAGATTCCAGGATATCTACGCCTGAAAGGTAAAAGGCAAAATCAGGCTTGAATGATGCTAATATTTTTTCCAATTCTTTTTTTAATATGCCGAGATACGCATCATCGTTTATGCCATCAGGTAAGGGTATATCAAGGTCCGACTTTTCTTTGTGAAAGGGGTAGTTATGTGCCCCATGCATGCTGAATGTAAAAACCCTGTTTTCGTTTTCGAACAGTTTTGCAGTGCCGTTTCCCTGGTGTACATCCAGGTCAATGATCAGGATCTTTTGTGCCTTGTTGTTTGATAAAAGATAATTAGCTGCTACGGCAAAATCGTTCAGCAGGCAAAATCCTTCGCCCCGGTCAGCAAATGCATGGTGGGTCCCTCCGGCTACATTCAATGCCACGCCATGTTCCAGGGCATGCAAGGCGCAATCTATGGTTCCCTGCGTGATGATCTTTTCCCGCAAGGTCAGCATGGGTGATTGGGGAAATCCAATCTGGCGTTGCTCCCGTTCCGACAGGGTTTGTTGGTTTAATTTCTCCAAATAAGATGCATGATGTGTTTGCAGGATAATTTCATCTGTGCAAACAGCGGGCTTGAATAAATTTTCCTGGGTGATTGTACCTTCGTGCATTAACTGTTCCGGAATGAGTTCATATTTGATCATCGGAAACCGATGGCCTTCCGGCAATGGGTGTGCGTAGATTGGATCAAAAGCTATCTTGAGTACTTTGGGTAACAAGTTTTTTTATTGAATTTTTACAAGGACAGGTTTTTCGCCTTTTTGCAGGTTTCCTTTTACAATAGCAAAAACAGCATCACCCTTTAATGGTTCAATCAAAACAAAACCCGTGAATTTGCTGAATGCCGGCAGAATCGCATGATTCTCCGAGAAATAAAAACAAGGGAAACTAAGCGATTGTTTGCCTTGCCCTGAAATGCGAACACCGGGATGAATATGTCCTGAGATTTTATATCCGCCTTTAGACTCTTCAGGCAGGGAATCCAGGTCATGGACAAATATGAATGGTCCCGCTGCAAAAATGTTTTCATGAACTTCTAATCCCATTTCAGCATAAATCTTATTCGAAAGCAGGTCGTGATTTCCTTTAACAAGATGAATGGAATTTGCGGAAATTGATTTTCGCCACTTCGCAAATAAGGCATGTTCCTGGTTTTCATAGCTGTGAAACAAGTCGCCGGTAAAGATGATTGTATCTGGTTGAAAGTATTGTACCTGCTGCATCAACCGATGGAGATCTTCTTTATAAACATCCTGTGGAACCGCAATGCCTGATTTTCTGAAGTGGCCGGTTTTGCCAAAATGCAGGTCAGAAATAATCAATGTTTTTTGATCTTCCCAGAACATGCATCGTTCTGCACTCAGCCAGCAATGCTGTGATTGTAATTGAAAAGGGTAGGCCGGCGACAACTTTGCGTTCTTTTTTATCCGCCGAAGCCTGAGCGAAGGCGGGGTTTCTTTGCGGTTAAATTATTTTTTCTCCGGTTGCAAATTATTCGCCACCGCAATCTCTTTCATCAATCCATCTGCCCAGTTTGCGATCTCCAGCTTTTGAGGTTCGCTAAGTTTTGCATTCTGGTGGATGATGGTGTAGCTTTGCAGCGGCATTTCGCCTTCTTTAACCATTTCATTCACTTCTTCCAGTTTATGGTGCGCTTTCTTGGGTGAATATGTCAGGAATTCTGAGAAATTCAATTCTTTCTTTCCTTCATTAACGTGATCTGCCAACCACCAGGCAACCGGTTGAATATTGGCATACCAGGGGTAGACCGTATTATTGCTGTGGCAATCATAACAGGAAGTTTTTAATATCTCCTGTACCGAAGCAGGCACAGCGTATTTGTTGGTGATATCATTAGTTGATTTTTCCGATGAAATATTTCTGGCAGGTCTGAAAAACTGAATGATCACTAAAGCGACCAACAGGCCCATTGCGATTTTCTTTACCATCTTAAAAGGTTTTTACGAATATACAATCTATCAATGAAAATATTTTTCCGCTTCTATAATGGATTCCGGCCTGCCTACATCGATCACACAATCCTGGTTATGCAGGAAGCCCCTGATCTCATTATCCTTTGCCAGGTCAAGATAGGTGTCTATGATCGAAAACTTTCCTTTTTGCTTGACCAGGGGAAAAATTGCCGGGTCAATAATATGTACACAGGTGAAAGCACCAGGCTGAAGATTTTTTTCACCGGGCCTTGCCATCCTGGTTTCTCCGGTTGAATTATTGATCCATCCGCATAGTATCATCTCTTCATTAAATAAGAAATTCCTGGAACTCTTCCTGTTGGTGACTGCCAGCGTTGCCAATGGCTTGTGCCGTTTGTGATAGTCAAGGATATTGACAGGGTTGAGATCGGTTAATATATCTGCATTCATCAGCAGAAAAGGTAATGGCGAATCCATAAGAAACCAGGAAGCATGCATCAGGCCACCACCGGTTTCCAGGGGCTCTTCAATCTCATGCGACAAGGTGATATTTACACCAAAATTATCATGCTCTTTGAGGAAGGCTGCAATCTGGTCAGCAAAATGATGTACGTTAATGATGAAATCGCTGGCGCCGTATTTTTTCAGGTACTCAATATTTCTTTGCAATAAAGGTTTTCCATTGACCAGAGCAAGGGCCTTGGGATGCTTATCAGTGAAGGGTTTCAGCCTGGTGCCGAGCCCTGCGGCAAATAACATGGCCTTCATTCCCTTCAGCGGAAAGGCTGTTTTTTCTGTTATTATCGGATTATCAGATCTAGGCATAGGATTTAATAAGTCAGGTTGATCCAGTTTTTTGATTCCTGTTCCACATGCTCAACAATGGTATTGACATTAAATTTTTCCTTCAGGTGTTCGGCAAGTCTGTCAGCTGCAAATACACTTCGGTGTTGTCCGCCGGTGCATCCGAAGTTGACCGTCAGGTGCGAAAACCTCCGCCTTATGTAATCGGCTACGGAGATATCAACGATGCCATAAACATGCTGCAGGAATGTGGGCATTTCAGTTTTGTGCAGCAGGTATTCCTTTACTCCCTTGTCGCGGCCGGTCTGTACCTTGAATTCATCAATCCGCCCCGGATTTAATATCCCCCTGCAGTCGAACACATAGCCGCCTCCATTTTCAGTATTATCTTCAGGTATGCCTTTACGATAGGAAAAGCTTCTTATTCTCACCAGCAGGGGTGTTTCAGGTCCGGCTTTAGTGATCTCAAATTTCTTAAAGATATCATCACTGACAATGGCACGTAATACCTTTTGTAATTCCGGTAACCTGATGGGGATCTTCTTATTATCCAGGAACCATTTTAAATTTTTCAGTGCGAAAGGTATGCTGGAAATGAAATGCGGTTTTCTTTCGAATAAGCCACGAAAACCGTATGCGCCGAGTGTTTGCAGCATGCGTATCAGTACAAATCCGTCGTAACTGTCGAAAAAATTTTGTTTATCAAGGGTATGGTCAAGCAGCTCATTGGCCTGGTCGAAATAATAGTGAAGTAATTCTTCCCGCCATTCATAGGGAAGTGCAGCTCTTGCCTGCCAAAGCATGGAGGCAACGTCATATTGCAAAGCGCCTTGCATACCGCCCTGGTAATCTATGAAATAGACCCGTTCATCTTTAACCATCACGTTGCGGCTCTGGCAATCGCGGTGCATAAAATATTTCTGTTCTTCCTGCATAAGGAAACTACTGAGCAGGTCGAAATCATTCAGCAGTAAATTTTTATCGTAGGGCAGGTCAAGGGCACGTACAAAATAATACAGGAAATACAGCAGGTCGGAATATATCGCTTGTTTATCAAAAGATTTTGTTGCGATGCAATTATTATAATCCAGATTCTTTCCTCCTTCGATCTGTAAACGGGCCAATTGGGCAAGAGTCTTTTTGAACAGCTCAAAAACGTGATCAGAAAAACCCTCTTGCTGCATGATCTGAAATAGAGAAATATCCCCGAAGTCTGATTGCAGGTATTGGGTTTTTTGTTCATCCGTGTGCAGGATCTCCGGAACGGGTAGTTGTTTACGGTGAAAATGCCGGCTGAATTCAATGAATGCATTGTTCTCCGGTATATTCAACGGATTATACGTGGCGATATAACTATGATTATGATGTAAAATCCGGAAATATTGACGGTTGCTGCCGGCTTGTTTCAGGGTATTTATCTCGACTTTCCCTTCCTTTTTCCAGGAATGGAAGAATTTTTCAATTTCAGTAAGCGTGTCTGTCATGAATATTGATTAGTCTGCAAAGTTAACTTTTTCTGATTTCTAAATGGCAGTAGTTGGTTTACCCTTGGAGGGTCGGTGTACCCTTGGAGGGTGGTGTACCCTTGGAGGGTTGGTGTACCCTTGGAGGGTTCATCACTGATTCTGCTCCTTTTGTATCCTCCTGACTCTGTCTTCTAACTTCTCAGAAGACAAATTCTCCCTCATACTATCCACCTTAACCGGAAAACTAAAAGGCGTCAGGCGTTCCGGGAAACTTAATACGATCTTTCCATTTACGATCCGGTCCAGCATTTCACGTAACCGGGCTTCTTCCATCTGGTGGTCAAAAACCTCCTGGTAAGCCTGCCGAAGAAGCAGATTTTGGGGTTCGTATTCCTGGAACACCTGGAAGAGCAGGGAGGCAGATGATTGCAGGTGGCGGGCTTTTTTCTGTTCGCCGGGCATGCCCTGGAAGATCAATCCGCCAATGACCGCAATATCCCTGAACTTTCGCTTGGCCATTTCCGTGGCATTTACACTTCGCTGAATGTCTTCTGTCAGGTTTTCGGGAGAAAAAAGATCATACACATTACTGTCATCCAATGGTATCGGTTGGTCGCTGAGCAATTCAAAGCTGTAATCATTCATCGCAAAAGAAAAAGTAATGGGCATGAACCTGCTTATGCGCCAGGCCAGGATGGCTGCCATCGCTTCGTTTACCTGCCGCCCTTCAAACGTATGTACAAAAAGATGGAACCCGTCTTTGGTCTCGATCTGTTCGATCAGTAATTCATTTGTCCCGGGAACATGTGATAAGGCCAATTGAAGTTTAAAAAGGGGTTGCAGTGCAATTAATTCGGGATCGGAGGAATTGCCTTCGCCGCCTTCCTGTAATTTCTGCCGAAGCATCTTTCCCAGATTTGCAGATAGAGACATCCTTCCGCCCATCCAGCTTGGAACGATAGATTTTTTGGCCGATGATTTCCGCACGATAGCCGTCATGTCCTTAATCATTACAAACTCGAGGTTCCTGCCGGCAAAAGTGAAAACATCACCTGGCAAAAGCCTGGAGATGAACCACTCTTCAATGACGCCTAAATAACCACCGCTCAAAAATTTCACTTTCAGCATCGCATCACTTACGATCGTGCCAATATGCATCCGGTGCCGCATAGCCAACCGCCGGCTCGTTATCCGGCAAAGGCCATCGATCATTTCTGCTTTATGATATTCGTCGTAAGCCTGTAAGGCTTTTCCACCTTCAAGAATAAATTGCATCACCGCCCGCCATTCATCGTCAGTAATATCTTTGTAACAATAGGAGGTTCTGATCTCTTCGAGGATTTCAGCCGGATTAAACCCTTCGGAAATGGCCAGCGTACAGAGATATTGTATCAACACATCAAAGCAAAGCATCATTGGCTCCCTGCTTTCGATGATATTTTCTTTGATCCCTTCTTTTAAGGCAGCCGCCTCTACCAATTCCAAAGAATGTGTGGGGAGAAAATAGATCTTACTGGCTTCCCCAGGCTGGTGTCCGCTTCTTCCCGCTCTTTGTAAAAACCGACCGACCCCTTTGGGCGATCCCACCTGGATCACCGTTTCAACCGGCCTGAAATCCACGCCCAGGTCCAGGCTGGAAGTGCATACAACTGCTTTCAAGGTCCCTTCATGCAATGCATCCTCAACCCATAACCGTAAGGCTTGTTCAATACTGCCGTGATGTAAAGCAATGGCGCCTGCCCATTCCGGCGCTATATCCAGCAGGGTCTGGTACCAGGTTTCGCTCATGCCCCTTGTATTGATGAAAATGAGGGTGGTCCGGCTTTGCTCCACTATGGGGATGATCTTATGCGCCAGCTTAATCCCCAGGTGACCTGCCCAGGGGTAGGTTTCAATTTCATCCGGGAAAATGGATTCAACTTCTATCCGTTTATCTAACTGTGCTTTCACAATTACTCCAACGGATGACTTTTTTCGGTTATCCGATACGGATATGACCAGCCACAGGAGCACGTCACGCGCCTGCTCGAGGTTGCCGATAGTGGCGGAAATTCCCCAAATGGAGAGTCGTAAGTCGTGAGTCGTGAGAAGTGAGTCCTGAGTCTGGAGTTGTGAGCCGGGTGTTTTATTATGCTGTTTTGTTTTTTGCATTTGGCTGTTGACTCTCGACTCTTGACTCCTGACTCCTGACTGCCCAAGGATCCTGCTCACTGCCAGTTCCACCTGCACGCCTCTCTTGCTCCCGATCAACTCATGCCATTCGTCCACCGCAATAATGCGCAGGGAACTGAACAGCTCGGGATAGCCCTTTTGCGCGAGCAGGAGGTGCAGGCTTTCAGGTGTGATGATCAGCACTTCAGGCATATTAAGCTTTTGCTTTTGCCGTTCATTCACAGGCGTATCGCCATTTCTTATGCCTACCCGCCAGCGCATACCCAATTCCGTTATGACCTCTTCCATCGCCCTGCCAATATCCTTTGCTAAGGCTCTTAAAGGAGTGACCCAGATGAGTTGAAGTCCGTTATTGTTTTTTTCCTGCCAGTTATCTGGATGCTCATTGATAAATTGAATGACGGAACCAAGAAATACGGAGTATGTCTTTCCACAACCTGTAGGCGCATTCACCAGGCCGCTCCTGCCTTGCAAAATATACTGCCAGGTTTCTTCCTGGAATGGAAATGGATTGCGGCTGCGTTTCCTTAGCCAGTCCGCAATCAGTAAATATCCTTTTGTATGTTTCAGTTCACCGGGCATGTTATTTTTACAATTATCCCAAAAAAGATCCCTCCTTCGTCGGGATGACAAATTAAATAGTACTCGAATTAGCAGCTATGACAAACTATGAATCTTACCCCACCTTGTAATGCCGACGAATGAGGCATCTTATTCGGATATCATCACGATTTTTCATTGTCTTTACCATATACATTTATCATCTTCTTGAGATCATCAATAGTATTGATATCCTCTACTTTTTTATCTGTTCGCCATCTGCTCATCCTGGGAAACCTCACCGCTATGCCCGACTTATGCCTTTTGCTTTCAGAGATCCCTTCAAATGCGATCTCAAAGACAAGCTCAGGCTTTACCGTCCTGACGGGACCGAATTTTTCCACCGCGTTTTTCTTTACAAAAGCATCTACAGCTATGAATTCTTTATCTGTTAAACCTGAATAAGCCTTGGCAAAACTCACCAGTTTTTCACCGTCACGCAGCGCAAAAGTATAATCCGTATACAGGTTGCTTCGCCTGCCATGGCCCTTTTGTGCATAGATAAGTACCGCATCGATCGTCAAAGGATCCGTTTTCCATTTCCACCAGTCGCCGCTTTTTCTGCCCACCTGGTAGGTTGAGTTTTTCCGTTTCAGCATCAGCCCCTCACTGCCGTTTTCACGTGAGCTTAAACGATATGCCGTAAGTTCATCCCAATCGGTGAAGCCAATCCCGCCTGATAGTAACAGTAACGGATGACCGATATTTGAAATGATCTCTTCCAGTTTCTTTCTTCTTACCTGCAGTTCTTTTGATCGCCAATCCTCGCCTTCAAATTCCAGCAGGTCGAAGGCCATGAAATGCACATGCACTTCTGAAAGCTGGCGCTTACTTACTTTTTTCCGGCCGATCCGGGTTTGTAATAAGGCAAAAGGCAGTGGCATGCCTGCGTGCATCGCCAGTATCTCGCCATCGAGTACCAGGCCGTCTGGCAGCATCGACCTCCAATCTTCAAATTCGGGGAATTTCTCTGTGATCAGTTCCTCTCCACGGCTCCAGACAAACCATTGTCCTTTTCTTTTAATTACCTGCCCTCGGATGCCATCCCATTTCCATTCTGCATGCCAGTGCGAAGGCTCTCCAAGCGTTGTCACAGATTCTGCGAGTCCATGTGCCAGGAAAAAAGGGTAGGGTTGAGAAAGATTATCTTCACTTCCGTGGCCATGCACCAGCTCTTCAAACGATATGGCTGAAGGGTCCCATTTCCCACTCAGCCGATGTGCCAGTATAGCCGGCTCTTCATTCAAAAAGCGGGCAAGGGCTTGTATCACCAGTTGTGCAGAAACGCCTATCCGGAAACCACCGGTGATCAGTTTATTGAAAACAAATTTTTCCGCATCATTCATGCCTTTCCAGCAGGCGAGTATGCTTTCTTTTTTTTCTTCATCCGATGCTTTTTCAAGGCTTTTGAGCAAATTCAGGTAATCCGACAGGTTGCCTTCTTTTGCGCGGCGTTCATCCTGAGGTAATAGCAATGCCAATGTTTCAGCCAGGTCGCCTACCTGGTGATAGCATTCATCAAATAACCAGGCAGGTAAGTTTTTCAACTCAGAAACCCAGGCAGAAAGCAGGCTGGTCTTTACCATACGCTTCAGTTTTCTTCCGGTAAAGAGCCCAATCGTCCATATTTTATCAGCATCCGGGGCAACAGAAAAATAATCTGTGAGCAGTTTGATTTTTACCTGTGTACTGCCCGCATCACCAAGTTCCTGTATAAGTGATGCAAAAAGCCTGAAGCCATCGCTTTCTATTTTATTAACTGACGATATTTTATATTTTTCTGTCAATGGATGGTTCTCTAATTTTCGATTTTCCTTAATCCAAAAGCAGTAGTCATTGCTTTGATTTGATGAATCGATAATATTTTATATTTTTCTGTCAACGGCTGATTCTCTCATTTTCGATTTTCCCATTTCTGCGTTTTGCTGCCTGCATCACCAAACTCCTGTCTAAGTAATACAATCAACCTGAAGCCGTCGCTTTCATATGAACTGACGATATTTTATATTTTTCTGTCGACGCCTGTGTCTCTCATTTTCGATTTTCGATTTTCCCTTTTCGATTTTTATTTACTCTTCTTCTTCCCCAAAATGTGTTCTTACCTCATCCGCTGAAATGCCATTTTCGTTAAGATACCTGCTCAATACCGATTGAAATCCATGTGTCACATAAACTTTCTCCGCACCTGTAGCCTCTATTGCAGAAAGCAATCCATTCCAATCGGCATGATCGCTGAGTACAAACCCTGTGTCATTGTTTCCCCTGCGTCTGTTTCCCCTTACCTGCATCCAGCCACTGCAGGCCGCTGTGCGATAGGGCCCTAACAGTTTTGCCGTAACGGTCTGTTCAATAGGTGCAGGAGAAATAAAGATCGAACCTTTGCGAATATCCGCAGGTATATCCGCTGTTATGCGTTCAACCTGTGGGAATTTCCAGCCATCTGCCAGCAATGCCTCCTGTATCTGCCAAACGGCTCCGTGTACAAAAATTTTCCCTTCGTATGCACGCAGCGCATGAATGATGCGTTGTGCCTTGCCAAGGCTGTAAGCCTGGAACACGGAACTATAACCTTCGGCCTGGTTGCGGTTCACCCATTGCCGCATATCATCATAGATTATTTCCTGTGGTTTCCATTGGTAGACTGGCAGGCCAAAAGTTGATTCTGTAATGAAAGTGTTACAGCTAACCGGCTCAAAAGCGCCGCTAAGGCCGTCGTCAACTGTTTTGTAATCTCCGCTGATGACCCATACCTCTCCTTTATATTCCACCCGAACCTGTGCTGATCCAATAATATGACCGGCTGGATGAAGGGAAACGCGTACCCCGTTCCTGGTCACAGGTTCATTCCATCCTGCCGACTGGTAATCATTTTCGCCTAATCGTGACCGTAATAACGAAGCGCTTTGGTGATGGCACAGGTAATGCCCGTGCCCGGCTCGTGCATGGTCACTGTGTGCATGGGTGATGACCGCAGTGTCTACCGGCTTCCATGGATCGATGTGGAAATTTCCCTGTTCGCAAAAAAGCCCTTTATCAGTAAATGAAATCAGCATTGACTGTAATTTACGAACTTCAATGCGTGTGCTTCCCCGAAGCCCCGTTTCGTGTCTTCACGAGTAGACATTTCCCGTTTTGGGTACAAGTTCTTTGAAGATGACACATTCATAAGTGACGTTAAGGATTTAAAATAATGTCGCTCCGCCGCGGCGGACTCTATTGAACTATCAACTGTTTTCTACAAGAATGCCGCTCCTCTGGAGCTGAAAGGCAGAACAGCAAAACAGCATTTTAATTTCGCTCCGCTGGGGCTCTATTGAACTATCAACTGTTTTCTACAAGAATGCCGCTCCTCTGGAGCTGAAAGGCAGAACAGCAAAACAGCATTTTAATTTCGCCCCGCTGGGGCTCTATTGAACAATCAAATGTTTTCTACAAGAATGCCGCTCCTCTGGAGCTTAAAGGCAGAACAGCAAAACAGCATTTTAATGTCGCCCCGCTGGGGCTCTATTGAACAATCAACTGCTTTCTACAAGAATGCCGCTCCCCTGAAGTCTAAAGGCAGAACAGCATTTTTGTATTAGAGCCCCAGGGGGGCGAAATTCCTGTAGCCTTGCATGTATATTGTATTAGAGCCCCAGCGGGGCGATATTCTTGTAGTACATTTCAATCAGTTTTTATCTATTTGATATTCAATTAGATACGCGGTGTGTCATAGGTAACCGGAAAAAGCGCATTGTGGATCTTGAAGGCACGGAACCACGGCCCGGAGTCCTTTATCAGTAAATGAAATCAGCATTGACTGTAATTTAGGTACGACCGGGGAGCTTTGCGGTTAAAGGGTCTTTAAATATTCAATGATGGCTCTTCTTTTCCCGTCATTCAGCTTATCGCCAAAAGTATGCCCGTGGTTGCCATAGCCCGGCAGGGTGGTATTGTACACTTTCCTGCCGCCTTCTTTTTCTTCAACGGTATATTTCCAGCCCAGTTTTTCATAATCATATTCCGGTTTGGAAAAATTCCGGCTCCAGTACTTTGGCCTGGACTTGCTGTTCAGCACAGTTTCAATATCCGGCACCGAACCATTATGCAAATATGGAGCCGTGATCCACACGCCATCTAACGGCGGCGCTATATATCCATTAAAAGGTACAAGCTTTGCCGGATGGTCTCCTTTGGCAAACCAACTGGTGTTGAACCAGGTGATCATATCGGAATACTGGTAATTGCTTCGGTTTAGCATGGAGTCTGTACCAATCACGTGTTGCGGAATTAGGTAATTGGGATATGATGAAAAGTCTCCATAAAACCCATGGCATTTTGCACAGTTTGTTTCATATAAAACCCGGCCATCCGCAGCAAGTTCCTGGTTGATAGGTTTTGGATATTTCGGAGGTTCTAAATTGTTCAGGTAGGCGAGTACATCATTCATGTGGCTGTCTACCTTATTGGCATGCGCGGTATCGTTCACCGTTAGTAAAATAGCGCCCATCAGGAACCTGCCAAAATCACCCCTGCCGAAGCCATTATAAAACATGGCATTCTTCTTTTTGAGCAGCCACCAGGCTGGTACATCTGAAGGTATTACCTGGTCGGGTAATTCAGTTGATGCAGTATCGTTCCACTGCAAAGTATTTTTATCACGGTGGGTGATGAGTAAAGCGGTGAGCCTGTCGGCCGGGTTCACACCTTTTACTTCTGTGTACATTTTCCCACCGATCACTTTTCCCACCTGGATGAATTCCTTCGCGGCCTCAGCTTTCTTTTTATTCAGCTTCATGTAACTATCCAAAACGCTTTCTGCAATATCTGAATCAAACCGTCTGGCGCTGGTGAAGTCGGCCTGTGAATTTCCAAGTCCTATGATCAGCGAATCTTCAAATACCTGCGCATGGCACTGGAGACAGTTGGGCACAACAATGGACTCGCCGTTAGGTGCATTGATAATGTTGAAATCATACCTCACAGAGGCATTCAGCCCCTCTCTGTTCAGAAAGTTTTTATCATCCCTGCCAATACCGAGTTTGTAAAAAATGTATGGAAGCCCACTGTTGACATAATCTCCAGTGATGATGTACTTGAAGCCTGAATCGGCGTTGCCCTGTCTTTGGGCACTTGGCGGAATAAAGACAGGATCATCAGGGCCTGGTTTGCCGAGAAGGGAGAACCCTGTTCCCACAACACAAATCAATATGATGATCAGGTATTTCTTCATGAAGCTTCATTTACTCCCCGGTGTACTTTAATTATCAATTCAATAAGCTTACCTGGCCGTTTTGCCTGCGCAAAATGTAGATGCGTTTGTTCTCAAAATAATCCGGCAACTCACCCGACCTGCTCCACCTGATTGGTTTGAACTCGTAATCGGTTATCAGCTGAAAGCTTTTATCATTTAGGTTGCTGATAAGCGATGTATCATATTTCAACAGCAGGTGTACAAAATAATAGGTGATCTCAAATCCTTTGAAGGCCATATCGGATGGCTTGCTGAAAGTCCTTTTACGATATGCATCTTCAAATTTATTGCACCATTCGGATGCACCCGCATTGTAAAATGTTGTGGAGTATATTATGGAAAGCGGGCGGTATTCATTTTTGCTTAAGTCTTTGATGCCTTCCCAGGTAGGCATACCAACTATATTTGTTTTATACGACTTACTCATTGTTGCACAGGCATAAACCAGGTTCTTGCCAAATGTTTCATCCAGGCTGCCGGCGATGATCACATTCTGTTTGTTGCTGTCCAGTTTTGCGGATATATCAGCCATGGTGAAATAATCGGGCAATATAACCTGTTTGTATTTCATAACACCTCCGCCGGGCGATTGGTTCAGTTGTTTGAACACATCTTCAATACGGTCGTCAGCACTGTTTTTTCTCCTGAACCAAACGATATTACCTGTTCCCCATGTCCGTAAAATATAATTGTAGACCGATTGTATATGCGTGTTGAGCTTGGCGTTTACCATTACAACCTGAGGATTACTTTTTACACCCCCGTCATTTGGATAGGTTGCACTGATAAAAGGAATATTTTTTTCTTTGGCTATCTCCGCCAGTTGCAGGTATTCGTTTCCGCTAACCTGTCCAATGATCAGGTTTATGGAATCCATTAAAGGCGAGGTAACTACGGAACTGATATTTCCGCCGGCACTCCGGATGTCGAAAACATGCATTTCAAGTTCAGCATTTTCTTTATTGAGAGAGTCCAGCGCAAATTCAGCGCCTTCATAAAACTCCAGACCTGGAATCGACTGGCGGGGAAATCCCTTTCCATAGCGGTATTGCTGCAATTCATCAAAAGCAGAATCAAGGTAGAGTGGAACAAACAGGCCAACCTTATATTTTGAAGGTTTGTCGGTTTGCGCGTTCATACCTGCAGAAAACAGCAGGCTCAAAATGGTAAAAAGATATATGGCTTTTTTCATGCAGGTTTTATTAATGACGGATCATTCCCACTCGATGGTTGCAGGCGGCTTACTGCTGATATCATAAACAACCCGGTTAATGCCCCTCACCTGGTTGATGATCTCGTTGGAGACATGACCCAGGAATTCATAAGGAAGATGTGCCCAGTCTGCGGTCATGCCATCTACGGAAGTGACCGCCCTGAGCGCAATGGTGAACTCATAGGTCCTTTCGTCGCCCATTACACCTACACTCTTCACTGGCAGCAGGATCGCCCCGGCCTGCCAGACCTTATCATACAAATCAAATGCCTTTAATGCGTTTGTATAAATGGCATCTGCTTCCTGGAGAAGTTTAACTTTTTCTTCTGTAATTTCTCCGAGGATCCGGATCGCCAGGCCGGGGCCGGGGAATGGGTGCCGGAAGAGCATATCCTTAGGAATACCAAGTTCAAGCCCTACTTTGCGCACTTCATCTTTAAATAAGTATCGCAAGGGTTCCACCAGGCTCATATGCATTTTCTCAGGCAGGCCTCCCACGTTATGGTGCGATTTTATCGTCACTGAGGGGCCGTGCACGGAAACGCTTTCAATCACGTCAGGGTAAATCGTGCCCTGTCCCAGCAGACTGATATCTTTCAATTGTTTGGCTTCCTGGTCAAAGACTTCGATGAAAGTGGAGCCGATGATCTTTCTTTTTTCTTCCGGGCTTGTTTTGCCCGCAAGTTTGGTATAGAAATGTTCACGTGAATCAACACCCTTTACATTCAGCGCCAGCTGGCCATATGTATCGATAACCTGTTGAAATTCATTTTTGCGCAGCAGGCCATTGTCTACAAAAATGCCAAAGAGCCTGTCTCCGATTGCGCGATGGATAAGGGTTGCGGCAACAGTGGAATCAACGCCGCCACTCAATGCCATTACTACTTTACGGTCACCGATCTGTTCCTTAAGTGCGTTTACGGTATCTGTGATGAAATGCGCCGGCGTCCAGTCGCCTGTACAGCCGCAGATCTCAACCAGGAAATTTCTTAATATTCTTTTTCCTTGTTCGGAATGATAAACTTCCGGATGAAACTGCAACCCGTATAATGGATGATGATCTGATGCTTTCTTTTTGAAGGCGGCGACAGGTATGGAAGCTGTTGTGGCCAGAATTTCAAAATCTGCCGGCAGGTCAAGGATAGAATCGCCATGGCTCATCCAAACCTGTGATTTTGATGGAACGGCGTTGAAGATCACATCATCTTTTTCTACCTGCAAGGCTGCGCGGCCATATTCCCTTTTTTCCGATTTTTCCACCCGTCCACCGGAAAGTTTGGCGGTCAGTTGGGCACCATAGCAGATGCCCAGGATGGGGCGCTGTTTAACCAGTTCCAAGACCTTTACTGAGGGGGCTTTTTCATCATTCACCGAAAAGGGCGAACCGGAAAGGATAATGCCCTTCAGGTCGGGGGTGATGTCAAAGTCTTTGTGGAAGGGGATGATCTCGCAATACACATTTGCTTCCCTTACTGCACGGGCGATCAGTTGGGTATATTGGGAGCCAAAATCGAGAATGAGGATTTTTTCTGTCATAAAGTGTTGCGAAGGTAAAGAATTCGCTCAAGTCGGGATTGTAACCTTTCATCCTTTTTTGCGTCTGAAACTGGGTCATTTACCGGTATTTTGGGCTAGTTTACCGGAAATCCATTGGCTGATAAGCCGGTTTTAATCACATTTGTTAAAAGAAGCAACATGAAAAAGGTACTACTGTTCAGTCTGATGATAAGCGTTTTAGCCAGCTCCTGTGTTTATTTTGGCGGGAAGAGGGCACGCGGGAATGGCAATATCGTAAAAGAAGAGAGATCAGTAGACGATTTCAATGCCGTAGAAGTACACGGAGCATTGGATGTTTATGTAAGCCAGGGCGATCAGAAAGCGGTAAGGATCGAAGGCGATGAAAACCTGATGAAATACATCATCACCGAAAATCATGGGAGCAGGCTGGAGGTACGCACAAAAAGCGGTTATAATCTCAGGCCTTCAAAGAAAATGAAAATATATGTTACCTCACCCCGTTTCACCCACCTTGATGTTTCCGGTGCTTGTAATATTATTGGCGAGAACAGGATCACATCTGCTGATAAACTGGAACTGGAAGTAAGCGGCGCCGGAGATATCCGAATGGAAGCAGATGCACCCGATCTTAAAGCCAGTATTTCAGGAAGCGGCAAAGTTGATCTCAAAGGCCGCGCACAGAATTTTGATCTCGATCTCAGTGGTGCCGGGAAAGCAACCTGTTACGACCTCATGTCTGAAAACACTAAGGTGGAAATCTCAGGTGCCGGTTCTGCGGAAGTATTTGCCAGTGTGAAACTCGATGCGCGGGTGAGTGGTGCCGGTAGTGTAAAATATAAAGGCAATGCAACAAATGTCCAGCAACAGATAAGCGGCGCGGGCAGTGTGAAGAAAGTGGATTAATATCGCACCCTTGCTTCTTTGCGGTTAAATTTTTTTCGTTTTTCTTTTACAACTCACCCCCAAACCCCTCTCTTAAAAGAGAGGGGTGCCTCTCCGTAAAAAGTATAATTAATTTTAAATATTCAAAAATTTATAGTTTTTTTTAGCTCAAAGCAAACGCATAGTCTGTTAGAAAATTTAAGGGCTGCTAATCTCCTTAATCATTTTAATCCCCCCAAACCTGTCCGACGTAGTGAAACGGAGGCGGATCCCCGTTCAGACAAACACCAGATTTTTCCCCATCTTTGCACATGACCTGGAAAGAAAGGATACTGCTCTTTTTACTCGCAGCCATTAACTTTACCAATATCCTCGACTTCATGATCATGATGCCATTGGGAAATTTCCTGATGCCGCATTTTTTGATCAGCCCACAATACTTCAGCATCATTGTGGCAGCATATCCGATAACTGCTTTCTTTTCCAGTATCGTTGCGGCGTTTTATGTAGACAGGTATGACAGAAAAAAAGTATTGCTCTTTGCTTATACAGGATTTCTTATCGGCACACTGTGTTGCGGCTTTGCCCCCGATGCTTTATTCCTGATGCTGGCCAGGATACTCACGGGATTGTTTGGCGGATTGATAGGTGCGCAGGTTTTATCGATCATTGCAGATGTTTTTCCATACGAGAAAAGGGGCAGGGCGATGAGTTCCATTTTTATGGCATTTGCTGCTGCATCCGTATTTGGTGTCCCGTTCAGTTTGTACCTCGCCGGTATTTTCAGCTGGCATGCACCTTTCATTTTTATAGGGGTGCTGGGCTGGGTTTTCGTTCCTATGATCATTCGGTTTCTGCCTTCCATTAAACACCATCTTGATCCGGATTATAAACCCGTTGGTATTGGAAAAGTTTTTAGCCAGATGCTGGGAAACAGGAGCCAGGTGATCGCCTTATTATTATCCGGTCTCTTGATGTTCGGTCATTTTATGCTGATCCCTTTTATTAATCCCTATATGGAATTCAACAAAGGTTTCACGAAAAATGAAACGCCGTTGATCTATATGGTGGGAGGTGTTTGTTCGCTGATCGCTTCGTTTATCATTGGCAGGATGTCTGATCAATACGGGAAATTCAATGTATTCCTTGTTGCTGTTATCTGTTCCCTGTTCCCTATCATTTTTATTACCAATATGCCCGACCTGCCGATTTATATCGTGTTATCCATTTTCGGGTTTTGGTTTGCAGCGTCAACCAGTCGCTCCATTCCTGCGCAGGCCATGATCAGTACGGTTGTTGAGCCCGGACAGCGCGGCCGTTTCATGAGCTTTAATTCTTCCTTTCAGCAATTGTTTACCGGGATGGCTTCCCTGGTTTCGGGGATGATCGTTTCTAAAGGAGCTGATGGAAAAATACTGCACTATAACAGGGTAGGGTACCTGAGTGCGCTGGTGGTTGCCAGTACGATCTACCTGGGATATAAACTGGCGAAGCGGCAGCAGTTGAAATAGTTAACTGCAAATTTTCTAAGTAATTGGATTGAACTTTCTTTATAGGATTAAGTATTTAGAGCGCAAAGCCTCATTATAAGGTTATTTCACTTTATTGACTTGATCCAAAAAAGTAACAAATACAATTATCCCGCACGTGAGGGAATTAAAGTGACAAACAATCCTTATTTAAATCATATAATAGATCACATATATAACCACCAACCCTTGAGCCAAATGACAAATGAGACTTAAATGGATAATCCTGTTTCTTAAAAATTCTCAGGGTACCGGCTCAAAAGGTTCATTCCCCGGTTTATAAAAAGGAATTTTCAGTGTCTGTGTATGATCATACGGTCGGTTATGTTCAATGGCCGGGTACCAGGCCGGCACCGAATTCAGCACCCTGATCACTTCATTGGAAAGTAAAATGTGTGGAGTATTGATGACCTTGATATTTTCCAGCTTCCCTGTTTTTGTGATCGTAAAAGAAATATCCACAATTCCCTGGATATTTTTTTTCAATGCCTCTTCAGGATAGTAAAGACTGTCGACAATATATTTATTGATGCCGCCATAATAGCCTTTAATGGTAGGCGCTTTTTCCAGTGCACAACTTATACCTGAATAGTTACCCAGGGTATCAAAACATTCCAGGGAAGTTAATTTGCCGGCAGAATTATATTTTTCCTTTGTTGATGGTTTCCCGTTTTCGTGGTACCATGTCCAGGTACTGTCTGCAAAACTGAGTGTAAAATATCCGGTGTATTTTGGGTTGCCATTTTCGAACCAGCCGTTAGCTGTTCCGTTCTTAAATCCCCGCCTGAAATAAAGAGAATCTTTTATTTGGCCACCGGGATACCAGCTCATCCAAAGATCATCCTGGGCATTGCTGGTGTACTTTCCCCTGACCTGAGGGTTGCCGTTAGTATAGAAAAAGGTGAACCAGCCATCTCTTGCTTTTAATGCTTTGTCCCTGTAAAATCCGGTCATGAGGATCTTAGATGAATCGTTGATCACCACAACTGCCCATTTATTACTGTCAGGGTACACCATGCCTGCATAGGTGGCTGCTGTTTTTTGAACAGGTTCAAATTGTTTATTGAAATACCTGATGGTGGTATCTGATTTTTGCCCAATGGCAACGATAGCAAATAAAGAAAGTAAAAAGCTTAAGAAAAATTTCATAGTTGGTTATTTGCCTTGTTTATTTCCGGGAAGGCAGTTGATAAGCATGTAAACCTGCGTAAGTTACCAAATATGCCATTATGAAGGGAAGGATCAGTGAACTCTTTTAAGCATGACAGAGCTGATTCAATATATCATTACTCGTTGATCCTGATCATTTCGGCTTCATCATATCTTGATTTACGGTAACGCTGGATGTATAAAATTTTACCATTGCGGTCATATGTTTTCCAGTCGCCGGTTTTATGATTGTTTTTAATGGCACCGATAGATCGTGTGTCCCCATTTTCATCCCAGTAAGACCACAAGCCTGTTGCGATATCATTTTCAAAAGTTCCTGAGTCCTTTTTGAAGCCGGTTTCGTAAAAGGATTCCCAAACACCGTCACGCATATTTTTTTTCATGTTGACAGAATTCGCCGGTATGCCTGTTTCGTACCAGGTTTTGAATGGTCCTGATAACTGGTTATTATCATAAAAACAGGATAGCCGTAAAAGGCCGGTATTATCATACCGTTCAAAAAGGCCTGATTTTTTGGAAATACTCTGATCCGACCACTGCGCATAAATGATTTTCTGTCCCTCCATATTATACAAAACAGTTTCGAATTTACCGTTAGGCAATTTCGAAGGACTGCCATAATAGGTTGCATGGATCAGTTCTTTTTCGATTTCGTATCGCCTGTTGAAAAAAAGCTTTGGCGATAGTTTGTTTTGATCCTGTTCGATTTTCTCACCTGCCCTTGTATAATAAATAACTTTTGTAATACTGCCTTGTGCATATTCTGTAATGGAGGCCGGCTGGCCATTTTGATAAAATTCACACCATTCGCCCTGCATGACATCATCAAGATAATTGCCGCTGATATAAAGCGGGCCAGTCAGATGAAATCGCTGAAACCTGCCATTCTTTTTACCGTTCCTATAAGAAATTGAATCCTTTAATTTGCCATTCGCATAATGGCTTATCCAAATGCCATCTCGCTGTCCCTGTGCATACAGGCCATAAGTAGAAGAGTTTCCATTTGAGTGATAGTAATTAAAAATACCTTCAGGATTCGTTAGTTCCTGATCACTGTATGTACCTGACATCCTGATGATGTTGTTACTGTCTTTTAAGATCAGCTTCCATGAATTTCCTTCCTGTAAAACAGTAGTGAGAAATTTATATTCGTCAACGGGTTGGGTATTTTTTGCTTTATTATTAAAAAGCATTGGTGCATTCGACTGATTAAGGGTGGGGTTATTTACCAAGCCACTCATTACAGGGTAATTCATTCGATTTCTATTGCTGGGCATCCTGTCTGAATTGCCTTCATAAATTGATTGGCCGGAAGTAAATAAGGGAATAAAAAAACAGATTGTGCTGATTGTCTTTAGTATTCTCATAGCCGCAGCTTAATATTGTTCCTTTAAATTAAATAATTCCCTGTTAGGCAAAAGTTAATTTGGTATTTACAGCCATAACCGCCAGGGAACGAAGGCCGCTAAGAGTTTATCCTCGTTTCATCGCGGTATAAAAAAACCGTCCCCAATATGGAGACGGTTCACTTATATTAAGTTTACCAGCTTACTTAGCCAGTGATTTTACCCTTTTAGTCAGGCTGCTCTTCAGGTTTGCAGCTTTATTCTTGTGAATAACACCCTTTTTAGCAAGTTTGTCAATACGGCTGATCACCACCTTTACCGATTCACCGGCTGCCTTTGGGTCGGTCAGCGCTTTGAGGTCACGGATGGCATTCCGGGTGGTTTTACCCTGGTACCTGTTTCTCTCACGGCGTTTTGAAGCCTGACGCACATCTTTTTTCGTTGCCTTGTGATTTGCCATAATGCTATGCTTTACTAAAATTTAGGACGGCAAAGGTAAGGGCAGTGGGTGTAAATACCAAATCTGATCAGTCAAATTACAAAAAATGAGGCCCTCAGGGTATTATTATTTCTAAATTTCTGCCTATCTGGTCCGGAAAGCCTGAAAACGAATACTAATAAGGGCTTTGATACCGGCTCAGGGAATTACAACCTATAGCTATTTGTTCCATGCCATCTTTCAAATTCGGTTTAAACACCGATATTTGTGATCCTTTGAACGTGAAAATCAACTAGCCAGACTGATGAAGGATTTTTCTTATATAACCAACGCCCATCCCTCTTTTATAGAACACCAATACCAGGACTTTGTAAAGGATCCTGCCTCTGTTGATCCGGAACTCCGGAAGTTTTTTGAAGGCTTCGATTTTGCCATAACATACGGAAAATCAAGTGTTAATGGTGAACAAACAACACCCGTAACTATTTCAGCGGTTACTCAGGGGGCTGAATTGTCAGGCGCCGACTGGAAAAAGGAATTAGGCGCTTACAGGTTGATTCTTGGTTATCGGAATAAGGGTCACCTGATCGCTAAAACCAATCCAATCAGGCCAAGAAAGGACCGTGGCGCCAATCTTAAGCTTGATTTTTTCGGGCTTTCTGAGGCGGATATGGACCAAAACTTCTATGCCGGCAACCTTATTGGTCTCGGCACAACAAGCCTCCGGAATATACTGGACCACCTCAACAGATGCTATGCCAGCCATGTGGGCATAGAATTCAAATACATCAGCAACCAGGAGAAAGTCGATTTCCTGACCACCGAAATGGAAAAGAATTTCCTTAATCCGCTTCCGCTGGAAAAGAGAAAACGGATCCTGGAGAAGCTGAACGAGGGGGTCATGTTCGAAAAATTCCTGCATACCAAATATATCGGCCAGAAAAGGTTCTCGCTTGAAGGCGGGGAAACCACCATTGCAGCACTGGATGCCATCATCCGATCTGCCGCTGAGTTCGATGTTCATGAAGTGGTCATTGGCATGGCTCACCGTGGACGGTTAAACGTACTGGCCAATATCATGGGCAAGACCTATGAGCAGATCTTCAGTGAATTTGAAGGAACCGCCACCCCGGATCAGACGATGGGCAGCGGCGACGTAAAATACCATATGGGCTACGGAAGTGAGATCGAACTGGGCGATGGCAAGGTCATGCACCTGAAACTCATGCCCAACCCCTCTCACCTGGAAGCGGTTGACCCGGTTGTACTGGGCTTCTCCCGCGCAAAGGCCGATGTTCTATATAACAGTGATTACGATAAGATACTTCCGATCCTGATCCATGGAGATGCCTCTGTTGCCGGCCAGGGTGTGGTTTATGAAATATTGCAGATGTGCAACCTCGAGGGATACTATACCGGGGGCACCATGCATTTTGTGATCAATAACCAGATCGGTTTCACCACCGATTTTGATGATGCCAGGAGTGCGGATTATTGTACCTCTCTTGCAGCTATGGTGCAGGCACCGGTGATGCACGTAAATGGCGACGATCCGGAAGCCGTTGTAAAGTGTGTGGAGATTGCCACCAAATACCGCCAGCAATTCAATTCGGATGTATTCATTGATATGGTTTGTTACCGTAAACACGGTCACAACGAAGGTGATGATCCAAAGTTCACACAGCCTCACTTGTATGAACTGATCGAAAAGCATCCTAACCCGAGGGAAGTGTATTCCACTTTCCTGCTGGAAAACGGCGAACCCGATGCAAAGGAACTGGCGAAGGAAATGGAGAAGAAATTCTGGTCCGACTTACAGGAACGATTAGACGAAGTAAAGCAAAATCCCCTGCCTTATCATTACCAGCAGCCTGAACTCTGGTGGAAAAGCCTGCGCAGGGCAACGGCAGCAGATTTTGAAAAGTCGCCGACAACCGCTATTTCGGAAGAGGCTTTTTCCAATGTTTTCAACAGCCTGATGAAGTGGCCGGCTGATTTTAAGCCGCTGCGGAAAGTGGAAAAACTGCTACAGGATAAAATAAAATTATTCAACGAAGAAGAGAAAGTTGACTGGGCAACGGCTGAACTGATGGCCTACGGCAGCCTGCTGCTTGATGGCAAAGATGTACGGATGAGTGGCCAGGATGTTCGTCGCGGTACTTTCTCTCACCGCCATGCAGTGCTTCGCGATGAAGTTACAGACGCTGCTCATAATCGATTAAGTGATATCCCCGGGGCAATCGGCCAGTTCAGGATCTATAACTCTTTGTTGAGTGAATATGGCGTGCTGGGATTTGAGTATGGATATGCACTTTCCACCCCTAACACACTGGTGTTGTGGGAAGCACAGTTCGGCGATTTCTCCAACGGCGCACAGACGATGATAGACCAATTCATTGTGAGTGCCGAACAAAAATGGAACCGCATGAACGGACTGGTGATGCTGCTTCCGCACGGTTATGAAGGCCAGGGTCCGGAACATAGCAGCGGCCGCATGGAAAGATTTTTACAGATGTGTGCGGAGCTGAATATGGTGGTTACCAATATCACTACTGCTGCCAATTTCTTTCATGCTTTGCGGCGACAGCTTATATGGCCTTTCCGTAAACCGTTGGTGAATTTCTCCCCTAAGGCTAACCTCCGCCTGCCGGCTTCCTATTCATTGAAATCTGCCTTTACACAGGAAGGTTTCCAGGAAGTGATCGACGACGCTGGTGTAACGGAACCATCCAGGATCAGGAAGGTCTTATTTTGTTCCGGTAAAATTTATTACGACCTCCTTGATTACCAGCAAAAGCATAACCAGCAGGATGTGGCCCTGGTACGTGTGGAACAGATTCACCCGCTGCCGGCTAAACAGCTGGATACGCTGCACGCTAAATATGCCAAAGCAACCTGGTTCTGGGTGCAGGAAGAACCGCTGAATATGGGCGCCGCATCATTCCTGCAGGTTTACCTGAAATCATTCAACTATGGTGTGATCAGCCGCCAGCCAAGTGCGTCTACGGCTACAGGGTACATCAAGGTTCATGCACAGGAACAGGCCGAACTGATTGAAACCGCATTCCGAATCTGACAATAACTAACGAATACGCTCAAACGATAATAAAATTTTATGATCGATATCAAGATTCCAACAGTAGGAGAGTCCATCACAGAAGTGACACTTGTCAAATGGCTGAAGAAAGATGGCGAGTGGGTGGAGCGCGACGAAATTGTTGCCGAGCTTGAAAGTGAAAAAGCCACTTTTGAGATCAATGCAGAACAAGCGGGAATTTTGAAGACCATCGCCGCAGAAGGGGATACTTTGAAAATCGGTGATATTGCCTGCCAGATCGATGATAAAGCCAGCCGCCCGGAAGGAACGGTTTCAGCCCCGCCGGTTGCAGAAGAGAAAAAGCCGGTAGCCGTTGTAGTTAGTACGCCTCCGCCCGTTGCCACGCCGGATGTGAAAGCCACACCTGTAGCAGCAGCCATCATCGCTGATAAAAAAGTGGATCCAAAAGCCATCACCGCGTCGGGCAGTGGCGGAAAGATAATGAAGCAGGATGTCCTGGAAGCCTTGTCGAGCCCGGGCCACAAGCCTGGCCAGGTGTTGTTCTCCCGCGATGAACGCAGAGAGAAAATGAGCAACCTGCGCAAGACTATTTCGCGCAGACTTGTGGAAGCAAAAAATACCACAGCGATGCTCACCACTTTCAACGAAGTGGATATGAGCCGCATCATGGAAATCCGCACAAAACATAAAGACAAGTTCAAGGAATTTCATGGTGTTGGATTGGGCTTCATGAGTTTCTTCACCAAGGCATGCTCTTTTGCTTTGCAGGAGTGGCCGTCGGTGAATGCCTATATTGATGCGGAAGAGATCATTTACCATGATTACTGCGATATTTCCATTGCCGTTTCTGCCCCTAAAGGACTTGTTGTGCCGGTGATCAGAAATGCAGAGAGCCTGAGCATGGCCGATATTGAAAAGAAAGTGGTTGAACTGGCTGGTAAGGCCCGTGATAATAAACTCAGCCTGGAAGAGATGCAGGGCGGCACATTTACGATCACCAATGGTGGCGTATTCGGATCACTCATGAGCACGCCGATCATCAATATTCCTCAGTCTGCCATACTTGGCATGCACAAGATAGAAGAGCGTGCCATGGTAATTAACGGACAGATCGTTGCCCGGCCCATGATGTACCTCGCCTTAAGCTATGATCACCGTATCATCGATGGCCGCGAGAGCGTTGGCTTCCTGGTAAGGGTGAAGGAATTGCTGGAGAACCCTGAACTTTTACTGATGGGTAAAGATCCGGTGAAGGCATTACTGGAACTATAATGCATTTACCGCAGAGAAAAGAGATCACAGAGAAACGCAGAAGTATTTTACCGTGCCAGGTCTGACGATTCTCTGTCCGTGCCGTGGTTCGTGCCTTCACGAACCACATCGTTTTTTTTTCCGTTTCGTGAAGGCACGAACCGGGGCTTCCGGAATGCCCAATTTCTTAATTGATATAAAAGCCGCAAGGAAAATAACATTAATGGTAAGTAACAAGTATGTCCTTGCGCACCTGGGTTCTGCGGAACAGATCCTTGCACATTATGAGGGGTTGGAGCCTTTCCCGGTTTATATAAAAGCCTTCTTCCGGGATAATAAGAAGTTCGGGTCACGGGACAGAAAAGAGATCAGTGGATTTTGCTACAGCTATTTCAGGCTGGGTAAGGGCCTGCCTGATCTTCCCATAAGGGAAAGGATCATTCTGGGACAATTCCTTATTTCCAGGGGACAGAACAGTTTGCTGGAAGTAACCAAACCGGAATGGATAACCGCAATTGATCTTCCGCTGGCGAAAAAAATTGATTTTCTGCAGCAACTGTATCCTGAATTTTCCCTAGCCGATATTTTTCCTTTTTCGGATAAACTGAGTCCTGAACTGGACAAAGATGCTTTTGTACTTTCCCATTTTATACAGCCTGACCTTTTCCTGCGTCTCAGGCCAGGCAAGGGTAATGAAGTACGTAAAAAACTTGCGTCCGCCAATATTTCGTTTACGCCTGTGAGTGAGTCGGCGCTGTCCATCTCTAACACTACTAAGCTGGATGCCCTGGGTGAACCGGATAAGGAATTTGTCATACAGGACCTTAGTTCACAGCAAACTGCTTCGTTCTTTCCTTCATCAGACAGCCTTCCGGTAAAACCAACCATTTGGGATGCCTGTGCCGGTAGCGGAGGGAAATCGATAATGGCGCATGATTTTTTCCCGCAGGCTTCATTGTATGTTTCAGACGAACGGGAGACCATCCTATTCAACCTGAGAAAACGATTTGCTTCCGCAGGGATACATTCCTATAAAACTTTTCTTGCTGATCTATCTGAAACGGCTACCCGAAATGTGGCATCTGACGCATTCTTTCCGCCAAATGGTTTTGACCTCGTCATTGCAGATGTGCCCTGTTCCGGATCCGGCACCTGGGGCAGGAGCCCCTGGGAAATGATCGTTTTTCCCGAATCAGAAATGGCGCATTACCAGCAACTGCAGCAGAATATCCTGCAACAACTTATGCCCAGGGTTAAAGCGGGCGGTTTCCTGCTATATATAACCTGTTCTGTGTATGCAATGGAAAATGAAGGAGCGGTTGATTTTATTCTTGCGAACAGCGGATTGACATTGTGTAAAAAAGGCCTGGTAAAAGGGTTTGAAAACCGCGCGGATACTATGTTTGCAGCACTCTTTACTTTACCAGCTTAAGCGTTCCATTTCTTGAGCCATCCCGGTAGCGGAGAAAATACTGGCCCGCTGGCAGCTTGTCGAGTTGGGTCATTTCAATGAAATTGAGCTCGTTGCTTCCTACAGTTCTTGACTGTATGCTGATGATCCTTCCACTGGCATCGATCAGTTCCATCGACAGTTTGCCGGCTTCAGCAGATTTATACAATACGGTGAAGCGATTGGAGAATGGTATAGGGTATGCTTTGATATAGTTTTCCCCCAGTGCTTTTCTGGCCTGGTTCAATCTTCTTTCTTCGGCCAGGTAATCGTATGCTGCCTTCATATTGGGGATGCCGTATCCGATGCGGTCATCAGGATTGGTATACCGGCTTGAATTTTTCTTTACGGCATCCAGAATCTGCATATTGCTGAATTCCGGGAAGGCCTGCCAAAGGCAGATGATCAGTCCGGCGATATTGGGATTGGAAAATGAAGTGCCACTTCCCTGTATGGGATTGCCGAGCGTATTTGATAATACTGTGCGCCAGCCAACGGAAGCGATGTCTGGTTTTATGCGGCCATCGGCAGAGGGCCCGTAACTGGAAAAGCTGGCAATGGCCCCGCTTACATTTACAGCCCCAACAGCCAGCACACTGTCGCCATCTGCCGGCGCAATGAGGTATTTCCAGGCAGACGCACCCGAATTTCCTGCACTGTTGGTAACGATCATCCCTTTCTTTACCGCCAGATCTGCAGCACGAGTGATCATGGTGTTGCGGCCATTCATATCGGCATAAGTATGGTTCAGTGACGGATCATCAAATGTATAATAGCCCAATGAGGAAGTGATCAGGTCAACCCCCAGGCTGTCTGAAACTTCAGCTGCCACGGCCCAGTTTTGTTCTTCAACAGGATATTCAGTTGAGGCATCTTCTGTCCTGAATAGATAATAGTTTGCTTTTGGTGCAGTACCTACCAATACGCCCGGACGGTTTGCAGCCATGATGGAAAAACAATACATCCCATGCGGATGATCTTCATTCACGGATGCTTCGTTCTTTACAAAGTCCCAGGTGCCCTTGACCCTGTTGCTTTGGCGCACACTGTCAAAAGCAGGATTGGTGAGGTAACTGAGGTATCCCGCATCAAGAATCGCCACGGTCATTCCTTCGCCCCTGAAACCATTGTCGTGCAGGTATTCACCTTCATGAATGTGCACCTGGCCGAAAGTATTTCCATAATCATAAAAATTATCGGTTACGGTTTGCTGGTAGATTGATTCATTTGTAAGCGCGCCAATATTCTCATTGAATTTATCCGCCGGAGCCTGCGCAAATGTTGGCCTGCTGGCTACGGGTGATGATTTCTTTACAAATGGAAAGGATTGAATTTTCAGTAAGGCGCCAGGATCCGTTGTCTGAATCAACACCTGGTTAAGCCAGCGCGAAGTATTCAAAATGGTGACATTCGGAATCGCAGAGATACTGTCTGTGTAGGCCCTCGAAACCGGCAGGTCCGTACTGTCAAGTGAAATATTATAACGTGCCCTCCTGGCGATGGCTTTTTCTGAAAGGTATGCAGAAGGGTTGTTGAAAGAATAAGTAGTACCCTTTTTATCAGTCAGTTCAATGATATGACGGGTAAGCTGTCCCTGCCCTGGAATCGTTGCCAAACAAAGTAATATGCCCAGGAGGATTTTCATTGTTATAGATCTTATAAGGATCGATCTTAATTATGGTTCAGATAGGTAAGGCGTATTCCGTAACTGTTCGGTTCATAGAACCCGCCGGGTGAAGTTGAATTTGGTGGCTGCCATGTTTCGTGCAGAAAATCTTTGTATACCAAACCAATGCCTTTGGCAAATACTTCACTTGATCTGTTTACGGAAAAGATCGTCGTCTTATCGTCCGGGTTATTGATCACTTCATCTCGCTGGTTTACCAATACAGTTTCAGGGAATGATTTTCCGCCAACAGTAAATGGCTGGTTTGTATTTTCATAGAAATACTCCCAGTTGTCAAGGTATTGCAGGTCCTGGTCAGTGAAACTGTTTATATAATTGTTTCCTTTCCAGGTAAAATTATCACGTATGGGTTCCTGTAACCTGATGGTCCGGAGATTATTGTCAACATACTCCAGTGATTTATCCAGTGGGGTGGCTACAAAAGTGGCATTGTCTGTCCACTGTGTTGTATCGAAATTACTGCGGATCATCCGCCTGATCCTATAAGCTTTGCGTCCGAGGTTATCAGTGATCTCTGCATCAACCCAGTCCTGAACGATATAGGTTTTAATGGCTTTAACGGTATTTAGAGAAAGATATACTGTGGAATCGAGCCTGTAGGTTATATACTTGCCAACCTGCATCGGATAATATTCGCTGATCAACGCAGTTGATAACTGTTCAGATTTTGAACAACCCTGCCAGGCGAGTGCCAGCAGGCTTATTAAAATTACCGGAACGACAGATCTTTTCCGCATAGGTCAGTTTGAATGATAAAATTAATTCCTGTGCTCTAGAATTTTGAACCCTGTTTAATCTTTCCTGCCGGCTTTTAAACCGGCCACTTTCACGTTACAATTAACGATTTCCAGGGCTTTTTATTGCCTAAAAAGGTGAAATATAACGTTGTATGGTGCCGCCACCCAAAACATCATCTCCTTCGTAAAAAACGGCCGACTGACCCGGAGCCACACCTTTGGCATCTTCCCGGAAGTGTACGATGATATTTCCATGGTCTGCATTATGCAGTTCGCCGGGTGTGCCCTTATCCTTATAGCGGATCTTCACATGTACCTCCATGCCTTCAGGTAATTGGGCGTATTTGATATAATTGATCCTTGCAACGGTCATTTCCGCCCGGTTCAGGTCCTCTTCGTCACCCAACACCACCGTATTGGTCTCCGGCAGGATCTCCGTAACATAAACGGGCTTGCCGAAAGTGATATCCAGCCCTTTTCTTTGACCCACTGTATAGAATGGATAGCCTTTATGCTGGCCAAGTACCTTGCCTTCCTTATTGACAAAATTTCCGCCCGAAACCTTTGCTTCAAGACCTTCCACATTGCGTTTCAGGAAGCCCCGGTAGTCGTTGTCGGGGACAAAGCAGATCTCGTAACTCTCATTCTTTTTCGCCAGTTCAGGGTAGCCATAATCAATGGCCATTTGGCGAATGGTGGGTTTTCGGTAATCACCCAAGGGCAGCAGGGTCCGGCTGAGCAGATCCTGCTGCAGGCCCCAAAGCACATAACTCTGGTCCTTGAGTTCGTCAATCCCTTTGCTGAGCACAAAACGACCGTTTTCCGCCCTTACTTTGGCATAATGGCCCGTTGCTATGAAGTCGCAGTCCATGGCATCAGCCCGTTTGAGCAGTGCCCGCCATTTGATATGGGTATTGCACATCACGCAGGGGTTAGGGGTCCTGCCCGCCATATATTCTTCCACGAAATTATTGATCACAAAATCGCCGAACTCTTCCCGGATATCCAGTATAAAGTGCGGGAAACCATGGTGTACGGCAGCAGCCCGGGCATCATTAAAGGAGTCCAGGTTGCAGCACCCGGTTTCTTTTTTCCCGCCACCGGAACTGGCATAATCCCATGTTTTCATGGTAATACCCACCACTTCGTACCCCTGCTCCTGGAGCATGAGTGCCGTGACGGTACTGTCGATACCCCCGCTCATTGCCACCATAACTTTACCGTGCCTGCTCATTTGGGAAATATTAAGGGGCAAAGATACGAAAAGAGAGGATAGTGGGTAGAGGATAGAGGGTAGAGGGCAGAGGGTAGAGGGCAGAAAATTACCACTTTCCGCTTTCTAATATATACCATCTAATATCCATTCTCAGATATCATTAATTTTTGCATTTTGTGGCTGTTACTACCCTCTACCCTCTACCCTCTACCCTCTGCCCTCTACCCTCTGCCCTCTTGTTCTCCAACATTCTTTACCTTTAATCATGTATTACCCGGTAAAAACTCCCTGGTGGCTTAGAAAACTATATCCTTCCTGTATTTGGGAGATGCCGGACGACCAACGAGCTGTATACCTGAGTTTTGATGATGGCCCGGATCCGGAAGAAACAATCTTTGTGTTGGATACACTTCAGGCATTTGGCGTAAAAGCTACTTTTTTCTGCATTGGTAAGAATGTGATCGCGCACCCTGAAATATATCAGCGTATCATCCGCGAGGGGCATAGTGTTGGTAATCATACTCATAATCACCTGAGTGGCTGGAAAGTGAGTGATAGCGCTTACTTTGAAGATGTACTGGAAGCCGGGAAATATATCGACTCGGATCTGTTCAGGCCGCCTTATGGCAGGGCTACCCGCTTTCAGATGCAATGGCTTGGAGAATCCGGGTTAAAAATGAAAATTATTATGTGGAGCGTGCTAAGTGGGGATTTTGACACTGACCTTACTCCGGAGCAATGTTTTGACAATGTACAGGCTAATTTAAGTCCTGGTGCCATCATAACCTTTCACGATAGCCGAAAAGCATCACCCAGATTAAGGTATGCGTTGCCGGAAGTGCTAAAAAAAATGACGGAAAAAGGATTGGTTGGAAAGAGTTTGTGATGTGTTGTCAGAGGGATAACCTATTGACTGACAGCTTAAAAAAATTTGGGCCTGGGTAGACACCCTGGCCCGTTTTTAATCCGTACCCTATGAAAACTTTGTGAAAGGTACAATTCTTTTTTATTTGTACAATTTTTTTTTAGCGCAGGGAAATTGCCCTGGAAACCCCGTCCACCGTGAGGGTAGCTTTATTGTCGCAGGTGCCGTCACCAAAGTCGAGGAGGCCAACGGTATTGTTCAGGCTAATTTTTACCACACCTTTAACGATCCACTTACAGGCGAATTTTTTTAAGAGCGGTTCCATGATCTCACTTGTCCTGCTTTTACCGTTTGAACACTCCCCACTGCGGGTACCTGTGATGCTGAAAATGTCGTCTTTAGGGAAGAATGGTGTTCCATTGCCTTCCACCTGTGTCATAATGCGTTTGCTGTTCCAGGCACACCAGTTGCCATTGTTGACATTGGTTATCCTGGCATTTTCCACGGTAGCGGTAAAGCTCCGCTGATTGCTTCCGGGCGAAGTGGTATTCTGCACTGTATGTTTGCCTTCTATTTTAAAGCTGTCAATAGAGAAATTATCAAAACTGGTCACAGCTTTACTCCCCGGTACATGAAGTCTGCCGGTATATACGGTTATGATTTTTCCTTTTCGCAGATGGCCCCTTACTTCGCAGCCGCTGCCAAAATCGATGGTAACGGTCTTAGGAAAAACGCCCCTTTCCCTGGGTGTAACTGTAACCGTAAAACACCTCGTTGAGGGCTCATTGATCAGGTCGCTTCCGCCGCCACTTGCCTGACCGATGAATATGCCGTCGCCAGCTGTACCATAAATACCAAGGTCTTCACCTGCGGTAGCGTCATCGATACCCGTAACATCATCAAAGACTTCATTAAAAGTTGATTCCTGTGTAAGTTCATCAGAAGAGGCTGTTACTAGGCTCTCAATATCTGTTGTAACATCGATAGTGCTTTTATCTTTTTGGCAGGAAACCATCAGTAAAAGCATGGTAATCATAAGCCCCGGAAGAGTCAGGGCTTTTTTCGAGTTCATTTTCATAATGTGTGATTTTTGTTGTCAATTTTAGTTAAGCGCATGGTTAAGACGTACAATGATCTGGCAGGTTTAAACGGATGCCGGTATTTTTTTTGATCTTTACTGCTGAAACGGATCTGTATGAAACTGGTGGATACGCATTGTCATTTATATCTGGATGATTTTAAGGAAGATAGCCCGGAAGTTATCCGTCGGGCGATTGATGCGGGGGTGGAAAAATTTTTCCTCCCTAATATCGACATGGCGGTTGTTGCGGATATGCTGGCCCTTGAGACGGCCTATCCCGGTCAGTTTTTTGCGATGATGGGCCTTCATCCCTGCTCAGTTAAGGAAAATTACCTTGATGAACTGGCTGTCATGCGGGAGTGGCTGGACAAAAGGAAGTTTGCGGCGATCGGGGAAGTAGGCCTTGATTTTTTCTGGGACACAAGTTTTGAGAAGCAACAGTATGAGGCTTTTCATACCCAGGCCGATTGGGCGGTGCAGTTTGGGTTACCGCTGGTTATCCATTCCCGAAAGTCGCTGGATGAATGTATATCACTGGTCAAAGAACACCAATCGGGTTCTCTAACCGGGATATTTCACTGTTTTTCCGGAACAGTGGAGCAGGCTGAAAAGATCATTGAGCTGGGCTTTTACCTCGGCATTGGCGGGGTAGTGACTTATAAAAACGGCGGGCTGGAGCCGGTCCTGCAAAAGATCGGGTTGGATCGTGTGGTATTGGAGACCGATGCGCCATACCTGACCCCGGTACCGTTCAGAGGTAAACGAAATGAACCTGCCTATCTTAAGTATATAGCAGAGAAAATTGCTTTGATCACCGGGAAAAATATTTCAGAGGTTGCTGAAATTACAACTGCAAATGCTGAAAGGGTATTCAGATAAAGGAATCTCCAAATCCCCCGGTTCGTGTCTTCACGAGTAAATATTTCCCGTTTCGGGTACATGTCCTTTCAAGATGACATATTCATGAGTGACGTTAAAGATTTAAAATAATGTCGCCCCGCCGCGGCGGACTCTGTTGAACAATCAAATATCTTCTACAAGAATGACGCTCCTCTGGAGCTGAAAGGCAGAACTCCAAAACAGATTTTTGTATTCAAGCCCCAGCGGGGCGATATTCTTGTAGAACTCTCCAAATCCCCCGGTTCGTGTCTTCATGAGTAAATATTTCCCGTTTCGGGTACATGTCCTTTCAAGATGACATATTCATGAGTGACGTTAAAGATTTAAAATAATGTCGCTCCGCCGCGGCGGACTCTGTTGAACAATCAAATATCTTCTACAAGAATGACGCTCCTCTGGAGCTGAAAGGCAGAACTCCAAAACAGATTTTTGTATTCAAGCCCCAGCGGGGCGATATTTTTGTAGCCCCACGTGCTTTTTGTATTAAAGCCCCGGCG
>JBGSHT010000073.1:0-5256 GCA_041752135.1 Chitinophagaceae bacterium | reverse complement strand
TTTGATTTAGCAGCAGGGAATCCTGATGACCTGAAGAATGGCAATATTAATCCGGGAATCCAGGAAATTATCCGGATAATTAATTTACATAAAGCTTCGGGCATTCCGGAAAACAGGATGGAATTAGCGGTCATAATACATGGGCCATCGACACAGTCATTTTTAGGTAATGAAGAATATAAAAAACGCTTTGGTATAAATAATCCCAATCTTGATCTGATAAACCAGTTACAGCAAAAAGGGGTGAAATTAACGGTATGCGGGCAAACACTGGCACTCAGGGAAATTGAAATCGAAAAAATGGTTGCCGGTATGCGAAAAGCCTATTCAGCCCGTACAACACTCTCTACTTACCAGTTAAAAGGTTTCGTGGTTTTTCCCATTGAAGTAGACTGAAGCAGTTAAATTTCCTTGTATCGATTAAAAAATATTTTACTTCATTTCTGCATATTTATTTCATTATGAAACTGATAAAAAATCTCCTGCCGGCTATTTTCTTTATGTTATTCATCGCAACTTCATTTGCCCAGCCAATGGGAAAAGTAATCGAAGAAAGATCGGTTAAAAGCGCAACGCTTAGCCGTTCTGTTAATTATACAATATACCTTCCGGCCGATTATGAAAAATCAGAACGCACTTACCCTGTTGTATACCTGCTGCACGGATATACCGATGATAATACAGGTTGGCTGCAGTTTGGGGAAGTCAACAGGTATGCAGACAAAGCCATTCAAGAAGGTACTATACCACCCATGATCATTGTTATGCCAGATGCAGATTCCAGCTGGTATATCAATTCTTATGACGGTAAGGAGAAATATGAAGATTTTTTCATCAAAGAGTTTATGCCCTCCATTGAAAAAACTTACCGGATAAAGGCACAAAAAAGATACCGGGGTATTGCCGGATTGTCCATGGGCGGATACGGCACCCTGATCTATGCCCTTAAGTATCCTCAGTTATTTGCAGCAGCGGCACCTCTAAGTGCAGCCGTGATAGATGACGACGGATTTCAAAAAATGCCTGAAGGAAATTATGAAAGTACTTTTGGTCAGCTTTATGGCAGGGGGCTCAAAGGGGCAGATAGAAATAACCAGGCCTGGAAAGACAATTCCATCATCAATTTAGTCAACACCAAATCACCTAATGACATACGGAAAGTAAAATTCTGGATAGATTGCGGGGATGATGATTTCCTCACCAAAGGCAATTGCTTATTGCATATTGCCATGCTGGAAAAACAAATACCACATGAATTCCGGGTAAGGGACGGCGCCCATACCTGGACCTACTGGCGCACAGGTATTACGGATGCATTACAGTTTATAGGCGACAGCTTCAGGCAGAAGTAAAAGCACGTTATCTTTGTGTGCAGTAAAGTTTTTAAATATCATATATTATATGAAAGAAGTATATATCATTTCTGCTGTCAGGACACCACTGGGGTCATTTGGTGGTTCGCTTAAGGACGTTGCTGCTCCCAAACTGGGTGCTATTGCCATAAAAGGTGCCATTGAAAAAGCAGGTATCCAGCCGGGAGATGTTCAGGATGTGTTGATGGGATCTGTTATTCAGGCCAACCTGGGACAGGCACCTGCCCGTCAGGCAGCTAAATTCGCAGGATTGCCCAATGAAGTGAATTGCACCACTGTCAATAAAGTTTGTGCCAGCGGCATGAAATCCATTGCACTTGCCGCGCAAAGTATTCTGTTGGGTGATGCAGATATTGTAGTTGCAGGTGGCATGGAAAACATGAGCAGTGTTCCTTTCTATGTGGAAAATATGCGATGGGGTAATAAATATGGCAATGTTGCCATGATCGACGGATTGGCTAAGGACGGACTAACGGATGTCTATGATGGAAAAGCCATGGGCAATGCCGCTGAATTATGTGCCAAAGAATGTGGGATAAGTCGTGCCGACCAGGATGCTTTTGCCATTGAAAGCTACAAACGCAGCCAGGCAGCATGGGAAGCAGGAAAATTTAATAACGAGGTCATCCCGGTAGAAATACCGCAACGCAAAGGTGATCCGGTGATCTTTGCCAGAGACGAAGAGCCGTTTAATGTTAAGTTTGATAAGATCGCTTCACTAAATCCCGCATTTCAAAAAGACGGAACAGTTACCGCGGCCAATGCAAGTACCATGAATGATGGTGCCGCCGCATTGGTATTAATGAGTAAAGAAAGAGCGGATGCGCTGGGCCTCAAACCTATCGCGAAAGTCCTTTCTTACGCAGATGCGGAACAAGCCCCTGAATGGTTCACCACAACACCTTCACTGGCAGTGCCAAAAGCTGTTGCCAAAGCCGGATTACAAATGGAAGATATTGCGTACTGGGAACTCAATGAAGCGTTTGCTGTTGTGGGCATAGAAAACAGTAAGCGTATGAAACTTGATCCCGCCAAAGTGAATGTGCATGGCGGTGCGGTATCCCTCGGTCATCCCCTTGGTTGCAGTGGCGCCAGGATCATTGTTACACTCATCAATGTACTTAAAACCAATAAGGCAAAATACGGAGCTGCAGGTATTTGCAACGGGGGCGGGGGAGCCAGTGCCATGGTTATTGAAAATGTTGAATAAATAATCGCTTGACTGCACCCCGGGGAGTGAACTCACCTAAGTGATGCAATTTAAAGTGCATATAATATTGTTTTAAAGCCTATGTTTTATTACCCTGGTAAGAGGCTTGCCCTTACACTTTTCTTTTCTTTTTTGGTGCTTTTACTCCGGGCACAGGTTTGCACTACACTTGGTCAGAATCCTCAAACAGCATTTCCTGTCTGTGGAACATCAGTTTTCAAACAAGGAGTGGTTCCAATTTGCGGAGACAGGCTTGTACCGTCTGCATGTGTCAGTCCCGCTGTTCCCATTACTGATAAAAACCCTTTCTGGTATTCGATCACCTGTTTTGAAGAGGGCACTTTAGGTTTTATCATTCAACCTGATATAAATGAAGAAGATTATGACTGGCAACTTTTTGATGTTACCGGACGGAACCCTGCTGAAGTATATACCAACAGTTCTTTATTTGTAGCCTGCAACTGGTCAGGGGAATCGGGCAGAACAGGGACATCTGCATCAGGAACCAGTTTAACTGTTTGTGTGGGATATGGACAACCATTATTCAGTTCCATGCCGGTTCTGCAAAAAGGTCATAAATACCTGCTCCTGGTCAGTCATTTTTCGGATACGCAGAGTGGATATTCCTTAAGTTTTGAAGGTGGAACTGCGGTCATTACTGATCCTTTAGTACCAGCTGTGCAAAAAGTAAATGCCACCTGTGAAAACCAGCTAACCGTAGTATTGAATAAAAAAATGAAATGCTCAAGCCTGGCTTTGAATGGTTCAGACTTCAAGATTTCTGCGAATAATTCTGTGATCATTTCCGCCAGTGGAAACAATTGTAATAACGGTTTCGACATGGACACTGTTACGTTGTTATTACGTGATCCAATTGTACCAGGGACTTATAACCTGGTTATCAGTAATGGAGCCGATGGGAATACTTTACTGGATAATTGTGATAAATTAATTCCTGTTGGGAGTAGTATTCCATTTACTGTTTTACCGAGGAACCCTGTTCCCTTTGACAGTATTGTTCCTGTTGGGTGTGCTCCATCACAACTCAGACTGAATTTTAAAAGCAGCATTCTGTGCAGCTCCATTGCATCAGATGGTACTGACTTTGAGATCGAAGGCCCGACAAATATCCGGGTTCTAAGTGCTGCAGGAAACTGTTCTGATGGCAACAGTTTTTTTATAGATCTGGCGTTGTCTCAGCCCATTGTTGTTGGCGGTGATTATACACTTCGACTAAAGAGTGGAGGTGATAATAACACATTATTGGATGCATGTGGTCTTGGTATTCCGGCCGGTTCTTCGATTGTATTCAATATTAAAGACACGGTATCGGCCAATTTTATATATCAATTACGGGAAGGATGTATAACTGATACATTTATCGCCAGGCATGCAGGCGGTAACGGCGTAAATAAGTGGCTTTGGATTTTTGACGGTGTTCAGCAAAACGGAACTGCAGAGCAAATAAAGATTTTCAATACACCGGGTCAAAAAAATGTACAGCTCATTGTTGGCAATGGCTTTTGTGAGGATACCGCCATGGTTGGTATTATGCTTGATGAGAAACTGAATGCACGCTTTGAAGCAACCTCCGTTATTTGTCAGGATGATTCTGCTTTTTTCAAAAACCTCAGCACAGGTAACGCTAATCGGTGGGAATGGGATTTTGACAATGGAAAAACTGCTGTAATGGCTGATCCTTCAGCCCAGTTTTACCCGCCAACCGGAACAAACAGGGACTATGCACCTTCCTTAACCATTTGGGATGCAGATGGCTGTACAAGCAGCGTCACCGGGCTGATAAAGGTTATCGCCAATTGTAATATTGATATGCCTTCCGCTTTTACGCCCAACGGCGATGGGATCAATGATTTCTTTTATCCGCTGAATGCGTATAAAACCCAAAACCTCCTTTTCAGGGTATACAACCGCTTTGGGCAAATTGTATTTGAAAGCCGCGACTGGCAGCAGAAATGGGATGGCAGGATTGGCGGTAAAGAGCAGGGACCTTCCACTTTCACATGGACGCTTTCCTACCAGATTGAAGGCATTGATAAACAATATTTTCGAAAAGGGGTAGTATCACTGATCCGGTAAAATTTCAGAATATTATTAAAGATATTCTAAAAATAGGAGACATAATATCTACAGGATTTAGTAATTAGAACGCAAAACTTTATTACAAGACAATTTTTCTTTATTGACTTGGTCCCAAACAGTATCAAAAACAATTATCCCGCACGTGCGGGACTTAAAGAGACAAAAAATCCTCCCCCTAAAGTCTGAATGAATGTAAAGCTCGAAACTCACCCCCTCCGAGAGGGGGGATATTACTTCTCCGCAGTCTTCCTTTGCATTTAATGCTATTTAGTAAAACACTAAGCACCTTACAGTGAAGGGCTGTTCATATCCCCCTCTTAGGAGGGCCTGCCCGCCGAAACGGAGTGGAGGCGAGGGTGAACCGCGGACATTGCTTAATAGTGATGTAGGGGGAGGATACAAGTGAATCCTCCCCCTAAAGTCTGAGTGAATTGTCTTGTCCTAAAATAGGTTTACACCAAAAGTGTAAAATATGGACCCAAAAATCATTCAAAAGTCGAGGAAATACTTCACCGACACTGAAAAGCATCAAGTTATCAAGGCATTTCTTTCAAGCGGACTTTCTAAGCGGGA
>JBGSHT010000072.1:0-2571 GCA_041752135.1 Chitinophagaceae bacterium | reverse complement strand
TGTACGGAATGTTGCCGTGCAAAATAGTGCCCTTTGGGAAAGCATCAATTATAGGATTGGTTTGAGCAAACCCGTTTGTTGCTATAAAAAGGGAGAATAAGAATACATGTATTCTAAGCATGTGAACATTTTATTTTGACATTTTCTGAAACCGCAACTTCCATCGTTCTTGTCTTTAAAGTCAATATTTGAAATGCAAAAAATTAATTGAAGTTGACATTATTCTTGCAAATTTCAGGCAACCTCTTTCTTTTTTGAAAATCAAAAATAATACAAAATGAATCATTGGCATTAAGAAACGATGACTGTTTCCCATTTATTCCAACTTTAAATCCAACCGCCAGGCAGCAAAGACCCAATGAATTTCAATCGGAGACGGAGACCATCAGCTCGGAATTCCACCGTAACCGGCCTGAACACTCCCCTGAAATACTCAGTAGGACAAAATCATTTAAGTATGCGTTTATTATTGATGCACTTAAAGCAGGCGCAGGTGGCAATTCTATTTTATATATAGATGGTGCAAAAGTTGCAGAAGGGCATATTCCGAAAACTGTACCCTTTATCTACTCCGGATACGAAGGTGTTGATGTTGGCATGGACAATGAAACCAATGTTTCAAATGAGTATAAAGAAGGAGGTAATAAATTTGCGGGCAAAATTAAAAAGTTAAGATTAATATCAGTAAAACGCCATCATAACTAAAATTAAATTTCTTTATATATAATTTGTGGGATAAATTGAATCTATGAAAAGATTGCTAATCTTAACTTCATTATTAGAAGGAGCAACAGGTTTGGCTTTAATGGCAAAGCCTTCATCTGTTGTAACGATTTTACTGGGATCGCCTCTGACAGACCCCATAAGTATAATTATAGCCAGGTTGGCCGGTGCTGCCTTGGTTTCACTTTCTATTACATGTTGGTTTTCACAAAAAAATATTAGTGTATTTGGGTTGATCACTGCATTATTGTTTTACAATGTAGCGTCTGTTTTTTTACTTGGTTATGCAGGATTGTATGAAAGTATGAATGGTATTGGGTTATGGCCTGCTGTGGCAGTTCATATTGCAATGGCTTTATGGTGTGCAAAGTTGCTTTATAGGATTAAAAACTAAATTTTTAAATTGATTAATAATCAGCGTTCTTATGTTACCTTTTGCACTGTAAAAAAATCTTGTTTTAGATTGAATACCCAATTCATATACTTTGCGGAAAACGTATAGGCTTTCTAACTTATAATCACAATAATCCACCCAAATCACAGTTCATACAATCACAACTTTTCACCATGGTTGATATCGCGCCAGTTTATCGGGCTTATTTGAATTCAGTCAGCGGCGTGTGCCAACCATCTCTCCAGGTTGTTTTCGTCGCCGCCAGTTCATTTGCATTTGAAGAGTGGGCTGGCACCAACAACAGTGCAGTTTTCGGCATGTTAAAGCCTGCATCAATGCCTATTGATTAATGCCGGTGATTCCGTAAATTGTCCAAAAAGAACAAGTGAAATTACTTCCATATAACATCTTCGGCAAGGCATTATTTTTTCTGCAAATTGCTTATATGACCTGTCTTTCCGTCTATAACTTAAATGGACAGGTGCTATCAGGCAAATACAAGCCACGGATTGTGATCACGGCCGACCCCGAACTGGATGATAACAACTCACTGATCCGGTTACTTCTTTACAGCAGTGACCTGCAAATTGAAGGCCTGATTTATGCCAGCAGCGGTTTTCACTGGAAGGGCGATGGAAAGGGCACCAAATGGTCGGTGCCGAACAGGGAATACAACCGCTTTGGGCTCAGCCTCTGTCCCTGCGAGTCCTGGCGCTGGGGCAAAGACGAAAGGTTCATTCATGATATCGTTGACGCATACGCGAAGGTTTACCCGAATCTTAAACTCCATAACACAGACTATCCTTCTCCGGCAGAACTTAAGGCTAAGATCCGGTACGGGAATATCGATTTTGATGGTGATATCTCTAAGGACTCGCCGGGATCTGACCTTATCAAATCCCTGATTCTGGATGATAAGCCCGGCCAGTTATACATCACCGCATGGGGCGGGCAAAGTACCATCGCGCGGGCGCTTAAATCTATTCAGGATCAATACCAATACTCCACACAATGGGAAATGATCCGGAAGAAGGTCAATGGCAAAGTGGTGCTGCTGCCTTCCGGCGACCAGGACGATACCTATGCCACTTATATCAGGCCTAACTGGCCGGATATCGAATACCGGCAGTTCAGGAACGGTCCCAACTATGGCTATGGCGCACAACTCAGGGCAACAAAAGAGGATTCAGTTTTTCTGACATCTGACTGGATGAAAGAAAATATTTCAAGCCTTGGCCCATTGGGTTCCATATACAGGGTTTGGGGCGATGGCAAGCAGATGGTGAAGGAAGATAAGCTTGATTATTTTGGCCTTTCCGGTTACACTAATGAGCAGTTGAAGCAGATGGGTTATATCGTATGGATGCCGGTGCAGGAGAAGGGTTCCTGGCTTGGCGAAGGCGATAACCACACATTCATGAATATGCTGGGCAATGGACTTCGTGCCTATGAGT
>JBGSHT010000071.1:0-17190 GCA_041752135.1 Chitinophagaceae bacterium | reverse complement strand
GGTAGTGGTGGTGGTGATGGTCTTTCCCCCTACGGAATTATCCACCGTCACTTTTTTGAGCTTACTGCCCGATGCGTCATAGGTATAGGTGATATTTCCCTTTGCCGTTACGGTAATCACAGAAGGCAGGTTCAGGTGGTTATATACAATAGCGCTGATGGCTTTATTATTGTCAAGGGTGAGGTTGCCGTTGGGGTCATAGTCGTAATCGATACCAGCGCCATTTGTACCATCATTGAAATCACCCAGTTTATTATTGGCTGTTACCCCATCAACTACTTTTTGCAGGCGGTTGGTACCCGGAATGTAGGTGTAGGCCAGTTGGTCTATCACCGGGGAGGTATTTACCTTGAGGCCTGCCTGGTGCATGGTTAAGATATTGCCATTGCCATCGAAGGTGAGATTGCTCACCGAAAAGTTGATGTTCTCTGTTTTGTTGAAAACGCTTCCCGTGTATTGGTTAAAATCGGCGCCGGTGAGGCGGTTGGCGGCGTCGTAGGTAAAATCATATTTGCGCTGCTTGCCATCGCCAAAACTGCGCCATACCATGCCGGTGATATTTCCGGTTAACTGAGGGGTATTGAATCCTATTCCCGCACCGGAACCCAGTGCCGTTGTGGTTTTATCATAGCCCAGTTCAAAAGCAAACTTATGGGTTTCGGCATTGGAAATATACTTTCGATTGGCACCCAGCAGCCAGCCGCGGATATTATACTCATACTCCAGGTTTTCCAAACCCGCACCAGCGCCATAATCCGGACTGATTTTCTTTATTTTCATCTGGCCGGGTTTATCGTATTCCTGTTTCATGATCCGCGTCCAGGCTGCCGGCATGGCGCCGCCGTTTACCAGCGTGGTACTAGTTCGTTTGTCCACCGACTCCAGCCGCCAGAGTTCATCGTAGTTCATACGGGTAACCATAACCGTAGTTTGGGGGTTGGTGCCGGCTTTCTCCTGCTTGAGGACCGTAATCAACGGCTGGCCCGACCAGCTGTATTGCGTGCTAAGGATGTCCGTGCCATCGGTTTGGTTTTTGGTTTGGGTTTGGAGCAGCCTGCCTTGTGCATCATAGATGTTCAGCATATAAATATATTTGGCGGGACTGCTGTTTAATATCTTCACCCGGCTGCCGGTAACTAGTCCGTAAATAGCATTGGATTGTGTGGGTGCTTCTCCATAAGGCCAGTTTGCTGGCGGGGCATTGAGGTAGGTATCATAACTGGTATTGCGGGTAGCGCTGAGCGGGTTACCATAAGTAGATAGCCAGTTATAGTTATCGTAAAATGTGGCGCTAAGTTCTTCATACCCCGGATAGGACGTCAGGTTTGGATAATTTACAGATCCGTAAGCCGCCCCAAGATGAAAGCTCAGATTATTGAAATTGGCGTTATCGGTTATCAGTCCCGTAGTACTCACCCGGTTCTGGGCATCATAGGTTGTATACATCCACTTTTTTTGGGATGTCGAACGCATATTGGCATCCTGGGTTAATACCACGCGGTCCTTCGCGTCATACACCATCCATACTTCTCCGGCTCCGGGAACCTGCTTTCTGGTCATTCTGCGCCGGGCGTCATAAGCATACCTAAAGCATTGTTCACTCAAAATGGTAACATTAAAGGCCCAGCTGTTAGTAGAAAGTGTCTTCACCCCTTCAGGTTGTATAACGCCTCTCAATAAACCGGTTCGATCATATAGATAATAAGTACACAACCAATTAGGATAACCAATGCCAACACCAATATCTTCAGCTGCAGTCAACTGCACTTTCTTAAGGATCACGAGGCCGTCTTTATCAGTAAATTCAATGACTTGCTTATTGGCCTCATCATAAGTTACCTTTTTTTGCAACTCCCCGGGGTTATACTCCCCGGCTTTTGTATAGGTGCCAAATGGATTGGCATCATCGGTTACTGTAAAAATCTTAACATCATCATTTACAGTATTGAGCCAGTATTTTACAGCCACTCCTTTTCCAGCACCTACCCAACTGTTGCCTGCGGGCATTTGCTTTTTTACACGGCTCAAGGGGGATTGTTCCACTACAGTCTGGCCATAAAAATATGTTTCCGACTGAGATCCATATTGAGTGTTCATAAAGGTTTGCTGCTGCAGAAATGGATCCAGTTTAAAATTTCCATCTGAAGCGGAAGACACAAAAGGTAAATAGGAAAAATTGGCCATACCATATTCATCATACTGCGTGGCCGTTACCATATCTTTTTTAAGCAGCGTACTAGTTTCCAATGAGCCTTCTTTTACTACAGATTGGTATGGGCGACCCAGTCCATCAAGATAGCTGGTAGATTGCCGAACATCTTTCAGTACTTCACTCGTTACAGTATTAGGATTGACCCCGGGTTTTTTAATATCGAAATTCCGTACATAATTTTTTTTTACGGAACTAGCATAAGCCGCAGGCAATGCCCGCTGTGCGCTTAGTGAAACTGGTAATAAATACAATGCGGTAAAACATAAAAAACCAAGGGACTTGAGCATAGATATTCTTTTAGAATTGACTAAAAACATTTCATTCAACCGGTTTTGTGTTGAGTACATCAAGCAAAACATCCCTGGGTACTTGTGCTGATAAGACGGCAAATAAAATTCCCTTTTCACTTATTATAAAGAGCTGATTGGCTTCAATGGCATCATTATTGAAATGACTGTTTTCTGTAACATTGGTAAGCCATTTGTATAATTTGTGCTGGCTGGCTGCAGATGACTTAGATGCATTTACAGGCTTAGCTATATCCATCTCGAGGTTTAGTTTTTTCTTAAAAGCCAATAGGCTGGAAATTGGGGTAGTTGAGCCAAGGTTTAAAGAAGGAATTGCCAGCACTTTAAGGGATTTGTTATTTTTCTGCAGCGAATCCAAATAAGCAAATTGTTTTTCATCTGGCTTTGCCGGATTAAAAGTCAGGATAACAATTTTGTTTTCTTTATAACGGTCCATCTGTAATGTACTCCCATCAATAAGTTCAATGGAAATATCGTATAGCCCCGCACTGAAATCAGGTGTAAAAATTAGGCTGGCAAAAAAAAGAATGAACATTTTCATATATCAATATTTTAACTATTCTAATACATGTAGCCTTGCGATAATGCAGTAACCGAAACATTACTGAATGATGCACCACCGGTGCCAAAATATGTAAAGGCATTAAATTTAAAAGTTGCTGTAACCGGGGTTGACAGTGGTTGAAATTGTATATTATAAATACCTGATGGTACCGAACCCAAATTTTGAAAAGCAAAATTATTCGCAGTTAAAGTAAATGTGTAGACCTGTGCTGTTTCCACATTGGTTAGTCTTAGCCTGTAGTTGAATGACTTTGCATTATAGCCCTGTATGGTCTGAGGTACCGGAGTACAAGTACCTGTTGCATTAGCATAGGCCTGCCCGTTAGTGTTAACATCCGTCTGGGCCATGGCATCTGCTGCAGGCTGAGAATAGGCGCTGTATAGATTGGCGGGGACTATATAGGTTACCGCACTGCCGGTGTTATTGACTGGACAACTTCTGGTAAAAGTATTTTGCTTTGAAATATTATAGAATATGCTACAATTTTCCGGCTCACCACTATAATTATAACAAAATTTCTTTATGATCTTTTGATCCTGGTCGCGCACAAGCATCAGTCTTTTTAAATCATCATATTCATAATAGGTTATATGATTAGCCTGGTCAATCTCGGATGTTATACCAACAAGCGGTTCATATGTTCTGGTAACCATTTGTGCCTGATCAGGGTATAGCCTCAGCTCGTCTATGGTACCACTGCCAGAAATAAGGATGTTCACGCTGCCGGGATAATTAATCTTATGCTCATACTGTGTCCACCCATTAAGACTTCTACCCGTTACGGTCGATAAAGTATTTGATACGGTCTGTATTCCGCTTTTACTCCAATAAGAAACAATATAAATACCGGAGGGATTAACACCGGCTCTTGTAATGGAGCCGCTTGATAAGGCATATACTTTTTTGCCGGTTGGGGCAGATCCATCCCAAAATGGTATACCTGAATATTGCCAATTGCCCTTGCCGTCTGATTCAAAACTTGTATAAGCAATCCTGGTCTGAGCTGCATTTTTAACTTCTGCAACAACCATTGTTTGTTTATAATCCCAGAGATAGGAATGGCTGATATCCGATGTTTTTTTCATCTCCAGGATATTCCCAAAATTGTCATATTGAAGGAACTCAGCTCTTGTTTCCAATGGATTTGAACCATTTTGAAACTTTATGGATCCGATAAGATAATTGCCGTTTGTCCAGTTATTGTAGGTGTTTACAGTCTTGGATAATGATACACCAAGTGTTACATTTTCCTGGATATCTTCCACTGTTTTATTATATATATGATTAGAAACCATTTCCGTGTATGGGGAAACAAGAAACTCATGTGGGTACTTCCTGGTGGTTTTTAACAATTCGCCTCTGCTATTTTTCCTTTCAATTCTTGTAATTTGCTGGTGATTAAAATTATCATACGCATAATCTGTAACTACCGTTTGGCTCCTGGTTACATCATCTTCATCGTATAAAATTTCAGTTGTTTTGGTTAATTTGTTGTCACCCGCCCTTACGGAATAATTTCCCAACAGGTAACTATAAGTGTCAAAGCAGCCTATATTATTTTCTGATTCAGGTGGGCAGAAATTATTGCTGAAACTCTCGTCCTGATTGATAAATTGCTTAAATACCACCAGTCCAATATTTGATAACCATTGCTGGGAATAAAATTCATATTGGTTAAACGTTGAAGCAATTTTTATATAGCTCGAACTATTTTTCCGGAATACATCCTTTTGAATCAGCTGTCCACGGTTGAAATGATAAGAGTTTACAACGGGGCGGCCATAGGCCGTAACGGGATCCAAAACATCAGCCTGGTCATTGAATTGGAAAACCGTTTTACCCATATTGGTGCTTTCATCGCCGATATATTCTGTAACGGTTGCATAGCCTACCGGTACGCCATCATATGGTTCAAGGTCATTTGTGGGAGCGGAAAAAAAGGATCTCACACGTTTTGTAGCCGCAATAAATTGTCCAACTCCCCCTTCAATGATTTCCCAATACCGACTGGTTTGTTGCGATTGAAAAAAATAATTGCTTAAAGTAAAATTTGCCCGGCCGTAGCCTGATTCCCCAACGCCATATTTATATGTTTTTAAAACTGGAGTTAAAGAAACGCCATCGTAACTTTTAATTTTTTTCACCCGCAAACCGCCACTGAATTTTACAGTACCTCCACTTTCCTGGTATTGATTGGTTTCAAATTCAAATTGTGTATTACCACCGGTAGGATGAATGATTTTATTGAGCATATAAGCTTGCATAAATGCCGGGGCCGGATCACGGCCATCCACTGTACCACCAATAGAAAGATTACTTATTGTACCGAAATTTTCGTATGGTATTGTCATCCCCGGAATCAGGGTAGTATTGTTCTTTCCATTAAAGTATCCCCAATAGTCTTTTGATTTTGAATCGTAATCAGGCAGACTAACCGAAGTATTATACTCAAAAAGTGTCTTTAGTCCAATGGCTTCTGAAGGATCAAAGATACCTATCGAATCCAATCGAAGCCGCTTTGACTGATCAATGCTACTGGTAAAATAACTTTGATAAAATTTAATGGTCTTAATCAACTTATATCCATTTAGCGCCGAGTTAAAACTATATACCTTAATGGCATTAAGCCGCTTGGGAGCATCTTTATTACCCGTGGCATCCAGTCTACTGTCTGTACCCTGTTCAAAAACAATTTTCCCGTTTCTGAAAATGATCTCCTTCTGAACTTGCCAGGTAGTTGTAGAATAAGTAATACCTGATGAGGGAGGACTACCAAGGTCTCCCACATATTTAGGAGGATTTACCATGTTTCCTACATTATCTGAAATCACAAATGTTTCATTATAACTCACATCGGTCGTGCCTGTTCCTGTTCTTGGATTGTAATTAAAATAAATGGTATCCTGCTTGTTTGCCGAAATCATATGGCTGAGCATCCAGGAGGAAATAGCATCATTATTAACTATTGAATTTGCTGAGGTGGTAGTCCACTCATAAGTATCGAATCTAAATTGTATCCCGGATTCATCTACCACTTTAAAAAGCTGGGTTGTAGCCGTTGGTTGTGTGCGGGTAATTTCTACCGGATCATAAGGAAGAATAATCGGTGTGGTAAGACTTGCGTGGTTATAAAGAAACTTCCCTCCCTTCCCCGGCATACTGTAGGAATAAATATCCGGTTCAACATCATAATATCCCTGAACAATATTTTTAAGATAGTTTAAATCGGTGCCATTAAGTTGATCAATGGAAGAAGCCAATCTAACCGGATACTGACCACTCAGGTAACCGCCCTGAAGCTCATCCGGCCTGCCCATAACTTTTCTGCTGATTGTACCGCCAGCCGAAACTGACCAGCCCAGTCCAACCCAGGATGCCATATCCGTAACTTTTACTCCGGACGCGTGATAACTTAGAGAAATGGGTACCCTCAGTTCACCAACCTGAATTTCGTATAAGGGTATTGAGATATTAGGCACTCCCGAATACATACTCACATCATAAGTTCCATATTTAGCAAGCGATGCAGCTTCTGGCGACTTAGGTAATAATTTGGGTAAAAATTGCTGCGTAGCTTCAGGCGTTTGTTGTGCAATCGTTTGAGTTCCACAAAAAATAAAAAAACACCAGGTCCAAAATTTGCATGCCATATTTTTCACGGTTAGTTTTAAGTCAAATCTTTTTACCAAAAAATGCCTTAATAAAAGCTGTTTTACAATTTATATCCAACCCTGAATAAAATAGGTTGTGACTTTGGTACTTGATAGTTATATAAAAAATCAAAAAGCAATTGAATATTACCCTGATTTTTATTGCCAACTTTATAAGCCCTTGTTAATCCTAAAAGGGCGCTTTTTTGCCATGCACTAAAATCTTTTAGCTGATCAAATTCCCTGATTAAAGTCCGGTAATTCAACTCGGCTCCACCTGTTAAATAAAAGTTGTCCTTAATTTTTACATCAATGAATGATCTTAAACCTACACCTTGATGTGAAATATGAATTTTATTAAACCCATCCCCCAGGCCAATTTTATATGCAATACCGATACCTGCTGTACTCTTATCATTCAATTTATACCCAAAACTTATTCCTAAATCTGTAGTGGTAGGAAAAAACCCATTAGACCTTACTGTTTGAAAATTTGTTCCCAGTTCCAATCTTTTCCCAATTCCTTTTGTTTTTTGATTATTGGGTTTGAAATCCGGCATGGCAAAATCGCTGTTGCTTCCGCCAGCTTTATTAATTTTATCTCTGAGTTGAGATAATTGACTTTGTATTGAATTCATTTGTTGCCCCATGGAAGCATTGGCAGAAAGGCCGGAAGAACCCATTCGTTGTTGAATCATGTCTTTTACAGAACTGCTGGTTTGCAAGCCGGGAAAATTTGCCGGGTCAAAACTGTCTGTGCCATTGGGCAACATGAATAAACTTGCTAATTCAGAATGTGTATTAAAAAATTGCTTAAACGCGGGTATTTCACGAAGTACTGATAATGATTTTCGAACCAATTTCTCCGGTTCATTAAGGTCTTCTTTTAGTGCTAAAAGTTGTGCCTGGTAATAATACACTTGTTTGCTAAAATTTCTTAGTTCTTTCAGCATTCCAAAACGCGTCATTTGTGTTGTCAAAAACTCTTTACGTTCTTTAATAAAGGCTTTTATATTTTCAACTTCATCAAGTTTTGCTTCAAGCATTGATATTTTTTTCAATGCAGCTTTAATGTCAGGCGCATTTTTCAGGTTTTGAAGCTGATCCAGGCTTCCATTATCCAGAAATAAAAGTGAAGTTGCAAGAGAATCAAGTAATGGGATGTAAGAATTATTTTTGCGATCAATTAATTCAGTAGCAGCAGATAATTTCTGCTTAAAATAGCTGTACTTTAATTGTGCTTCGTAAAATATTTGTTTAGCTGCATTTGAATCAATACGATTCAGCTTAGCATTAATTTTTTGCTCTTGCTTTGCCAACATACCCAAATATTTATCTGAATAAGTTGACAATTTGAGGTCTATTCTAGATACACTATTTTCAATATTGTTTATATAATTTCTTTGTGATTCCCTGCTTTTAAATGTAATAGCAGTATCTGGCTGACTAAAAGATTGTAGGCACCAGAAGGCCTGAATAATAAAAATGGTATTTCGCATAAGCAGGTTTGTAAGGTTGTTACTGCATTTTATCAATGCATGTAAATAATTTAAGCGGCCCAACCAACTGATTAAAACATTCTATTAAAATGCTAGTACATTTTTTTGTGCCCGCATCAAATTTGGTTACTATCTTTTATACAATGAGCCATACTTAAATTATTTTTGAAACTAATTTTCATTTTTTAAAATGCCAAATTATTTTTTGGTGACTTTATCCTTTCAATAAAATCATTTTTCACATTTTCTATAAAAAAAGAATGAATTATGCTTTCAATTCCATTCGCTGAAACTATGGTGAATATTGATTTAGCGTTGAATTTAAAATACTGATTTTACAATTTTCTGCTCGTACTCATCGTTTCAACATCAATCTATTCGGAATTAAAAATCGAGTATTTCTACTTCCTGCTTATTGCATATGCATTAAAATAAAAAATCATATAAGAAGAATTCGACAAGAGAAAAGCGAACAATTTGGAGTTCTAATTCATAAAATAAATTGCATTTCCTGTTTAGGAAACTAGTTCTTTCCCAGTTCGTCTTTTAAATGATTTGTACCCTTTGGCAAAATTTGATTTTTCTTTTTGCTTTTTTAAAATAAAGCAAATAAACAAATAGAAGAACTCATTCCCTTGAGGCACCCCTCTCTTTTAAGAGAGGGGCCGGGGGTGAGTTGGAACGCGTTCTACCTAATCCCCGCCACAATTTTCGCTACCTTCTCCGCCCATTTCGCGTATTCCTTACCGCTAGGATGCAGTTTGTCTTTTGTCACCAACGTTGGATCCTGGGCTGCCAGTCGTGTACCCGGGGTGATGTCAATATAATGCACTTTGTATTTGCTGCTGATCTTTCTGTTGATGGCATTAAATGCATCGATCTCCGCCGTGATCTTTGCCCTGTCGCGGCCCTCAGCAAATGGCGTGGCGCCCCAATCCGGGATGCTCAGTACCACTACCCTGCCTTTATCGTTTCCGGCAAAAGCAATCGCCTGCTTCAACAGTGTTTCAAATTCTTCCGCATACATTTCAGCGCTTTTTCCCCGGTACTGGTTATTGACGCCAATCAGTAATGTCACCAGGTCGTATAGGGGTAGAAATTTAGCAGTATTGATCGCATTCTGCAATTCATCTGTGGTCCAGCCGGTTTTGGCAACTATTTCCGGTGCCAGTATATTCAGCCCCTTTTTACGCAGGATCTGTACCGCCTGGTATGGATAACTCTCATAGAGAGGCACCCCTTCACCGATTGTATAGGAATCACCCAGGGCTAAATAGGACATGTTTTTTTGTGACATGGCTTCCATATTCAAAATGAATGAACAGCAGATGGTGAGAACCAGGAAATAATATTTCATACACGTATATAATACCTATAGCGAATATAAAAATATCCTGGCGAATCATTGCGGTCATTTTTTCTTTGCGGTTGTAAAGAACTAATAAGTATTTTCATCTTTATAAATAATCTTTCATGAGGTATCTATTAGTAGCCATCCTTACCTGTTTCAATCTCATCGTCATTGGCCAGGTTCAACCCGTTATGCAGGCCAAAGCCAATTATCCGCTGGCCGCAAAATTCTCCCCTAAAAAACTGGAAAAAATGCTCTTCTCTGTCAGTGTTGACCCGCACTGGCTGAAAAACACCAACCGTTTCTGGTATATGTATGAAACCACCGCGGGTAAAAAATGGTATATCGTTGATCCGGCAAAAGCCACCAAACAGGTTTTGTTTGATAACGACAAACTGGCTGCACAATTGACCCGGATCATCAAAGATCCTTTTGATGCGCAGCACCTGGGCATTGAAAACCTGAAATTCCTCCGGGAAGATGATATCATCGAATTTGAAGTGAAGAGTACCGAGGAGATCGAGAAAAAAGACACCACGAAAAAAAATACACCGGCCGTAAAGGAAAAGAAAACCTATTACTTCGAATACAATATCGGCACCAATGAACTGAAGGAAAGAAAAGATTATGAGAAGCCAAAAGCCCGCCCCACCTGGGCTTCCATCTCCCCCGATCGCAAATGGGTTGTCTTTGCCAAAAACCATAACCTCTGGTACATGGATTCCGCCAACTACCGGAAAGCCCTGAAAAATGAAGATGACAGTACCATTGTTGAAACACAGCTCACCAAAGACGGTATAGAAAATTATACCTATGGTGACTCATTCAACGAAACCAATGTTGACCGCGAAAAAAATAAAAACAAACGGAAACAGGCATTCCTTTACTGGTCGCCAAACGGACAAAATTTCGCGATGCTGCGTTCCGATTCGCGCAAAGTAAAGGACCTCTGGGTGATCAATAATATTGCAGATCCAAGGCCTACCCTGGAAACCTATAAGTACCAGATGCCGGGTGAAAAAGAATCGGCCACAAGGGAAATGATCTTGTTTGACTTTGTCAATAAAACCAGTAAAAAAATTGAAACCAATTTCTTTAAGGACCAGGAACTGGCCATCTGGTCGGCACCGGCTCAGCAGAAACAAAGGGATGATGATTACCGTCCGTTGTTATGGCTTGGTACAAACGACAGGTTATATTTTTCACGTACCAGTCGCGACTTAAAAAGAATAGACGTTTGCGCACTTGATATCAAATCAGCCACACCAAAAGTGCTGATTGAAGAAAGAATGAATACCTATGTGGAAGTGCGCAGGCCGGGGTTGGTGAATGAAGGAAAACAAATTGTACACTGGAGTGAAAGGGACGGCTGGGGACATTTTTATTTGTACGATGAAACCGGCAAACAAATATCCCAGTTAACCAGCGGCCCATGGCATGCAGAAGACATAGAAGGCATTGATGATAAAACAAGAACGCTCTATTTCACCGGCAATGGTAAAGAACCCGGCGTTGATCCATATTACCTGCACCTGTATCGCATTGGCCTTGATGGCTCCGGGCTCCGCGTATTAAATCCCGGCGATGCAGAAAATAGTGTATCCGTAGACGATGCCAACAGGTATTTTGTCAATACCGCCTCCCGCGTGAACAGTGCCCCGCAATCTTCTTTATTCGACATTAACGGAAAGAAGATCATGGAACTCGAAAAAACAGATATGTCGAGGATGTTTGAGGCGGGATACAAATTCCCGCAGATGGTGAAGGTTAAAGCAGATGATGGCATCACAGATCTCTATGGCGTGATGTACAAACCCTTTGACTTTGACTCCACCAAAAAATACCCCATCATCGCTTATGTGTACCCTGGCCCACAGACTGAAGCCGTAAACAAGGCCTTTGTTCGCGGCATGGATCGTATTGACAGGCTCGCACAGCTTGGTTTCATAGTTGTAACGGTAGGCAACCGTGGCGGCCATCCTGCCCGGTCAAAATGGTACCATAATTACGGCTACGGAAACCTGCGGGATTATGGACTGGCCGACCGCAAAGCCGCCATCGAGCAATTGGCAGACAAGTATTCATTCATCGATATCGATCGCGTGGGTATCCACGGACATTCAGGCGGCGGATTTATGTCAACCGCTGCCATGCTCGTTTACCCCGACTTTTTCAAAGTGGCGGTTTCCTCAGCAGGCAATCATGAGAACAATATTTACAACCGCTGGTGGAGCGAAAAGCACCACGGGGTAAAAGAACAGGTGAGCGAAAAAGGCGATACCAGTTTTATATATGCCATTGAAAAGAATTCAGAACTGGCAAAAAACTTAAAGGGAAGGCTTTTAATGGTTCACGGTGATATCGACAATAACGTGCACCCGGCAAACAGCATCCGGATGGCCAATGCACTGATCAAGGCCAACAAGCGCTTTGACTTTATGCTGCTTCCCGGCCAGCGCCACGGCTTTGGCGACATGACGGAATACTTCTTCTGGCTGATGGCAGATTATTACAGTCAATGGCTGCTCGGCGATTTTTCCCAACCGGTGGATATGCTGGAAATTAACCGCGAAGTAGAGCAAAGTGGCACGAAGAAAAAATTACCTTAAAATACTTAGTCCTAATTCTTTGCGTTATCATATGGTAATACAAATAAAATCGACCCCTTCCCTAGTCCCTTAATAAAAAAGGCCACTTGTTTCCAAGTGGCTTTTCTATTTAAACCTTGTTGACTTTGCGCCATTGCGGTTAAATTATTTATTGCTTTGCTGCGCTTTCTGCATGGCATTTCCACCACCGCCCTGGCCCCTGCCGCCCTGCTGGCCGGCCTTAAACAACTGGAACCTTGTAGGCATTTCCTTCACCGGCCACATGCCGTTGGCTTCGTTGATATCAGCAGTTTCCCTTTGCGGATCAAGTTTAATGGCGGCCACTTCCTTGTTCTTCATGAACACTTTGCTCACCTGCTTTTCATTGGCGCGCCAGATGGTAACCGGAATACGGTCGGTTTCTTTGGTGCCGTCTTTAAAGGTCCATTCCACAATGATCGGCATGATCATTCCGCCTTTGTTGGAAAAGGTTAGTTCATATAAATGTTTATCCACCCATTTGGCTTTATTATCATTATCCTTCATCGCATTCAGCTGCTGCTGCTGCGCATCGGCATTCATCTTTGCATCAGCACCCGGATTTTTATAATAAAAATCACGCAGGGAAGTATCTGCATCTGTGGCAAAAACAATTGATTTGTCTTCTTTATAACGTTGTTTGCTTACAGATTCAAACGGAGCCTGTTGCATGGCAGCAGCATTCTTTTCATCATCCATCCGGAACCATTTTACACTGTCGATGGAAATATCAACCGCATCCGTTCCAAAATACCAGCCCCTCCAGTACCAGTCGAGGTCAACCGCACTGGCATCTTCCATCGTACGAAACAGATCTGCAGGTGTTGGATGTTTGAATGCCCAGCGGCGTGCATATTCGCGGAAAGAGAAATCAAACAGCTGGCGGCCCATTACGGTTTCGCGGAGGATATTCAATCCGGTAGCTGCTTTGGCATAGGCATTGGACCCTACATTGGCCACAGCATCGCCCTTGGTCATGATGGGTTCCAGTACATCCTTCGGCATCTTCATATAATCCGTAATGAAATGTGCCGGGCCACGGCGTGAAGGGAAATTATTATCAAATTCCTGCTCGGTCAGGAACTGGCAGAAAGTATTCAGTCCCTCATCCATCCACCACCACTGGCGTTCATCACTGTTCACGATCATCGGGAAGAAATTATGTCCCACTTCATGGATGATCACCCCAATGGCACCGTTCTTGGTGGCTTCACTATAAGTACCGTCTTTTTCCGCGCGGCCGAAGTTCATCGCCAGCATCGGGTATTCCATACCGATAGCAGCTTCTACCGACTGTGCAACAGGATATGGATAGGGAATGGTATGCTTGCTGTAGACTTTTAAAGTGTGTGCCACAACCTTGGTAGAATATTTCCTGTAGATAGGATATGCTTCCTTTCCGTAAAAACTCATACACATCACTTTCTTTCCATCGATATACACCGGCATGGCATCCCATACCAGCCTGCGGGAAGTATTGAAGGCAAAATCGCGCACATTCTCTGCTTCAAATATCCAGGTTTTCTTTGCCGTACTTTTTTGTTTGGAAGCTTCAATGGCTTCAGCCAGCGTTACGATCTCCACAGGCTCTTTGGCTGTCTGCGCCTGTGCCCAGCGTTGCTGCTGCGTAGCTGTCAAAATAGATTTGCCATTCTGCAAAACACCGGTAGATGCCACAATATGATCTGCCGGTACGGTGATGGCCACTTTGTAATTTCCGAAAGTGAGTGCAAACTCAGAGCCACCGGTGAACTGCAGGTGCTGCCAGCCGGTAAAATCACTGTACACAGCCATCCTTGGAAACCACTGCGAAATGGAATACAAATTATTGCCGTCTTCTGCAAACACTTCATAGCCGCCTCTTCCGCCTCGGGTAGCCTTGTCCGGTATCTTGTAGTTCCAGTTGATATTGAAAACAAATTTCTGTCCGGCTTTCAATGAAACGGGCAGGTCGATACGCATCATGGTCTGGTTGATGGTAAAGGGCAACGACTTTCCGCCGGCATCGGTTACGGTTTGGATATTGACACCATACCCTTCGAGGTGTTTGGCCACATCCATCTGCGCTAATTGACCGTTGGTGATCCTCGGCGACATTTTACCGCCCCTGTCGTAATTATTATTGCTGCCGGGATTATGAAAATTTTCATCTATCTGGAGCCAGATATAGGTCAGCACATCGGGTGAATTATTATAATACGTTACGGTTTCGCTTCCGGTCAGCAGGTTCTGTGCTTCATCGATATTTACTTTGATGTCGTAGTCGGCACGTTGCTGCCAGTACTTAGGGCCGGGGGCACCGCTGGCCGTGCGGTATTCATTGGGGCTCGCGAGTAAAAAATCAAGCTGCTCAAAACGGTTGCCATGATTAGCACCAGGGTTATGGTCAAATTGTGCCATAAGACCCGTTGTCAGCAGGCAAAGAGTGAGAAAAAGGCCGATGTGAAGCTTCATCAATTTCATGTTTATTTTTAAGGAAAAGGAACTCTTTCAATAAGCATCTGCAGTGAAAGGGCAAATACCAGTGCAGATATTGCAACCACCCAGTTTCTTCGGGAAACCCAGGGTAAGCGGGTGATAAAATAGGTGAGCAATAGCAGCAGCAATACTACGAAAATCTGGCCTATTTCAAGCCCGAGATTGAAACTAAAAAGGCTGATCCCAAAACCCTGTCCCTTTGCAAGGCTGAATCGTATCGCATTGGCATAACCCATCCCATGGATCAGCCCGAAAAACAGCGCCAGGAAATAATTGACCCTGAGGCTGCTTAAGCTGAATTCTTTCTGAAATAAATTTATTGTTGCGGTAATGAGTATGGTACAGGGTATCAGGAACTCAACCCACTTATCATTAAAATGTATTATATCCATTACACTCAGCACCAGCGTGATGGCATGGCCAATGGTGAAGGCCGTTACCAGGATGAGTACTTTTTTCCATTCCCCAAAGGTATAAACCACCGCAAGCGCCATGATAAAAAGGATATGGTCCATCGCATCAAAACTGATGATATGGTCCCAGCCTTCCCGTAAAAAAAACATAAAATCATTCATGACGCCTTATAAGCATGGAAAATAAAGCAGACTTTTGTAACTGCAAAAAACGGAACACCCAATGGCCATGTTTTTATTTAAATGGTTTTTCCTGCCCTTACTGGTTTTGGCGCACCCTTACTATATAAGTGTGACAGAAGTGGAATATCGTTCCAAAGAAAAAGAACTGGGCCTTTCCTGTAAGTTCTACACAGATGATTTTGAGGAAGCGCTGAAGGCTTTCAGCAAAGAGAAAGCTGATCTGAGCAAGGGCGATAAAAACAAAAACCAAAAACTGATCAGCGAGTATATCGGCCGGCACCTGAAGATCAGCATCTCCAACAAACCGCTGCAGCTTCGTTTTATGGGATTTGAAAACGACCAGGAAGCTACCTGGTGCTATTTTGTTGCAGAAAACATAGAGCCCTTCAAAAATATTGAGATCGAATCTGACCTGCTGTATGAAGTAAAAAATGAGCAGGTAAACCTGGTTCATGTTACCGTTGACGGCAACAGGAAAAGCGGTAAACTCAGTCATCCAGATAAAAACCTGCGGATATCGTATTGATTTAACCGCAATGGAATGGAAGGCGCTAAGATCGCGTGCTTTTTTCTTTGCGGTTAAACAACGATCTCCACCACCTGCGTTGCTTCCATATTGGCATTACGCATGGCTATACTCCGCACGGCATTATTGGCAAACAGGATGAACGCATCTTTGGTTATTTGATCATCACCTTCCATAATGGGAACTCCCTTATCACCGCCTTCGCGGATGCTTTGAACCAATGGAATTTGTCCGAGGAACGGAATATCCAGCTGGTCGGCAAGTTTCTTACCGCCGTCTTTTCCAAAAATGTAATATTTATGATCGGGCAATTCGGCTGGCGTGAACCAGGCCATATTTTCCACGAGGCCAATGATGGGCACTTTGATCTGTGCCTGTCCGAACATGGCGATGGCTTTTTTAGCATCGGCCAATGCCACATCCTGTGGAGTGGTAACGATAACCGCACCGGTAACCGGGACGGTCTGCACCAGGGTCAGGTGGATATCACCAGTTCCCGGGGGCATATCGATCACCAGGTAATCGAGCTCATCCCAGAAAACGTCTGATACAAACTGGCGGATGGCCGAACTTACCATCGGGCCGCGCCATACTACGGCACTTTTTTCATCCACCAGCAAGCCCATGCTGATCAGTTTGATACCAAATTTTTCGATGGGGATGATCTTGTCCTTGCCTTCCACATTCATCATCAACGGCCGCTCACCCCTTACCCCAAACATGATGGGCACACTGGGTCCGTAAATATCGGCATCCATCAGTCCAACCTTGGCTCCTTCATGTGCCAGGGCGAGTGCCAGGTTAGCCGCCACGGTGGATTTACCCACGCCTCCTTTACCGCTTACCACGGCAATGATATTTTTTACATTCGGCAGGAGGGATTTCCCGTCGAGCCGGTTGCTGCTTGTATTGGCGGTGAATTTCACCAGCACGGTAACTTCTTCGCCCACTTCAGAGCGAATGGCTTTTTCACAATCCCGGCGCATCATTTCTTTAAGCGGACAGGCGGGTGTTGTTAAAACTATCGTAAAGCTTACCTGGTTCCCTTTGATCTCAATATCCTTGATCATATTAAGGGTTACGAGATCTTTTCCCAGATCAGGTTCCTGCACAGTGGCCAGGGCCCTCAAAATTTCCTGCTGTGTCATGTTCAATATTTGTTAAAATAATTTCTGAGCCGCAAATGTAACCATTCAGAGCCTTACTTTGTTTATTCGTCAGATGGACTTAATTTGTGACCTTTATACATTGGCATGACCAAATTTTTACGATACGCTTTTTTGCTGCTTTTTTTCAGTCCCATTGCTGCCAAGGCCCAGTTTGAAAACTTCCGTGATTCGGTGGTACAGCTTTATGGGGTGGTCATGACGGCCGACAG
>JBGSHT010000070.1:0-258029 GCA_041752135.1 Chitinophagaceae bacterium | reverse complement strand
GGAGGCAGAAGGATCCATCCACCGGCGCACATGCCCCATACCAGGCCCACAACTGATAATGCAAAAGAGGGCCTTTTCAATATCCTGGAGAATAACCTGGATATTGCTGAGCTGAGTTGCCTGGACCTGTTTGGCGGTACTGGAAGCATCAGCTATGAACTGGCTTCCCGTGGAGCAAAGAGCCTTGTGACCGTGGAAAAAGATCCGGCCATGTATGCTTTTATCCATAAAACCCTTGAGGAGTTAAAGATCACAAACGCGAGGGTAGTCAAACAGGAGGTCTTTCGTTTCATTGAACAGTGCACGGAAAAATTCGATTTCATTTTTGCCGGCCCACCTTATGCACTGGCGGAAATAGACGAACTGCCACGGATGATATTTGCCAAAGAATTATTAAACCCCGGTGGCTGGTTTGTTTTGGAGCATACGCCCAGGAACAACTACAGTAAATTTCCTTATTTCCGTACCGAAAGAAAATACGGAACCACGCTTTTTTCCATCTTCATAAACCGCCTGCCCGAATGAGACCGGTATTTTTTATCACCGGTATCGGTACCGGTGTGGGAAAAACACTGGTCAGTGCCATCCTAACGGAAGCGCTTGATGCAGATTACTGGAAACCCATCCAGGCTGGATACACCGAAGGAACAGATGCGTTACAGGTCAGCCAAATGCTTTCATTTCCTGGTAAAAAAATACAACAGGAAGTGTATAAGCTTAGCTTACCTGCTTCTCCGCATATCGCTGCCCGTGAGGAAGGAATCACCATCTCGCTTGAACTTATTAAAGCTTCCTTTGACAGGCTTTGCCTTGATTCAAACCGGCCACTGATCATTGAAGGCGCCGGTGGATTGCTTGTTCCGCTGAATGAATCTGAGACCATACTGGATCTGATAAAAATCCTGGATGCGCCGGTAATTGTTGTCAGCAGGAATTATTTAGGGAGCATCAATCATTCATTACTAACAGCAAATGCCCTTAAACAGTCGGGTGCAAAACTGGCAGGATGGGTTTTTAACGACCAGTTCATGCAGTATGAAGCAGAAATCTCCCAATGGACAGAAATGCCGATATTGGGATCGATACCATTTTCTGATAAGCTGGATATAGATTTTGTCAGGCATCAGGCTGGCCTGATTGAACCGGGAATTAAAAAATTTGTATGAAAAAAGAGGAGCTCAGGAAAATATATCGCGAAAAGCGGGCTGCTTTGGGACAGTCAGAAATGACCAAAATGCAGGACCTTTTATTGATCCGATTTCAACAGGTTCCGCTGCCTTTTATAACCGTCCTTCACAGGTTCCTCCCGGCCGAGGGTAAGTACGAAGTGGATACCGATCCCCTGGCCAACTGGCTCAGCTTTTGCAATCCCGGCCTGGTTCAGCTTGTGCCGAAAGTAAACACAGCCACAGATGAGCTGAATCATTACATTTTAAAAGATGATACTATCCTGAACCTTAATCAATGGGGTATTCCGGAACCTGAAAACGGACCTGAGATTTCCCCTGAAGAAATTGACCTCGTGCTCATTCCCTTACTCGCTTTTGATAAAACCGGGCACCGTGTAGGCTACGGAAAAGGGTATTACGATCGTTTCCTGGCAAGTTGCCGGCCCGACTGCATCAAAACAGGCCTTTCTTTTTTCCCTCCTGCAGATAACATTACAGATACCAATACCTTTGATATAGCAATGGACATTTGTATCACCCCAGAAAGGATATATGAATTTTAATAATTTTTTTCTCCGGTCGTTCCGGATTCTGCTTTTCCCATTTGCCCTTATTTATGGGGCTATTATTATTACACGTAATCTTTTTTATGACAAGGGCTGGCTTAAGAGTGGTGGTTTTAATATACCTGTAATCGGGGTAGGCAACCTGTCTGTTGGCGGTACCGGTAAATCACCCATGGTTGAAAACCTCGCCGGTTTGCTTAAAGACCGATATAAAGTTGCCACATTAAGCCGAGGGTATAAAAGACGTACAAAAGGATACATACTGGCAGGAGAAAATTCAACAGCCCTGGAAATTGGCGATGAACCCATGCAATTTCATATCAATCATCCTGAAATTGCCGTTGCCGTTGGGGAAGAAAGGATCGAGGCCATTCCGCAATTATTGTTCGACAGGCCCGATACGCAGGTTATCATCCTTGATGATGCTTTCCAGCACCGCTCTATAAAAGCGGGTTTAAATATCCTGCTGACCGAATATAATAACCTTTATTCGCGTGATTTTTTTCTGCCTACAGGTGATCTCCGGGATCAGCCTTCCAGTGCAAAGCGTGCAGATATTATTGTCGTAACCAAATGTAAACCTGAACTCAGCGAAGCAGAAGCACAAAGTATCCGGCGGGAACTTGATCTCCTCCCAAACCAGCACCTTTTTTTTACTACCATCAGGTATGGCTCCCCTTATCATCTGGTAACCCGTGAAAATAAATTCATTAACCGCGATATGGAAGTGCTGCTGGTATGTGGTATTGCCAACCCGGAACCTCTCAAAAAATACCTGCATGAAGAAGCGCTGACATATGAAGCCTGTTATTATAACGACCATCATATTTTCAGTATTGACGACCTTCAGGAAATCAGGTCCCGCTTCCAAGTGCTGGACGCAAAAGAAAAAATGATCATTACTACGGAAAAGGATGCAGTCAGGCTGGTCAAGTTTGGCGACGAACTGAAGGATATTCCATTTTATGTACTGCCCATTTCCGTAAGTTTCCTCTTTGCTGAAACAAAACGCTTTAATGAATTAATTATTAATTTCATAGAAGGATTCAGCACATCAGGACAAAAAGATCGGACAAGTAAAGTTCATGGAATGTAAACTGTAACATTATGGGAAGGAAAGCGCCAAAACAAAAAAAAGATAAAGCACAGCGTTCATATGCAGGTGTACTGGATATAACCAGGTCAGGAATGGGTTATGTAGTTGTAGAAGGTATTCAGAAAGATATCCTGGTGAGGCCCTCTGATTTTAACCGTGCTTTTCATGGCGATAAAGTAAGGATCAATCTGACGAGCGAAAATATGCGTACTGGAAGGGCACAGGGTGTGGTATCGGAAATACTGGAAAGAAAACAAACAGAATTCATAGGTACAATTGAAGTTACCCGGGATTTTGCTTTTTTTATTGCCGACAGCCAGAAGGCCATGCCTGATTTTTTTGTACCGGCTTCCAATCTGAATAAGGCCAAAGATGGTGACCGGGTGATTGTAAAGTTGATCGACTGGCGAAAAGAAGATAAAAATCCAAAGGGACAAGTAATAACAGTCTTAGAAGGGGTTAATGCAAACGACCTCGCCATGAAGGAACTCCTCGTTCAACATGGGTTCCCGCTTTTATTTGAAGAGGATGTACTCGAAGAATCGGAACGGATACCTGAAATAATTTCTGAAGCAGAAATTGGAAAAAGAAAAGATATCAGGGATATCCTCACCGTTACAATCGATCCTGCGGATGCTAAAGACTTTGACGATGCGATCAGTTTCCGTGAGATCAAAAAAGGCATATATGAAGTAGGTGTCCATATTGCAGATGTAAGTCATTTTGTGGAACCGGATACTGAACTGGATAAATCGGCCTATGAACGTGCCACATCGGTTTACCTTCCAGACCGGGTGCTGCCTATGTTACCGGAGCGGATCAGCAATGAGCTTTGCTCACTTCGTCCGCATGAAGATAAGCTTACATATTCCTGTATTTTCCAGATCACGGCAAAAGGGGAGATCAAACAATATTGGATCGGCAGGACGGTGATACATTCTAATCACCGGTTCACCTATGAAGAGGTTCAGGAGATCATTGAAAAAAAAGAAGGCCATTACAGCGCTGAGATATTAATGTTACACGACCTCGCCCAAAAATTCAGGAAGGGCCGGTTTAAAAACGGCGCCATAAATTTCTCTTCACAGGAAGTAAGGTTTCGCTTAGATGAGGAAGGCAAACCGCTTGGCATTGTGATAAAGGAAAGCAAAGAATCCCATCAGCTTATCGAAGAGTTCATGCTTCTTGCTAATCGCACTATTGCGGAGAATGTCTCCAAAATGAAGATCAATAAAAAAGCAATTCCGTTTCCATACCGTGTGCATGATCAACCAGGTGAGGAGAAACTTTTGCCCTTCATGGATTTCGCCCGGAAATTCGGCCATGCTTTTGAAACAAATTCACCTGAAGCGATTGCCTCTTCATTTAATAAAATGCTATTGGCCGTTCAAGGGATGCCGGAACAGCATGTACTTGAGCAACTGGGTATCCGTACTATGGCCAAAGCCATTTATACAACAGAGAATATAGGGCACTATGGCCTTGGGTTTGAGTTTTATTGCCATTTTACGTCACCCATCCGCCGATATCCTGACATCCTTGTTCACCGTATCCTCGACCAGGTTTTATCCGGCAAAGTGAAACCCGATAAAAAACTGGAAGAGAAATGCCGCCACAGCAGTGAGCGGGAACGTGCCGCCATGGAAACAGAAAGGGCCTCCAATAAATACAAACAGGTGGAGTACATGAAACAATTCCTTGGGGAGGAATTTGATGCTGTTATAAGCGGAGTATCCTCTTTTGGATTCTGGGCAGAAACCGTAGAACATAAATGCGAAGGACTTGTAAGTGTTTTCAGCCTGCAGGATTATGATGAATTCAGGCATATGGAAGAAGACTATTGCCTGGTAGGCAAGAGGAGCGGGCGCAGTTTTCGGATGGGCGACAGGGTTAGGATAAAGGTAATTGCAGCAAATCTTACCAAGAGGCAACTCGATTATGAATGGGTTTTACTGCCTGATGTGGCAGAAGAAAGTAAAAAGAAAAAGAAGAATCACTAAATTAAATAACTGGTTTAACGCAAGAATCATTCAGCCGGATGAGCTGGCAAAACAGATCGTATGCACCATTTTGAAGAGTTACAGCTGAATTTTGAAACCTATTTCAATCACAGGCACTTTCCGGAAAATCCTTCCTCCCTCTATGATCCGGCAGAATATTTTATTGGGCTTGGCGGAAAAAGAATAAGGCCAGTGATGTGCCTGATGGGCAATGAGCTTTTTGAAGATATCCACCCGGATGCATATCCGCTGGCAGCTGCCGTAGAACTGTTTCATAATTTCACACTTATCCATGACGACATTATGGATAAAGCGCCATTGAGGCGTGGAAAGCCTACGGTGCATTCAAAATACGGGGAGCCGACAGCTTTGCTGGGAGGTGATGTAATGCTGGTTGTGGCTTATGATTATCTCAACCGGATCGACAACCGCTTTCTGAAAAAAATTGTGCATCTTTTCAATCATACTGCCATGCAGGTTTGTGAAGGGCAACAGCTTGATATGGATTTCGAAAAGATTTCGGATGTAAGCCTTGAAGAGTATATCAATATGATCAGCCTTAAAACATCCGTCTTGCTTGCGGCCAGCTTACGCATGGGTGCCATGCTGGGCGGGGCAGGAGAGGGAAACCAGTTACTGTTGTATGAATTCGGAAAAAAATTAGGTATCGCTTTCCAGGTTCAGGATGATTACCTCGATGCATTCGGCGACCCTGAAAAATTTGGCAAGCAGGTAGGCGGAGACATTATGTCCAACAAAAAAACATTCCTGCTCATTCATGCCATGGAAACGGCAAACCCCACACAAAAAGCAGAACTGGAAAGGCTCCTAAAAACAGACGAATCAGCAAAAGTGGAAAAAGTGCTGAACCTGTTTAAAGAATGCGGTATTGACGCCTGGGCAAGGGAACTCAAAGAAAAATATATAGAAGAAGCGGCAAAGCATATGGAAGATATTGCCGTTTTATCTGTACGTAAGAAACCCCTGCTGGAACTCATGCATTACCTGGTACAAAGGGATAAATGATCCTGATCCTGTATTTCTTAGTTTCTTAGCAGCCTTACGGTTAAATAGCAACCGAAAAAAGAATACATTTTATCGTTATCTTGAAGCACCAAAATAATTGCATGGTACAATCACTCTTACGCAAAAAATCCATTGATAAGATACTAAAAGAAGCAGAACAAGGTGAAACAGATGCACATGGCCATGGGAGTATGCATAAGATCCTGACAGTACGGGACCTGACCTTTATGGGTGTGGCAGCGGTTATTGGCGCGGGTATCTTTTCTACTATCGGGGCTGCTGCTTTTAATGGCGGACCCGGCGTTATCTTTCTGTTTCTGATTACAGCAGTTACCTGCGGATTTACTGCTCTCTGTTATGCAGAATTTGCATCCAGGGTTCCTGTTTCCGGCAGTGCCTATACGTACTCCTATGTTACATTCGGTGAGGTAGTTGCCTGGATCATTGGCTGGGCGCTGATCCTGGAATATGCCATTGGAAATATTGTGGTGGCCATTTCCTGGAGCGCTTATTTTAATAATATACTAAAGGCATTTGGGATTAACCTTCCCGACTGGCTGGCTACCGGTTATCAGACAGCGAAAATGGCTTATAATGACGCTGTGGCAAATAATAAACCTGTTGCAGATCTTTTATATTCCAGGGCGCCTGAAATTGCCGGATTTAAATTTATCATCAACCTTCCCGCTTTCCTCATCGTAGGTTTTGTATCCTTACTTGCCTATATCGGCATACATGAAAGTAAACGTACGGCTAACCTGATGGTGATGCTCAAGATAGCGGTCCTGGTTTTAATTGCCATAGTTGGATTCTGGTTCATTTTTTCAGAAGGTACAGCCTCTAACTGGGTACCGTTTTTTCCAAATGGAATGGACGGTGTCCTGAAAGGTGTTTCCGCGGTTTTCTTTGCTTATATTGGTTTTGATGCCATCTCAACTACTGCTGAAGAATGCAAGAACCCGCAAAAGGACCTGCCGAAAAGCATGATCTATTCTCTGCTCATCTGTACAGTTATATACATTGTAACAGCACTGGTAATTACCGGCATGGTAAATTATAAAGAATTTGAGGGTGTAACGGATCCACTGGCTTATGTATTTGAGAAGATAAATATGAAAAAATTGGGTTTCATCATTTCTGTAAGCGCTGTAGTTGCTGCAACAAGCGTATTGCTTGTTTTCCAGTTGGGGCAGCCACGTATTTGGATGTCTATGAGCCGCGACGGTTTGCTGCCAAAATCATTTGGTAAAATACATCGCCGTTACAAAACGCCCTCTTATGCAACCATTGTTTCCGGATTACTGGTGGGTATCCTGGTTCTTTTTGTTGATGATAAACTGATGACAGATCTTACCAGTATAGGTACCCTGTTTGCATTTGTACTGGTAAGTGGTGGTGTACTGCTCTTACCCCGGATCCAAAAGCAGGCTGGAAAATTCAGCCTGCCTTATATCAATGGGAAATGGATCATTCCGGTTTTTTATCTTTTATTTATCTGGATATTCCGCAACAGGGTACAGGCTTCCATAACCAATATTAGTTCGGAAGGATACCAGGAATTGCTTTTCCTGATCTTTATACTGCTGGCGGGGATCATGACACTGTTCACTTTCACCAGGAACTATTCCTTTATTCCGGTTATGGGAGTGCTGTGCTGTATGTACCTGATGATTGAAATACCTGCCAAAAGCTGGCTTGTATTTTTTGGCTGGATGGGTATGGGCCTGATGGTTTACTTTTTGTATGGTAACCGAAAGAGTAAACTGGCCAGTCAGGTATAATGCCTTTAAGACAATGTTTGACAGGTTTAAAGCATTTTTTCGTAAATTAGACATATTACTTCACCTCAAAAAAACTACCACATGAACTTGATCAACCGTCTTGAAAGGTGGGGTGATGCCCATCATCCCAAATGGCTGGATGTGATTCGCATTGTTCTGGGTATTTTTCTGATTTTGAAAGGAATGGAGTACGTGAAAAACATGGATCAGCTCGGCGCCATCATCAGTAACAGCGGTTTCCTGGGGGCGCTTTCCACCGGGACAATCGCACATTATGTTGTTTTTGCACATATTGTGGGTGGCTTACTGATCACTTTCGGTTTACTCACAAGGCTTGCCTGCCTGGTTCAGTTACCCATTCTGTTTGGTGCATTGATTTTTATTAATTCATCAGGAAGCATTTACCAGCCTTATGCCGAAAGATGGATGTCTTTACTTGTACTTCTCTTGATGGGACTTTTTATAGTAGAAGGAAGTGGCCCCATTTCAATTGATGACTATATGAATAAACATCCTGAAAAGAAAAGCGGGATGTTCAACCATTAAAATAAGTCTTATTATTAGCCAGGGCGCCGGGATTAATCATTCCGGCGCTTTATTTTTGCAAAAAAGAAAAAGGTTTGAGTACCTGCACCCCCAATGAAATATCAAATTGGTGATAAAGTTATCCTGTTACATTCAGGCGAAGAAGGGAATATTGTGGATTTCATCAACAAGCAAATGGTGATGGTGGATGTTAATGGGGTGAGTTTCCCTGTTTATCTTGACCAGATCGATTTCCCTTATTTTAAACAGTTCTCTGAAAAGAAACCGGAGAAACAACAGAAGAAAGCCATTCCCCGCATTGAAAACCTGAAAAAGGAAAAAACTACTTCTAAATACCTGGTGGGCGAAGGGGTTTGGTTATCCTTTCTGCCGGTTTTTGATAAGGATATCTTCGATGATGATGTGGTTGAATATTTCCGCATCTCCCTAGTAAACCAAACTCATGACCACCTCAGATTCAGCTACAAACTGAAATATGCGGGATCTGTTGATTTTGAGTTGCAGAATGAAATTCTCCCCTTATCTGATTTCTACATACACGATATACCGTTTGAATCTTTGAATGATGCCCCAAAGTTCACTTTTGAATTTACTTTGAAAATACCCGATAAGAAAAGGGCTTCTCATATGGAAGCAGAACTTAAGATCAAGCCTAAACAGATCTTTCAAAAAATTGAAGAGATCAGGAAAAAACAACTGGCAAATTTCTCTTATGTACTCTTTGAAAACTGGCCGGATAAACCTGATGACAACAGGATGGATATATCGGCACTGAGTAAGGCAGGCTTTAAAATTTACGATGCGGATCAGATCAGATCAAACCTTGAAAATGCACAATCTGTTGTTGACCTGCATATTGAGCGATTGACTGATAACTGGAAAAAACTTTCTCCTTATGCCATGCTGGATTTGCAATTAAAGACGTTTGAGAAATTCTACGAACTGGCAGTTTTACACCTTCAACCGCAACTGATCATCATTCATGGGGTTGGGACAGGCAAATTAAGGGATGAAATACACGATGCATTGCGATTGAAAAGGGAAGTCAAGTCCTTTGTCAACCAGTATCATCCTGCATATGGCTATGGCGCCACAGAGATCTACTTTCAGTACTAAACTTAGCGTAACTTTGCATCATCGCTTCTTCGCGGTAAAATAAGTAACTATAAATCGGGTCATCGCTTGTCATTTTATGACAGGAGGAAAGTCCGGACAGCATAGAGCATAGTACCGGTGAATAGCCGGGTTCACGCATGCCGTGAAACAGAAAGTGCCACAGAAAATAACAGTCACGCTTTAGTGTGACAAAGGTGAAAATGTGGGGTAAGAGCCCACGGTTTTTTTCAGTAATGAAAATAACGGGTAAACCTTGCTTGCTGAAATGCCACGTATATCCCTGGTTTATGTCCAGCCTTGCCGGATATAATAATGAATGACTCGTTCAGGGTTCCTGAAAAGGATACAGGGAAGGGTAGGCAGATTGATCTCCCCGGGTAACCAGGGCGACAGATAAATGATGGCCAGGTAAAACACTTCGGTGTATTATCTACAGAATCCGGCTTACAGATTTATAGTTTTATAACAAAAGGCGTTCATCTGACGCCTTTTGTTATAAAAAAACCGGTCATAGACCGGCGTTTTTTCCTGATTAACAGGACCAACCAAAACCAACACTCTTTATTTAGTTTTGCCGCTTTTTACAACGGACTGAGATTTGTTTTCTGCAGTTTGCTGGATCTGGTTCATGATCTCAATATCTGCCAGGTTAAATTGCATGGCAGTTGGTAAAGAGATGTTCAGAGCCTGAAGGGCAAAGTCTTTGTTGATCTCCATATCTGCCTCAGCCAGATTAACATATAAAGCTGGTATGCCTGCATGTTCTGCAATGAACAGATCATTGATGTCTGTGTCTGATTTCTCAGCGGCAGCTGCAGCATTCAACCTGATGTTCTCTGCATAAAACAGATCATGCAAACTTTTGTCAGACTTTTGTCCGGCTATGATCTCCAAAAGATCAAGGCTTGTTTCATTCCTGAAACGTTTGTTGATTTCAGCATCTGATTTTGCAATCATGGGCATTAATGCTTTCAACTTGCTTTCTTTCAGTGAATAAACCAGGTTTGAAGTGGCTTCACTGTCAGATTTACGAATCATTTCAACTGAAGGGATAACCAGTTTGATAACTCCTTTTCTTGATCTGATGTTTCCTGGCTTTTCAACCACGCAACATGAATCAGGCGCAATGTTACTAAGCTGAATGGATTTTTTAGAATCCGCAGACTTTACAAAAGTATCGTCCTGTACAAACGACATGTTAGGGATTGATACTAAAATAAAGAGAGCGAAGGCAATGAATTTTACGGTCATGGTTTTTGTGTTTGTCCGTAAATTCCTGTTTTCCTGTTTGAGTGTTCCTGCCTTGGGGTTCACTTTGTTGTTCTTGCGTGTCATATACTGTCTGTTGTTTTTCTTTATTGTATCACAAAGATATAGCTTTTGACTACTACCTTGCAATACATAATACTATGTTTGGTCGCAGATCGTGATGGCTGGTCGTTATTAATGTTGAATTGTTTCCCGCTGGTTGGTAATTTGTCTCCCTTGGTTGATAGTTGGTAAGCCGGAGAGCGGAAATGTTTCTTTTCAAATGGCTTCGCAAAGGTAAAACTAAGTTTCGGTTTTTCATAATCCTTATGTTAAGAATATTTGAAAATTACTAAAAATAACCACTTTTGCCGTTTCATTCCATAGTTCCGTATACTGTAAATGCCGGGAATATGAAAATTATTCAAAGATCACGATTTGCATTAATTACAATAAGAGACGTAAAAGGTTCGCGTTTGTTACAAAAGCTTTGTTAACAAAACCCAGGCTTAGATGAAGTAATGAATAATGGGGATGAGTGGCTAATAGGAGTGATAAAATAACTCCTGTAGGTAGTGTTCGTTTTCATGGTGCCTGTAAAACGAAATGCAGGCTTAAAAATTGTGAAAAGCTAAGTAATGATATCTGCAGGGGATTAATTATAAAATGAGAGAAATGAGCATTTTAAAATGACTCATGAATATACAAGTTACTGATTTCCAATTGTTAATTGAAATCAATAATAAACTTCTGGCAGTGTTTTATTAAATAATATCTAATGCCTTTACCAGGAAGGTAAGTATGGGGACCAATGTCATTGACGTCATGGCTGGAACAAAAAGGTACACAGTTACAGCAAGCGCAAGGGATAAAAAGAAAAGTAACCAATAAGTGGCAGTAGATTTCTTTTCCATGAATCTTATAAATTTTCACGAAGATAATTCTCCGGCTCTAATAAAAAAATTTAAGCCTGTAATTCAGCAAAGAAAGACTCAAAAAGGAAAAATTTGTATAAATATCATCGATTTGCGGATCTGCAGCTTAATAAACTGATATTCGTTGTTGTCAGGCAACACTTTATTTCCAGGGAAAGAATGTGTATTTTTTACACCGAATGAAAGAAACCGTTATTTTTATAACCCAAACAGAACTGCCAATATGAAGATTCATTTCTTTGTCCGTTTTAGTACAAAACATGGACAGCAACTTAGGATTACCGGCAATATCCCTTTACTGGGTGAAGGCAATTTGGATAAGGCATTGGCCATGCACTTTTATAACGATCAATACTGGCAGGCGCTTATTGAAATCCCGGAATCTGAAATAGAAATCATCAAATCTTTTACGTATCAATACATATTGGTTCAGGAAGGGGATGAAACCATTATGGAATGGGGAAATGACAGGTTATTGGAACTCACCAAAATTGCTGCTGAAGAACTGCAATTGATGGACACCTGGAACCACGCAGGTGAATTTGATAATGTATTTTTTACTGAACCTTTCAGGGACGTCTTGTTGCAAGCCAGAAAAACATTCGTAAAACCAAAATCTTTTCGAGGGAATACCCATGTCTTTAAGATCAAGGCACCTTTGTTAGGACAGGATGAAGTGATTTGTTTAACCGGAAGTGCAAAAAGCATGGGTTCATGGTTGAGTGAAGATGCCATTGAAATGTCCCTGGAAAAAGAATGGTGGACCATAAAACTGAATTTGGCGAAAGAGGATTTTCCGCTGACCTATAAATATGGCATAAAAGATACCAAAACAGGGCAATTTGTTCGCTACGAAGCAGGCAATAACCGTGTATTGTTTGAAACCAAAGGGAAGAAAAAAATTACCATCCTGCATGATGGATTTGCGCAACTCCCCAATAATATCTGGCGGGCTGCGGGGATCGCAATTCCGGTATTCAGTATCCGGACCCGGAAAAGTTTTGGAGTAGGAGAATTTGCAGACATTCCTTTATTGGCAGACTGGGCAAAAAAACTGGGCATGCGCATGATCCAGATATTGCCCGTAAATGATACCATTACAACACATACCTGGCAGGATTCTTATCCATATTCGGCAATCTCTGCTTTTGCCCTGCATCCTATTTACCTGAACCTTGAAAAAGTGGCCGGCAAGGACTTTGCAGCTTCCATTCATTCCCTGAAGAAAAAACAAAAACAGCTTAATGAACTTCCTCAAATTGATTTCGAAGCTGTGCTGTCAAACAAACTCAGTGTGATTGCAGACCTTTTCCAGTTATTAAAAGATAAGGTTTTTGCCAGTGAAGATTTCAGGCAATTTTTTGAAGATAATAAATACTGGTTGTTGCCTTATGCAGCATTCAGTTATCTGCGGGATAAATATAAGACTCCGGATTTCACTTTATGGAAGCAGCATAACCAATATGACCGAAAGGCCATTGATAAATTCTGCAGCCCTTCACAAAAACATTATGATAAAATCAGCATTCATTTCTTCACCCAGTATCACCTGCATCTGCAGTTAAAAGAAGCACATGATTATGCCAATAAGCAGGGCATAATCCTGAAAGGTGACATCCCGATTGGCATAAACCGATTTGGAGTAGATGCCTGGATGGAGCCGGAATTATATGATATGAATGTTCAGGCCGGTGCTCCCCCGGATGGTTTTGCCATCAAAGGACAGAACTGGGGATTCCCTACATATAACTGGGCAAGGATGCAGGAAGATGGGTTCCTTTGGTGGAAGAGAAGGTTCGAGCAAATGAGCCGGTATTTTGATGCATTCAGGATCGATCATATCCTTGGCTTTTTCCGCATTTGGTCAATACCCATTGATGCCATTGAAGGTATCATGGGACATTTTGTACCTGCCATCCCGATTCACATAAATGAGTTTAGTGAAAAGGGTATCTGGTTTGATTACCGAAGGTATTGCAAGCCGCATATCAATGACGCCATATTGTGGGACCTTTTTGGGCCGGCAGAAAAACTGTTTAAACCATACCTCGAAAATCTGCCGGATGGCGGCTATCAGTTAAAGACTGCTTTCGACACACAAAGAAAGGTGGAGGCCCATTTTACAGAGCTGGAAAAAAATATCGAAAATGAAAAAATCAAATCCGGACTGTTTGATCTCATTTCCAATGTGATCCTTTTTAAAGAAGCCGGATCCAATGGATTGAAATTTCATTTTCGTTTTAATATGGAAAGTACGGCTTCATACCGTCACCTTGAATGGAATACAAAATTGCAATTGAAAGAATTGTATATAAACTATTTCTTCAGGCGCCAGGATGATTTCTGGAAGCATGAGGCCATGAAAAAACTTCCCGCTCTCAAACGCAGCACAGAAATGCTTATATGTGGCGAAGACCTCGGCATGGTACCGCAGGGTGTACCTGAAGTAATGAAACAGCTTGGGATACTGAGCCTGGAAATTCAACGGATGCCTAAAGATCCTAAAAAGGAATTCTTCCATCCCAATGATGCACCTTATTTATCAGTTGTAACACCTTCCACGCATGACATGAGTACCATACGAGGCTGGTGGGAAGAGGACTATACAAAAATTCAGCATTTCTATACACATGAACTTGGGCAGTATGGAGCTGCACCAACATTCTGCGATCCCTGGATCAATAAAGCCATTGTATTACAGCATTTATATTCACCTGCACAGTGGTGCGTTTTTCAGTTCCAGGACCTGATGGGAATCAGTGAAAGATTACGCAGGGATAATCCGGAAGAGGAACGCATCAATGTGCCTTCGAATCCTAAACATTATTGGCGTTACCGAATGCATATAAGCCTTGAGGATTTGCTTAAGGATGATGAATTCAATGAAGAAGCAAGAGGGTATATTGAGGTAAGCGGCAGGATTAATCCCTGATATTTTGCTCATCATTGCTTGATACTTTGCATCTCTGCCGTAAAAAAAATTAGCTTAAATGGTATTAAGTGAATATCAACTATAAAATAGTCAATCTTCCCTTCAGGTATCCGTTCACGATAGCCAGAGGCACAAAAACCCACCAGCCGGTCTTTGTTGTTGAACTGGAGTTTAATGGCCTCAAAGGATATGGTGAAGCCCCTGCCATCACTTATTATAATATCCCTGCGGAACAAATGGCTGAGGACCTGGAGAAAAAAAAACTTATGGCCGGAAAATTTGCCCTGACGGACCCCGAACGCTACGGCCATTTTCTTCACCATCTGTTTCCGAAAAACAGTTTCCTGGTATGTGCACTGGATATGGCTGGCTGGGACCTGTATGGCAAACTGAGAAAGAAACCGCTCTATGAATTGTTCAACGCGGATCCGGCAAAGGTTCCTTTGACAGACTATACCATTGGTATTGATACAACCGAAAATATGATAGCCAAAATCCGGGAAAAACCATGGCCCATCTATAAGATTAAGGTAGGAACGGAAGGGGACCTGGAAAGGCTTTATGAACTGCGCAAACACACTGATGCTGTTATCCGTGTAGATGCCAATTCGGGCTGGACACTGGAGGAGGCCATGATTAAAATCCCTTTATTTAAAGAAGCAGGTGTAGAACTGATAGAACAGCCCTTGCATAAGGATGATTGGGAAGGTATGAAGAAACTATATGCCACATCACCTTTGCCTTTGATTGCAGATGAAAGTTGTGTCAGCGAAAACGATGTCCAAAAATGTGCCGGCCATTTTCATGGCATCAATATCAAACTCACCAAATGCGGCGGAATTACACCCGCCTTAAAAATGATCAGAAAAGCGCGTGAACTGGGGCTGACTGTCATGGTCGGCTGTATGAATGAAACTACGATCGGTTCTGCCGCCATTGCGCATTTGTCCCCGCTCATAGATTATATGGATGCCGACGGGCCGCTGCTGCTTGCGGAGGACCTTGCGAACGGATTAATGTATGAATACGGCAAGATCACCCTGCCGCAGAAGCCTGGATTGGGTGTTGAATTGATCAATCCTTTTTGATTTTTCATCCCTATGTTCGATTTAACCGCAAAGTAACAAAGGACGCAAAGTCTTTGTTACTTTGCGGTTAAATATTGTATTATGTTAAGAATTTTCTTCTTACTAGTAATTATACAACCAATTGTTTCTTTCGCTCAACATAAACGGGCCCGTGAATGGGGGATTTCATTTGGCGTAATGTCGCCAGGCCCGCTGAATGCCATTACCGATGTGGCCGGAGTGTTGGTTGGTCACACGACACTAATTAAAGGAGATTCCGTCAGAACCGGAGTTACGGCCATTCTTCCATACGGAGGAAATATCTTTCAGCAAAAAGTTCCTGCCGGGCTGTTTGTGGGTAATGGTTTTGGGAAACTGGCAGGGGCCACGCAACTAACGGAATTGGGTACCCTGGAATCACCCGTTATCCTCACCAATACGCTGAATGTTTCCACGGCAATGGATGCAGTTATAGAGTATACACTCCGGCAAACCGGGAACGAAAAGGTACAATCCGTAAATGCTGTTATAGGAGAAACAAACGACGGAAGGCTGAACGATATCCGGGGCAGGCATGTACAAAAAGAAGATGTGTTGCTGGCGATACAGCGGGCGAAGGCAGGAAAAGTAGAAGAAGGTTCAGTTGGTGCCGGAACCGGAACTGTTTGTTTTGGTTTTAAAGGCGGCATTGGAACTGCATCACGAAAATTGCCTAAATCACTGGGTGGTTATACAGTAGGAGTGATCGTGCAATCAAATTTTGGCGGGGTTTTACAGATTGATGGTGTACCGGCAGGAAAGGAGCTGAATAAATACTACCTGCAGGAACAATTGAAAGAAAAAGAAGACGGATCATGTATGATCGTGGTGGCAACGGATGCGCCATTAGACAGCAGGAACCTCACGCGGCTGGCTAAGCGCGCTTTTATGGGACTGGCAAAAACCGGCGGCATGGCACATCATGGCAGCGGCGATTATGTGATAGCCTTTTCAACAGATACCACATTGCGCGTGGCACATCAGCCAACTCAAGCCCTAAGCAGGGAGAGTCTGCTTCATGATGATTCGGTTTCTCCTTTATTTTTAGCCGCCATTGAAGCCACGGAGGAGGCGATAATCAATTCACTGTTCATGTCTGCTGGTATGACCGGCAACAAAGGTGTAAAAGTGGATGGATTGCCGGTAAAAAAAGTGATGGATATTCTTTCAACGTATAAACACATTCAAAAATGATCAAGCCCGTTTGTTATGCAAGGGGAAAGTTTTTACCAGTGGATGAAGCATCTGTTCCAGTGAACGATCTGGGCGTTCAGCGCGGGTATGGTATTTTTGATTTTTTGCGCGTATCCGGAAATGTTCCTTTATTCATTGATGATCACCTCGATCGATTTTTTCATTCAGCACAGGAGATGCGTTTAACCTGCAAGGAATCAAGGCAGGAAATCCAGGACATAGTGTATGAACTTATAAGAGAAAATGATCAGCCTTTTTCCGGTGTTCGGCTCATTCTCACTGGGGGAGAATCTCCTGATGGATATAAGATCATTGAACCCGGGCTGGTTATTGTACAACAATCCATCACACCACCGCCTGATGACATTACATTCCAGGGCATTCAGTTACTGAGTTATCCCTTCCAGCGGCAAATGGCGCATGTAAAAACAACAGATTACCTGATGGCCATCTGGCTGCAACCCTGGTTGAAAGAAAGAGGAGGGGACGATATTTTATACCATCAGGATGGCGTTGTCACCGAATGCCCGCGGTCAAATTTTTTTATCGTTACTCAAGCAGGCAGTTTGGTAACTCCCGGTTACAACATGCTCAAAGGTATCACCAGGAAAAAGGTTATCCAGCTTGCAAAGAATATGGGTATAATAGTGGAGGAAAGGGATATCCATTTTAACGAGATCAAAGAAGCCAGTGAGGTTTTCATAACAAGCTCTACTAAACGATTAATTCCTGTAAGGCAATTGGATGAAATGCAATTTCCATTAGAGAAAATAAATACAGTTACCGAAAGACTTTGGAAAAGTTTCCTCACACTGGAAGCTACTTTCACATAAGAACATACATTTAACATTCTCCCATATGGACTTATTTACACAGCTGGTAAGTGCCGGTTTTAATGACTTTAATCATAGTATTTGACTAAGAAGGCACTGTACCTTTACTTTGAAAATATGGAATATGAAAAAGGTAATTATCGCCTTTGACGGAAATCATTTTTCCAAAGGTGCGTTTGCATTTGCCGAAAAACTCAATGAATCTCAAAAAATATTACTTGTTGGTGCATTTTTACCCCAGGTTAATTTTGCCAGCATGACAAATTACCCTGGAGGCGGCATGGATGGTCCATGGCTTGCTCCGGTAATAGAAAGTGATGATTCTGCCGTAATTGAACAATGTATAGGCACTTTTACAGAAGCTTGCCGGAAAAGCCAGATAGAATTCAGGGTGCATGAAGATTTTCATGATTTTTCTTTGGCGGAACTTAAAAAAGAATCCAGGTTCGCAGACCTTCTGATCATCGGCAGTGAAGCATTCTACGAAAATATTGGTATCCATGAACCCAATATCTATTTGCGGGAGGCACTGCACGATATTGAATGTCCTGCTGTGGTTGTTCCCGAAAACTATGACTTTCCGGAAAACAATATACTGGCCTACGACGGAAGTGAATCTTCCGTATTTGCCATAAAACAATTTGCCTACCTGTTTCCGGAACTTGCTTCAAATAATACCATCCTGGTTTTTGCAAAGTCAAAGGAAATGGAAGAATTACCTGACCAGGATTACATTGAAGAACTGGCAGCGAGACATTATACAAACCTGACACTGGAACGTCTTAAACTAGATCCGGTCAATTTTTTCGACAGTTGGTTACTGGAAAATAAAAAGGCCATCCTAATCAGCGGTGCTTTTGGCCGATCTGACATTTCCAGGTTGATCAGAAAGAGTTTTATATTGGAGATGCTTAAGGATCACAGGATGCCTGTATTCATTGCGCATAAATAGTTATTCTGCAAAAAAAATGCGCTTCACCAGGATAGTCGTTCTGTATCCTGTTTTTTTAAAATGATCCGAAATCATTTTTTCATTCGATTCAATTTTTTGTAAATGAAAAAAGAGGAATTACAACAGGCAGCACATAAAAAAACTTCGATAAATAAAATTGAAATTAAAAGCCCTGCTTTTATTAACGGTGATTTTATCCCGGAAAAATATACCTGCGATGGAATGGATATTAATCCACCCTTTGATATTAGCGGCATACCTGCAGAAACAAAAACCCTTGCATTGATAGCTGATGACCCGGATGCCCCTATGGGCACATGGGTGCATTGGGTTGTTTGGAATATTACTTCACTTTTAAGGATATCAGAAGACAGTTCTCCCGGTATAGAGGGTCTAACCAGTTTTCATAAGAACAAATATGGCGGGCCTTGCCCTCCTTCAGGTATACACCGGTATTATTTTAAATTTTATGCTTTAGACGTTGTTTTAAACCTGCCTCTTTCAACGGATAAAGCTGGGCTTGAGAAAGCAATGTCCGGCCATATCCTCTCGTCCGGTGAAATTATGGGCAAGTATAAACGGATCTGAATTTTATTAAAAAGCTATTTCTTCTATAAATACCCTCACTGTAATATCCGGTCAGGATCTTGGGGATATTGGTTATCCACAGGGGCCGGTAATCAGTTTTGCGATCAAAATTGCAGGGGAGCATTTCCCAGGTCAATCAAAAGAATCTGTCATAAGAATATTACAGGAAGTATTTCAAAACCCGCATTCCTTTTTGAGCGATGAAATATTCTGGCCTGTTGCAGATATGTTGATACCCAAACCCATTGTAGAGGGCGAGAATTTTTCTCTGCGACAAAAACCAGTGCCGGTAGCGGTTTTCGGTGAAAAGCTGATTGACGAAAAGCACTACAACAAATGCAGGTTGCTGCCAGGCTGCCTGTTGCAGTGGCAGGTGCATTGATGCCTGATGCCCATGCAGGTTACGGATTACCCATTGGTGGTGTATTAGCGGTCAGGAACGCTGTTATCCCCTATGGTGTGGGAGTTGACATAGGTTGCAGGATGGTTTTGTCAGTAATTGATTTACCAGTTCACCAGCTAACGGGAAAAGAAAGGGACTTTCTGCAATTGCTGAAAGAAAATACTGTATTTGGGGCTGCCCGGCAATATAGTTCAAAGGAATTTCATCCGGTCTTGAAGAGTAATACATTTGAAGAGATCCCCTTTTTAAAAGCTTTACAGGGAAATGCAGAAAAACAACTGGGCACTTCGGGTGGCGGAAATCATTTTGTGGAATTCGGTATTGCAGAAATAAATCAGGACATAACTGATGCAGCAGGGAATGAGTTAAAACCGGGTAAATATATTGGGTTGTTATCACATTCCGGTTCAAGGGGTCTCGGTACGAGTATCGCTTCCTATTATACCAGGATTGCCATGGAAAAATGCAAACTACCGGCAGAAGCCAGGCAATTGGCATGGTTCGACCTTGATGAACCAATTGGTAAAGAATACTGGAAAGCGATGAACCTGGCGGGTGAATATGCATCGGCATGTCATGAAATTATTCATAAGCGAATATCTGGTGCCTTGAAAACTGATCCGATCCTGAAGATTGAGAACTTCCACAATTTTGCATGGAAAGAACATTATAAAAATAAAGAAGTGGTTGTTCACCGTAAAGGAGCTATTCCTGCAGCTGAAAACGTGTTAGGCATAATCCCGGGCTCAATGTCTTCTCCCGGATACATTGTGCGCGGGAAAGGGAATGAGACCTCGTTACAATCTGCTTCACACGTTGCAGGCAGGATAATGTCGAGAACAAAGGCTTTAAATACACTTCAAAAGGCACAAACCGATTTCTTACTTCAGGAGGCAGGTGTATTGTTGATTAGTGGAGGATTGGACGAATCTCCGATGGCTTATAAACCTATCAGCCAGGTAATGGAACTGCAAAAGGACTTAATGGAGATTATTAGACTTTTTCACCCCCGGATCGTAAGAATGGAGTAAATTTTAATTTACAATTGAAAAAGGTTCCGGTATATTAATCAGACTTTTACGGTACTGATTTGTTCTTCGGGAGGGTCGGATTGTTTATTTGCCAGCTCATTAATTTTATCACTGACAACCTTCATCACTGCATCCGCTGACTCTTCAAATGAATCAGATTTTCGGCTTACGGAAAAAGAATTTCCAAATATGGTAACATCAATTTCACAGATGTAATTTTTCAGATAAGGATGATAGGTCTCTTCCCTGAATTGAACTGTTACTCTCGATATATCAACAAATTGCTGGTGTAATTTAGTCAGCCCGGATTTTATTTCATCTGTCAGCTTTTCAGGAACTTCACCTTGTGGGACATGAATCTCAATAATCATGATCAAAAATTTAATGGCGTTTGCAAATATAATTCACTGAATCTTAGAGAATAATTTGAGAACAGAAATCCACCGTAAAAATCCAACGGCAATTTAAAAAATTAAAGACCAGTTTATTTTGAATTGTATCATCATAATTACTGACACATATCATTAACTGAAAATGCTGAAAACAGTAACTTAATCAGCAATTTAATAAACCTGGAAAAATGAAGAAGCCTCCTGGCCTGCACAATGCTGATGCCATTCATTCGGAAGTAAAAGACGGGATAAAAAAACTAAACTTTTATGCAGATGAATTAACTATTTTGTTAAACAGACTGCATGAGATTTACGATAAATATACTTCGCCCGATATCCGTGACCGCGTTGCAGATTTCCGGGAGTGCATTTTTTTGAAATGCAGGGAAATCGATTCGCTCAAATCATCCTTTTTAAATGAGGAGTTTGTTGCCGGTTATAAGTTCAAACGAATGGGGGAAAATGCTCAAATAAATTTGCAGAAAATATTGGAATTGCATGAAAGAACCGGTTATTTACAGAAGGAAGTAAAAGAACTTTGGCATCAGGTCTATGAGTTTTCAGCTAAATGGATGTAATTTTTTCATAATCAGTACAATATGCCTGATTCAGTAAATAAAAAGAATCAACCACCATCACCTGGTAAAAAAGGCGGAAAATTTGGTGACAGGTTCCCTGTGAAATGGGTTTACCTTATTCTGTTGTTTTTATTTATCCTGATAACAGTTTATTCAAACTATTCCGCTGCAGTACATGAAATTACCTGGCAACAGTTTGAAAAAGAGATAATGAGCCGAAAAGCAGTTGATAAAATTGAGGTAATCAATAATGAAACGGTTAACATATTTATCAAACCTGAGTTCCTCAAAGATTCAGTATTTGTACGACAGATGAAGCCCAGCGTCAGCAATAACATAAACCTGCTTCCAAATTTCTTTTTTACTATTGGGTCGGTTGAAAGTTTTGAAAATAAGATAATTGAGGCTCAAAAGAAGTATCAATACACCGAGTCAATAGATATCAGTTACAAGAACCGGCGAAACTGGCTTTGGGATATCGGTACATGGATACTTCCTCTTTTGCTGATGATTTTTGTATGGAACCTGATTTTCAGGCGCATGGGCAGCGGGGAAGGAATGGGAGGTTCTTCGGTATTTTCTTTTGGGAAATCAACAGCTACATTACAGGAAAATGAAAATAAAAGTACCGTATCATTTGATGATGTTGCCGGTTTGGACGAAGCCAAAGTGGAAGTAAAAGAGATCGTTGATTTTTTAAAGGACCCAACGTCATATACCCGTTTAGGGGCGAAAATCCCCAAAGGAGTGATTATAGTAGGCCCGCCAGGTACCGGTAAAACTTTATTGGTGAAGGCTGTGGCAGGAGAGGCGAAGGTGCCGTTCTTTTCTATTTCGGGTTCTGAATTTGTAGAGATGTTTGTAGGAGTTGGTGCTTCCAGGGTGAGGGACCTTTTCAAAAGAGCCAAAGAAAAATCACCCTGTATTGTTTTTATTGATGAAATAGATGCCGTGGGCCGGTCAAGAGGTAAGAATGCTTTTTATTCCGGGGCCAATGATGAAAGGGAAAGCACCCTTAACCAATTGCTCACCGAAATGGATGGATTTGGCACCAATAGTGGTGTTATCGTATTAGCTGCAACAAACCGGGCTGATATGCTTGATCCGGCTTTGCTAAGGCCCGGGCGGTTTGACAGGCATATTTACCTGGAGCTCCCCAACATGACAGAACGTAAAGCTATTTTCAAAGTTCACATGCGCCCATTGATTATGGACGATAGTATCGATATTGACTTTCTGGCTTCCCAAACACCTGGTTTTTCCGGTGCTGACATCGCCAATATCTGCAATGAAGCGGCTCTTATCGCAGCAAGGCGAAAAAAAGATAAAATCAACCGGCAGGATTTTCTGGATGCAATTGACAGGATCATTGCTGGCCTTGAACGTAAAAGTAAGATCATTTCTCCGCAGGAAAAGCGGACCATAGCCTTCCATGAAGCAGGTCATGCAGTTGTCAGCTGGATGCTCAAGCATGTTGATCCTTTGGTCAAGGTGTCCATCATTCCCCGTGGTAAATCCCTGGGTGCTGCATGGTACTTGCCGGAAGAGAGGCAATTGCGCACTGCCACGGAATTTTCAGAAAGATTATGTGCTTCCCTGGGAGGCAGGGCTGCAGAGGAGATCATGTTTGGGGAAGTTTCATCCGGTGCATTGGATGATCTTGAAAAAGTGACCAGGGAAGCATATATGATGGTTACTTATTTCGGATTCAATAAAACCATTGGGAACATCAGTTTTTATGATTCCACCGGGCTGCGTGATGCAACTTTTCAAAAACCTTATAGTGAAGAAACCGCAAGGATCATTGATGAGGAGGTACGAAAAATCATTGATCATTCCTATCAGCGATCGAAAAACCTATTAACAGAACATAAAAGTTCTCTGGTAAAAATAGCGGAAATGCTTCTCGAAAAAGAAGTCATATTTAAGGAAGACCTTGAGGCTGTTTTGGGGAAAAGGCCTGGTTGATTACCGTTTATGTTTCCTTTTCCTTTAATCCCCAGGATATTAATTAGAACATTTTTTCTTATCCATTTTCCCGTCGGTGTACACTTTAATTATCTCTATTATTTAACGCAAGTATTGAAATGACTTACATAGGTTAATGACGGTTATCATTTGTGGTTGTTGAGTAATGGCATAGCTTAAATTAAAAAATTAATAATGATCACCATCGTACAGGCCGACAAATTGAAAAACAGTTGTCCGGAAGATATGTTGAAGAGCCTTGCTCCGGATCAGGTACAAACTGATCATGAGATTATTGGTCAGGAAAGGGCGGCCCGTGCTTTGCAGCTTGGATTGGGGATCAAATCCCCGGGCTTTAATATTTTTGTTGCGGGTATTCATGGAACAGGAAAACTTACTGCAGTAAAAAGTTATCTCGAAGAACCGGCTAAGCAGGAACCTGTTCCTTCAGACTGGTGTTATATCAATAATTTCAAGGACCCGTTTCAGCCGGGGAGTTTACAACTGCCGGCCGGGAAAGCAGCCGCTTTTAAAAAAGAAATGAAGATCCTTGTTCATGAGTCATTGCGGCTCTATTTAAAAATTTTGAAAGCGAAGAATATGTAAAAAAAAGACTACAGATAACGGATAAACTGGAAAAGCAGCAAAATATAATTACAAATGCCATCCGGGAAAAGCAGAGAAGGAATCTTTACTGATCAAGCAAACGCCCTGGGAGATTTTTACCCTTCCGTTGCGGAATGGTGAACCCTTGTCAGACCAGGAATTCGATGCGTTGCCGGTTTCTGAACAGGAATCAATCAGAGCAAAGCAAAATCAGTTTGCAGATGAAATCAAAGCAGCCCTGCAGGCAACACACAAACTGGAACGTGACGCCACAAAAGATCTGGCCAACCTGGAAAAAGAAGTAGCGGAATACACGATCAACAATAAGATGACAGAAATGGAGGAACGATATTGTACTGTAACATCCGTCATTGAATTTTTGCGAGCTGTAAAAAATGATATACTCGAAAATCTTCCTGAATTTTTACTATCCCATAAAGCCGGAGTGGAACAACCCGTTTATAAAGGAAACGATTTTTTAAAAGATACGACGTAAATATAATTGTTGATAACAGTACGCAAAAAGGGGCCCCTGTGGTTTTTGAATACAACCCAACATATAATAACCTGGTTGGAAGGGTGGAAAAAGAATCCATAATGGGGACTCTTGTTACAGATTTTACAATGATCCGCAGCGGGGCGTTTCATAGAGCCAACGGCGGGTATTTAATAATCAGGGCAGATGAATTGTTTAAAAACTTTTTTTCCTGGGAAGCCATTAAGCGTGCCATAAGAAATAAAGAAATAATGATCGAAGATTCTACCGATCAGCTGGGCTATCTTACAACCAAGACCTTAAAACCTGAGCCTATTCCATTACAGGTAAAGTTCATATTGGTAGGTAACCCAATTTATTATTAACTGTTATATGCTTATGACCCGGATTTCAGGGCACTGTTCAAGGTCAAAGCCGACTTTGACAGCGAGATGGATCGGTCAAAAGAAAATCTGATCAACTATATAAAATTTGTTCAAAATCTGGCGGCAAATGAAAACCTGTTTACCGCAGATATCAGTGCAATGGCTAAACTGATTGAGTTTGGATCCAGGCTTGCAGGTGACCAGGAAAAACTAAGTACCCGATTTGATTATATTGCCGACATTTTAAGGGAAGCTAACCATTATGCAAAACAGGATGGGGCAAATTCGATTCATGCTGCACATATTAAAAAAGCTATTGAAGAAAAAATTTACCGCAGTAATCTTATCCAGGAGAAAATCAATGAAATCATTCAGGAAAAAAAGATTTTCATTGACTTTGAAGGAAGTAAGATCGGCCAGTTCAATGGTTTATCCGTAATTGACCTCGGCGATTTATCATTTGGTAAACCAAGCAGGATAACCTGTACGGTTAGCTTAGGCAGGGGAGGAGTAATTGCCTTTGAAAGGGAGGCAGAACTCAGTGGTCCGATACATACGAAAGGTATTCTCATTCTTACAGGTTACCTGGCAGAAAAATATTTCCAGGATATCCCTGTTAGTCTATCCGCCAGGCTTGTTTTTGAACAGAGTTATGCAGAAGTGGAAGGTGACAGTGCATCAAGTACTGAATTATATGCAATCCTTTCAAATCTTTCCAGGCTACCCATAAAACAGGGAATTGCTGTTACCGGTTCCGTAAACCAAAAAGGAGAGATTCAGGCTATTGGCAGTGTAAATGAGAAAATTGCAGGGTATTTTGAAATATGCAAAATCGTTGGTTTGAATGGAGAGCAGGGAGTCCTAATTCCTGCTGCCAATATTCGAAACCTCATGCTAAAGGATGAGGTGATTGAAGCCGTCTCAAAAGGAAATTTTCATATTTGGGCAGCAGACACCATAGATGATGGCATCGAAATCCTGACTGGGATAAAAGCCGGTTCTATTTCTGAAGAAGGAACTGTATTCAGCAAGGTGAATGATATGATATATGCTTATTCAGATAAATTGAAAAAATTTGGTGAGGAAACTGCGGAAAGTGGGAAACAAGGCAGCCAGGTTCAATGGGTAACAGATATAGTTTGATCTGTTTTTCCCTTTAGATTTAACCTGCAAAAATAATCCTGTTTGAAGTTCCACTTTATTTTACAAGCCAAAAGCATAATAATGAATACCGGGTACGCCGGGGTAAACTCCCTCCAGCATTATACCTCCCTTTTTACCTTCCAATGCCTTTAAAAATTCCATAACAGACCCAACCCGGTTTCCATTTATATGTGTTATTATAAACTCATTTCGCATATTGGTATTTCGGGATATTATACCTGGCTTAATGGCTGAAACTCTTACACCATATGAAATCCCTATTTCAGACTTTTCCTTATCCGTTAAATTTGATATTTGAATTCCCAGTTTATCCAATAACTGGCTTGACCCGATATCCGTTTTTGCAATTTGAGGCAATCCTTTTAGTGTTACAGGTAGAGTAATGATTTTTTTATTCCGGATCAATGTCAGGATTATTTTTTCACCAGGATGGTGCCGGGCAACAATTTCACGTAATTTTGGAGCTGCGTCAATATCATATTGATCGATTTTGATAATGACATCTTTTTTTTGGAGGCCTGCTTCTATGGCAGCCCCGTTTGGCTGCAGACTGTCAATGTAAACGCCATTACTGGTTTCTATGCCCAATGCTTTGGCTTTATTGCCGTCCATGTCGCTTATTATTATGCCCAGAAATCCTCTAAGCACTTTTTTGTATTTTAAAAGATCGTCAATAACTTTTTGAACGATACCCACAGGAACTGCAAATGAATAGCCAGCATAAGTCCCGGTTGGTGTTGCTATCGCCGCATTGATTCCAATTAGTTTTCCATTTACATCCACCAGTGCACCACCGCTGTTGCCGCGGTTAACAGCAGCATCAGTCTGGATAAAGGATTCTATGGCACCTTCTGTTTGCAAAATATTTATATTTCTGGCTTTAGCACTTACAATCCCCGCTGTTACAGTTGATTCCAGGTTAAACGGATTTCCCACGGCAAGCACCATGTCGCCCACTTCCACAGAATCTGAATTGCCGAATTGAATAAACGGCAATTTTATTTCAGCTATTTTCAGCAATGCCAAATCAGTCAATGGATCAGTGCCTATGAGTTCTGCCGGATAGGATCTCTTGTCATATAAAATAACTTCAAGGCTGTCTGCATTCTCTACCACATGATTATTGGTAACTATATATCCATCGTCACTAATAATAACACCTGAAGCGCTTCCATACTGAACTCTTGGTATATTCTGTTCCTGCCTGAAAAATTGCCTGAAAAATTCTTCTCCAAAAAAATCACGGAATAATTCTGAATCATCTCTTTGTTGAACAGGAAAGGCAGATTTTATATGAACAACACCCGGCATTGATTTTTTGGCCGCATACCTGAAATTAAAAACAGGCCCGGATTGTATATGGATATTATCCTGTTCTTTTATTTCAGCTTGTTGCTGCTTGTCTTTAAAGGATATAAAATCTTTGTTGCTTTTTTCAGGAATTTTTATTTCCTGCCCCCTGCACCCGGCAAATGAAGATATTAAAATGAGGAATAAAGGGATATATAGTTTCATAACAATACAAAATAATTTTAACTAAAAAACGGTAATGACTAAAAGAGATGTCTTATGTGTGAGGTAAACCTCTTTTGGCTGGCTATGAAGTTCTATTTAAGCCATTACACAAACAATGATATTCGTTATGTAACATAATAATCATCAATCCAATATTTTGAATGATTTACCGGGGTTTATTGTTTAAACTTTGATTTTTAGTGAAGCTGAGTTATATGTGTTATACGTAATGAAATTGTAAAAAGTAAAACCAATTTTAAAAAGTGATGATTGTCATTGGATTTTGTATATAAAATACATTAAATTGACTTGAGTTATTTATAAAACTTATTATTAAAAAGTGGAATTGTTTTTATGACCGGCAGTGAGCGGGAAGGCTGATTTTTTTCATCCTGCATGTAAGGAGACATTGCTATATTATTAACTTCATTAAAACCTTTACTATGAAAAAGTCAGATTTAGCGGATTTATTCAGCGGTAGCCAATTAACTTACCCGGGAACATATATGCCTCTGTCTTTTAACTGGCAGGAGACAATGAAGGAAATACAGGCTAACAGGGCTGCTTCTTTCAGTCCATTGGCAAATGTCTATGAAGCCGAAGATCATTATCAGATTGACATTGCGGCACCAGGTCATAATAAAGAGGATTTTATCATATATCTTAAAAACCGGCAATTGGAAATAGTTGCCTGCATTTCAAAACGCCAGGCTTCTGAAAAATCTGTCTACCATCGGCATGAATTCAATTTTAACAGTTTTGATCATAAATTGGAATTGCCCCGGGATGTTGATGCAGACCTTATTTCTGCAAAATATTGTGATGGTATTTTAAGTTTATATCTGCCTAAAACAACTACTCCGGAAAAAGAAGTTATTCATAGTATAATCGTTTATTGATAAATGAATATTGAATTTTGATCATCGTCATTTTTTACATCTATGTTTCTTCATTAATGCATGGAGGAATTGATTTTTTTATACCAATCCCAAAAAAAGTATTGCCAAGTTTGCATTCTTAATAAATTGATATGCTGCATTCAAATTTGACACATTTCTGCCCACAAAATTCTATATAAATAAATGGGCCGACATAATTATCGGCCCATCAATTTCAAATTGTTAATAATTGAACAACCCGGTTATAGTATATCAAAACAGGATTTATTCAACTACGAGTCGTTTTGTACCAATGAAACCTTCAGCTTTCATCTTATAATAATATACTCCTTTCCCAAGCGTTCTGGTATCCAGTTCAAATTGTTGTTCTCCTGCTGCTTTCATTTCATTAACCATAATTCGTACCTGCCTTCCCTGCATATCATACAGGCCTAAGTAAACATGGGTTTTAACAGGAACGACATACCGGATAATGGTTCTTCCAGTAGATGGATTTGGGGCATTTTGAGTAAGTGCGTATGATAGTTTGTTATTGAGTGCATTTTGGTTTAGGTTTTGTGTAATACCGAATCTGGCATCAAGTATACTGGATTCCTGTGCAGAGATACCTGAAACTGCTTGAATAACAGTATTAAATTCCACATCAACCCAATAATTACTGGCAAGGTAAGTACCATTGGGTACAGCGGGTGTTGGGTTATATCTGTATAATCCATTTCCGCCATTTTCACCATCTGCAAGTCCGCGTAGTGGTCCGTTTACTAACGCTGTGGTGAAATAATTATTAGTTGTACTGTAATTTCCAGCACTGCTGTGATAGGAAACAATATATACTGTTCCTGCTGTAACTGCAACCGGGTTTGTGAGATTTACCTGCTGCCAGCCTGATGCCGTTTCATTGGTAAAGGTTGCCTCAGCAAGCAATGTGCCGGATAAGGTATATAATTGTCCAATATGAGTCCCCGTATTCCCAATTGCTTTATAAAACCGCAAACCAGTTATATAACCGTTAGAACTGGTACTGAATTTAACACCAAGGGCAAGTGCAGATCCGTCATTTTTAAAAATTGAAGCGGTGGGCTGGACAGGCTGGGTGCCAGAGAAGATGTTACATGGGCATGGGTTTGCTATCACAGCTGAAACTGACACTGTTATCACATTTGCAGCTGGTCCGCTTCCCGCTGTTTCCGTATTGCCTGTGTTATCAATGCCTCTTGATTTTACGGTGTAAATTCCTGTTACTGTAGGAGTCCAGCTAAAGCTCCAGCTGCTGGTACCTGTTGCATTTTGCCAGGTAGTTCCGCCATCCAAAGATATCTCCACACGATTTAAACCACCTGCATCATTCGCTGTGCCTGTTATACTTACTGGCTGGTTAACTGAAACGGATGCGCCAGTTGCCGGACTTGTTATTATGGAAACTGGTGCTGTAACATCAGGTGCTGGAGTAGTGGAGGCTGTAGTGAAGTTCCATGTATAATCTGCTACTAAAGCATTACCTGCCAGATCCCTGATCCGGTCTGTTGCTGTTCCTCCTTTTAAAGTTACAGTATATACCGTGCCGCCATTAAGAGGTGAAGAAGGGGTCAATACAATATTGGTACTTCCTGCCGTATAACTTACCGAAGCAGGTACAGAAGTGGTTCCGGCTCTTAAGAATACAGATGCAGTATTAACGGATGATTCAAGCAGACTCTCACTGACTACAGTTGTAATGCTTGTATTTATTGCTACGCCTGTTGCATTGGATACCGGTGTTGTTGACATCACTGAAGGCGGAATGTTATCTGTTGTTGACTGAGATTTTGGTCTCAGGGCAACCAGTAAACCTCCATTAGCTACCGCAGTGGTGATTGTCGCTGAACCAGATCCTGTGCTTCCGATGGTGGTTTTATACGCCCAGGCTGCACCAACAGATGCCCTGATAGTTGTCTGCTGGTTATCGTATATTTCTGTTAATGCGCCGGGAGAAGTGGCTGTCCGGTATGCCGAGTTTGACCAGGTTATACTGGCCCCACCATTTGTACCCGCCGCTTGTCCCATAAATAAGAGTGCTGCGTTTGGCGTGACTGTTGTAATGGCAGATGCTGAAACCGAAGTGGTACTTCCACTGGTAATTGTTTCGGGAGCCACATCAAATGGATTTGTTGGATCTACTCCGGAAAACGCTACTATTGCACCAGCTCCTCCGGTAGAACCTGCACCAAGTGCAAATCTATAGCTTGTGGGTTCAGAAGCTCCTGCAATTTTATACAAGACAGAACCAAAACGAATTGTACTTCCACCTAATGCTGATGATCTTAATAATGTCCAGCCGGAAGAAGAAGGTGCTATATTATTACCACGGGAAGCTATATTTACAATCAGCATATCGTTCTGTACAATTCCGGATGGCCTTGAAATGGTTAAAGTTGTTGATGTAGTTCTTGCCGTGGTGGCGGATCCTCTTCGGGCAATTGGAGTTACGGTAAAATTGAAACTATAGTTTGAAACCATTGGGTTGCCTTCAATATCCTTTATTCCGGTTGAACCTCCTCTTAACGTAACAGTATAAAGCCTGTTGGCAACAAGAGCTGAGGAAGGCCTGAGCACAACATTAGAACTTCCAGCGGTATATGTAACTGTTGCGGAAACAGAAGTTGTACCATATCGGAGGTAAACATTTGTGCCTGTTACTGATGATGGCAGGAGTGGCTCATTAAATACCGCCGTTATGGTTGTTCTTGTGTCTACATTCGTTGCATTTGCTGCAGGTGTAGTGGATACAACTGTCGGAGGGGTTGCAGCAGGCGCTGTGGCTGTTGTAAAGTTCCATGTGTAATCAGTTACGAGTGTATTGCCTGCAATATCACGGAGTCCGTTTGTTCCGCCTTTCAAAGTCACTGTATACAGGGTCCCTCCGGCTAATGGTGCAGAAGGTGTTAAAACTACATTCTGGCTGCCTGCAGAATAACTAACTGTTGCAGATACTGCATTTGCTCCGTTACGCAAAAAGACATTTGTGCCATTTACGAATGAAGCATCGAGACTCTCACTGAATACTGCTGTCACAGATGTATTGGTAGGTACATCTGTATCATTAGCTAATGGGTTGGTTGATAAAACTGTCGGTGGGGTTTCGTCCGTTGCAGTGGCTGTTGATAATACTGCATCTACAAAATAGTTCTGTTTATTATAAGTCAGGTTTGGAAACCCCGGTGCTGAAGAATAAATATATAAACCATTATTAGCTCCGTTTGCATCTGCGGGTGCGGTTAACGGCCCATTGGTGACTGTGTTAGCGAAGAAATTTTCAGAAACACTGTAATATCCGTCGCTACTGTAGTATGATACTATATAGGTTACCCCAGCTGTTATTGCTACGGGCGAAGCTAATGAAACCTGCTGCCAGCCCGATGTTGTTTCATTGGTGAAAGTGGCCTGAGCCAGCAGTGTTCCGGTAGATGACCATAACTGGCCGATATGTGTGCCGGTATTACCAACACCTTTATAAAAACGTAAAGCCGTTATAGAGCCATCGATACTGGAACGGAATCGGGTACCCAAAACAATCCCTATGGTATTATCACGCTGATTGGCAATTTCTGGCAACTGATTGGTAAAAATGGTGCAAGGACAATTATTTCCACTGCCGTTGGCTACTGTAACATTGATCGCATTGGATGAAGGCGCGGTACCCTGTGATTCAATATTTCCGGAAACATCAATTGCCCTTGATTTTAGGGTGATGGTTCCTACTGTCAACGGTGTCCAGATATAGCTCCAATTGGAAGTACCATTTGCGGACTGCCATGAACTTCCTCCATCAGTTGATATTTCGATTCTTGAAATTCCAACATTATCGGAAGCAGTTCCATTGATTGTCACCGGTGTATTCATAGTTGCATTGGAACCGTTTGTCGGAGAAGTAATTATAGAAACCGGTGGTGTAAGATCCCCAGAATTTCCAGAAATGATCAGGTTTGATTGGGGAGTACCAGGTGCGACGCCCATATCCAAAAATAAATTAAGGGTGGCTTGTTGCATATCCCTGCTCACGGCCGGCTGTTCCCTGTCGTGATTATCATCCAATCCCCAAGACCATTGAACTGTTCCGGCACCAAAAACAATGGCACCGGAATTATGAGTGTATAGTGATAATTTATGTGTTTTGTCTGCAACCGTAGTACTGGAAAGTGTAATTCTTCCAGGCGGGTTAAAACTTGCAAATGCAGGTTGTTCATAGTTCCACTCATAGCCTAATGTGCTGGCAGTAAGTGTGGCAGTTTGGCCAGGGGATAAAGTTGCAATACTGGTATTCCGCCAAAAACTAAGATTCCTGAATTCATAAGGCACCTGAATCGCTGCATTTGATTCAGTCCAGCTCAACTGACCAGTCAGTGCATTTTCTGGTTGGCATCCATCTTCACCGTACTCACAGCCAAAGCGCCATAGGCCTGTCCAAACACCTGCAAGCGGATCGCAGTTTCCTCCACAGGTAAATTCTCCCTGGCTTCCGGTGCCTTCTTTGTAGCATACTAAAGTTCGGGTATTATCTTCCCAACGCACTTTCCAGTATACTTCATTACCACTGAAAAATGAAAGGTGCACCCCGGCATTACGCGCATTCTCGAAACTGTTTCTTTGTCCGGCTGACCAATATTCATCATGTCCGACGGATAATAATACTTTATGTTTTGAAGGCGTGATCAAAGTGGTATTTCTTTCCATATCCACATCCGTAGTATAGGACATATCATATCCATTCCTTTCAAGCCAGCGGAGCATGGGATACTCCGCATTGAATAAAAAACATTCAGCCTTGATGCTGCGTGTATTAAATGGACGGTTATAACTTACTTTAGAAGCACGTCCTTCCGGGTTTGCGGTTGTGCCAAAGTAAAAACTGGAACCGCCATAACTATTATATGCCTGCCAGGTTGCATCCGCTGTTTTAAATAAGACAGTTGAGTTAGCTGCATCATCTCTCACTACAAAAGTGATATGACTTGATCCGCCATTATCACTACGGATAAGTTTTGCAATATATATACCTGAAACGGCTGTAGAAGGAACCGCCCAACTGGCAGATTGTGACCAATTGCTACAATCTGTTAAACCAAGGGTTCCATCAACAATTGGGTTCGGTTGTACCACACCCGAAAATGAGCCCAGGCTGGCAACCAGTCTGGCACCGTTTCCCTGGTAATAACCAAGGCGATATATATTAATGGAGTAGTTTCTGTTTGATCCGGTTACATTAATTTTAAAACGAACCGTTGAGCCTTTATTCACACTCATCTCCGTGGCAAATCCCTGAATAGTGGGATCACCGGAATTACTCACATCCCATTCTGATTTTGGATTACCAGGAAGTGCATTTTCATTTGCAATGGGGTTCTGTGCTTGAGCAGACCACGCAATTAAAAAAGTAAACAGGAAAAAAGTAAAAGTTTTTGCTCTTACGGATATTTTTCGTTTCAAACTTAAAAAGGGAAGAAGAGCAACAATAATTGTGTCTCTTAAATATATCCGCTTCATATTCTCAAAAGGGTTTACTGGTGTTTCTGCAATAAAAAATTATATCCCCTTGTTTAATAGGGGTAATAAATTTCTGTTTTCATAAATCGGAATATTACTTAATCAGAGCAAAATTTCACAGGATTGGTAATAAATAAATTGCTTTATTTATTATAAGAAAGTGGAGTAGATTGAGGGCTAAGCAGGCGAAAGATAGTAAATAATTTAAATCATATGCTGGTCTTTTTTAATATTTTATTTGAATTTGTTCAACAAATTTTACAGGTCCGTTTTATTAAAATAATTACTATTTGAAAATCAGCTAATTGTAAATTTAATAAGCAAATTGTTCAACGGTAATTGAATTGAAATTATACAATTTCATATAACACATTGATAATGATATACATATACTAAATTTCAATTTGAAATCTGACAAATCTAGTTATTTATCTTTCTGGTAATCAAGGTGTTTAAATATCAATGATAATAATTATATCCTGCACAAAATAATCCACGAAATGTATCTAAACTGTCTGTAATAAATTCACAATAAACTTTATTTACATCAATTTCTGTAACAGGATTTTGGTTAAAAAAATGGATAAACCATCACGCAAAGTTTAAGGTATTAATTCTAAAAACTCTCTCTGTAAATTAATAGAGATTGCTGTCTTGACAAATTTCAAATTATCCACAGTTATTCTTTTATTGTGCATAACGAATTAAAATTCCTGAATCAAAATCTATTCTCTATGTCTTTATTCCTGGTTTTTGCAAAGATGAATGCAGAAATTATATACACTGTTAAATCATAATAATTTGGATTTGCTAAGTATCTGAACATAGAGTCCATTTAAAAATTCAGCTCATTTTATTTCTATTTAATCATTTTTGATATATCTGACTGACTATGGAATACAGCCTGTTTGAGTATAGGGTAGAAAAAATTTTAGTGCGGTTTTAAATTTTTAATGTTTCAATTCCCAAGACAGAATGAATTAAATGTAATCGATCTAAATTGAAGTTCTTAGCCGTCGCAGCATAAAACAAACAGAGCCTGTTATTAAAAACAGGCTCTGGCACTATTGATCAATTTGAATTTTATCCTTTGTAATATGGGGTTTCAAATAGAAACCTACCATTTCATCTATTACTCTTTCTTACCTGCCTGAATTCATAAAAAGCAAATATGAGTTGGATTGAAATTACATTCTTGTTTTAAAATCTCCGGCAATTGAATGCGCCATTTAAGGGATGATCTTTTTAAAACCTGAATTGAACCGTGGCTCCATAAGTCCTGGGATTGCCAAGGTGCACTCCGCCAAAATCATATCCGTAGGCAATATATTTTTGCTGACCAAGATTACGTACCCAAATAAAAAAATCAAGCCTTGTCATTGAAAATCCTGCACGGCCATTAATTAAGGCATAAGCATCCTGTTTTATGGTGTTGGCCAGGTCAAAGTATTGACTGCCTAAATGAATATATTCAGCCCGGAATACCAGCTTGTATGGCTTCTTTGCCTTAATCGGATAAGAATATTGAGCCATTAACAAAGACGTTGCACTGGGCGTAAATATCTGCCTGTTGCCATCAAGATTAATTTCCTGTCCGTTTTGGGATAAACGCAGACGGCTAAAGGCAGCATCTGTTATGCCAAGGTTATACATTACTTCAAGTCCTTTTACTGGTGTTGCAGCAATTTCCATTTCAATACCCTTGCTTTCCACATTGCCTGCATTCCGGATCACTGTAACCGCATCAGGTAGTATTAAGGTTGGCACTTGTGCCTGGCTGATCCTGGTATAAAAAACGGCAATATTTAACCTTAAGCGGTTTCGCCACCAGGTATTTTTCCAACCTGCTTCAATATTGTCACTAAATTCCGGATCATAGGCAAAAAGAGGAGGTTGTGAGGGATCGGATGACAGGGGAGTCAGGCCTCCATTCCGGAAACCACGGCTGTAAGTGAAATACAGCAAATTGTTTTCAGAAAGATTATAAGTTAGTCCAAGTTTGGGTGACACAGCATTAAAACGAGTTTCTGCAGATGTATCAGGCCTTACCGTTATGGGAGGGTATGGTTCTCTAAGGTAATCACCCTGCACATTAAGTTTTTTATTTTCATAATCGAAACGAAGCCCGGCTGTTACAGATAATTTTTGGGTGAGTTTGTAGGTTGCCTGAGCGTACAAAGCCATTCCTGTATTTTTACCGGAATTTATATTTATGAACGAAAAATTGGAATCAGGAATCCCGAATAAAGGCGCCTGTGAACCAAATCCGGTTGCCTGCTTTACGGGATTGTCCTGGTGGAAAAAAAACGCACCGCCTGTCCATTGCAGCCGGCCTGCATCAGAAGAAGGAGAACCGAACCTGAATTCCTGTGTAAATACCTTTACTTTATTGTACCTGTTGCCATAATTATTAAAAATGGTGATTATGTCCAGGGGTGAAAAATCACCGTCCAGGGGTTTGTCATAAATCCTGAAATTTGACTGGTAAGCTGTAAGCGAATTAAAAAGAACATTTTTGCCACTATGCGTTACCGAAAGAGAGGCGTTAAATGCATCATCCTGCATGGTTGCCGTTGCATTCTGGCTTAATTGGAATGGTTCCTGGAAAGCCGTTGTTTTGTCTGATGACAATGGAAATGCACCATCATTCCGGTTATTATGATGTTTTACATTGGCTATAAGGCTCCATTGCTTTCCCGGGTAATATTTAAGATAATAGTTCCCGGTAAACTGGTACTGGTTATCAAAATCCTTTCCATTATACAAATTCTGATAAAAGCCATCCCGGCTTTGGTACTGCAGCGCTGCTCCCGCAAAAAGCTTATTGGAAATGATTGGTGTTTTGAATCCCAGAGTATATCTCTGCTGGGCATAGTTTCCAGCGTTCAGTTCTAAAAATGTTTCTGTCCTGTTTAATGGTTGTTTTGTGAGCACATTGATCACTCCCCCCATTGCATTTCGCCCATATAAAGTACCCTGAGGGCCTCGTAGTATTTCAATCCTCTCCACATCAATTAACTGGGGTATATATGTATCCAGGTTAAACTGGTTTACTCCATCAATATAAGTGGCAATGGCTGGATCATAGGATGTTGTTACTATTCCACGTATACTGGTAACATTACGGTTATCACCCGGGTTAGCACTGTACAGATTTGGAACCAGCGCGGAAATTTCCTGCATGTTCCACAGCCTGAATTCAGAAACCTGTCTGCTATTGAATGTGCTCACGGCCACTGGCACTCTTTGTACTTTGTCTTCCATTCTTTCCGCAGACACAACCACTTCATCCAATTGGTCACTTACCCGTTCCATGTAAAAAATAATTTCTTTCTCAGAACCGGGTTCCAGAGTCATTGAATGTACCTGCTGGGCATATCCAATAGCAGATAATTGCAGTTGATAAAAACCTGATCGGACCGTTTTGATTTCAAATCTGCCTCCCAGATTACTTATGCCACCTATAGTAGAGTTTAGCAACAATACAGACGCATTGCTGATTGGTAAAGAGTCCTTACCCAGTATTAAACCTTTGATCGTGCCTGTTTGCTGGGAAAAAGCATATATGGAATAAAAAACAAATACAATAGATGTGATCAATTTTTTCATGGGTAAAAAATCTGTTGTTTATACTTTCAGGGAAAATAAGCTTATATAGTCAATGACTATTTTAAAAGTTGCACATATTGTAAAGCCAGTGGACGATCAGTATAACTGGTGTTTTAACCTTTCAACAGATCATCTACAGTTTGAGTACTGAGCCCATGTAAAAAAACACTTATGTTTTCAATAGTCAACTCCAGAAATTTTTCTCCTTTTTCAGGAGTTGATTTATATGGATTACCTGAACCTGTATCGCGGCTAATTTTGGTCCATGGACGCTGTGCCCAGGCCCATCCTTCTTTGAAGCCTGCCAGATTAAACTTTTTATTTGCCCCATCTCCGGCCTCGTTAATGGACAGCAGTAACTGAGGTGCAATTTGCATCATAACACTTGTTTCCATTTCATCTGCATGATCTCCGGGTTCTTCAAAAATGTCTTTTTTAGGCGCTGCCTGGTACCAGTTCAATGAACATATAAACAGCTGCGGAAAATGAATCGCCAGTTCCCGGATCAGGGGCATAAAATTATTTGCACCATGTCCGTTAAAGATGACCAGCTTTTCTATCCCATGCCTGACCAGAACGTCACAAACATCTTTTAATATGGCAAGTTGGGTGCTGGGCAGCATATTCATGCAAAAGTCTACATCAAGTTGTCCGGTATTTACACCAAAAGGTATGATGGGTAATACCAATAATTTGCTTCCTTTGTCCCAGGCAATTTCAGCAGCCCTTTCCGCCACATATTCGGCCTGGTAATTATCTGTACCATATGGCATATGATAATTATGTGCTTCTGTTGCTCCCCAGGGAAGTATGGCAAGTTTATATGATGTTTCTTTTACAGATTTCCAGTTAGTTTCTGCAAGAATGAAAGGACGGGGTTTTCTGGACATTTTATTTTAATTCTAAATATGATGAAAAAATAAATTTGTCAGACAAAGTTACAGGTTATAAAGATTGATCAAAATGACAAATTATTAATCTGATATCTTCTGGTTTTCCGACAGTTTTCTTTTTACGGCAATACTTTTCAACGAATTGATGCTCACATTAAGTTCAAATCCGATTAACAACACGAGTGAGTTTACAAAGATCAGCAACATGAGAATCAGGATACTTCCTATGGACCCGTATACTTTATTGTATGTTGCGATATTGTTAACCCAAAAGGAAAAAAGAATGGTGAAGGAAATGATGAGAATAGTAGCTAAAAGTGCGCCGGGAGAAAAGAACTTCCATTTCTTTTCCACTGCCGGGGCATACCTGTAGATTAAAGCAATGGAAATAAAGACAAGCATAAAAGTGATCAATATGCGCAATACTTGTACTGTCCAGCTCAAAGTACTTTCTTCAATTTTAAGCCATCTTGTGATTAATGTAAGTAAGTAACCTTGTGTAAATAAGATAAAAATCGTTGCCAGGATAAGAATTACAATGTATGTGGTAAGCTTCATGGCTTCCCATCGAAGGACTAAAAAATTTCTTTTTTCCGTTTCAATATGTAACATTGATTTATTGAATGTACGCATGATGGTTATCATGGCATTGGAAGAAAAATATATCGCCAGGATTAAACCAAAAGACAAGAGGCCGCTGCTTGATTGAAAAAAGTCATCCATCACAGATTTAATAAGCCTAAAGGTTGATTCATCCGGAGCAATTTGTTTTACGAGGATAAGTGCTTCAGAATATAACTCTTTTGATTCAGGGAGGTGGGAGAGAACGGTGAATATAAATATACTCAGCGGAGGTATGGCCATCAGGAAGTCAAATGAAATAGCACCGGCCCTTTCATTGAGGCCAACCTGTTGTGTTTGTTGTAAAAAAAACCGGGCCACATCATAAACCGGTATTCCCTCAAATCCCGGAAGGCTTATCCTTTTTGATTTCCGGATCAGGAAACTTATTGGGGGGGAACTAACTATGATGCGTTCTAATTTCGTCATGCCGGTATGAAAATACTCATTTTATGAGTAAACTGTCCAGTGACTTCTGATAAGCATTTGCGTTTCGCATATGATCTTCGTAATTGGCTGCAAAAGAATGATAGCCGGAAAAATCAGCCCGGGCACAAAAAAACAGGTATTCCGTTTTTTGGGCGTTGAGTACAGCATCAATGGTCTTAATGGAAGGAGTACAGATAGGGCCGGGGGGAAGGCCTTTATTTCTGTACGTATTGTAAGGTGAAATCGCACTGGCTTCAATATGTTTTATCCTGATTCGCTTCAGCCCAAAATCTTTCAAGGCAAATTTTACGGTAGGGTCTGCTCCCAGGGCCATTCCTTTATTAAGCCTGTTCAGGTAAACACTTGCAACTATGGGTTTTTCATCATTTTTATTTGTTTCTTCTTCCACAATCGAAGCCAGGGTATAAACTTCTTCATAAGTCAGGCCCAGTTGTGACGCTTTTTTCCGGCGGTCTTCATTCCAGAAAATTTCTTTTTCACTAAAGAGTTTTCTGAACAGTTTTGAGACAGACGTATTCCAGAAAAAAGAATATGTATTTGGAATGATCATGGTCATTGCCGTATTGGTGTCCAGGCCAAAGCGCTGAAGTGAATCAGGTGATTGTAAAAATTGCATGATCACGAGAGAATCACATTCCAGCTGTCGTGCTGTAAATCTGGAGAAATCTTCTTTGGTCCTGAATTTGTTGATCACAAACTTAACGGGTTCCTGTTTCCCGCTGAGGAGCAACCTAAGCACTTCGGCCTGGCTCATCCCTTTTTCAATTTTATACTTCCCAGGCTTTATTTTGGTTGCATAATCTGTTCTTCCCGCCAGCCATTTAAAAATCTGTGTGTCTTTGAGTATCCCTTTTTGTTCCAGGTTATTTACAACATAAGACAAATTCGCATTATCGGTGGGAATAAAAAAGTAGGCCCTTTTTTCTGAGAAAGCGGTAGCCGACCTGTTGAACAGGTAGAAAATGATAGCAGATGAGATCAGCAAAACAATTAAAAAACGCCAGATATATTTTTTCATACCATGGATTCTATGCTGTCAAAATAAAACAAAAAACCCTGCCTTTGAAGCAGGGTTTCCAAAATATGCTTAAAATTTATTTTTGAGGCGAAGCAGGGGTTTGTGCGGGTTGCTGAACAGGGCCAACAGGCGCTGGTTGTTGCTGAGCAGGAGCTGTGTTAGAACTGTTTGGATTGATACCTTTAATGAACTTATCTTCTGTTTTTCCACCATCAGTAATCAGCAGGGCAGAAAAAAGGCAAAGAACAGCAACGATTCCGGCAAGGATCCAGGTGCCTTTCTCCAGCACATCAGTGGTTTGTTTTACACCCATGAACTGGTTGCTGAAACCGGCTATATTACCTGATAATCCGCCACCCTTCGGGTTCTGAATCAAAACGATCAATCCAAGCAATGCAGAGGCTACAATTATCAGTATTAAAAACAATGTGGTCATGTTCAATTGGCTTTTAGTTCAGAAATTTTGGCTGCGAAAGTAGCGCTTTTAGCAGGATCCAGCAAACTTAATTTTTCATACACTTCAATGGCTTTTTGTGTAAGTCCTTGTTTAATAAGTACTTCAGCCATAGTTTCCGTTAACACCTCAGCTTTATCATTAGACTGATCAGCCTCGGATTTGATGGTAGCTTCGGTTTTGGCGTCAAAAAGGTCCCTGGATTTCTCCGGGTGTATCTTTTTCATAGATTTCAGCCATTCTGTAAAACTCTTCAGTTTTTTACCCAATTGATCCTGCTGGTCCTCTTCCCGCAGGCGGATGCCCTGGGAAGCAAAATAATCAACCGCATATAAAGGTTCAAAAGGCAGTTCCATTGTTTCAGCAGGGGAAGCCGCTGTCTTGCTTTCGGAAATTGGCTCGTTTTCCGGAGTTGGAACTGGGGGCACTTCCAATGCCATTGTTGCGGGTTCGTATACCTCAGTTACATCAGTATGCTGAATCTCCGGGCGGATATCTGTTTCAATCGTTGTTTCAATCACCTGTTTTGCTGCTGTCATTTCCGGCAAAACGAGATTTTCAGGTTCAGCCTCATATATCAGTGTGGCTGTTTCTGTAATTTCAACCGGGGCAATTTCTGCTTTTGTTTCCTGTTCAGTAATGGGAGAAACCTCTGAAACACTTTCAGGAATTATCTCATTTGCAATATGAACCTGAATAACATCAGCTGCGCTTTCCTCGATTTTAAATTGTGCCGCTTCATTCAACTCGCCGTTTGTTAAGGCTGTTTCCACATATTCAGGAACAGATGCTGTTTTCTGATCAATTATTACAGCTTCCTGCTGTTCGATAACCGGTTGAACTGTTTCCTGGATTATTTCAACAGGTTTGCCATGGCTTTCCTGGTAAACTCTTTCCTTTTCTGCGAGGTTTTCAGCTTGGCTCTTTACCCTTAGCTGATGATGTAACCAATGCGGGTTACTGAAATATAAAGCCGTTTTAGATACAGAACCGGCATAGCCCAGGTCTTTCTGTGATTGAAGTTTCCGGGTGTATAAAAATTGCAAAATAGATGAATACGGATATTTAACCGTCATTAAATGCAGGTCCTCCCTGGGCATTTCGTCCAGGTTTTCTCTGTCAAATAACGACTTGACTGTATGGTTCAGTTCGGTTTGCATTTTCTCTAATGACCAGATTCTTACCAGTTTGAAAATATTTTATTAAAAATTTCGTCTGTCAGGTTATTAATGACCTGTTCATTAAGTTGAGCTTCAGCCTGCGGAAGGCTGAGTGTTGATGAAAACGGAAAGTTACGCGTAATACTTGTTTCAAAATTTTTCTTTTCATCGAGCCTGTTCTTGAATACTATATTCACTGTAACGTTCAAATTGTTACTGGCAACCTGCTGGTTTGAAATACCTGAAGTACTGACAGAATAATCTGTAATAACACCAAATATTTCGTAATGCGCCTCACCATTTGTTTGAGAAAGGCGTGTCTGGTTCACAATCTTCTGCCTGAGTTTTTCCGTAAGCCTTGGGCTCAGTAAAGGATTAATATAACGTGCCTTATTCTCAATATAATTTACTTTAACTGTTTTTACTTCCGCAGGGATGGATACATCCTTCATGGAATAGCGGCATGTTCCTTGCCAGGAAACGATTCCCAAAACAATAAACGCAAAAGTGACTGTTAATATATGTTTGTTATTCTTCAATATTGTATTCTTTGAGTTTCCTGTATAGGGTACGTTCGCTGATACCCAGGTCTGATGCAGCATCTTTGCGTTTACCCTTATGTTTTTTCAATGCTTTTTCTATCAGTTCTTTTTCCTTATCCATTATGTTGAGCGATTCATCCACTTCAACATGATCCTGGATAATATTGTCTGACAGGAACATTGGTTGTGTTGCTGATGGTAGTATGGGTTTGAGGGAAGATTGTTCCGTTTCTATGTTTTCTGCTGGCATTTCCTGCAAAAAAGAGTCATGATTCAGCAATGAAGAAGCATTGGATGGATTTTGTAGAATATCCAAAAACATCTTTTTTAACTCTGTGACATCCTTTTTCATGTCGAAAAACAATTTATACAGTATGTCCCTTTCGTTCATGAACTCACCCGTCTGCCCATTTCCTTTAGTACCCATCAGCATTGGTAACCTGCTGCCACTATGTTCCGGTAAGAACCTTCTGATATCATTCGCTGTCAGCATCTTTTCCTGAGACAAAACGGATATCTGCTCTGCAATATTTTTCAATTCCCTGACATTTCCCGGCCAGGTGTAGTTAATTAACAGGTTTTTTGCTTCTTCATCAAGTTGAATGGGAGCGGCTTTATATTTTTCCGCAAAGTCCACGGCAAATTTACGGAAGAGCAGGATGATGTCTTCTTTTCTCTCCCGGAGCGATGGAACCCTTATTGGAACAGTATTCAGCCTGTAATAAAGGTCTTCCCGAAACTTGCCATTCTGGGTTGCCACAAGCAGGTCTTTATTGGTGGCTGCTATCACCCGTACATCCGTTTTCTGCACTTTGGAAGAACCCACCCGGATAAATTCACCTGCTTCCAGTACTCTCAAAAGCCTTGCTTGGGTGCCAAGCGGCATTTCTGCGATTTCGTCCATGAATAGGGTGCCGCCATTCACTGTTTCAAAATACCCTTTACGGCTGTCGACCGCTCCGGTAAAGGATCCTTTTTCATGACCAAATAACTCAGAGTCAATGGTGCCTTCCGGTATGGCTCCGCAATTCACAGCTATAAAGGGGTTGTGTTTACGGGCAGAAAGAGCATGAATGATCTGGGAAAACACTTCTTTACCCACTCCGCTTTCTCCGGCAATGAGTACCGTTAAATCTGTATTGGCAACCTGCACGGCTACCTGTAATGCATAATTCAGTGCCGGCGAATTGCCTATAATGCCAAACCTGTTCTTAATACTTTGAATGTCCATACGATCCTTTTAGGGATTTTTATCTTTCCGATTTACGCTCCGATCAGTGTACCCTGTGTACATTCCAAAACCTTTACTGTGGCATAGTCACCCTTCTTTAGTGTTGGAAAAGAAGCTTTTGAGAAAACAACTACTTTATTCTGGCTGTTCCTCCCCATCCATTGCTCACTGCTCTTTTTTGAATCGCCTTCGATCAGCACATCATAACTTTTACCTATGTCCTGCAGGTTACTTTGCAGTGACAATCTGTTTTGCATGGCAATGATTTCCTGGAGCCTTCTTTTTTTGATTTCTTCCGGAACATCGTCCGTATATCTTTTGGCCGCAAGGGTTCCCGGCCGTTCTGAGTAAATGAACATATAAGAGAAATCATATCCGCTTTTTTCCATAATATCCAGGGTATCCAGGTGGTCCTCTTCGGTTTCTGTACAAAATCCGGAAATGATATCTGAACTGATTCCGCAATCGGGCATGATCTCTTTGATCCTTTTTACTTTGGCCAGGTACCATTCACGGGTATAGGTCCGGTTCATCAATTGCAATATCCTTGTTGAACCGCTTTGTAAGGGCAGGTGGATATACCGGCAGATATTTGGATAAGCTGCCATTGTATACAAAACCTGGTCCGTGATATCTTTGGGGTGAGATGTACTGAACCGTATCCTGAGGCTGGGACTTACCAGTGCAACTTTTTCAAGTAATTCGGCAAAGGTAACAGCCAGGCCACTTTTTTCATCCACCCAATGGTAGCTGTCCACATTTTGACCCAAAAGCGTCACTTCTTTAAAACCCCTTTCAAATAGGTCTGTACACTCAGCAATAATGGACGCGGCATCCCTGCTTCTTTCCCTTCCACGGGTAAAGGGAACCACACAAAAGGAACACATATTGTTACATCCCCGCATAATGCTCACAAATGCCGTAACACCGTTACTATTGAGCCTTATGGGTGAAATATCGGAATAGGTTTCGTCACGGCTCAGTAATACATTTACGGCTTTACGTCCATCTCCAGCTTCCTCAATAAGCCCCGGCAATGTTCGATAAGCATCCGGCCCTACAACCATATCAACCAGCTTTTCTTCCTCCAGTAGTTTGGTCTTAAGCCGCTCAGCCATGCAGCCCAGCATCCCAACCAGAAGTCCGGGTTTTTCTTTTTTGATCTTCCTGAATTCTGTAAGTCTTTTCCGTACTGTTTGCTCAGCTTTCTCCCTGATAGAGCAGGTATTTAAAAAAATGAGATCGGCATCTTCCAGGTTCCTGGTTGCACCAAAGCCTTGCTCATTAAGTATGGAAGCCACAATTTCACTGTCGCTGAAATTCATCTGGCAGCCATAACTTTCAATATAGAATTTCTTCAGAAATGCTTTTTCTTCCCCGGGTAAAGGTTGGTATGCTTCGCCCTGCCTCTCTTCATTATGCACATTCTGAGTCATCAGTTCCAACATATGCCTGATTATTTTGAATGGCAAAATTAGGGAAAAAATGTGGAAGGTGACAGTTTGGCAGCTATGCTTTCTGTCATTATTTTCCCAATGACTTCAGACAGTCATATCTAGACAGGCCATTAACGTTCTTTTTACCAACCATGTTAGAGCCGTTTAAACAATGCAATTACACCTACAACTTTATGAAATATAACCATGAAGTAGTAGGTCAAACTTTAATGTTGAAGCCTTCAACATCACCAATACCTTGAACTGCAGGTTAGAGCTTCGCTACATTTTTTTGGAATATGCAGGAAAAGAAACAGGAAAGCGAGTACTAAACTTTTTAAGGATTAGTGAATATTAAAAATTGAAAGTAAGCTTAATCAAATTTATTAGCCCTGAAAGGCACAGTTAAACTTTACATTATTGATCTGGCCCAGTTTAATAGGAAACGTGGCGGAATGAATTAAATAAAAGAAGGGTAACTCAATAATAAAAGACTTTTACTAAACTGTTTTAACCATTTTCAGTTTTGCGGCCAGCCAGCTCTCATTTACAGGTATCATCCATTTATCAAGCAGTTCTCTCTTGGTCTGTACCAGGTTATTGAAATAAATCGCATCTGGTGTAATAAAACCATTATCTACGGCATAGTTCAACTGGCCAAGCGGAAGTAATTCAATTTTTTCTTTGATGATGAACGCAAGCATCTGCCTGTCAAATAATGAAACTCCATACTGATTTTCAATTTGTTTGATAAGTCTTACCGAACTATCGGTACTGCAGCCACTAACCCCTGCATCACTCTCATCTGCCATCAGGATAATGAAACGACCAAAAAATAATGTGGCAAAACCTTTGACCGGTGTGCCATGTGTTTGCCAGCCTGCAGTAAAATTGTGTAACAGCTCCTCTAACTGAAGAGCTTCCTGAAGACTGAATAGCCTGCTGCTTTGGTATATCCAAACTTTGGAACTATCTGCAAAATCAGCGGGCAGCAGGTTCTTATATTGCATATTCATGGTACAAAATTACAGGTTATCACTAATGCCTGAAAATAATCTTTGCCGATCAGATTGACAGGGCTATCATTTCAGCAATATCAAGTACTTCAACGGATTCTTCTTTTTCTTTCACCTTTACACCATCCGTTAACATGGTATTGCAAAAAGGGCAGGCTGCAGCTATGACACTGGCGCCTGTTTCAATAGCTTCATTTGTTCGTTCCCAATTTACCCGGGTAGTGCCGTTTTCTTCTTCCTTAAACATCTGGGCCCCGCCGGCACCACAGCAGAGTCCGTTTGACTTACACCGTTTCATTTCAACCAATGCACCATCGAGGGCTTCCAGTACTTTCCGCGGAGCTTCATAAATATTATTGGCCCTGCCCAGGTAGCATGAATCATGATAAGTGATCTTCTTCCCTTTGAAGGCACCGCCTTCTTTGATCTTGATCTTGCCTTCATCAATTAACTGTTGCAGAAAACTGACATGATGGATCACTTCATAGTTACCGCCCAATTCCGGATATTCATTTTTAAGGGTATTAAAACAGTGCGGGCAGGCCGTTACAATTTTTTTAACCCCGTAATTATTCAGGATCTGGATATTTTGAAAAGCCATCATCTGGAACATGAATTCATTCCCGGCTCTTCTAACCGGATCCCCGGTGCACATCTCTTCCTGGCCAAGTATGGCATACCGGATACCCACTTTATCGAGAATAGTTACAAAGGCCTTAGTGATTTTCTGTGCACGCTGATCAAAACTACCTGCACAGCCAACCCAGAATAGTACTTCCGGCGTATCACCTTTTGCAAAAAGTTCTGCCATAATGGGTACCTGCATATTTTATTTCTTTGGATCAAATATAAAGCAGAAGGGTTTGTTTTACTTAATTTGTGCAGGAAAATATGGAATAAGATGATCGAAGACAAGATGCTGCTGATCAGGAATTATGACCTCTGGTCGTACCTGACTGATGAAGAGTATGAAGAACTGGGGCTTGTGCATAATTTTATTGAGGCCCGGAAGGGAGATTTCATATACTTCGATTCCCATCTCCTGAACAAATTATTTTTCATCAAAGAAGGATTTATTCGTATTGGCTATATAAATGAAAAGGGCGAGGAGGTTGTCAAGGAGATCATACAAAAAGGGGAGGTTTTTGGCCAGTTCACTCTGTTGAAAAATAACCTGAATGGCGAATTTGCTCAGGCTTTCAAATCAGATGTGAGCCTCTGTGCTTTTGATATTGTTGATTTTGAGCGGATCCTTTTACGGAAACCCCAACTGGCCATTCATTACAGTCGTCAGATGGGCCAGAAGTTAAGAAATACAGAGAACAGGATACTGAATCTCTTAAACAAGGATGTACGTACCCGACTGATAGGATTCTTTTATCAACTGGCGCAACAGCACGGATGCAAGGAGGACCAGGGTTCCTGCAGTATTGAAAATTTCCTGACACATGATGATATAGCCCGCCTGATCGGTTCTTCCCGACAAACTGTTACAACCATTATTAACGAGCTGGAAACCGAAGGAATAATCAGGTTCAGCCGACAGCAGATTGATATCACAAATGTTAAATTACTTCTAAAAGCTTATGGTGTCTTTTAGCCGACATTTCCCTTTGCAGGGCGTTAGTAGATTTGGTTCTAAATGTTCCAGGGCATGTTTAAATTATCTTTTGTTCTGCTGATTTTCACAATAAGTATCATAACATTAAACGCTCAGCCAAATCCGGCTAATAAAGCCGCTCAATTTAACCTTCAAAAAGGAGTGGCCATAAAGGGATATGATCCTGTATCTTATCATCTGGGTGATGAACCAACTGAAGGGAAAAAATCAATTTCACTTTCTTATAATGGCGTAGTTTATTTTTTTTCTTCTGCGAAAAATCTCGAAACTTTTAAAAAGAACCCTTCAAAATATGAACCGGCATATGGTGGCTGGTGTGCCTATGCCATGGGTGCAAAAGGTGAGAAAGTGGATATCGACCCGGAAACATATAAGATCATCAATGGGAAAACATACTTGTTCTACAACCGCTTTTTGAATAACACACTTCCTTTATGGAATAACGATGAGGTTTCGCTTAAAGCCAAAGCAGACAGTTTCTGGAAACAATACCTTAAGTAAACCCTGAACATGAATAAGATGAAATTACTCAAATGGCTTTTTACCCTAATTGCGGCGGGCATCATGCTGCAGACACTTTATTTCAAATTTACGGGGCATGAACAATCCGTAAAATTATTCACGGTATTGGGCATGGAACCATGGGGAAGGATAGGAGTCGGTGTTATGGAATTGGTGGCAGCAGTTTTTTTATTGATACCCACGACAAATTGGTTAGGCGCTGCTTTAGGGCTTGGACTGATGTCTGGTGCCCTTTTCTTTCACTTAACAAAACTCGGTATTTACTTCGATGGGGATCCTTTCTTATTCGTTTATGCACTTATTACCTGGATCGCCTGTTTATTATTGCTCTTCCTGCAACGTAAACAGATATTCGCCATATCAATCAATTTTAAAAAATAAAATACATAATCATGAAAAGATTCGCAGCCATATCATTGATTTGCTTTTTTATAAGTTCATGCAGTAAAGAAGAAAACACCATGTCAGCGCCAATAAATGATCCGGGAAATGGCGGGACATTATTGGTTCAGGGAAATTTCAGCAGCAGGGGAGGTTATACTGTAACCGGAAGCGCTAAAATGCTCGATAATGCTGGTGTAAAAACCGTTCGACTCGAAAATTTTTCTTCATCTAACGGGCCGGATCTTAAAGTTTATCTGGCCAAAGATGTTAATGCTGCAACTTTCATGAACCTGGGAAATTTAAAATCGATTTCCGGGAACCAGAATTATTCCATTACAGGAATGCCGGATATAGCCCAGTATAAATATGTATTAATCTGGTGCCAGCAATTTGGTGTTGGTTTCGGTATTGCTGAATTACAATAAAAAACAATTAACATGAGGCTATTCAGAATAATCATTACCCTGGCACTGGTTTTGTTTTGCAACAAAATGTTGTTTGCACAGGAAATCAAAAAGCACCCTTCCAGGGAGTTCATAGATTTAAGTGGAACGATTGGCGCAGACCAGGGAACCGTATCCCTGTCTTATGTACATAATTGGGGAATGGGTAAAAGCAAAAAATTTGAACTGGGTGTTGGCGGAAGGTTGACAACCTATTTTGGGACAAAGAAAGATTTTGTGACTGCAGGACCGGCATCACTAACCCGGACTTTTACCTTTCCAGTTTTGATCGTATTTGCAGGACAAAAAGAGGAGAATATTGATACACTTAATGTTCAAAGGCCACTGATCAATGCCCTGAATGTGAGTTTTAACATGGGCTATCATTTCAGTCCAAGGTTTTATGGCGGAATTAATATTGACGTTATAGGCTTCAGTTTTGGTCGTAAAAGCAGTGCCATTCTAACGAGTAATGGAGTTACCCAGACAGAACCGGTGGCAAAACCATCGCCCTTCAACCTACTGTTAACCGGGGATCATGACCAGGGGAGTTTGAATTCAGAATTCTTTATCAGGTATAAGGTCGCCGAAAAGTGGAGCATAAAAGCTTTGTACCAGTTTGTATTTGCGGAATATAAAACAACCACCATCCTCCAGACAGCGCCTGACGGCACAACAGTTGACCGTTTCCGGAATAAAGCGAACAATGCAGGAATTGGAATCGTTTACCACCTGAAGTAGTTCTTATAAAATGTCTGATTAAAAAAATCATTAATGGGAAAGATAATCATATGGTTGGTGGTCAGTTTTTCAGGCTTTCAAGTTGTTAATTATGAATCAGATCCAATTGATGCTGAATCCTCCGTAAAGTTTATCATTAAAAATTTTGGCCTTCCTGTTGAAGGACGTTTATCAGGATTAGAAGGCAAAATCCTTTTTAATCCGGCCGATTTGAAGAACAGCTCATTTGATGTAAGCGTGAATGCCTCTACTATTAACACCGGAATGAGTTCGCGGGACAATCATCTTAAGAAAAAGGACTATTTGGATGTTGGAGTATACCCGAAGATCCGTATTGTTACAACCGATATTTTGCCTGGTTCGAAACCCGGGGCCTACATAGCCAGGGGAAAGCTTACCCTTAAAAAAACTACCCGCGATATAGAAATACCCTTTAATGTACAAACATTGACCGGCGGAGGATACAGATTTATCGGATCGTTTACCATCAACCGAAGGGATTTTAATGTTGGAAGTTCCAGCATTTCACTGAGTGATAATTTGACCGTATCTTTGGCGATTAGTACCAATTGATTTCTTAATCATCTCATTAACTTTTTAAACGACCCGAACTGATGCAATTGCAACAAGCTGTGAACAATGTGTTCATCCAATTGACAGGATCAATGGAACAGTTGTCACCAGAGCAATACACCTTACCCTGTAAAAATCTGACCAATTCAACCATTGGCCAGCATGTACGACACATTATAGAGATGTTTCAGTGTCTTGAAATCGGATACCAGTCGGGTAAGGTTAACTACGAAAAACGGAAGCGTGACCAGCAAATTGAAACAGATAAGCAATTTGCAATGGGTATTTTACAGGAAATACATGCGGGCCTGGGCAAAGAGGACAAATCTTTGATCCTGGAAGGTGTTTACAACGATGACTCTGCCCAGCTGATGCAGTTTGCAACAAATTACTATCGTGAAATCGTATATAACCTGGAGCACACCATACACCATATGGCTCTGATAAGGGTGGGTTTAAAAGAACTGACATCTATGGACCTTCCTGATAGTTATGGTATGGCTTCTGCAACGGTTAAGCATAAAAAATCATGTGCACAGTAAGTTTTATCCCGGTTAACGATAAAGTATTCCTGACTTCCAACCGAGATGAAAAACATTTTCGTTCAGCCGCCATTCCCCCCATTTTATATGAATCCGGCACTGGAAAAATACTTTACCCTAAAGACGGTGATGCCGGGGGAACATGGATTGCCTTGCATGAAAACGGAAATGTCATTATTTTTCTTAACGGAGGATTTGTCAGGCACATACCCCAACCCCCGTACAAACTAAGCCGCGGAATAATATTGCTTGAACTGATTGAAGAAACTTCTCCGCTACTTCATTTTTTAGCTATGGACTTGTCGGGCATCGAGCCTTTTACAGCCGTGCTCTGGGATGAAAACAGGCTTTTTGAATGCCGGTGGGACGGTAGCCGCAAGTATTCTCATGAAATGGATGCCGCGAAATCACATATCTGGTCATCTGCAACTTTGTACGATGAGACAGTGATTGATAAAAGAAAAGGTTGGTTTAATACCTGGAAAACCATGCACCCAGCACCCGGGCTGGAGGAAATTTTGGATTTTCACCAGTTTACAGGTGATGGTGACAGTCATAACGACCTGATGATGAACAGAGACGGACAGGTATTCACGGTTAGCATCACCGGCCTGGAGCTAAGAGCAAATGATGGTTTGATGAAATACATTGACCTGAAAAACAAGATGCATTATATTCAGGAAATCAATTTCAGGAAATTTACTTTGCATCATTAATGAAGTCATCACCGGATTTTTTTCATACCCCCTTTTTCATCAGGTTATTCAACTGGGAATACTGGCCTTTTAACGCAGTTTATGGTTGGGTAATGCCCTTTTGGATCATTCTTTGTTTACGCAGCCGTTCCTTTTTTTTCTTTAATGCTTCCAATCCCAAAATTGAAAACGGGGGTTTGCTGAATGAATCTAAAAAGGACATTCATGCTATACTTCCTGATGGGCTTTTCCCTCAAAGTGTGCATTTTTCCATACCTGCAGAACCACAACTGGTTTTTCAGGAAATGGATTCCCGGGGTCTTCAATTTCCTATCATGGGTAAGCCTGATATTGGCGGGAGGGGAAGAGGAATCAAGAAGTTAAACTCCAGGGAAGATCTTGAGTTTTATATCAAGTATGCTACATTAGACTTTCATCTTCAGGAATTTGTATCATTTGAAAATGAGGTTGGAATTTTCTATTACAGGTTTCCGGGAGAAGTCCGGGGGCGTATCAGCGGCATTGTCAGAAAGGAATTTCTAAAAGTTATTGGCGACGGAAAAAGCACCATAAAACAGCTTCTTTCGGCCGATAAGCGTGGACTTATCTACCTCAGCAGCCAGGCGAATAAAACAACTGACGAACTGAACCAGGTACTGGAAAATGGAGCTGTAAGCATTGTTTCTCCTTTTGGAAACCATGCCAGGGGGTCATTATTCCTTGACGACAGTCATCTTATTGACCAGGCATTGACAGCACAAATGGACAGGATTGCAGACCAGATCCCTGAGTTTTATTTTGGCCGGCTGGATATCCGTTTCCGGGACTGGGAGTCGCTGAAAAAAGGGGAGGACTTTATTTTAATTGAGGTAAACGGAGCCGGGGCAGAACCCACACATATGTATGATCCAAGGCACAGTATATTTTTTGCCTGGAAAGAAATAGTCCGTCATTGGTATATCATGAATAAGATCAGCAGAATGAATAATAAACGGGGTGTACCTTATCTTAGTTTTTCGGCAGGCAGGGCAGTTTTCAGAAAAGACAAGGAAATTTCCGCCAAACTTGACCGAATGCCGGTTTAAAGCCGGATTTCAATAATAAGTTCTTATCCTTTCAATATTTTATTTCCTGAGCAACTCAATCGGTTGTTTATTTGACAAATGCCTTTATTACGCATATTCTTTACCGGAATGTTCATCAGTTTTCTGGGTACGCTTCCCCTGGGTACACTGAATATTTCTGCCATGCAGATATCGGTAAGTGATGGTGTACGCCCGGCATTTTATTTTGCCGTAGGCGCCCTGTTAGTGGAGATGATTTATGTTCGTCTGTCGCTGGTGGCTATGAACTGGGTGAGAAAGCAGAAGCGTTTATTGTTGATTCTGGAATGGGTTACCCTCCTGATTATCGTTGCTTTGGCATTGGCCAGTTTTTATGCGGCATCCCGGCCTGAAGTTCAGAAAAACCCAATACTCTCCAATACGATACATAGATTCTGGCTAGGGGCTTTTATGAGTGCACTGAACCCTGTGCAGATACCTTTCTGGTTTGGCTGGAGCTCAGTTCTTTTTACACGCAATGTTCTTCAGCCTAAAGAAAGCTATTTCAATACTTATATAGCAGGTATTGGTATTGGAACTTTGATCGGAAACAGCCTGTTCGTTTTTGGGGGGAAATTGCTGGTTGATACACTTAATGCAAACCAGGACCTCTTACAGTTCATTATTGGCTGTGTATTTGCCCTTACTGCTCTGTTGCAGCTATGGAAAATGATCAGACAGAAAGATGCCATTTCATCCATGAAGGCCCACCATGAAAGTTAAGATTTTAAAAAAAACCAGGCTTTTTCAATGGTTATTGGCTGGTTAAAGTTCCTCGGTCCACTTAGCCCTGTCGTCAGGTGCAAACTTCCAGGGGGCAAAATTATTTTCAACATTACCAAACATCATGGTCCATTCCTGCGGGGCATTGCTTTCTTCCATAACCATGTAACGACGCATTTGTAAAATAATATCCAGCGGACTGATACTTACCGGGCATTCTTCCACACAGGCATTACAGGTTGTACAGGCCCTCAGTTCTTCTTCTGAGATATAGTCTCGTAAAAGGCTTTTACCATCGTCTTTGAATGCGCCGTTCTGGTTAATATTTTGTCCAACCACTTCAAGCCGGTCGCGGGTATCCATCATAATTTTACGGGGCGAAAGCAATTTGCCGGTCTGGTTAGCCGGGCAGGCAGCGCTGCATCGGCCACATTCCGTGCAGCTATAGGCGTCAAGCAGGTTTCTCCAGCTAAGGTCGAATACGTCCCTGGCGCCAAATTTTTTGGGTGCTTCTTCGGTACCTGCAGCAGGCGCTGTTTCGGGTTGCATGGCATATAAAACCTCCCGCTGGATCTCCGGCATATTGGTCATTTTCCCTTGAGCATCCAGCCTCGCATAATATGCATTTGGGAAAGCCAGCAGTATGTGTAAGTGTTTCGACCAGGGCAGGTAATTGAGGAATGCAAAAATTCCCAGGATATGCAGCCACCAGGCGGATCTTTCAAACAAAGCCAAAGAACTGCTGCTCATTCCGTTTAACATGGGTTGAAGCATTCCGGAAAAAAGAAAGTCCCCGGTTGGATGAGATTGAAAGCCCGGATAAAATCTTTTCTGCAAAAGAGTATCGCTGGCATTCATAAAAAGAAATAAAAACATCAGTACGATCTCCGTTATCAGGATCAGGTTGGCATCACTGCGGGGCCAGCCATTAAGGTCTTTGCTGGCAAACCTTTTCAAACGGACAATATTCCTGCGCGCCAGGAAGATCACACATACAACAATAACCCCAACAGCGAGTAATTCAAATCCATTTATCAGGTAGGCGTAATATTTAGGGGAGAATCGGGCAAATAAACGGTGAGTACCCAGCACGCCATCCAGGAAAATTTCCAGCACTTCAAGGTTTATAATGATAAAACCGGCATAAATAACCAGGTGCATCAGTGCAACAAGTGGATTCCGGAACATTTTCTTTTGACCAAGTGCCAGCAACACAAGGTTTTTCCAGCGTTCCGGCTTATGGTCGCTGAAGTGTTCATCCTTACCAAGCAGGATATTCCGCCTGATGTCCGCTAATTTCCGGACAAAGAATTGAATGGCAACTCCTGCCAGAAGCACAAAGGCTATTTGCTGTATAAAATGCATACGGTTAGATTAGTTTTGCTAATTTACATGACTTAGGGTAAAACGTTTCTTTTGTTGAATATAAATGCGATGGAAAAAAAATATATTCTTACCAGTGCAGCCGCAGTGATGAAATTAAGGCGAATTGCCTATGAAATTCTTGAAAACAACCGCGGTGAAACACATCTTATACTGGCGGGTATCCAGGACAGTGGTTTTGTGGTTGCACAACAACTTAAGGCTGTTCTGGGTGAGATTTCCAATATTTCCACAGAATTGATCACTATTAGTTTTGATAAAAAACATCCATTGGACATAGAGGTCAGCCCGAAAACTGATTTCACCAATAAAGTAATCATAATCATTGACGATGTTACAAACAGCGGAAAAACGCTGTTGTATGCATTGAAACCTTTTTTGGAATATTATCCGCGAAAAATCCAGACCCTTGTATTGGTTGAAAGAAGCCATAAAACCTATCCCATTCACCCGGATTATGTAGGGCTCAGTTTAGCCACAACGCTTCAAGACCATATTTACGTAGAGGTTAAGGACAATGAGATTGCCGGCGCATACCTGGTATAATCTTCCGCTAAAAATAGAACAGGTGGCCCCGGAATTTTCCCCTTGAATCCCATTCCAAAGCAGGCGCAGGTATTTTAACCATATTGACCACGGAAAAAACAGAGCGCAGGAACTTACTGCGTACAGGTATCCTGGTAAGGTCAACATCTACAGACAAAAAGAACCTCCTGTATCTTTCGACCTCGGTACGATCGATTGTATTTCCGGCATCATCCGTCCAGATATTTTCAGTTCCACCAAGCATTACACGTGCATTATATCCAAGTGATACGTTGAGCCAGCGTGGTATACGACTATCCGGGAAAAAGGAATGTATATTGGCACTCAGCCAGTAGGTTTGCGCATTATAATCCTTAAGGATTTTTTCAGCGGTTGATTTGCCAAAAAGGTCCAGGGCCCTTGCCTTGTCCTGTGGATCATAGGAATAAGGGTAGTAACTCATTTTAAGCAGAATCCGTTGTTCTTTCCAGCCGAGTTCCTGCGATACGTATAAACCAGCACCGGCAATATTCATCAGCATATCTCCTGTACTGAAACCCCATTCTGCTGAAAATCCATCTAAAATTTCAATGATGCTCATGTATGCCACACCACTGATACCTCCCAGCCAGATGGCTTTTTTATCATTTATGCCTGTCCATCGCCACATATCCCCGGACAGCCTGCTAATCTGGTAAGACGTCCACGCATGTCCGGCTTTGTCCATTTGCTGCCACTCGTTCCAGTCATTAAAAAAATGAAACGACTCTTTGGGGTAGTCAGCATACCATGCTTTATTCAAAGCCATAAATGAACCCGCCCATAAAGCTGCCTGGCTGCTACCTACGATCCATATCCTTTTTTTATCCGGTCGGGTAATATCCGCAGAGCTCGTTGATTGAAGGGTTCCGGCTACAGCAGTATCCTTAACCAATTGACCGGATTCCTGTCCCATGGCAAAACGCATGGCAAGTAATATTTGGAAAATTATGTATAAGGATCTCTTCAAAAGTCGTTATGGTTCTTTTTGGGGTAAGTACTGATAAAACGATAAAATTACAGTTCTGTTTTATTAACCAGGCACTGGGTTTATAGCCATCAATATTATTGAACTGGCGCCTAAACTTAATTAAACAGGCTTCTCCTGATAAAAGGAAATTAATTGGTTAAAGATAGAATTCCGTTTATTCATTTTATTTTTATTCAATAACTTCAATTTTACGAAGAGAAACTTTTACAAACTGCAAACCTGTAACCTAAAACAATAAGTAATGATGGATGCTGCTATACAAGAAAGAGTACAAACCTGGCTGAGTGGAAATTATGATGAAGCCACAAAAAAGGAAATTGAAAAGATACAGGCCGAAAATCCGAAAGAACTGGCTGATGCATTTTACAAGGACCTTGAATTTGGTACCGGTGGCCTGCGTGGCATAATGGGTGTTGGAACCAACAGGATCAATAAATACACCATCGGAATGGCAACCCAGGGATATGCCAATTACCTGAAAGCCAGTTTTCCCGGCCAGCAGGTGAGTGTTGCCATAGCCCATGATTGCCGCAACAACAGCCGCACATTTGCCGAAATAACAGCTAATGTAATGGCTGCAAATGGGATCAAAGTTTATTTGTTTGAAGACCTTCGTCCAACGCCCGAATTGTCATTTGCCATACGTCACTTAAAATGCCTGGGGGGTGTAGTTTGCACAGCATCGCATAATCCCAAAGAGTACAACGGCTATAAAGCATATTGGAATGATGGTGGACAGATGGTTCCGCCACATGATAAAAATGTGATCCTGGAGGTTCAAAAAATTTCCTCTGTAAATGAGGTAAAATGGAGTGGGGGTGAGCAGAATATCACCCTGATCGGAAAAGAACTGGATGATGCTTACCTCAACATGGTTCAAGGACTCAGCATTTACCCCGAAGTCATCGAAAGACAGAAAGACCTGAAAATTGTTTTTACTCCGATCCATGGCACCGGTATAGTATTGGTTCCGAAGATCCTTGAAAAATTTGGATTCAAAAATGTTCACCTTGTTGAAGAACAAATCACCCCTGATGGTAACTTTCCAACGGTTATATATCCAAACCCTGAAGAAAGCGAAGCCATGAGCCTTGGCCTTGCCAAAGCACGTGCCATAGACGCAGACATCCTGCTGGGCACTGATCCGGATGCAGACCGGGTAGGCATTGGCGTTAAAAACGACAAAGGTGAATGGATCCTTCTCAATGGGAACCAGACAGCCGTCCTGGCTTTTAATTATATGATCGAAGCGCGCAAATCAAAAGGACTCGCAAAAGCTGGTGACATGGTCATTAAAACGATCGTCACAACCGATATGATCGATGAAATTGCCCGTCAGAACGATGTTAATTGTTATAATGTGCTCACAGGATTCAAATGGATCGCTGAACTTATCAAGGAAAAAGAAGGTAAGGAGCAATACATAATCGGGGGAGAAGAATCTTATGGCCTGATGATTGGAGATCAATTAAGGGACAAAGATGCCATTAGTGCTGTAGCTTTCCTATGCGAAATGGCAGCCTACGAAAAAGATAAAGGCAAAAGCTTATATGCAAAACTTATAGACCTGTATATTAAATATGGCTTCTATAAAGAACATCTTGTATCCATCACCAAAAAGGGAATGGATGGCCAGCAGCAAATTGCGGATATGATGGAAAGATTCCGTAATGATCCGCCAAAATTGCTAAATGGCATAGCAGTTACAGAGCTTCTTGATTATGAAATGAAAGAATCCCGTAACCTGATAAGCGGCAGCGTAACCCCTATACTTTTGCCAAAAAGCAATGTCCTTCAATTTATACTTGCAGATGGCAGTAAGATCAGTGCCAGGCCTTCTGGAACGGAACCTAAAATTAAATTTTACTTCAGTGTTAAAGGTAATCTCAACAGTAAAGATGAGGTTGAGGCAGTAGAGGCATCCCTGGACGACCGGATTCAGAAAATCCTTTCTGACCTGAAACTCTGAAAATTAAGTATACTAAAAAACCAGGCAGTTGCCTGGTTTTTTAGAAAGGAATTGTTCGGTTAGTTTAAACCGGTATTTTTAGAACCTGGCCGGGAAATATTTTATCAGGATCGTTAAGTATATCGCGATTGGCATCATAAATATTCTTCCAGCTTATACCGCTGTATTTCTTGGCAATTTTAGACAGATTATCCCCTGATTTTACCTCATATGTTTCGGGGGCACTCTGATCAACGCTTACATTCAGAACCATATCTGCTGAACGCATATCAGGATCCAGTTTTTCGTACACATCCCAGATCTGATCTTTTACCTGGTTGGTAGGCGCTGTGCAGGTAACATATAAAACATTGTCCTGTTCTGTTACGCTAAGGTTAGTGGCACCGCTGTTGGTAGCGAAGCTGATTAAATCACGGTATTTATCCTGTAATGACATAAAATAAATTTTACATTAAAAGAATTGGTTACTTGATGATCTTCATCTTGTTGATCACTTTCTTTGGTTTTGATTCATTTGCAACCTGCATAACTTTTTGGAGATCTGCTTTTTTTACATCCCCGGTCAGGGTCACTTCTCCATTACTTACTGCAGCGGTAATGCCCTTGATACCCTGTGCATCAAATGCTGCCTGGATCGTTGTGCGCAAAACATCATCAGGATTGATCTGAACCGGAGGTGGTGGGGGCGGAGGAACTGTAATATTATTTACCACTGAATTCACCCCTTTAATACCCTGCAATGCGCTTTCAACCGCTGCTTTTGTAGCATCGTCTGGGACCTGTCCGGTTAAAGTGACAACACCTTCTTTAACATCCACCGTCAATCCCTGGGTTACGGCAGAAATTTTTGATTTTACTGATTCCGCAATGGCAGAATCGCTTGGTTTACAGGCTGTAAAAAGAATGGTCATTACAAGTGCCAGCCCCAGCATTTGTAACAATTTTGTTCTGTTATTCATATACGTTAATTTAAAAAACAAGGTAAGTTGAATAGATATAAACATCAAAAAAAGAAATACAGTTTTGTTAATTATCTTACCAGGTCATCAGCAGGAATCCTTTAGTTTTGTTAAGTATGAAACCAACTGAAGACAGTTATTTGCATAAGGGCCTAAGGAGAAACCTGGTGGAAACGATCCGGAAAAAGGGGATAACCAATGAAACTGTATTATCAGCCATCTTAAACATCCCCCGTCATTTTTTTCTTGATTCTGCCTTTGATAAAGTGGCTTATGAAGACCGGGCGTTCCCGATTGGAGAAGGTCAAACCATTTCGCAGCCCTATACCGTTGCGTATCAAACACAGTTGCTGGATATTAAACCATTTGAGAAAGTGCTGGAAATTGGAACTGGCAGCGCTTACCAGGCTTGTGTATTGGCTGAACTCAAAGCCCAGGTTTATACCATTGAACGGCAAAAAAACCTTTTTGAACAAAATAAAAAGTTTGCTTACCTGAAAACACACCCGAATATCCGTTTTTTTTATGGAGATGGATTCGAAGGATTGCCTACTTATGGCCCTTTCGATAAAGTGATCGTAACCGCTGCAGCGCCAAAAATTCCTGAAAAACTGATCGCCCAGTTAAAAAACGGCGGAGTAATGGTAATCCCTGTTGATGAAGGGGATTGCCAGCGGATGCTTCGGATCACTAAATTACCTGATGGAAGTCTAAAGGAGGAAAAATTTGATCAGTTTTCCTTTGTGCCAATGCTGGAAGGCAGACAATATAAATAATTTTTATTGAAAGTCTGTTGAGTATACAAAAAAAACTCGCGATTGACGCGAGTTTTTTTTGTATACTGGAAACTCTTACTGTTGCATATTCATACCTTCCGACATGCCATCAGCACCACTGCGAACATTTTTCCTCTTGAAGAGAGACACATCAAACTTGCCAAATCTCCAATTGAAATTCAGGCGGAACACCTGCCAGTCCCTTCTCCTGATTGCTGTCTGGGTAAAAAATTCAGATTCTGAAAATTGACCGCTAATACGTGTTTTAAAAATATCATTAACACTTAAAGTGAGCGAAGCCCTCTTTTCTTTCATAAATTCTTTTCTGAAAGCTATGTCAACTCCATAATTGGCGAAATTATAACCCTGTGCTGTAGTTTGCGTGAAGCCACCCCAGTTTCCACCGCCCATACCGCCACCACCTTGTCTACCGCCTCCGCCGCCTCCCTGGGGCAGAATTGATTTGCCCCTATAGTCGCCACTTAATTGAATGCTATAGTTCTTTGGCAATTTAAAACTTGCATTCATTTTTCCAAAGAATGTGGTAATATCTCCAAAACTTTCAATTCCGTTTAAATTATCAGCATTGATCTTTGAATTATAAATATTTACATTGGTTGTTAAATCCAGCCATTTTGCCAGAGGGTTTCGGGAAGTAAGCTCAAATCCATATAAAACGCTACTATTTGCATTTATGAATGTATTAATAATTACATCTCGTCCTGGTATACTACTCGGTTCCAATATTTGGTATCGGGTAATAAGGTCGTCGGTTGTTTTTAAATACGCGGAAGCCAGTAAACTGTGCCCTTTCTTGAAGTTTTTCTGGTATCCTATGTCCATTGAATTTGTAAATTCCGGAACCAGTGCCGGATTACCCCTACTTATGTTTAAAGAATCAGTATAATCAATGAAAGGAACTAACTGGAAGAAATTGGGCCTGTTGATCCGTCTTGAATAGCTAAACTGAATATTTTGTGTTTCAGAAATATTATAGGTCATGAACACACTGGGGAAAACACTGAAAGGAAACTGATTTTGGAAACTTGAGTCATTTGTCAGCAATTTTCCTCTGTAATTCGAACTCTCCATTCTTAGTCCTAGCTGGTAAGTGAATTTCTTACCTATTGCACTGGAATAAGTTCCATAGGCTGCAAATACCTTGTCGAGAAATTGGTAATTGGCATTAATAGCAGCAATAGAAATGAAATCTCCCGAGAATTCATTAAAAATATAGTTCAGGTTTTGGCTACGTACATCCCTGATGGCTGCCCGAAAACCAAGTTCCATTTTGGATTTTTCTGTCAGAGGGTTTACGAAATCTACCTGGAAAGTGTATAATTTATTTTTTCCCTCGCCATTTTGTTTTTGCTGAATCGGAATGCCTTTAGGGTTTTCATTAGGGTCATAAAACTGTGTATTAAATAGGCCGCCATTTTTATTCCTGTTATAATTAAAATTAAAATCGGAAGTAAGCTCCATGCCTGCTTTTTTAAAGAGCTTTTTATACCCAATTGCAGTACCTATATTCTGAAAACTAAAACTATTTGCTATATCTCTTTGTGAATTGTCTGATTTAATGAAGCTATTATAAATTGAATCTGTTCTGATTTTAATCAGGTCTGTATTGTCAAATTGTCCCCGCACAAAATTCCCTGAAATCGTTATGGTATTCCGGTTATTAATGAAATAGTCCATACCTAAACGGCTAAAGGCAAAAAAACCTTTGCTCCGCGGGTTACTGATTTGATTGATGAGTATATTGGGGGTAGTAAACAGTTGTTGTCTTTCTGAAGTTGCCTCTCCGATTGATTTTCTTTGATTAAACATGCCACTTGCGAAGAGGTTTACTTTATCCTGTTTTACGTTAATATCACCCCCTAAATTAACCCGGGCACGGGAATCAATACCCGCTCTCAGATTACCATTATAACCGGCTTTTCTGTTTTTCTTCAAAACGATATTAAGGATACCTGCCATGCCGCCCGATGCATCATATTTAGCAGAAGGATTTGTGATCAATTCAACGCTTTGTATGGCATCAGCGGGAATTTGATCAAGTGTCAGGGTAGTGGGCCGGCCATCCACAAAAATTGTAGGCGGTGCATTTCTCAAGCTGACATTTCCATCAATATCCACATCAACTCCGGGAATATTTCTCATTAATTCCGTGGCGGTTTGTCCGGCTGAAACCAGGCTTTTTTCAACGTTGAAAATGCGGCGGTCAACACCCATTTGCATAAAGGGCTTTGTACCAACTATTTTAACTTCTTCCAGCTGTTTGGAATCTACATCCAGCTTTATATCACCAAGGTCCTTATCAACTTTATTCATCATCTGGCTCATATCACCACCAGTCATATTAATATCAAACTTCACGGGCATTTCATATGCCACATAACCCATTGCAGAAATTTTTAACTTGAACTGACCCATGATTGGCAGTCCCTCCAGGCTGAAATCGCCGTTACCTTTAGTTAACTGACCCGAAATGACCACGTCTTTCCTCTTTTTGGTAACTGTATCAAACTTATTCTGAATAAGTTGTATAGAAGCTGCATCCACCCCACGATTTGTATTCTTATCCATAACACGACCATAAAAACGGCCCATATTCATATTTTGGGTACCGCCTGCACCTCTGTTTCCTGCCCCAGAGGGCATTTGTGCAAAACCGGCAATAGAAATCAGGGTAAAAGCCAGAAAAAGGACCTTTCTCATTATAAAAAGTTTGAATTTTGATGCGATATGGGTTCTAAAACTTTCGGTCTAGTGTTTATTTATAGACAAGTGGTTCTTAAACACTATAAATGGAAAAAGTGTTTAAAGAAGGGGGAAATTTTAAGTAAAAGGTTAAATTTCCAAATAAACGGCAACCGGCAGGTATATTAAAGCGCGAAAAGTGTTATGCCAATCTGTAATAACCCGATCAGGAAGCCAAGTACTCCGCCCAGGATTTCCACAAAACGGAATTCTTTGGCCATAATACCCATGAGGATTTCTTCCAGTTTATCGCTTGAAAAGCCGGCAACTTTTTCTACAACGATCTTTTCCAGGTCAAGTTCCTCCTGGAGGTTTTTCATATATCGCTGCATCAGGATTGGAAACAAGGCTTCCAGTTCTGTCATGAAAAAGCCCTTTAATTCATTAATTGTCTTATCCCCAATAAACATGGATATCACCGGAAAGACATCTTTTAATTTATTACGAAGGAAGTCATCAACATGTGCTTCCACCAGGGGCATCATTTTCTTTAAGTTCGAGGGATTGATTATTTTTTGTTCAATCTCTGAAAAGGAGAGGAGCTCATCACTGACGAGTTTACCCAGCTTTTCGGCGAATTGTTGTTGCCTTTTGGGGAAAATGCCATGTATGGTCAAACCCAGGAACCTGATGGGGTTCCGAGGGTGAAAAAGCATTTTAATGGCCACCCAGTTAGTAACCCAACCAATAAAACCTGAAATAATCGGAATTGATAATAACCACCAGTTCATTTGTATACTTGAATTGCAAATAAACAGCATCAGGAGGGTGTAAAAAAATCTGATTTTTGTAATCCACTCAACTTTAATTAATTTTGCCAACTCCCGTAAAATGGGAATATGGAGGGCGTAGCTCAGTTGGTTAGAGCATCAGATTGTGGTTCTGAGGGTCGGGGGTTCGAGACCCCTCGCTCTCCCTGCAAAGCTCCCGGTTAATCCGGGAGCTTTTTTTGCAAGTAACCGCTCGTCCCTCTTAACAAAACCTTCGCTAAATAGGTTTTTGCCACTACAACAATGGTATTGAAAAACCGTTAATTTTGAAGATGGCCTCAAAATTCATGAATATGATGATTAGCAAAAAAACGCTTCCTTTTCTGTTGATTCTTTTGTTTTCGGGTGTATTGATCGCTTTTAATTCTTCAGGTTTTAATAACCCGCCTGATAAATACCAGCGGATATTTCAGGAGATTTCAGAAATTCTTGAGGATGCACATTTTAGTCCCCGTAAAATAGATGATGCTTTTTCTAAAGACATCTTTAAAAAATACATGGCTTCATTAGATCCGGACAAGAATATTTTCATGCAATCTGACATCAGGGAATTGAAAAAATTTGAAACCCGGATAGATGATGAATTGCATGGCGCACCCATTCAGTTTTTTTATGCTGCAGACCAGATCTACCAAAAACGCATAAAAGAGGTATCTGTTTATTACAAAGACCTCCTCAGGGAACCTTTCAATTTCACGATTGATGAAAAAGTGATCATAGACTGGGAGAAAACAGATTATTCAGCCAGTGAAGCAGCACGTAAAGAATCCTGGAGAAAAAGGCTCAAATTCATGACCATGGAGAGATATAATGATCTCCTTGAACAAAAAGAACAAAATAAAAAAACCGAAGGGTTTGTTGTCAAATCTGATGCTGAATTGGAAAAAGAAGCCCGTCAGAAAGTTTCTACCATTATGGAAAGGAATTTTCTTAGGCTCAACACTAAATTTAAAGAAGAAGACAGGTTTAATATGCTGGTGAACACTATTACCAGTGCTATGGATCCGCATACTACCTTTTTTCCCCCTCTCGAAAAAAGGTCTTTTGATGAACAAATGAGCGGCCGGTTCTTTGGGATTGGTGCATCTCTACGGGAGGATGATGGTGGCATTAAAATAGCTACGCTTGTTGCCGGAATGCCGGCCTACAAATCCGGACAAATTGAGGTTGGAGACCAGGTAATGAAAGTTGGGCAAGGTGCAGAAGAACCTGTTGACCTGAGTGGGTTTGAAGTTGAAGAAGCCGTTAAGCTGATACGGGGTAAGAAAGGTACGGATGTCAGTCTAACCATTAAAAAATCTGACGGTTCAATTAAGGTGGTTAACCTGCAAAGAGATGAAATTATACTGGATGAAACCTATGCCCGTAGTGTGGTTATAAACCAGGGGGATAAAAAAATCGGATTAATTTATTTGCCCGAGTTTTATGCGGATTGGGAAAGGCCCAATGGAGCCAGAAGTGCACAGGACGTAGCGAGGGAAATCATGAAACTTAAGGAACAAAAGGTTGACGGAATCATTATGGATTTGCGCAATAATGGCGGTGGTTCCTTGTATGATGTTGTTCAGATTGCCGGATTTTTTATCCCTGACGGCCCCATAGTTCAGGTTAAAGACAGGGAGGGGAATCCAAATATCCTGCGCGACAGGGATAAAACGGTTCTGTATGATGGCCCGCTTGCTGTTATGGTAAATGAATTCAGTGCATCTGCTTCGGAGATTTTTGCTGCGGCGATACAGGACTATAACAGGGGCATAGTTGTGGGTAGTACATCAACTTACGGTAAAGGGACTGTACAAAGAAATATCGGCCTGGAAAGAGAGACTTCACTTACAGGTTCAGGTAACAGTGAACTGGGTACTATCAAGCTTACGCTTCAGAAGTTTTATAGGATTAATGGCGGCTCCACTCAATTAAAAGGTGTTACCCCCAATATTATAATACCTGACCAGTTTGAATACCTTAAGTACCGCGAGAAAGATAATCCGGACGCTTTGCCTTGGGATGAGATACAAAAAGCCACCTATAACCAATATAATACACAGCAGTATGATCTTAAAGCCATACAAAACGCCAGTATAGAAAGAATCAGGAATAACCCCTCTTTTAATGCTGTCCTGGAGAGCGTGAAATTATTGGAAAAATCTAACGATAAAGAATACACGCTAAATTTAAATAAGTACCGGGAAGAGCAAAAGAAATTACAGGAAACCAACAAACTGTTGGAGGAACTTAAAAAGAACCAGCAGGAACTTACGATCGATTTTATTCCCCAGGATATGAAACGCCTTGAATCGGATACTGCTAAACTTGAAAGAAGGAAGCAATGGGGCAAGTTTCTTAGCAAAGATATTTATGTGAGTGAGACGGTTAATATAATTAATGACATGATCAGTAAAAGCGCTTATGTAATTAAGGATTAAATGCCGTTCCCAAAAACATCGAAAAGAGGACGTCTCAATAATAAGAGATGGCCTCTTTTCTTTTTTGTGATATCCTGTGCATTTATATTATTGAAGATTTATGTGAGTTTGTAAAGGGGGAGATTTTAAAAAATCGGAATCTGCCAGGCACCTTTTTTCTTCAGATTTTTTGTCAGCCCAAGTACTGCTTTCCACTGCCCACTTTTTTGATTTTCCTGAACATAAAATGCTTCATGTAATGAATGTACTTACTGTACGCTGAGTCGGGGCATAAACGAATTACACAATTTTTATTTTTCTGAAATTCTTTTTGAATTTCAGCCTTTTTTACAAACCGGAAGAAAAAAGCTGCCAAATATACACTTAAAAAGCATCTTTTAATATCCTTAAAACTAACGTGTTGTGCTATTAAACGAAAGATTATCATTTCTCTGATTAAATATAAGATCCTTCACCCTGGTTTCTTGAGTAATCAAATCTTTTAGAAAAGCCCGGGTTCAGGATGACAAGAGTGAGGTCGACTAATCGTTGAAATACTAAATGACTGATCGTCCCCCAACCTGTCATCCTATGTTTGTCATCCTGAACCCGGGTGGCTGATGAAATTTATTCCCTTCAGATGACAGGGTGAAGGATCTATTTTCGTAATCGTCTAAACCTTTGCCTCCGGTTTTCGTTCAAAGTTAATGGTAAACTTAATTTACTGAACCATTCAATAGCACAATAGGTTTAATACTATAATAAATCGTACCTAACCAAGCTTTTTTGAATTTTGAAAAGGAGAAAGGTGTTATTCACCGATGCCATATTTTTCATTTAAAACACTTGCATGATGTCTCCAATGTCCTATTATAATATAGCCAAGGCTATGAACAGTAACTGGTTTTTCAGATGAAAGGCCACTGCGATTCATCATGTCACTAGAAAAACCCTGATACAACTGGATGGTTGAAAGTCTCAACGTAAGCATTTCTTCTTTCAGGTCTTTCAGGTGCCGATTTTTCCCATCAGCTACTGTTGCATACGCATTTTCATCAAAGCCGGGCAATGATTGCTGTTCTCCCCTGGAAATGCATAGTGCCCTGTATGCAAAGATCCTTTCGGTATCAATGGCATGCTGAAGAAGCTGTTTTACCGTCCATTTTCCCGGAGCATAGGAATGGTCCGCTTTTTCCAGACCGATGGATGCAAGATCCTGCTTTAATTGCTGCATGGACAGGGGCAATGCTGAAAGGATATTTTCTTCCGGCACAAGTTTTACATAGGTGTCATAATATGGCGGATAATCAGATGGCATTGGTCGGGGCATACATACAGTTTTATATAAAAATAAAAAAAAGCGCCTAATGTGGCGCTTTTTATATTCATTATCTTTTTTACCCTTTGCTGGTTTTCTTAAGGGAGGGTTTAGGAAGTGCTTTTGGTGCAGTACGCTCACCTTTAAGCGTACCTGCCAGTTTGATCGCTTCATATGCATTGACCACACCACCTGTTTTAGAGATATCAGACAGGTATACTTCTTCTTCAGAACCGGGTTTGGTTACTTTGAAAGTTGTAACAGGAGAGACTGATTTTTCAATGACATATTTAACCTGTTTGGCAGATAATTCAGGATAATAAGAAAGTATAAGGGCCGCTATGCCTGCGGTAACCGGGCTGGCCATACTTGTTCCCTGCTGGTTTCCGTATTCGTTACCACCAGGTAAAGTGGAATAAATTTCAACACCGGGTGAAAAAACATCCACATCTTTGCCATAATTGGAAAATGATGCGGTAAGGTCTTTGGAGGTAGGGCCACTGGCACCAACTGTTATCCAGTTAGTTGCTTTGGTTGCCGGGTTATTATCATATCTGGCTGTTGGAAAATTATCAGCCTCATCAATATTCTTACCGTCATTACCAGCGGCATGCACCAGTAAAACGCCCTTTGATTCTGCATATTTAACGGCATCATCCACCCATTTTTTTTCTGGCGAAAAGCTCTTTCCAAAACTCATATTAACTACAAGGGCCCCGTTATCTACTGCATACCTGATTGCATTGGCAATATCTTTGTCGTGTTCATCTCCGTCAGGTACGGCCCTGATCATCATGATACGAACATTATCAGCAACACCATTAACACCAATGTTATTACCTCTTACAGCACCAATTATTCCTGCGACATGTGTTCCGTGCATAGCAGTTGTGGCCATAACATCATTATTGCCATAGAACCGATCATTTACATCATCGTAGTTATCTTTTACAATTGAACCCCGGTAATTTTCAGGTTCTTTTTCGGCAGCCTCAATTTTAGATTTCTCGCCATTATAAAAATCTGTGATGCCTTCAATAAGCACTTTGTTGGAATTGTCCATTTGCTGTGTTTGCTGGAACAAACCCATCAGTGTATTTTTGGCTTTGGACTCTTCGGAATTTGTAGGCTTGAATTTCATCAGGTCGTCTCCGGTATATGTTTCCTGACCCAGAGCTTTTTTCAGCACACTGTCTGCAGAAGGCAGTTTATCAACGATATTTCGAAGGAAGAGCACATACATCGAAGCTTCTTTTGCCTGGCTTTCTATCTGGTCTTTAGCTTTTCTGTAATTAGTTAATTCAAACATTTGCGAGGCAGACAATTTACTTTCATCCAGAGCAGCTGAATCACTATATTTCTTTTTAAATTTATAATAGACCCTGGCGGCCTCGTAACTGTCTTTGGTAACATTTTTACCGTCTTTCCCGCCAAGGAAATTCCAGCCGTAAATGTCATCGGTATACCCGTTTTTATCATCATCAATTCCGTTACCTGGTATTTCGCCGGGGTTTTTCCATAAAACAGGCTTAAGGTCTTCGTGAGTGGTGTCGATACCGGAATCAATAACTGCAACCACAACGGTTTGCCTGGCTTTTTTATCTTTCAACAAACTCTGATATGCTTTTTCAACCCCAATTCCATAAAATCCATCTTTCTGGTATTCCAGCAGATGCCATCCTTTGGGTGTTTCTTTAACAGCAGTTTGGGCAAACACAGAATCCGAAAAGAATAAACCCAGGGTAAGCAGGATCGATAAAAAGTTGATTTTTTTCATTTTTACAGCGTCAAATATTAAAATTATAAAGCAATTTAATAAGGAAGATGACATATAACGAACCAATCGTCCTTTTTTGCAAAAATTTACAAATCGAACTTAATTCCCTGGGCCAATGGAAGGCTCTGAGAATAGTTAAGTGTATTGGTTTGCCTGCGCATATACGCTTTCCATGAATCGCTTCCGCTTTCGCGTCCGCCGCCTGTTTCTTTTTCACCACCAAAAGCACCTCCGATCTCGGCTCCGCTGGTACCAATATTTACATTGGCAATGCCACAATCGCTGCCTGCTACCGATAAGAAGAGTTCAGCCTCCCGGAGGTTCAGTGTCATAATCGAAGACGATAAACCCTGAGGAACATTATTCTGGAAAGAAATCGCTTCTTCTATATCTCGGTATTTCATAATATATAGAATGGGTGCGAATGTTTCGTGATGTACAATCCTGTAATGTGATTCAACCTCCGCAATACACGGTTTTACATAACAGCCGCTTTCAAAACCTGCACCTTCCAGTACGCCCGGTGATACAACGAAATTTCCGCCTTCTTTTGTACATGCTACAGTAGCTTCCAGGTACATTTTTACGGCATCTGTATCGATGAGGGGTCCTACATGGTTTTTCTGGTCAAGCGGATCGCCGATACGTAATTGTTTATAGGCATTTACCAGTTTATTTTTCACCGACTCATAGATTGATTCATGAATAATGAGCCTGCGGGTACTGGTGCACCGTTGTCCTGCCGTTCCAACTGCACCAAAAACGGCACCTACCAGCGCAATATCCAGGTCGGCATGCTGGGAAATGATAATGGCATTGTTTCCGCCCAGTTCCAGTAAACTACGTCCCAGTCTTTCACCTACGGCGGCTCCAACTGCTTTGCCCATACGTGTAGACCCTGTTGCTGAAACAAGCGGTATGCGATGGTCGCAGGCGATCCATTCGCCCAGGTATCTTCCGCCGATCACCAGATTGCTTACGCCATCAGGTACCTGGTTTGCAATAAATACTTCTGTAATGATTTTCTGGCAGGCAATTCCGCAAAGGGGTACTTTTTCTGATGGTTTCCAGATACAGACATCGCCGCAAACCAAAGCCAGCATTGCGTTCCAACTCCATACAGCTACCGGGAAGTTAAAAGCTGATATGATGCCTGTTATTCCTAACGGATGCCATTGTTCATACATTCTGTGTCCGGGCCTTTCGCTATGCATGGTCAACCCATATAGTTGCCGGGAAAGTCCCACTGCAAAGTCGCAGATATCGATCATTTCCTGTACTTCACCAAAACCTTCCTGCAGGCTTTTCCCCATTTCGTATGAAACCAGCCTTCCCAGTGCGTCTTTATTTTCCCGAAGTTTATCTCCAATCTGCCGAACTATTTCGCCTCTTTTAGGTGCCGGCCAATTACGCCATTCGAGAAAAGCAGCTTCTGCTTTTGCCAAAACTGCTTCATATCCGTCTTTATCACAGCTGAACACAGATGCGATAAGTTTACCATCTACAGGGGAATAGGAATGTATATGTTCTCCTGTGGACCCCAGCCAATGTCTGCCTGTTGAGATTCCATGGTTAAAAGATTCGATATTCAATTTGCTTAAAAAATCCATGATATATGTTTTGTGTTCACTTGAAAATCAACAAAAAAACCTGACAAAAGCAAAATTATTTTAAAAAAATCAGCTGGAACCAAAATAATAAAAGCTTGTTTGTTATTTTGTAATTTCTGATACTTTGATGGAGATTAAGGGGAATGTCAGGTACTTAAAGTCATTTGGTTAAACTGAGACACTTGAAAAAAAATTCAAAGGCTGAGAAAATCTGTTGCCAATGCAGTTCTCTGTTTTACCATAACCTGTAAGCATAGTAATTTTTGCCTCACATTGCAGAATTTTGATTCAAATTCTAATATCCAAAGCATGCTTTTTCGTCTTATACATAAGCTTTTTGTATTTGAAAATTCTCACTTGCTTTGATACATAAAAGATATCCAAAATGAATTAGACAGGTCAGTCTTCTAAACTTTGCTTCATAGATATTAAAGGCTGAAGAATTAAGATTGCATTTTCAACAGATCCTTCAAATGGTCTGATAGACGTAGTGATAAGGCGATGATTGTCAAAGTAGGATTGATTGCACCGCCGGTAGTAAAGCAGGAATCACCGGCAATGAACAGGTTTTCCATGCTATGCACCCGGCAATTTGGATCAACCACACCTTTTTTAGGATCATGATGCATTCGGGTTGCACCCATATGATGCCAGCCGCCACCCGTAAATGAAGGCCAGCTTTTATCTGTTTCATCCTGGAGGTATTCCATGAGTTTTACCCGACCAATGCCGGCCTGACCAACCTGCTGGCCAATTATCTCATATAACTGACGAATACTTTTCTTTTCCAGTTCGCCGAGTTGCCAATGTAATTTTGCACGAGGCACTCCCAGTGCGTCTGTTTCAGAATCCAGTGTAACCCTGCAGTCTGGATTGGGATACTGTTCTATGCGTGTAAAAAGTTCATAACTCTTGTACAATTCGGTTGTTAGCCGAATAAGCCATTTTTTGTCATCCACTTTTTTATGCGCTTCATGTAATTGATCCTCGCTCGCACGAGGGTCCTCTTTTGACCAGGTTTCGATGGCTGGTTTGATATCTTTTGCGAGGTTAAGAGGGGTTAATGAAGCGGTTCCATTGAGCATCCGGTATTTTGTTTGTGCTTCAGCCGTTATGGCCAGTTCTGCACGAGGCTTTCCTCTAAGTGCATATAGGTTCATCTTTTTGGCATTAGCCAGCCATAGTTCAGCTGATTTAATTTCAAGGTGCTCCATGAAATAACGGCCAACAACATCATTTTCATTGCCCAGCCCTTGTGGAAACTGTTTGTTTGATGCAAGCAATAAGCGCGGGTTCTGAATGCCATTACAGGCAAGAATGAAATATTTTGCCCTTACGGTATGGGCTTTGCCGGCATGATTTTTCACAACCACTTCCTGTACAGATTTCAAATGGTCAAAAGTCCTGATATCTACGACATTGGCATAAGTATATAATGTAAGATTTTTAGCATTAACGATATCATCTTTGTATGTTTTCCCAAACCGTGTAGGGGGACTAAACTGCCACATTTTGTTCCAAACTACCTTTTGATCAAGTGGAAGGGGAATAAGGGAGTCATCCTGTTTTTGCCAGTATTCCATACTATATTCATAAGGCCCCAGTTCGAGTATGGGATGTGCCCTCTTATAAAACGGATCAAGATCCTGGCGTTTGATTGGCCAACCGCTGTTTTCAACCCAATCGCGTTGTGTAAAATCTATGTCGTCCATTGTTGCACACATACCGCCCCAATGGCCGGTTGTACCACCGAAATAATGAAGTCTGCTGGATTTTAAAGGGTAGTAAGGCTGTCCCGTAGTCTTGCCATTATATAGTTCCTGTATCGCATCTTCATAAGAAAATCCACCACCTTCCAATAAGATCACTTTATAGGGGGTATTTATCCATTCCAAAGCTATTGCAACACCGGCTGCACCGGCACCAACTATACAAATATCTCCTTCAATGATGGATCCGTTAGTGATTGTTCTGGCATCTATATGCATAGGTAATGACTTATAAAGGGGAAAGTGAGAATAATGCACATTGACGGGCTTCTGTTATGGATAAAATCCAGCCTTTCAGGGTGATTGTATTATCTTTTTTAAAATCTGATTTAATTATTTGATCGAGTATTTTTTCAAGTGCGGCATCAGGGATATCAGAGGCAATTTTTTTCCCATTCTCATCAATCATCAAATGACTGACAAGCTGACCCTGTTTGTCTTCCTGAGGTTTAATTTTACGATAATCAGCACCAATTTCACGTAACACTTTTTCATCACAGATCTGAGACAGAAAGGCAGGTTGCTGAAGCAGCAAGCTGTATGAGTCGTTTGACCGGCAATGTAGCAATGGTAAAGACATTGCTCCTGCACCTATTATACCCAGCTTTACAAAAACTCTCCTGTTCATGATTTTCAAGCGTTTTGATAGGGAAAACAATTAATCTGATGATTAAACTAAAAAAAGAGGTTAGTATTTTATAACCGTCAGAAATTTTTCAATATAATTTGTCAGGGAATTGCTCAATTTAAAAAAAAGTCAGCCATCTTTTATTCGAAGAGAATCAATTCATTAGAGGATGTGGCAGGTTTAATATTGTTCTTTTTCGCTTGGGAAATCGCCTTTTTTTACGTCTGAAATATACTGCCTGACTGCATTTGTGATATCAGCATATAAATTCATGTATTGCCTGAGAAATCGCGGTTTGAATTCATGATTAATACCAAGCATATCGTGCATGACCAACACTTGACCATCGCAATCACCGCCAGCGCCTATGCCAATAGTAGGAATGGAGAGGCTTTCTGAGACTTCTTTTGCCAGTTCAGCCGGTATTTTTTCCAAAACAATGGCAAAACATCCTGCTTCCTGTAGGATCATTGCATCTTTTTTCAGTTTTTCAGCCTCAGATTCTTCTTTTGCCCTTACCTGGTATGTACCAAACTTATAAATACTCTGGGGAGTCAGGCCCAGATGTCCCATTACCGGCACCCCGGCTGAAATGATCCTTTTTATACCTTCTGTAATTTCCTCTCCGCCTTCCATTTTGATGGCATGCCCGCCTGTTTCTTTCATGATACGGATGGCAGATGCCAGGGCTTCTTTCGAATTGCCCTGGTAAGAGCCAAAAGGCAGATCAACAACTACAAGACATCTTTTTACACCACGTACAACTGACTGTGCGTGATAGATCATCTGGTCAAGAGTTATGGGCAAAGTGGTTTCATGGCCTGCCATCACATTGCTCGCAGAATCTCCAACCAGGATAATATCTATTCCCGCTTCGTCAATAATTCTGCCAAAGGAAAAATCATAAGCAGTAAGCATGGATATCTTTTCTCCCATTTCCTTCATTTTATGCAGGGTATGGGTAGTGACCCTTTTGATGTCCTTATTTACACTCATGATACATTAATTTAAGGCTGTTCTGGAACTAAACAGATAATTTTTCCGAATGGCTATCACCTTAAAACGAATTTAAGGAAAAGGAAAGTAATCGTTAAAACTGCATCACTTCATCGTATAGATGATGGATCAGCCCGTCTGCCAGGCCAATTTTTGGTACAAATATCTCTTCGCAATCAACCCACCGCATGACATTTATATAGATCAACAGGGCGGGAACAATAACGTCGGCCCGGTCTTCGCGGAGTTTATACATGCTCATCCTTTCTTCCAGGGTGAAATTGCTCAGCTCTTTGTAATAATCCCTCAATAACTGGAGGGGCAGGGGTTTGCCTTCTTTTCTTTTCGACAGTGAAAAAATCTTGTTGATATTTCCGCCGGAACCAATGGCGGTAACATGTTTATACCCTTTGGTTTTTGCTTTGATAAACTCCTTCATGCTTTCCCACTGTGTATCAGGAACCATATTTTTCAACAACCGAATGGTGCCGATATTAAAGGATTGTTTGAAGACAAGTTTGCCATCACTGAAGAAAGTAAGTTCTGTACTGCCACCACCAACATCGATATACAGGTATGAATCGTCTTTATCAAGGTTCTCGGCAATATGGTTTTCATAAATCAATGTTGCCTCAGCGTCTCCGCTGATAACTTCTATTTCTATTCCCGTTTCGAGTTTAACTTTACGGATAATATCTTCAGCGTTACGGGCATCCCGCATGGCTGATGTTGCACAGGCCTTGATATATTTTACATCATAGGCGTTCAGCAGGTGTTTATAAGCCTTTATGGTTTGGAGTATCATGCCGGTTTTCTCTTTTGAAATTTCACCGGTCTCAAAAACGTCGAAGCCTAACCGAAGAGGAACACGTACAAGGTTGAGCTTAATGAATTCAGCCGTTCCAATCTGGTTGATCAGCACTTCACTGATCAGCAAACGTGCCGCATTACTTCCTATATCAATAGCCGCCAGTCGCAATTAAAATAATTATTTGAAGCAATATTAAGATTAATGTACAATGCCGGAGAGCGTATTATTCCACAAATGTCAGTAACTCTATCCCGATGGCAGTTCTTTCTTACCCGAATGCAGCGTTTTATGCAGTAAATAATGATAAATTTCTACCTGCGAACGGATTTTTTTGCCTTTTGAACTTATATATTCATTTTTCAACTCATTGTCGAGTTTCCGGGCTTTGACATTATCGTTGAGCTGGATATCCAGGATACCTTTTAATTCAGCTACAATTCCCGGATCTGTCACCTGCACGGCAACTTCCACGCGGTGTTCAAGATTTCGCAGCATCCAGTCTGAGGAAGAAATGAATACTTTCTGATCACCATTATTGTGGAACAGCATTATCCTTGCATGCTCCAGGTATTCATCGACTATACTTACGGCATATACCGGCCTGATGAATTTTTTATTATCAGAATACATGCAGAAAATACCTCTAATGATCAACTTTAGTTCAACCCCTGACAAGGCAGCTTCATATAATTTCTGGATCAGTATTTCGTCTGAGAGTGAATTCAACTTAAGCGTAATGGCAGCTTTTTTACCAGCTTTGGCCCATCTGATCTCATCATTGATCATTTTGATGAGTTCTCTTCTCATATCAATTGGACTAACCAGCAAAGTATGACACATACGCAGAAACTTGGTACCGGTTTTTGGTTTCTCGAGGTAATTAAAAACTCTGTTGACATCGGCCATGATATTCCGGTTTGAAGTCAGCAGACAATGATCTCCGTAAATTTCTGCGGTTTTCTCATTCAGGTTACCGGTACTTACAAATCCGTAGTGTATGGTCCTGTTTTTGATCCTTTTCCGGATCAGGCAGATCTTGGCATGTACTTTAAAATTGGGAACGCCAACAAGCACTTTAACGCCCTCTTCTTCCAAAATTTTTTTCCATTCGATATTATTTTCCTCATCAAACCTTGCCCTTAATTCTAATACAACTGTTACATCCTTCCCGTTACGAACGGCATTGATGATGGCATTGATCACTTTGGAATGCCTGGCCAGCCTGTATGCTGTGATCTTGATGGTTGTAACTTCAGGATCTATGGCTGCTTCACGTAACAGGTCTATGATGGGATTAAATGAATGGTATGGAAAATGCAGCATTATATCTTTTTCCAGGATCTTATCAGTAACCCTAAGGACGGCATTAAGTTCCGGATGAGCAAATGGTTTTCGCTTATTAGGTTTAACCTTGAAAATATTTTCCGGGAACTCCATGAAATGGCGGAAATTATGTATCCTCCCGCCTGGAATTAAATGGTCTTTTTTGGTAAGACCTGTTCTGCGGATAAGATATTCCAGTAAGGCAGGATCTATTTCCTTATCATAGACAAACCTGACGGGTTTACCTTTGCGCCTGTTTTTAATGCCTTTTTCAATTTTATCAATATAAGAGATAGGTTCGTCGTAATCAATATCAAACTCTGCGTCCTTTGTGACTTTTATAATATGAGCTGTAAAATTATCATACTCAAAAAAGGAAAATATCCGGGGAAGGTTAAACCGGATGATATCTTCCAGTAAAATGATATTATGTTCATCCGGTTTTGACGAAGGCAAAATTACGAACCGCGAAACGGCGCGCGTGGGCACTTCGATCAATGCATATTTTCTTTTATAGGCAGAGTTTTTACGTGACATGACAACAGCCAGGTAGATCGACTTTTCCCGCAGGTAGGGGAACTGCTCTATACTTTCGATCATGAGCGGTATCACGTTTGATCTAACCTGCTCTTCGAAAAAATTGGTTACAAATTTTTGTTGTTCGCGGTTCAGTTGCTTTTCTGTTACCAGGAAAATTTTTTCTTTTTTCAGGTCAAGAATGATATTTTGCCATATCCGGTTAAATTCACTTTGTTGTTCCAGCACAATATGCTGAATGGAATCCAGTATTTTCTGTGGCGATTCTTCCAGGTGCATCCTGGCCCTTTTGCCGAAACTGATCATTCTCTTCAAGGCAGCCACCCGTACCCTGAAAAATTCATCCAGGTTATTTGAAAAAATACCCAGGAATTTTAATTTTTCTTTCAGTGGCACATTGGGGTCAGCTGCTTCCTGGAGTACACGGGCATTGAATGAAAGCCAGCTGATATCTCTCTCGATTATTTTACGGACCGGTTTTACTGTTCGCATATAAGTTACCGTAAATTTATACTAGTCAGGACTTAAATGAATATTAAGTTTTTTAATTTTCAGAGTTCCCTGATCTTACGGATAAGGGCACTTGTAGAATATCCGGTGACTAGTGGTATTATTTTGACTTCTCCGCCGTTCTTCACTACATCTTCAGCACCAACAACGGAAGACGGATCATAATCCCCTCCTTTAACAATGATATCCGGCATGATGGTTTGAATCAATTCAAGGGGGGTATCTTCCGGGAAAATACAAACAGCATCTACGATAGCCATTGAAGCAAGCATGAGAGAACGAAATGATTCATCATTAACCGGGCGCTCATCTCCCTTTAGTTTTCTCACAGAAAGGTCTGCATTAACACCAACTACGAGAATATCACCCAATGCGGCAGCCTGAGCCAGTAATTCAAGATGGCCCTTATGAAGTATATCGAAACAACCATTTGTGAAAACGATTTTCCTGCCCTGCAATTTCCATCTGTTCGACTGCTTTTGCAGTTCATCCCGCAACATCAGCTTCATCGGTATTTTGTCGGATGCTTTCATGTTTTTTTCTGTTAAATATGGGTAAAAGAAGCAGGCACATCAGGCCCACAACAAGGACCAAGAGTGTTTGTACGGCCCATAGCAGCCAACCGTAGGCAAGGCCGTTAACTTCTGAAATTCCATATAGTGTAAGGGTTTTTTGTACAGCCAACTGGTAAGCCCCGATTCCGCCTTGAGTAATGATCATGGCAATACTGCCAAAGGATAAAATGGTAAATGAGGGAATCATCTGGAGGTGGCTCACAGATTCCATGGCAAAAAAGCCTAACCGGATACTCATTAAATACATCGACCAGATGAAAACAGTATGTAAAATAAAGGCTGTTTTCCTTTTCACGTACCGCACACTTGTCAGGCCCTGCCAAATGCCCTGGAACAGGTTCCTGATCTTGGCTATTATGGAAATATGGGCAAAACGGCGCATGATCCAAAAAATCAGTAAAAGGCCCGCAGCAAAGGCGGAAAAGGTTATCAGCCATCCGAAATTGCCACCTGTATCAGTAGAATTATCAGCAGCCTTTTGCCATTCTGAGGAAAGGAAAGAACTTGCAATATCAAATTGTAAGAAGACAGTAAGGCCAATCACTAATAGCAGGCATATAAAATCTATGGCCCTTTCTGCTACCATAGTTCCTATGATCTTATCCACCGGTGTTTTTTCATACCGAGCAAGTATAGTGCATTTCATCACTTCACCCAGGCGTGGCACGAGGAGATTAAAAAAATAACCCAGCATGACCGCAAAAAAAGTATTCAGGGAAGTTGGCCGGATATCAAGTGGCTCCATGAGGATTTTCCAGCGTAATGCCCGACTGTAATGGCTTAATAATAATAAGATCATTGCAGGAATTACCAGCAGGTAGTTAGCATCGCTTAGCGCATCTTTAAGATGCTGAATTTCTGTGTCTGTCAGGTTTTTGGTTGTCCACCATAACAGAAAAATTCCCAGGCCCAGGAAAATTGTGTATTGTAAAAGGCTGGAAATAATTTTTTTCATGGTTTTTGTCTATTCAACCAGGTAAAGTTCGGGTTCAGGCATACTAAAGCAAATTCCCTTCCTTTGGGAAAACAACCCAGGGTTTGAAGTTTTTAGCTTCTTCGAAAAGCATTGTGGCATATGAAATAATGATCACTATATCACCTACAGCTCCCTGCCTGGCGGCCGGGCCATTGAGACAACAAACACCGGATCCCCTTTTCCCCTTTATCACATATGTTTCAATCCTCGTGCCGTTATTAACATTGACCACCTGTACTTTTTCGTACTCGATGATCTGAGCCGCATCCATCATGTTTTCATCGAGTGTAAGGCTGCCTACATAATGCAGATTAGCTTCAGTTATGGTTGCCCGGTGAATCTTTGATTTTAAAATTTCGATCTCCATGATTATACAAAGGTATGTATTACAGGTATACAATAAGGTATGTAAGCAGGCCGCTTTGAATACCTTTAAAAACCAATATCATACTTTCCCAAAAATGACGCCACCAGAAGGAGAGTGTATTAAAAAAGATTTATTATGAATGTAAAACAAGGTTATCAATCAGCCTGACTCCGCTTAGAAAAGCTGCAGCCAAAGCAATAACAGGTGCCTTTCCATCCCATGTATCCAGGATTGTAAGATCCCGGGCATGACAAATTTCCAGGTAATCAACTTTAAAACCCACATCGGTGAGTTGCATAATGGCATTTTCCTTCAAGGGTGAAAGAAGACCGGGTTTTAGTTGGTTTTTAATTCCAGACAGGGTGCGATAAATTTCTGAGGCCTTTGATCTGTCTTCTACAGACAGGCGCATATTCCGGCTGCTCATTGCCAGTCCGGAATCTTCCCTTATGGTACTGCAGGTCTCCAGACGGGCAGGTATTTTAAAAGTATCTATCAGGCACTGTACAACCATACATTGCTGGTAATCTTTCTGACCCATATACAGGATATCCGGCTGAACAATGTCAAGAAGGCGATGTACAACCTGGCAAACTCCCTGAAAGTGACCTGGCCGGTATTTACCTTCCAATATAGTTTCCAATTGCCCCAATGGATAATGAATAAGTTGATCCATACCTGCAGGATAGATTTCGGAGACTTCCGGAAGGAAAACGATATCTGCACCGGTTTCGGCAAGCATTTTCAAATCATTTTCAAGGGTAACCGGGTATTTGGCAAAATCAGCAGGATCGTTAAACTGGGTCGGGTTCACAAAAATGCTGCAAACGGTTAAACCGGTGTTTTTAACGGAAGCTTCAATAAGGGCCATATGACCACTGTGAAGGGCTCCCATTGTGGGAACAAATCCAATGGATACTCCCTTTTGCCGCTGTTTTTCAATGTATGAGCTTAACCCTAAGGATTCCTTAAATACTATCATTTTGAATGCTTCTTTAGCGAAAATCGTGATTCAACAGGGTTTCAACAAATATCCTTACCTTTGCACACCTTTTTTACCCTTAATAAAACATTAACACACCTCAATGGTAACAAAGAAAAGAATTTTATTCATTGCCAATGAAATGTCGCCTTACCTTGAGCTGACCGAATTTTCGGAAATAGCAAACAAGCTGGCTATTAAGGCAAATGACAATGGCTTTGAAGTAAGGTGTATTATGCCGCGGTTTGGAGTGATCAACGAACGCAGGCACAGGTTACACGAAGTTGTAAGGCTTTCGGGTATTAACGTGTCCATTGATAATGATGATTATCCGCTCCAGATCAAAGTAGCTTCACTTCCCAACGCGCGCCTTCAGGTATATTTCCTTGATAACGAGGATATGTTCAAAAGGAAATTCATTTTCCAGGACGACCAGGAGAAATGGTTTGAAGACAATTGGCTGAGGACTATCTTTTTTTGCAAGGGAGCTCTTGAAACAGTAAAGAAATTTGGCTGGCCCCCGGATATCATTCATTGCAGTGGCTGGATGACCGGGCTGATTCCATTCTACCTTAAAACCGCATATAAAAAAGAACCGGTTTTTGGTAACAGTAAAATTGTATATACTATTGGCCAGAATTCTTTTCAGGATAAACTCGGGCCTGATTTCCTGAAAAAAGCCCTGATTCATAATAATATCAAAGAAAAGGATCTCGATCCATTCAAGGAAAATAACAATACTGCTTTATTCAGAGGTGGAGCCGCTTACGCAGACGCCATATCTTTTGGTGATGAACAGGTTGACAATAAACTGCTCGAAGAATTTGGAAAAGTCAGGGGTAAAAAGGTCATCCCATATAACCCTGAATCTGATTTAACAGAGTATTTACAATTGTATAACGACCTTGCAAATAAGTGATTTATAACTAACCCTGTTTAAATACTCGCTGGTGAACCTGAAAAAACTGTTGATAGGAATTACTATTTGCTGTACCCTGGTTATATTTTTCGCACAATGTACAAAGATCAAAACAACCGAAATAGGCACAGACCTTATTCCGGTTGTTGATAATGTACTGACATTTGATACCAGTCTTACCGTTGTTACTAATAATTATCTTTTTGGCGATTCCGCACTTCCTTTGCTCGGCGCCGATATAAACGGTAATGCTCCTGAACACGTGCTGGGTTATATTTCCAACGATCCTCAATTTGGCAGAACCAATGCTTCCATTTTTATGGAGCTTAAGCCCCCATTCTTTAAATATTATTTCGAAAACGTAAGTGATAGTCTTTTTCTTGATTCAGTCGTGCTTTGCCTGAAATGGAACTCTACCTGGGGCGATACAAATGCAGTTCAAAAAATTGATGTTTATGAATTGGATAATGAGTTAAGAAGTGATTCTGTTTACAATACCAATGTGGCGTTCAGATATTCAAATTTACTTGGAACCAGATCTTTTCCCCCAAAAATACTCGATGATTCGTTGTTTCTATTTCGTCAAAACCTGGCCAATCAACTTCGGATAAGGCTTGATGATAATTTCGGCACAAAATTATTGTCCCAGGACTCAGCAACTGGTGAGCCTTTTAGCAGTGATTCTGCTTTCAGGCAGTTTTTTAAAGGTTTTGCCATAGTCCCTGATGCCAGTATCTCTGGTTCAAATGCACTAATGAGCTTTTCGATCAGTGATACCAATACATATCTCCGCCTTTATTATCGCTACATTAAGAATGGTGTTTTAGACACAACGAATCGCAGTTTCCTTTACAAAAACATCAATCCCAGCGGCAATGCAAACAGCATAAAAAGAAATCATTCCGGATCTCAGTTGCAAGACCACCTGGCAGCAAACCCTGCAGGGGACAGCCTGGTTTATATTCAGTCTGCACCAGGATCTTACAGCATTATCCGCCTGCCATCCATTGAGGGGTTCAAAGCCACTAAAGGAAATGTTTTGGTACATCTTGCCGAATTAACAATGGTCCAGATTCCGGGGCCTGCCAATGAATTTGATAATTACCTGACGGCGCCCGCAGCTATTTATATGGACTTCCTGGATACCATTCAGAATGTTCAATATCCTTTTTTAACGGATGCCTTATTGAGCGGCCGGTATGATCCAAGGGTATTTGGCGGACAAGCGAGGAATGTTGTAGGTCTAAATGGTCAGGTTGTGACAGGATATAACTTGTTTATCACTCGCTATATCCAGAATATCATAACGCGGAATACACCTAATTTCCCGCTTTATCTATATGCTCCTTATACGGTCTCATATCCGAATCTGCGCTTAAGTTTTGGTGTTAACAGGCTGAGCCAGGGAAGGGTCAAACTCGGCGGCGGCGCTCATTCTGCCCAAAAAATGAGGTTGAGAATTATTTATTCAAAAATATAGTCAGGATACTATCTTTGCACCCGAATTAAAAAAACAAACCAGATTATGCCGTATTTATTTACTTCAGAAAGTGTATCTGAAGGTCACCCGGATAAGATTGCGGATCAGATTTCCGATGCATTGATTGATAATTTCCTGGCCTACGACCCTCAAAGTAAAGTTGCCTGTGAAACATTGGTCACAACCGGACAGGTTGTACTTGCAGGAGAGGTTAAGTCCAAGACTTATCTCGATGTTCAGGATATCGCCCGCGAAGTAATCCGCAATATTGGCTATACCAAGGCTGAATATATGTTCGAGGCCAACAGTTGCGGCATATTGTCTGCCATACATGAACAGAGTGCTGATATAAACAGGGGAGTTGACAGGAATATCAAAAAACAGGGATTTGAAGCAAAAGCCAATGCACAGGGTGCCGGTGACCAGGGTATGATGTTTGGTTATGCTACCCGTGAAACAGATAATTATATGCCACTTGCTCTCGATCTGGCGCATAAAATTTTGCAGGAATTGTCTAAAACCAGGCGTGCAGGCAAAGAATTAAAATACCTTCGCCCGGACGCAAAAAGCCAGGTAACCATTGAATACGACGACCACAATAATCCTATCCGAATAGATACTATTGTTGTTTCCACCCAGCATGATCCGTTTGACAGCGATGGTAAAATGCTTCAGCAAATCCGTAAAGATATTGTTGAAGTAATCATTCCGCGAGTGAAGAAACAACTGAAACCAGCCATTCAGAAGTTGTTCAATGATAAGATCAATTACCTGATCAACCCAACGGGAAAATTTGTAATTGGCGGCCCTCACGGCGATACAGGTTTGACAGGAAGAAAGATCATCGTTGATACTTACGGTGGTAAAGGCGCTCATGGTGGCGGTGCTTTTAGTGGAAAAGATCCCAGTAAGGTTGACCGTTCAGCAGCCTATGCAACAAGGCATATTGCCAAGAACCTGGTTGCTGCAGGAGTTTGTGATGAAGTATTGGTTCAGGTTTCGTATGCCATAGGTGTTGCTAAGCCCTGTGGTTTATATATCAATACTTATGGCACTTCACATGTAAATAAAACAGATGGTGAAATTGCTGCCATTGTGGAAAAGCTTTTTGATATGCGCCCCTATGCCATTGAAGAAAGACTTAAACTGCGTAATCCTATTTATGCCGAAACAGCGGCGTACGGGCATATGGGCCGCAAAAATGAGTTTACTTCCAAAACATTCAACAAGGGAAAGGATAATGAAAAGACTGTCAAAGTTGAACTGTTTACATGGGAGAAACTTGATTATGTAGAAAAGATCAAGAAGGCATTCAAAGTGAAATAATTCTATTCTTGCTGAAAAACCTCCCAAAGACGGGAGGTTTTTTTATTTTCGGGAAATGAGTATATCAGAAAATCCATGGAGGATTACAGGGGAGCAAAAGATTTATGACAATCCCTGGATATCCCTTACAGAATATGCAGTTATCAATCCGTCCGGGGGGCATGGTATTTATGGTAAAGTTCATTTTAAAAACCGGGCAATAGGGATTGTTCCTATGGATGAAAAGGGTTATATCTGGCTGGTGGGTCAATACCGGTTTGTGCTGAATGCCTTTTCCTGGGAAATACCCGAAGGAGGAGGAATTCTTGACAGAGACCCGCTGGATGCAGCTAAAAGAGAATTAAAGGAAGAAACAGGCCTGGTCGCCAATTCCTGGGAGAAGATCCTGGAAATTCACCTGTCTAATTCGGTGTCTGATGAATTTGGAATAATCTATCTTGCTACCGGCCTCCGGCAGGAAGAAGCCGAGCCTGAAGACACAGAGCAGCTACACATTCAGAAAGTTTCCCTTGAAGAAGCCTACAGGATGGTGCTGAATCACCAGATAACAGATTCTCTTTCGGTCGCAGGCATTCAGCAAATGTGGATACGGAACCTTGAAAAAAAGTAAACATTCAATCAGCCCAAGGCATGAAAAAAGATTCAAATATGATCATAGGCCGGCAGCCTGTTCTGGAAGCACTGAAGGATCATAAACAACTGGAAAGAATTTATCTTCAGAAAAATACATTGGGTGATGTGATCCCTGAAATACGGAAATATGCCCTGCAACTGCAGGTACCCGTTAATGTGGTCCCCATAGAGAAATTGAACAGCCTGACCCGTGCCAACCACCAGGGCGTTATAGCCATCAGCGGACTGGTACAATACACCGATCTTCAGCAAACCATCGATCATGTTGTTGCAGGAGGGCAGGTTCCGCTTTTCATGATGCTGGATGGTATCACTGATGTCAGAAATATCGGTGCCATGACAAGGACCGCTGTTTGTTGTGGTGCACAAGCCATTATCATTCCGGATAAAGGCGTTGGCGCTTTAAATGAAGAAGCCATGAAATCTTCAGCAGGTGCACTGGAGAAAATCCATATTTGCCGGGTAAGCAGTTTACTGAAGGCCATAGATACTTTGCACCTGAACGGGATCGCGGTTTATAGCAGTGAAATGAAAGCGGATAAAAAAGTTCAGGATACAGACTTTACTATTCCCTGTTGTATAGTCATGGGTGCTGAAGACAAGGGTATCCAGTCCTATATCGTAAAAGCGGCAGATGATAGATTCCGGATACCAATGGCAGGAGAGTTTGACTCATTGAATGTAAGTGTATCGGCGGGTATCATACTATTTGAAGCACTAAAGCAAAGATCAATCGGATAATAAATTCGAACGGTTGAGTTGATATACCCCGGCTTCAAGTTTTTTACATTTTTCCTGGAAGTTTTTTTTGGTGCTTTTTCACGTATAGGTAATCCTGTTCATTGAATTGCAGTTCCGCGTCTTTTCCAATAAATGAGGGTTGCAGCCAGGCTATTTTGCCTTGAATTGCATCTACTTTTTCCAGGCTCCGGTTTTTTCCCATACTGGCCTGTAAATCTCATCCACATATTTGATTCAATCGGGAAGCCTGCAACACCCCGGTTTTTGCCTTACAAAAAAGGCCTTACCATCACCTGGCTTTATAAACTTTAAACCCGTGTAAGTCGAAATATGGAATACTTGGCAGTCAGTAAAGAATGAACTTACATAATACATTCTTACAGTTATTTAATAGGAGGTTGACCGAAGGAATTTGCAGCATTGGATACACCAATTGTAACCTGGTTGCTTTTGTAGTAGTTACGCCTGTTTTAAAGGCAGTGTTTCTAAGTTTAACCGGGTTTTCTTTACCCATTCAATCGTCAATTTAATTCCATCTTCGAGTGGGCGTATCCGGTATCCGAGCTCACGGACTGCTTTACTGCTGTCCAGTGCCCAGTTATATTCATATTTCCTTACCCATTCAGGGGTTATCCTTGGTGCTTTACCTGATATGTCGGCAAGGAAAACCTGGTATTTACTAAAAAGAAGCAAAAGAGGGAATGGAATATGCCTTAAGTTATTTTGGATGCCGCTTTGTTTGCTGATAATTTCCAGCAGTTGGTTAAAAGAAGCATTAACCCCACCGAAAAGGTAGCGTTCACCATTCCGGCCTTTTTCCATTGCCAGGATATGTCCATCGATAACATCATCTACATAGCAATAAGAACCGATGTCGTTACCGGAACCTGGTATTACGTGCCATTTTTTTTGTAAATACAGTTCAACAATTTTGGTAAAAGGATTGCTGCCTGTGTCCATACCCGGCCCATAAACCCTTGATGGGTTGACGATAGTAACCGGAAGTCCCCTTCGGGCATAATCCATCGATATTTGCTCCGCTTCGGACTTTGTTTTTTCATAAAGGTTAAAAAAACCTGCTATTTTTGGCATGTCTTCATCCATAGGCTTTTCACCGGAAGGGCCAACCACACCAGCAGTTGAGGTATGCACCATTTTTTGAATTCCTGCAGCCAGGGCAGCATCAAGTACATTTCGGGTACCTTCTACATTGATTGCCTGGTATGTGTATGGATCCTTAGCCCAAAGCCGGGCATAAGCTGCCATGTGGTATACCCTGGAAACACCTTCCATAGCTTTTTTAAGGGATTCTCTATCCAGAATGTCCCCGCGGATGATGGATATTTCGGGCCTGTCAAACAGGGTTATGTTTTGTTCCGTACGACTCAAAATGCGAATTGCCTCGCCACGGTCTGCAAGTAATTGTGTAAGTTTTGAACCCAGATACCCGGTAGCACCGGTTATCAATATTGACATGGGAGCTGGTTTATTAATTTTCTAAAATTACACATTAACCTTATTTGATTGATGATATGTATTCGGGGATTTATACGATCGGCCTTCTTCAATGAAATAAGGTAATTTTTTTTGCTAAATACATCCATTAACAAGCTGATAGATATAAATAATATGTAATCTAATTACTTTACCGGAAACAGAATATCTAAAGAATATCATTTTATAAATCTTTCCAGTTTAATTATGATGCGATATTCAAAAATTTGTTTAACTTAATAACATCACATGAAGGCATACCTGTAAGATTTATGTAAAGAATAAAGGTATGCCTAAATCAGATTGAATGAAACTTGTAGTAAAACAGGCTGACTTCTTTAGACACCTCAAATCGCTCCTGCCGGATCAGGTTTCACTTGTGGATGAAATTTCGGAGATCCTTAATATCAGTAACGACAGTGTTTATCGCAGGATCAGGGGAGAAAAGGATTTATCCCTCGACGAACTGAAAAAAGTCTGCGAAACTTTAAAAATTTCTCTAGATAGTTTTTTACATCTTGACAGTTCGAATATACTTTTTTACAGCAAATACCTGAAACAGGAAACATTTAACCTGAAGTCATACCTGACTGAAATGCTGGAGACTTTTAAACAATTTCAACATTTCAAGGAAAAAGAGATCATTTATCTCACAAAAGATTATCCGATCTATCATTATTTCATGTTTCCGGAAATTGCCTCATTCAAGTACTTTTTTTGGATGAAGACCTATCTTAATTTCTCTGAATATGCAAAGCAGAAATTTTCCATAAGTAATCTCACGGATGACATTCAAGAAATAGGTTTTGAAATTGCCCGGATGTACTCGGAGATCAGGTCAGTGGAGATACATAACCCCGATAATATCCTGACGACACTTCGGCAAATAGAGTATTATAAGGATTCACTTTTCTTTGAATCGCCTGAGGATATTAAAAAAGTATACGAAAGCCTCAATAAGATGATCGATCATATGGAGGAGCAGGCAATTCTCGGCAAGAAATTCATGAAAGATTCAATACCACATGCCGGTTCTGTTCCCTATGAATTATATGTTACAGATTTCTTCATCGGAGATAATACACACCTTGTAACACTGGATGGCCACATGAGTTGCTATAAGGTACATAATGGCATAAATTATATAACCACAACAGATGAGGCTTATTGTTCGTATACACAACAATTTATGCAAACAATTATCAGCAAATCAGCCTACATAAGCTTTGTAGGCGAAAAGGAGCGTAATCGGTTTTTTAATATGATACGGGAACGCATAAATGCATACAGGGAAAACCGTGTTCATACACTGGCAAATTTTTAAGTGCTTTAATAACTGAATCGATTATGGATTCTACAGAAATTCAGATACAATTATTTAACCAGATCCGGTCGCTGTTACCGGCACATATTTCCCTGTCTGAGAAAATTGCTTCCTTACTTGAAATCAGTATCGACAGTTCCTACAGAAGGATACGGGCTGAAAAAGAGTTGTCTTTTGAAGAACTTAGCTGCCTATGTAAGGAGTTCAATATCTCCCTTGATCAGATTTTGAATCTGGGGGAAGGAAAAGTACTTTTCAGCGGAAGATTTATTACCCCTGAAAAATTCCGTTTTGAAGATGCCCTTCGGCAAATATTAAAACAAATGCAAAGAATTAACAGTTTTGAAGAAAAAAAACTGATTTATCAGAATAAAGATATATCCTTCTTCTTTTACCTGATGTTTCCCGATATGATCGCATTCAAATACTTCGTTTGGATGAAAAGCCATTTTCAATTCCCTGAATTCAGAAATACACCGTTTTCCTTTGATGTGCTTACCGAAGAACAACAAAGCCTGATCAGACAAATTAAACAATCTTTTATAACGATTCCTTCCATTGAGATCATGAACCCGGATAATATTCTAACCGATCTGAGGCAAATAGAATATTTTAAAGTTACAGGAGCTTTTCAATCTGCCGATGATCTTAACAGGATCTATGACAGTGTTGAAAAAATGATCGCCCATTTAGAATTACTGGCACAACAGGGCCGGAAATTTCTGCCCGGTGAAGACATAGGAAAAGCAGGATGTCCTCATACGATTTATGTACACGACTTTCACTATGGAGATAATGAGGCTGTAGCTTTGGTGGGAGAAAACAAAATGACCGTGCTTACGCATTCAGCCGTCAATGTCATCACTACCAATGATAAAAAAATGAGTGAATATTCCTGGGATTTCATGCAGAACATCATCCGTAAATCCACCCTTATCAGTGTTACCGGAGAAAAAGCAAGAACCCGTTTTTTTAATCTTATCCGGGAAAGGATCCACGAATTCAGGTCTGATAAAGTTAAAAGTTTATTACATTGATGAGGAATTCCCCGACTTTAAAAACATTCAACAGGTATTCCCTCTGTATTGGTGAACAAACTTAAAAACAATACTGATTGTTGTAATTTGCAGCAGAATCAATAAAAATGCAATTACCCATACAACTGGTTGAATGTCCCCGGGATGCCATGCAGGGCTGGAACGATTTTATACCGACAGCAAAAAAGTCGGAGTATCTCAATGCATTATTAAAGGTTGGTTTTCACACACTTGATTTTGGAAGTTTCGTATCGCCCAAAGCCATTCCGCAAATGTCGGATACAATAGCTGTACTCGAATCATTGGATTGGCAGTTGTCTGACACACGACTTCTGGCGATAATCGCCAATACCCGTGGTGCTGATGATGCTGTAAAGTTTACCGGTGTACGCTATTTGGGTTTCCCGTTATCTGTTTCTCCAACTTTTCAACAGAAAAATACAAACAGCACCATCATTGAATCTTTTGACAGAGTCAGAGAAATCCAGGATATCTGTTTGAGAACAGGAAAAGAAATGGTTGTATACCTGTCCATGGCTTTTGGCAATCCATATGGGGATCCATATAACCCTGAAGATGTCTTAAGCTGGGCATCTAAATGCCATGCCGAAGGAATTAATATAATATCCCTTGCAGATACTGTTGGACTGGCAACTGCAGAACAGGTTGGTGAGCTGACCAAATTACTGACAGCAGCATTACCGGAATCTACCATTGGCGTTCATTTGCATTCGACTCCACAAAACTGGAAATCCAAAACAGAGGCCGCATTTTTAGCAGGCTGCCATAGGTTTGACGGAGCCCTGAAAGGTATCGGGGGATGCCCGATGGCGGGAAATGCACTTGTGGGCAATATGAATACCGAATGGCTTATCAGTTATTTTTCAGAAAAAGGTTTTGACCTTGGGTTGAACAAGAAAGCACTGGAGAAATGCCTGTCAATTGCAGATGAGATTTTCGTCTAAAAATAAATAATCAACCGGGTTGGACAGACCTGGTATTAAAAATAAAGAGAGACTTTATGGACTTTCATTTATCCTTTGACCCACCAGATTTGCCGGAAAAGATAAACCTCAGGGATAAGATCATGCTGTCAGGTTCTTGTTTTACAGAACATATGTCCGCCAAATTCAGCCATTATAAATTTCAGATACTGGATAACCCGCACGGAATACTTTTTAACCCGGTAAGCCTGGCCCGATCAATTCAGGCATGTATAACAAAACAGGTTTACACTGATGTGGATATTTTTCAGGATCAGGGTATCTGGGCAAGTTGGGATTTTCACAGCAGATATGCACATACTGATCCTGCTTCCAGTCTTGAATCCATGAACCAGGCAACAGAAAACGGGCATCATTTTTTAAAAAATGCACAGTGGCTTATACTCACGTTTGGTTCAGCGTTTGTGTACCAGTTGGAAAACGGGCGTGTTGTAGCCAATTGCCATAAAGCTCCGGCAAAACTTTTCCGAAAGAGATTACTTTCTGTTGAAGAGGTTTTATCTGAGCTGGATAATCTCATACACAGGGTCTTTTTATTTAATCCGGGTATAAGGATCATATTCACTATTAGCCCGGTGAGACATTTGCGGGATGGTTTCGTTGAAAACAACAGGAGCAAGGCTGTACTGATACAAGCGGTTCATCACTTAGTAAATAAATTTGATAAAATATTTTATTTCCCCTCTTACGAACTGGTGATAGATGATTTGCGCGACTACAGGTTTTATGCCGAGGATATGGTACACCCTAATTACCAGGCAACCAACTATGTTTGGGAAAAATTTGCTGACTCAAGCATAACAGACAGCACCCGTGAGACCATGAAAGAAATCCACAAACTTAAGGCGGCTGTTTTGCATAAACCATTGCATCCTGATTCACATAATCATCAGCAGTTCCTGAAAAAAAATCTTGCCATAACCATGGAACTGGCAAACCGTTTTCCTTTTCTCGACCTTGATAAGGAGTTAAAATACTTTTCATCCTGATGGCTCCACATCAAAAAAATACAGATGCCGACAGGATCATTACTTTTCTGACAAGCCTGAATCCAGATTTTCAACTACCGACGGGTGTTGAAATAATGAATCCTTTTCTGGATCAACAAAGCCTGGGGCTGGTCAAACTTTTTTATCATAAATATTATTCGGATAATCTTCGCCGGCATTTTATTTTTGGCATCAACCCCGGGAGATGGGGTGGGGGTATAACCGGTATACCCTTCACCGATCCGCAAAAATTGCAGGATATATGTGGGATCGGAAACGATCTGCCCCAAAAACAAGAACTTTCTGCCAATTTCATTTATGCCATGATTGAAAGTTTTGGCGGCGTTACAGCCTTTTATAAAAAATTCTTTGTCACCGCGGTATGTCCACTGGGTTTCACTAAAAATGGAAAGAACCTCAATTATTACGACGACAGAAACCTGCAACATGCATCTGAACCATTTATCGTTTATTGTATACAAAGGCAACTGAATTTATTAAAATCAGAAGATACTTGTTTTTGCCTGGGCGAAGGGGATAATTTTCGTTACCTGAACAAACTGAATGAGCAGTATAATTTTTTTAAAAAGATCATACCCTTGTCCCATCCACGATGGATCATGCAGTACAGGAGGAAGCAATTGAATGAATATATTAGTCTGTATGTTAAAGCCTTCAAAGACCCGCAAGAATATCTGTCAAAGTAAGTTTCTACAATACAATTTTCGAAAAATACGGGGAACCTTAAACTCAGTGCATTCGATCTCCCCGAATATCCAACGAAGCCAGTACTTTGGCTTCATGCACCAGCCATTCTTTCCATCGCTTCCTGACTTTTTCTTTCTCAATATATGTGTCGGCCAGTTTTATGAAAAGGGTATAATGACCGGCTTCACTTTCCATGAACTTACGGTAAAAATCGCGCATGTAAACATCTTCAAGCCCCTCACTCAGCCTTTTAAACCGCTCACAACTCCTGGCTTCAATGAGTGCGCAAAAAAGTAATTTATCAAGTAACCTGTCTTCATCAGTACCGGTTTTTGTCTGAAAAGGGATGAGCGCATTTACATAGGCGTCTTTTCGCTGCCTTCCTAACTTCAATCCACGTCTGTGAAGTTCCGCCAGTACTTGACGGAAATGACCCCATTCTTCTGTAACTACAGGCGCCAGGTCATTTACCAGTTTATCTTTGCCGGCATAAAGCTGTATAAGAGAAATGCAGCTGGTGGCTGCTTTTTGTTCACAATAGGCATGGTCTGTAAGTATTTCTTCCAGTGATAAAGAAGCAAGGTCTACCCATCGCGGATCAGTGGGAAGTTTTAACCGGAGTATGCTTTTAAGGTCGTTTTCTGCTGACATTATACATTGATATGGGTTGCAAAAATAATACAGGAAACATAAAACGGCAGGGTTAATCCAAAGACATAATTTCAGTGCTGATACTTTGCTTTTTATTATTTTCGTTGATTAATCGGAGTTTACATGATGCGCATCCTTAGTTTCCTTTTGGCCCTTTTACTTACAACCGGCCTTATTTACATATTAGATTCCAGGAAAGTACTCCCTGCACCTTTGGGTAAATTGCTCAGTCCCCAGGAAGGTTTATGGCAAAATGCCGAGCCGGTGAAGATAAATTTCAATGACGAATTGAGGTTCCCTGACCTCAAAAGCAAAGTGGATGTGTATCTGGATGAAAGGCTCGTGCCGCATATTTTTGCCGACCAGGATAATGATGCCTACTTTGTACAGGGTTACCTGCATGCAAAGTTCAGGTTATGGCAAATGGAATTTCAGACCCATGCCGCAGCTGGCCGAATCAGTGAGATAATTGGTGAAAGGGCAATAAATTACGACCGGACACAACGGAGACTGGGTATGGTCTATGCGGCAGAAAAAGCCTTGCAGGAAATGGAAAAAGACCCGGAAATCAAAGCTTCCTGCGATGCTTATACTGCAGGGGTAAATGCTTATATTTCCACACTCAGCAGCAATGAACTTCCCGTAGAATATAAATTGCTCGGTTACAAGCCTGAAAAATGGTCGAATTTAAAAACAGCCTTATTCACCAAGGCCATGACCTATGACCTTGCCGGATTTGACAGGGATTTTGAATTTACCAACGCTTTGAATGTTTTAGGGGAAGAAAATTTCAGGATGCTATTCCCTGATTTTTCAGACTCCTCGGCTCCGATCATACCCAAGGGTACTGCTTTTAACCCACCTGTGGTTCCCATTGAAAAACCAGTCAATGCTGATTCTGTATACTTTCATCGCACCGATTCAATCTGGTTTACGGAAGAATTCAAACCAAACCCCGACAACGGGAGCAATAATTGGGCTGTATCGGGTTCCAGGACGCAAAGCGGAAGGCCAATTTTAAGCAATGATCCCCATTTAAGACTATCCCTGCCTGCAATATGGTTCGAAATGCAGATTCATACCCCTTCATTCAATGCTTCGGGCGTTTCCTTTCCGGGTATCCCTGGAATCGTAATAGGATTCAATGAAAATATTGCATTTGGATTTACTAATTCCGGTCGTGACGTTAAAGATTATTACGACATAAAATTTAAGGATGATACCCGCCGGGAATACTGGTTCAATAATGCCTGGAAGCCCGCTGAAAACAGGGTTGAAAAAATCAGCATAAAAAGCGGAGTGACAATAATGGATACGGTATCCTATACAATTTTCGGCCCGGTGATGTATGACAAAAGCAATAAAAACAGTTTAAACGATAATCACGCCTATGCTTTAAGGTGGGTGGCTCACGATCCTTCCAATATCCTTAAAATGTGGCACCTGCTAAACAGGGCAAAGGATTATGATGACTACCTGGCTGCTATAAAGTATTTTAATGTACCCGGACAGAATATGCTTTTTGCATCTAAAAACGGAGATATTGCTTTATGGCAGCAAGCAAACTTCCCGCTCAGGTGGAAAGACCAGGGGTTATTTGTAATGCCCGGACAGGACAGTAGTTATATGTGGAAAGGATTTATTCCACAGGAAGAAAATCCACACATTATTAATCCTGTAGAAGGGTATATAAGTTCTGCCAATCAGCGTCCTGTTGATTCAACTTATCCGTATTTCATACCAGGCAAATACGATGTTTACAGGGGTATTATCATAAACAGGAGATTATCTTCCATGCAAAATGTATCACCGCAGGATATGATGAAACTGCAGAATGATAATTACAATGTATTTGCAGAATATGCACTCCCCATTTTGCTTAATAATGTGAGGAGATCGTCTTTGAATGATACTGAGAAGATTTATCTGAATACCCTCAGTAAATGGAACCTGCGGAACGATCCACAGGAAAAAGCACCAACCATTTTCATAAACTGGTGGGATTCCCTTCAGCAGATAATTTATACGGATGAACTCAACCAGGGGGCCATGCCTGTGATCAATCCTGATAATTTTGTTTTAGTAGAAGCATTGTTACGTGATTCAGCTTATAAATTCATTGATAATATACAGACACCTGAGAAAGAAAGCCTGGAGGATATGGTCACAAAGGCATTTAAAAAAGCAAGCCCGGTTTTAGAAGCAGCGGAAAAAGAGGGAAATCTCAATTGGTCTGCTTTTAAGAATACAAGTATATATCATCTCTTACGAACAGGTGCTTTACCGTTTGCCAGAACCGGTTTACAAAACGGAGGCGGAAAAAATATCATTAATGCAACAACCCATGATCATGGTCCGAGTTGGCGAATGGTTGTACACATGACTGATGAAATCGAAGCCTATGCAGTATACCCCGGAGGGCAACAGGGAAATCCGGGCAGCAGGTATTATGATAATTTTATTGATACCTGGACAAAAGGAGAATATTATCGTTTGTGGATCATGACAGATAAAGACAGGGATAGTAAAAAAATTAAGTGGACAATGACGTTCAGATCATAACCATGATATCAAATAATTAAACCAACATGAAATTTCTTGCTTCCGTATTGCTGATGGCTTTAGTAGGTTTTGCATTGGGTTTATATCTCCCATGGTGGAGCGTGGCACTTACCGGTTTTGGTATTTCCTTTTTTTTATACCAAAAGCCAATGGTAGCTCTGATGACAGGATTCCTTTCCATTTTTTTATTATGGGGTATACTTACCATTGTACGCAGCCAGGTCAACGATCATATTCTCGCGCACAGGGTTTCGATACTTATTTTGCAAAAAGACAGTCCAAATTTACTCATCCTGGTCACCGCACTAATTGGTGGTATAACAGGAGGCATGGGTGCATTATGTGGAAGTTTATTACGAAGAATACGAATAGTCTCCTGACAGGAAAAGCTACAGATACCTATGAGCATCTTATTAAAATTCAGATATTTTCGGCAGATTAATTTCTTACTGTTTTCCTTATACCTGCTTGGATTTCAACAAGTGCAGGCCACCCGGATAAAAGGTAAAGTGTATACAGAAAGGAGTATTATACTACCTTTTGCCTCCATCCTGGTAAAAGGAACCACTACGGGAACAACGGCTAACAGTGAAGGTGAATTTTACCTTGATTTAGCTCCTGGGAACTATATACTGATATGCCAGCATGTAGGATACGAAAAAAGGGAACGGGAAATAAAAGTGGGAGTAGAACCTATCGATTTGAATTTTGTATTAAGGGAAGAAAGGCTTAGCCTGCAAGAAATCATTATTAAACCAGGAGGTGAGGATCCGGCCTACGAGATCATCAGGGCTGCCATTAAAAAAAGGCCATTCTATAAACAACAGGTAGCAGCATATCAATGCAATGTCTATATAAAAGGTCTTATCAGGTTAAGAAAATTCCCCAAAACTTTTTTTGGACAGCCTATAGATTTTGAAGATGGAGATACAAGTAAGAACAAGATCATTTTTCTGTCCGAAACATTGGCTCGTTATGCATTCAGTCAGCCCGACAAACAAAAGATCGATGTTTTGTCTACCAGGGTAAGCGGCCAGAGCAATGGCTTTGGATTCAGTAACCCGCAGATGATATCATTTTATGAAAATAATGTGCAACTGACCCGGACACTTAATCCCAGGGGGTTTATTTCCCCCATTGCCGACAATGCTTTACAGTTTTATACTTACAAATACCGCGGTGCCTTTTTTGAAGACGGGAAGCAGATCAATAAGATTGAAGTCATTCCCAAAAGAAAATTTGAACCCCTGTTTCACGGGTTCATCAATATCATGGAAAACGACTGGCGCATTCACAGTATTGATCTGGACCTTAATAAGGAATCACAGATGGAATTTATTAATGATCTGAAAATACAACAACTATACGTGCCTGTTAGTAATGATATCTGGATGCTTCAAAGCCAAACCGTATATCCCTCGGCTAAACAATTTGGCTTCGATGCTTATGGATATTTCAGCAGTTTATATGCTGATTATGAGGTAGAGCCGGGCTTTAAAAAGAACTTTTTTGGCCGAACCATTCTTAAATATGATTCTATTTCCAATAAACGCAAACAGGCATACTGGGATTCTGTAAGGCCGGTACCTTTATTGCCTGATGAACTTCGGGATTTTGCCCGTAAAGACAGCCTGGAAAAATTAAGGGAGGACCCGGCTTACCTGGATTCGCTCGATAAAAAACAAAACAGGATTACGCTGGTTGGTTTTGTACTTAATGGCCAGACATTTACACGTAGGAGTAAAAAAAGATCCTTTACATATGAACCATTTTTAAAATCATTTGGGTTTAATACCGTTGAAGGCTGGAACCTCAGGTTAGCCGGCACTTTTGAGAAAGACCTGCCTGGCAGGAAAACAATCAGCTTATCACCCGTATTGCGATATGGTTTTAATAACGGACATTTCAATGCATTTGTAACCGCCAATTACAAGTATGGGAAAACATACACAAATGAATTGTCAGTTTCCGGAGGCAAGCGTGTTATTCAGTTCAATAATGCGAATCCCATTCCGCAATTAATGAATACATTAAATACATTGCTGTACGGGAATAATTTTATGAAAATTTACGAGACCTGGTTCGGTAATATACAATATACCAAAGGACTCAGGGAAGGCCTGACACTAATAGCCGGGATTCAATATCAAAACCGCAGACCTTTAAACAATACTGATACAAGTACATTCTGGGGGAAAAGTGAAAACAAAGCCAATCTGACACCTAATTTCCCAACAGAAATCAGCCAGGAAAATATCACTCAGCATCAAGCTGTTATAGCTGCTGTTTCACTTCGGTATCAGCCGGGGACAAGATATGTTGAGTTGCCCGACAGAAAATTCAATATTGGATCAAAGTATCCTGTTTTTATGGTTACTTACGCACGAGGGATCAATAAGCTGTTGGGAAGTGACGTAGAGTATGACCGCTGGCGTTTTTCCATGCAGGATGATTTAAATTTTAAGCTTGCCGGTGAATTCCGGTATAAGGTTGTTTTCGGCGGTTTTATTGGGAAATCAAAAGTAGAGTTGCCGGATTATCAGCATTTCAATGGTAACCGGGTTACCGTTGCAAGTCCATATCTGAATAGCTTCCAGTTAGCACCATATTATGCCAATTCAAATGTGGACAATTTTTTTTCCGTCCTTCATATTGAACATCATTTCAACGGTTTTCTGACCAATAAGATTCCTTTTGTCAGGAGGTTGAATCTTCGCCTGGTAGGTGGGACCAATGCATTCATTGTTGGGAAAAATAATTATTATTACGATTTCTTTTTCGGCATAGATAATGTGCTGAAAATCCTCCGCATTGATTATGTGTGGGGATATAATGAAAATGGTTATTTCGACCAGGGCATTAAGATCGGGGTAAAAGCATTTTCCACTTTGTTTGATGAGAACTAATACATACGGTTGTGGTTTAATTCCAGAAGTTCACATTTTTTTATTTTACTTTTTGGGCTGTTGACTGGAGACTGATTACTGGTGACTCGGTTTATTTCAGCCATTTTCTTACCTTTGCACTGTTTAGGAATTTTGCCCAGCCTGCAACTGGGGTTCCATATTTTCCGGTTTAACCGGAGGGATTAAAATAACCAGTCATGCCTGTATTACATAACCGTGTTTCCCGAAAGGAACTGAAGCTCCGTGTGCAACAAGACCCCACACCGAGACATACCATATCATTTTATTTATATACACCTATCCCGGACACCCAATCATTCCGTGATCACTGGTACCTGTCCTTAAAAGGAATAGGCGTACTTGGCCGCATTTATATTGCAGCAGAAGGGGTTAATGCCCAGATCAGCGTGCCAATTCCCCGGATGGATGCTTTTAGGGATTTCCTGGAAGCACAACCCCCGTTTAAAGGATTGCGGTTAAACGCAGCCGTTGATGATGACGGTAAATCGTTTTTTGTATTGGACATCAAGGTCCGTAAAAAAATCGTGGCTGATGGAATCGATGATCCTTTCTTTGATATGGAGAGAAAAGGGAAGTATGTAAATGCCAGGCAATTCAATGAACTTACCAGCGACCCGGATACATTGGTGATTGACATGCGTAACCATTATGAATACGAAGTGGGGCATTTTACCAAAGCCATTGAAATACCCAGTGATACATTCCGGGAACAGTTACCCATGGCCGTTGATATGATGAAGGAAAGAAAAGACCGCAATATAATCATGTATTGTACAGGCGGAATCCGATGCGAAAAGGCAAGCGCATGGATGCTGCACAACGGTTTCACTAATGTTTTTCATCTTGAAGGAGGTATTATAAATTATGTGCGGCAGGTACGGAACGAATCCCTGGAAAATAAATTCCTGGGGAAAAATTTTGTTTTCGATGACCGGCTTGGCGAACGTATAAGCAATGATGTACTGGCACATTGCCATATTTGCGGCAATCCCTGCGACACGCATGTTAACTGCGCCAATAGCGGCTGCCACCTGCTCTTCATACAATGTGATGCATGTAAAGAAAAATATGAAGGCTGCTGCAGCGAATCATGTCACGATTTTATCCATCTCCCGGAAGAAGAACAAAAAGAAAAAAGAAAAGGAAAAGATAAAGGAAGAAATATCTTTAATAAGTCAAGGATCAGGATGCAGGAAATTGCCCATCATCCGGTAAAGACATCCGAATAAATGCTGTTTACACTTTTCGGTTCTTAAAAAAGTCCCAATGCCTTTTTTAATTAATTCTCCAGGCTATACAAACAGGTGTTGGTACGGCGATCCTTTTCCCAGTATCAGTAAGAAGACCTGTTTCCATGTTCCTGCTGAAAATGACCATTTCATCAGACCCCTGGTTTGCCACAATTAAATGTTTCCCATCGGGAGTAATGCTGAAATTTCGCGGGCCTTTACCCAGCGTTGGCCGATGGCCAATGAGCGATAGATTTCCATCCGCCGGATTTACAGCATATATAGCAATTGTATTAGATTCTCCTCTGTTGGACGCATAGAGGAAACGACCATCGGCAGAAAGGTGGATATCGGCAGAGCCTGCCTGGCCTGTAAAACCTGCCGGCACGCTGGAAATATTTTGAAAAGCTTTTAATCTGCCAGATTTTGACGTATAGCGAAAAGCCGTAACCGAACCGGAAAGCTCTTCCATTATATATGCAAATTTGCCGGAAGGATGAAATGTAAAATGACGAGGACCTGAGGCCGGTTTTGTTTTAGCAAAAGGTTGTTTTGCAGCTTTAAGTTTGCCTGTTTTTTCATTGAAATGATAGATCATTATCTGATCCGTGCCCAGGTCTGGTACAAAAAGAAACCTGTTATCCGGTGAAAGAACTGTGGCATGCACATGGGGCTTTTTCTGCCTGTTTTTATCCGGTCCCGAACCAGTATGATTAATTTTTGTAACGGATGCCCCTAACGAACCATCAGCCAGTATCGGCAGTACGGATAAAGAACCACTGCTGTAATTACCCACAATCACCCATTTATTGGTTTTATCAACTGTCACATAACAAGGATCATCACCACCGCTGGGTTGTTCATTCAGTTTGCGCATAGAACCTGTTGAAGGATCAAAATCGTATGCTATGACCCTGCCGGCATCCCCGTTACCATTCATTTCACTCACTGCATATATTTTATTGCCGCCCGGTGCAACTGTCAGAAAAGAAGGATTCTTAATGCCGGTAGCCGTGAAAACAGGGGAGGCTTCCAGTTTATCCTGCAGGTAACGATACACATAAATTCCCTCGCTATTACCTGAAGTGTAGGTTCCGGCAATAAGAAAAATCTCATTTTTTTGTGCCTGTGAATGCAGACTTAAAAACAAACCGACGGTGATTATGATAAATCGTTTCATGATACCAATTTACGGACTTAAAAAATAATTGAGAGAAAAATGAATTCAGCAGTCATGGTTATTACAAGGAGGCCGGTGAATATTTTCCTGACTTAAGGTTATTGTGATTATATTAATTCAGCCCAATATTCAGAAAATAAAACAACTGAGAAAATGCTTTCCAGGCTTCTTCTATTTGATAATACTATTTTTCCCGTAATGGTACATTTAAGATCATCAGGAAGGCAAATACTGGTTATCAGGAACAGCATAAAAAAGGTTCAATATGCTATACTGTCGCCCCCAAAAAAAAATGGGTTTGCATGAAACTCAGGCATAATTTTCAGCGAAATACTGACGGGTGATTATCCAGCGAAGCAGCAAATAAAGCAACAAACCAAACGGCCCCAGCATGAAAGTAAAAAACAAACATGGCACTGTTAACCAGTGATTGATCCCATGAAGAGCAGCATTCTTCCTGATGAATAAACCTGACATCAGGTCAAATGCCAGGTAATGCACCCAGCCCCCAACAACCATGGTCTTGTCTTCAAATAATTTCGTTACTCCGTCAAGAGTGGAAAACGATTCTATATCTGCTGGCTTGAATGTTGAAAGGATAAGCCAGGCATATACGATAGAGAGCAGGGTAATAAAGATGCCTATGACCACTTTATCTGCCTGTTTCCAGAAGGGCAAAAAAATCAGTATGATCCATCCCAGGAGGGCAAACGTATTGGTGAATTGAAAAATTTGATCTGCTGTCATAAACCGGCTGTTAATATTATATACAGTAAGATAGTAAATAATGAGAAACAGGACAGCTACAGACTTGTCAGGAAATGGCACCCAATTTCCTGAGACTGCTGACAATTTTCTCTTCGGTTGTTTCTGCTGACAGATTTTCAGGAATAAATTTTTCCCCGATCACTTTTTCATAGAGATCAATATATCTTTTAGAGATAGTGTCTATCCATTCATCGGTCATTACCGGAACAGTTTGACCTTCTTTGCCCATGAAATTATTGGCAATAAGCCATTCCCTTACAAATTCTTTGCTAAGCTGTTGCTGTTTTTCTCCGGCAAGCTGGCGTTCTTCAAATCCTTCCGCTAGAAAATAACGGGAAGAATCTGGTGTATGGATTTCGTCCATTAAATAGATATCGTCTCCTATCTTACCAAACTCATATTTTGTATCTGCGAGGATCAGGTTACGGGATTTGGCAATAGTCCGTCCCCTTTCAAATAATTGTAAAGCATATTTTGATAATTTTTCCCAATCCGTAGGTGAAACAAGGCCTTGCCGGATGATTTCCTCAGGTGAAATATCTTCATCATGACCCGCTTCTGCTTTGGTTGAAGGGGTGATTATAGGGGTAGGGAAAAAATCATTTTCTTTTAAGCCATCAGGCATAACAGCTCCGCAAAGTAACCTCGCACCAGATTGATAGGTCCTCCATCCATGACCAACCAGGTTACCACGAACTACCATTTCAATACGAAAAGGATCGCATTTTTTTCCAATGGTAACATTGGGGGCAGGCACATCAACCAGCCAGTTGGGGCAGATATCCTTTGTCTGCTCCAGCATATAAGCAGCGATTTGGTTCAATACCTGTCCTTTATATGGAATAGGACGGGGAAGGATGACATCGAATGCGGATATACGATCGCTGGCGATCATTACCAGCCAGTTTGATCCGATATGATAAACATCCCTTACCTTGCCGCTATAGAAGCCTGATTGACCTGGAAATTGAAAACGGTTCATTGCACGAAAATAAACCTACCCGTTCATTCAACCAATTTTCATAGCCCATGGTTATAGCCAAAACGGGTAATCGGTGTTTTAAAAATATATTTCACCGAAAAACCTACAATCCTTAATTTGTTCAAAATTTGTACTCAAAACCAGATTGCTTATGAAAAGATTAGCGAGCTATGCAGCGGTGCTGCTATTAATGCTCCCAACGATTGTTTTTGCCCAAGCCCAGGTTTTAACAGGTAGTGTTCAGAATTCACTAACCAAGGAAATGGTAGGATCCGTTTCTGTAAGTATTAAAGGTACCACTGCCGGTACTTTTACAGATGATAAGGGATATTTTAAATTGACGGTTCCTTCGACTGTAAAATTTCCTATTACCCTTGTGTTTACATCTATCGGCTATGATTTTAAAGAAATTGAAGTAACCGGGCCGGGAGAAATTCCCACATTAGTTTTAAATGCAAGTTCCTCTCTTGGAGATGAGGTTGTTATTTCAGCAACCAGGGTTCCAACCAGGATTTTGGAATCTCCTGTTTCCATTGAGCGGGTAAGCTCAACAGCATTGAAGAATGCACCGGCTGCCAACTACTTTGATGTGGTAGGAAACTTAAAGGGTGTTGATATGGTAACGGCAAGCCTTACCTTTAAAACAGTTACTACTCGTGGTTTCTCTGGTAGTGGTAATGTTCGGTTCAACCAGATAGTAGATGGAATGGACAACCAGGCGCCCGGTCTGAATTTTGCAGTGGGTAGTTTTATTGGTTTGACTGAACTCGATGTAGATAATATGGAATTGCTACAAGGCGCCTCCTCTGCGTTGTACGGTCCGGGAGGTATGAATGGAACCCTGCTCATCAACAGTAAAAATCCCTTTAAATACCAGGGCCTTTCTTTCATGGCCAAAACAGGCATCATGCATACAGATGGCAAATACAGGGATCCATCAGCTTTTCATAACTGGAACCTGCGTTGGGCCAAGAAAATTGGTGAACGTTTTGCTTTCAAAATCAATACAGAATTCACACAGGCTAAGGACTGGCTGGCTGCAGATGGCCGCAATGTAAACAGGGTAAACAGGGGAACAGAAAATATTATACCGGGTACCCGAGAAACCGATCCGAATTATGACGGTATCAATATTTACGGAGATGAAACAACCATAGATCTTCGCCAGGTATTAACGGGAATTGGCAATGCTGCTCCATTTCTTGCGCCATATGTTTCAACCTTAACTGGCAGTCCAATCAATGTGTCCCGGACAGGATACACTGAAAAACAGGTAACTGATCCCAACACGGTGAATTTTAAATTAGGTGGTTCCATGAATTATAAAATCACTAATGCACTGGAAGCGATCGTGGCAGGTTTTTGGGGTACGGGTACCACAGTTTATACTGGTAGCGATCGTTATCAATTGCGGGATCTGAAGATGGGCCAATACAAAGTGGAGTTGAATCACACGAACTGGTTTGTTCGTGCTTATACTACCCAGGAAAACGCAGGCCAGTCATATAATGCTACGATCACAACCCGTATTTTCAATGAAGGATGGAAGCCATCTCCGACCTGGTATACAGAATATGGACAGGCTTATTTAAATGCCAAATTAGGTGGTGCTACAGATATCAATGCGCATAACCTGGCCAGGAGCACTGCAGATATTGGCAGGCCAGAGGCAGGTAGCGCACGGTTTAATAAGACCTTTGACTCTGTAAGGTTAAAACCCATATCAGAAGGTGGTGGACTTTTCATAGACCGTACAAATTTATATTCAACAGAAGGCCAGTATAACCTTACACATCTTACCGGAAAATGGGCAGAAGTGCTGGTTGGTGGTAATTTCCGTCGTTTTGTGCTGAACTCAGAGGGAACCTTGTTTGCAGATTCTGCCGGACCAATTGGGATCAATGAATATGGTGCTTATGCTCAGATTTCAAAACCAATTTTTAATGATTTTGTTAGATTAACAGTATCCGGCCGTTACGATAAAAACGAGAATTTCAAAGGGAGGTTTACACCAAGGGCTACTGCATTATTTAAAATTGCCAACAATAATAATATCCGGGTTTCTTATCAGCAGGCTTACAGGTTTCCATCCACCCAACAACAGTGGATCAATCTGGCAGTGGGCGGAGGTATCCTGATTGGTGGTGTTCCGCAACTGAAAGAATTCTATAATTTCGAAGGCAATCCGGTTTACTCAGCTGCCGGGTTAACCGGACCTAATCCAGGACTTAAAGTCCAGACATTTGATGATTTCAGGCCGGAAGCGGTAACTTCTTATGAATTGGGATACCGCGGATTGGTTGCTGATAATAAATTATTGATTGATGCTTACGGATATTATGGAATTTATAAAGATTTTATAACCAGAATTATCGTGCTGCAATCAATTACCGCAAACCCACAACCTCAGGATATTTTGGATCCGGCCAAACGGAGGAACCTTTCTGTTCCGGTAAATACGCCAACAAAGGTTAAAACCCTGGGTGCCGGTTTAAGTCTTGAATATAGATTCAATAGAGGCTTCTACGCAAATGTAAATGGCAGTTATGATGATTTGCAGGATGTGCCGGAAGGTTTCATTACATATTTTAACTCCCCTAATTTCAGGGCAAACGTTGTTGCTGGAAATAACGGTTTGGGTAAAGGTGGAAGGATTGGATTTTCCATTGCCTATCGTTGGCAGGATGCTTTCTATTATGAAAGTGATTTAGCCAATGGTTTTGTTCCTGCTTTCCACAACCTGGATGCACAGGTGAGCTATAAATTTCCTGAGATCAAATCACTTATTCGTATTGGCGCAAATAATCTCCTGAACCAATATTATACTAACGCCATTGCAAATCCTTCCATGGGAGGTTTATACTATGTTGCATTTGGTTATAATATCTTTTAATCATTAACTAAGAAAACATTACATATATATGAGCAGATTACTAAAAAATACATGGCCTGTTGCGGTGATAGCCTTTTTTATTGGCATCACCCTGGCTTCCTGTAACAAAGATGTTCCGGCTCCGGTGCCCATAGAATTCCCCGAAGGTTCTGGCAGTTCTATCGGGGAATTGATCACCACCAACCCGGAATACAGCTTGCTGAAAACAGCGGTAACAAGAGTTGGGCTAATGCCCGCTATCTCTGATAAAAATTCTGTATTCACAATCTTTGCGCCTAATAATGCGGCTTTTGGACGAATAGGCATTACTTCAGATGCACAGATCAATGGCCTTCCTTTAACTACACTTGTGCCACTGATTCAGTATCATGTTATAGGTGGCAGGAAATTAGTTAGCTCGGCTATTCCGGATAGTTTTCCTAACGCTCAAGTACCTACGCTGTTTATACTTCCGGCCCCCAACACCAATCCGTTGGTTAGGATGAGTACTTTTCCATCAAGGAGAGGCGCCAATGCATTTGTAAATAATATTCCTGTAACCACTGCGGATATTCAGGCTGCAAATGGAGTCATTCATAATGTATTTGTACCTGTATTTCCGCCTTCAAGGGTTTTAGCTGATACACTATCCAGGGATACCACTTTCAGCTTTCTGATGGCGGCAATAGCCCGGGCAGATCTCGGACTTCCTGCAGGTGCAAAGTTTGCCGAATTACTGGCAAATCCTGTTTTAAATTTTACGGTATTTGCCCCCAACAATAATGCTTTCCGTGCACTTTACAATGCGCTGGGTCTGCCTCCAGATGCCAGTTCGATAGGCTTAGTGCCCATTCCAACTGTGATCGGTATTGTGGCTTATCATATTCATATTTTTAATAATACCAAGCCCACATCTGGCAGTGTACAACCATTCACCGGGTCACGGGCATTTTCAGTTAACCTTCCCACTACACCAACACCCATTAATACCTGGTTGAAAGTAGTACTGGCTCCCAATCCGGCCCCGCCACTGGTAATAAATGCCAGTGCCCCAGCCAGTGTAAAAGGTTTTGCCAATTCAACTGCATCAAATATAATTGCGGTTGACAGGCATGCTGTTAATGGCGTTTACCATGTAATTGATCAGATACTTCTTCCTCAATAATAGTCTCAAAAAGTCATAAAAAAACCAGCGATTATCGCTGGTTTTTTTATGTGTACTATTTATAAATTATACGTTGAATCTGAAATGCATGATATCACCATCTTCCACCACATAATCTTTTCCCTGAACGGCCAGTTTACCGGCATCCCGGCAGGCGGCTTCTGAACCGAGTTCGATAAAGTCCTGGTAACGGATTACTTCCGCACGGATAAATCCTTTTTCAAAATCAGTATGAATTACTGCTGCGGCTTGCGGGGCCAGCATACCCTTAGTAATGGTCCAGGCCCTTACTTCCTGTACACCGGCAGTGAAATAGGTAGCGAGGTTCAATAATCTGTAGGTTGATTTGATCAGCCTGGTGACACCACTTTCACTTAGCCCGAGGTCTTCCAGGAAAAGCTGCCGGTCATCAAAACTTTCCATCACGGCTATTTCGCTTTCAATGGCAGCACTTACATAAATGATCTCTGCATTTTCATTTTTTACGTTTTCCCTGACGGCTTTCGTATGTTCATTACCGTTTACCACGCTTTCTTCATCCACATTACAAACATAAATGACCGGTTTCATGGTCAGCAGGAACATATCGCGTACATGCTTTTCTTCGTCTTCCTTAGACATTTTGAAAGACCTGGCATTTTTACCCTGTTCAAGGTGAGCTTTCAGGCCCTGTAAAATTTCCAGCCCGTTAAGGAGCTCGCGGTCGCCGGTTTTAGCCAGCTTTTCTGATTTAGATATTTTTTTCTCAACGCTGTCAAGGTCCTTCAACTGTAATTCTGTATCAATCACTTCTTTGTCGCTCACGGGATTTACTTTCCCCTCTACATGGATCACGTTATCATCTTCAAAGCAACGCAGCACATGGATAATGGCATCCGTACTCCGGATATTCCCCAGGAACTGATTCCCCAGTCCTTCACCTTTGCTGGCCCCTTTAACCAGGCCGGCAATATCAACGATTTCGACAGTGGTAGGCACCACACGGTTGGGCTTAACAAGCCTTTCCAGGTTGATCAGCCGCTCATCCGGTACCGTTATCACCCCGATATTGGGTTCAATGGTGCAAAAGGGGAAATTGGCTGCCTGGGCTTTGGCATTGCTTAAAGCATTAAAAAGGGTTGATTTACCCACATTCGGGAGTCCTACGATGCCGGCTTGTAATGCCATGTATAATTTTTATTGATTGGTAACTATTTTTTGCGGCTGCAAAGATACACCGATTAGGGGGATGTTAAGGCAAAGATTTCTTTTGGCGTTTCGGCAAAAAACCTGAATCTTGAAGACTGAAACCAAATTTACATGACACTAAATTATATATGGCTTGCATTTTTCCTGATTTCCTTCGGCATTGCCTTTGTGCAATGGATCGTAACAGGGGATACCCAGATATTCAAAACCATCGTGGACGGCATTTTTAAATCTGCCGGTGACAGTGTTGACCTTTCCTTTAAATTGATCGGGATCATGACCCTTTTCCTGGGATTTATGAATATTGGTGAAAAAGCAGGAGCGATCAGGTTTTTATCCAGGATTGTGGGGCCGTTTTTTGGGAAACTGTTTCCGGAGGTACCAAAGCAACACCCGGCACTGGGACATATGATGATGAATTTTTCGGCCAACCTGCTGGGTTTGGATAATGCGGCAACGCCATTTGGATTGAAAGCCATGGAAAGTTTGCAGGAACTGAATCCCAAAAAAGACACCGCGTCCAATTCACAGATCATGTTCCTGGTTCTGCATGCCTCCGGGTTAACCCTGATCCCCGTGAGCATCATTGCCATGAGGGCGGCTGTAAAACCACCGGCAGCCAATCCAACGGATATTTTTATTCCCTGCATGATAGCCACTTTTGCAGCCACTGTTGTGGCGCTGATCGTAGTATCTTTCCGCCAAAAAATAAACCTGCTGCAGCCGGTGATACTTGGCTGGATTTTAGGGATTTCTGCTTTTATTGGCCTGCTGATCTGGTATTTGAAAACCTTCCTCGATCAACCCGGCATTGAACAGTTTTCTTCCGTTTTAAGTAATGGATTGATAATCTTCATTTTTCTTGTTTTTCTTTTAGGCGGTTTCCGAAAAAAGATCAATGTATTTGAAGCATTTATAGACGGCGCTAAGGGTGGCTTTGAAATCGCCATTAAGATCATTCCGTATCTTGTGGCTATGTTAGTGGCCATTAGTGTTTTGCGTAATTCAGGAGCTTTTGATTACCTCATCAATGGACTCAGCAGCATATTTACCGCAATGGGGATGAAAACAGATTTTGTAGCAGCACTTCCTACCGCTTTGATGAAACCACTCAGTGGCAGCGGTTCCAGGGCAATGATGATCGATACCATGACAAGGTATGGCGCTGATTCCTTTGCCGGCCGGCTATCTGCCGTATTCCAGGGATCAAGTGATACCACTTTTTACGTTGTTGCCGTTTATTTTGGTTCTGTATCAGTAAAAAATACCCGTTATTCCATTCCGTCCATGCTGCTTGCTGATTTGGCAGGAGTTATTACGGCAATTACTATAGCGTATTTGTTTTTTGGAACCTGAAAACTTAGTTGTAATGAATATTAAATCTGCTTACACAAAACAATTTATTGTTTTATTGAGTATATCCGTCATAGTTCTTTCTGTAACTATAAACAGTTGTGGCAGAAAAGATACAACAGAGGAAGAGGAGTTGATTTTAAATGGTCAACCCGACCAATACCAGGAAAATGATACTATATCCATTAGGCCCATTCCTGAAAACCTAGGTCTTTGGATCAATTATTACCAGCAATTTGATACGGCTTTCAATATCAAAAATTTTAAGGCATCCGGAGTTACCGTTCACCTTAATGCCCTGGAAGATGCTACAACCGGTGACGTATCATTAATGGAAGGTTTCTATCCTTTATTGTCTTTTTCTCCCGACAGCAGCCAGTTCATTGATCTATGGTCATACAACCAACTTATTGAAACAAATAAAGCAGGTGAAAAAATGGTCATTGGCGGGGATCCTGACCAGGAAGTAGCCTGGGTGAATAAAAAAACGGGGACTAAAAAACAACTGATGTACAATGGGCCACAGCAGGTTGTGGAAACTGCCGACTGGATAAATAACCAATCGATCCTTCTCGGCATGGTAAATGTGAATGAAAACAACACGGAATGGACGCCGGAAATTCTATTATTTAATTTCTCGGACTCAACATTTACAAATTTCCGTTTGATAAAAAACCTTTCTGTAGAAAAAATGACTATAGGAAATGCTGACTTTTCAGGTTTTTGGCTCAAGAGAAAAAATTATAAACGAGGTTGAGCGTTATGATGAAAATTTTATTGCAAGGCTACAGGTGTAAAGCTTTTCACGGTGTTTTTCCGGAAGAGCAGGTAAACGGAGGTGAATTTGAGGTCAACCTGGATGTTTCGTTTGAAGAGAAAGGGATCATTGAAAATCTCGAAGAGACTATAAGTTATACTGCTTTGCTGGAATTGGTAAAGTTATCCATGGACAGGCCAAAGCCATTGCTGGAAACTGTTTGCCAGTCGATCACACGGGAAATTAAAGCCGCTTATCCAATTGTAATTGAAATTAACATATCGATATGTAAATTAACTCCGCCGATCGCTAACTTTCAGGGTCGTGTTGGCGTTAGTTATCAAAAAAAATATAATTCCTGATGAAGCAAATCCTTCTTTCATATTTATTTTCTTGCATGTGTTTTTTCGCAGCCCTTTCGCAGGATGTTAATTATCTTATCCGGGAAGGGGAGCAATTGGAAAAAGCGATGAAGGATGAAGAAGCTGTAAAAAAATACCTGGAAGCCTTAAAATTATCGCCGAATGATATCAAAGCCCTCGTAAAAACGAGTGAAATGAACAGTATAATTGGCAACAGGCAAAAAGAAAAAAAGAAAAAAGAAGAATACTTTAATGCGGCAAAGACATATGCTGAATCTGCGCTGAAAGTTAACCCTGCAGATGCTGATGCCAATTATGTAATGGCTCTTGCCATGGGAAGAATGGCGCTGATGAGCAGCGGAAAAGAAAAAGTAAAGAATGTAAAAGAGATTAAACAATATGCAGATTCTGCTTTAGTAGTAAGTCCAAATCACTTCAAGGCTTTACATATATTGGGAAAGTGGCACCTGGAGGTTACATCACTTAACTTTGCCGAAAAAGCTGCTTTGAAAGTTATTTACGGAGGGCTTCCTCCTGCATCTTTGCCATTGGCAGTATTGAACTTTGAAAAAGCACGCGGCATCGACCCATGGTTTGTATTAAACTACCTGGAGCTTGCCAGGGCATATAAAGCGAATGGGCAAAGTGATAAGGCCATTGATGTTTTGAACAAAATGCTAAAGCTTCCACCTAAAACACAGGATGATGCAGGTTATAAGGCGGAAGGAAAGAAAATGCTCGAATCCCTGCTGTAGATATAGACAGCCTCAATTCAAATTCAACAATAAAAAAAATGATCAAAAAGACCGGTCTTGCATTGATGTTATCAGTTTGCCTGTTAAGTCTGACTTTTGCCCAACAGGTAGTATCCGTAAAATCCAGTTATGATCCCCATCAGTTATTTTCTCCTTTGTTTTACCAGCATTATGGGAACGAATATCGTTCGGGTAATGGCGAACCTGGTCCGGCTTACTGGCAAAACAGGGCCGATTACCAGATAACGGCAAGCCTTGATGATTCAAAGAACCAGGTTAAAGGATCAGTTTTGCTGACCTATAAAAACAACAGTCCACACAACCTGCCTTATCTCTGGTTTCAGCTTGATCAAAATCTGTTCAATACAAAGTCGAGGGGCTTTGCGAAGATTTCGCCAACCGGCAGGAGCCGTTATGGCGACAGCAAAAATCCATTTGAAGGAGGCTATACCATCAGTAGTGTGAAACTGATCACAACAAGCGGCGGTAAAACAGTGGAAACCGCAGTTGATCCGATAATAACGGATACCCGTATGCAAGTAAGGCTGGGCAAAGCGCTTCAGGCAAAGGGTGAAGTAATAAAAGTCAAGATCGACTATGAATACATTGTTCCGGAATATGGTGCAGACAGGACAGGTATCTTAAAAACAAATGATGGGAATATTTACGCCATTGCACAATGGTATCCGAGAATTTGTGTTTTTGATGATATACAGGGATGGAACACGTTGCCATATCTTGGGGCCAGCGAGTTTTACCTGGAATATGGTGATTTTGATGTTTCGATCACTGCACCTGCAAGCCATATTGTTGTAGCCTCAGGTGAGTTGTTGAATCCGGCAGAAGTACTTACTGCTGAACAACTAAAAAGATATAAGGCAGCACAGCAAAGTGATGCCACAGTAGCCATTCGTTCTAAGGATGAAGTATCTGTTGCTTCTTCCCGGCCACAGAAATCAACGCTGACATGGAAATATAAGATCACCAATTCACGTGATTTTGCGTGGGCCTCCTCAAAATCTTTTGTCTGGGATGCGGCCAGAATCAATTTACCAAGCGGTAAAAAAGCTATGGCTCAATCCGTATATCCTGTAAATATTGCAGGTAATGAGGCCTGGGGGAGAAGTACGGAATATACCAAGGCGAGTATAGAGAACTATTCAAAGAGGTGGTTTGAATTTCCTTATCCGGCAGCGATTAATGTAGCCAGTAATATCGGCGGAATGGAATATCCCGGAATTGTTTTCTGCGGGGCCCAGGCTAAGGGCGCATCACTTTGGGGGGTAACCGATCATGAGTTTGGTCATACCTGGTTTCCTATGATCGTAGGCAGTAATGAGAGAAAATATGGCTGGATGGATGAAGGCTTTAACACCTTCATAAACTCCATTGCTTCCGAGGATTTCAATAATGGTGAGTATAAGGAAGAACAAATGGATGCGCATATGATAGCCAAGTTCATGTTCAGCGATCAGTCGGAAGCTGTTTTGAATACCCCCGATGGAATGAAAGAGGCCAATATCGGACTTGCGCTTTATTTCAAACCTGGTTATGCCCTTGGATTACTTAGAAACCATGTTGTGGGTGCGGAACGTTTTGATTATGCTTTAAAGAAATATATCCGCGACTGGTCCTATAAACATCCATCACCCTGGGATTTCTTCCGCAGTATGGAAAACACGCTGGGAGAGGACCTTGGCTGGTTCTGGAAGGGTATGTTCCTTGAGAATTATCGTTTAGACCAGGCTGTGAACAATGTGGGGTATGTAAGTGGCAATGCCTCAAATGGCGCTTTGATTACGGTGGACAATCTTGGTCAGATGGCCATGCCTGTTGTGGTGGAATACATTACAAAAAGTGGAGTAAAGGAGCGGAAAACATTACCTGTTGAGATCTGGCAGAATAATAAAAGCTGGAAGTTCAAAGTAAATTCAAAAGAAGAAATTATCAAGGTAGTCATTGATCCGGACAAAGTTTTCCCGGATTATGATCCGGCCAATAATGTTTGGAACGTTTCAGCAGACGGTTCTAAGTAATTAACTTAAAAATGCAATTAAATAAAATGGCACTTTTTATGAGTAAGAAACCCTCCAAGGGTGTCGGACCCTCCAAGGGTGGTTGACCCTCCAAGGGTGGTGGACCCTCCAAGGGTATCGGACCCTCCTAGACCAAGGATTGCCAGTTTTAAAATTTTAAAAAGGGGCTATACCTGCGATTAAAATACCAGGTTATTCTAAATCAGCCAGTTATATAAAACTGATCAAAATTCTGCAAGTTTTAAAAATCAATAAAAAGGAACTCTTTTTAACAGCTTTTCATTACCTTTGCGCTCCCTAAGGAAATTTTGTTTCAATAGGGTATTAACCCAAATGGTTCCATAAGCGCCCCGTCTGTTCGGGGACACCAGTAGGGTCAACAGGTAAAAATTTAAACATGCCTAAGGTTAAAACGCATTCCAGGGCTAAAAAAACGTTCAAGATCACTGGAACTGGAAAAATTGTTTACAGGAAGCCAACTCGTGGCCACCTGCTCACCAAAAAATCAAAGAAACGTAAACGTGCACTGAGGATATCCGGTGAAGTTCATCCGGCCAACCTTGATTTCGTTAAACGTATGCTTCGGTTAAAATAGCAGGTAATTTTCATCCATTTTCACATCATTTAAATTTTTAGAATATGCCACGTTCAGTGAACGCCGTAGCTTCCCGGGCCCGCAGGAAGCGGATATTAAAACAAGCCAAAGGTTTTTACGGTAAGCGTAAAAATGTATATACAGTTGCCAAAAACGTACTCGAAAAAGGTCTTACATACAGCTATGTAGGCCGCAAGCTTAAAAAGCGCGAATACCGCAGCTTATGGATCGTACGTATCAATGCTGCGGTTCGTGAAGAAGGCCTTACATACTCTGAGTTCATCAATAAACTCAAAGTAAAGGGCATTGAACTAGATCGCAAAGTTCTGGCCGACCTGGCTATGAATGAACCTGCTTCTTTCAAAATGCTGGTAGAATCAGTTAAATAATGAGCGATCAAAATATAACGACCGGATGCATTTTTGTGCATCCGGTTTTTTTATACTCATGAATCCCGTAAAAAATTACATTTGTATACTGAAGATATTTCTGAAGTTCCTTTTTCATTTCAAAACCCATAAACACTTAACTCAAAGGTGCCATGAGCAATACGTACACTGATCTTGTCAAGCAAACCTTTTATTTTCCACAGGAAGGATTTGAAACCCGGGATGGAAATCTCTTTTTCAATGGGCTTGACCTCAGGGCCATCATTGATAAATATGGCACGCCTTTAAAACTGACCTATCTCCCCAAAATCGGGATGCAGATCAATAAAGCAAAAACCATGTTTGCACAGGCTTTCAAAAAACATAAATATGAAGGCCAGTATTTCTATTGTTATTGCACTAAGAGTTCGCATTTTTCTTTTGTAGTTGAAGAAGCACTCAAGCATGATATTCACCTGGAAACTTCCTATGCTTACGATATTGAGATTATCAATAAACTGTACGAGAAAAAGAAGATTACCAAGGATATCAATATCATTTGTAATGGGTTCAAACAAAAATCGTACACCAGTCGGATCGCCCGATTACTGAATACCGGTTTTAAAAATGTCATACCTGTACTGGATAATAAGGATGAACTTGACATGTATAAACGTTCAGTAAAAGTGCCTTTCAAACTTGGGATCAGAGTAGCCGCAGAAGAAGAACCAACATTTCCGTTTTATACCTCAAGACTTGGATTCAGGGCCAAAGATATCCTTGAGTTTTATGTAGATCATATAGAAGGATATGAAAATAAGTTTCAGCTTAAGATGCTGCATATTTTCCTGAATAAAGGTATCAAAGATGATATTTACTACTGGTCTGAACTGAATAAAGTCATTAACTTATATTGCCAGCTTAAGAAAATTTGTCCCGAGCTTGACTCCATAAATATTGGTGGTGGATTTCCCATCAAGCATTCACTTGGATTCGACTACGATTATCAGTTCATGATCAATGAGATCGTAGGGAATATCAAAAAAACATGTAAAGCCGCAAAAGTTCCGATGCCCAATATCTATACAGAGTTCGGCAGTTATACGGTTGGAGAGAGTATGGCGCATATTTACAGTGTGATCGCGGAGAAGATACAAAACGACCGCGAGATCTGGTATATGATCGATTCATCATTCATTACCACACTTCCCGATACATGGGGAATAGGAGAGCGCTTCCTTATGTTACCTGTAAATAAATGGCAGAATGAATACCAACGGGTTGTTTTGGGAGGGATCACCTGCGACTCGCACGATTATTATGATTCTGAAGAGCATATCAATGAAGTGTTCCTGCCAAAATTAAACGGTGAAACTCCCAACGAGCCATTATATGTTGGGTTCTTTCATACCGGTGCATACCAGGATCAGATCAGCGGATATGGTGGCATTAAACACTGCATGATACCATCACCCAAACATGTGATCGTTGAGCAGGATAAGAATGGCAAGTTGGTTGACTGGGTATATGCTAAAGAACAAACAGCACAAAGCATGCTGAAGATACTTGGTTATTTATAAGGATATTTTTTTCAGTTAGAAACATTACCGCCATTATGAAAAGAGCAGGAATATTATTTTTTCTGTGCATTCTGGGTTCATATCAGATCCAGGCACAGACCGCCGAAGATTCTGTAAAAGCAGTAGTTAATGCAATGTTTGATGCAATGAAAACCGCTAATGAACAGGCACTCAAAGACTGCTTCTCGGATTCAGCTATCCTGCAAACCATTGCCAATACTAAAAACGGAGAAAAAATTATCCGTACTGAGCAGGTTTCTCAATTTGCAAGCAGTGTAAGCAATTTACCCAAAGGTGCGGCTGATGAAAGGATAATTTTTGAAACGGTTCGCATTGACGGCCCACTGGCAATTGTATGGACCCCGTATAAATTTTATTTTAACGGACAGTTCAGTCATTGCGGAGTCAATTCATTTCATCTTGTAAAACTCAATGGCAACTGGAAAATTCATTTCCTGATAGATACGAGGAGAAAAGAACCCTGTCTTTAGTTAACCTTCAGTTTATATTTCTTATTCACTTTAGGATCGTTGAAGTATTTATCTGCGTCTTCCGGGCTTAGCTGCTGATCAAGTTCAACCATCGGCAGATCGATCAGCTGTAATCTTGTTTGCTTTAGTTCATCGCGAAGTTTCCTGGTTTTGGCAAGTATTTCCGGATCCCTGTCACCAACGATACTGTTTTCCGATTGCATGTATTCCATTCTCTTAATGGATCCCCGGATTTGAGATGCAGTATTTTGTTCCTGAATTTTATTTGGGGCAACAGCTTCTTTGACGGGCACCAGTGTTAGTCCAACGGCCGGGAGTATCTTTCCAATATCCTGTGTGTTTGGATCTTCGGATGCCGTAACTAAAACGGTACCCGCCAAAGCTGTAGTGGATGCGGAAATATCAAAGGCTGTCCTTGTTTTTTTATTGGATTTAATTGACTGACTTACGGCATAGAAAGTGAGTTTTAATTCCTGGATATACCGGGTCATTTCATCATTAATCTTTTTGAACTCTTCATTTTTTTGTGGATAATTTATGCCGGGTCTGATATAAAAAGTAATGGTAGCGGTATCCTTATTCATGAATTTATCCGCACCGATCATTTGCAGTACCAGGGTTTTTTGTTTGGCGGTATCTGTGTCGCGAATAAATTCAAAAGGAACCATCCAGGAAAACTCATCATTACATTTAGCTACCGTTCTGTATGTTGTAAGCGGAAGGTTAGCATTAAGGGTAATTTGTTCAATAGGAAAGGTTCCGGTCTCACACTGGACCCTGAAACGGATCGAATCCCCTTCTTCCAGGTATTGGATGGGACTGATTGTTGGTTTTACCTTTGAGGCAATTATTTCGGTACTGTAAAACATGATAGTAAAACTGGTATCAACATGTTCTACAGGTATGTACAGATTCTGAACACCAAAATCAACCCTGTAAGGAACATCGTATTTCAGCTTACCGCTTTTAAAAAAAGATTTATCGGCTTTAAAATAAAGCATCCCGGTATTTCTGTCGATACGAACCCCCACAGGTCCGTTTTTAATATACCAGTAATACTGTTCAGGTGGCCTGTTTATTTTCAGGTCGTATTGCAGAACCGAATCCACATGAATCGTAAAATAAGGATTCAGGTTTATGATCCGCAAATTGCTGTCATTCAATAAAAGGTCGGTATAAACTTTAAAAGTACTGTCGGCTCTCTTGGGAGGAATCGTATCTGTCAATTTTTCCTGTGCGTTTGCGAATGCGGAAAAGAGCATCATGAAAAAAAGGAAATGACGAATATTCAAATTGTAGGGTTTATGAGTTTGCTAAATTAAACTAAACTTTAAAAACAAAACACTAAAAAGTCGTTAACAAAAACCCCCTCCGGGAACGGAAGGGGTTTAACCAAAACTAACTGCTTATGAAAAGCTTCTAAAAATAGTTACTGGATACTGATCTCTTTCGGTGTCAGTTTCACTTCTTCTTTTTTAGGAAGTGCAATGTTAAGTACTCCCTGTTCGTATTTTGCATTGATATTCGCTGTATCAATAGAATCATCAAGTTTAAAGGAACGGCTGAAAGCGCGGAATGAAAATTCTTTTTTGATCAATTTCTCTGTTTCATTTTTCACTTCAGATTTTTTCTCTGCTGATATTGTCAGCATGTTTTTCTCAACATTTACTTTGAAATCAGACTTTTCCATTCCCGGCGCAACTACATCCAGGATATACGCATCACCGGTTTCCTTAATATTAACCGGAACAAAATCGTTGGAAAAATGAGAGTTCCATTCGTTACCCGCGATTGTATTGGGCAGATTTTGGAATAAATCTTCAAAAAGACTGTTGAAAGTTTTTTCGAAAGGTTTCTGATTTAATTTAACCAGTGTCATAGTTGTTTATTTTTAAGTTAAACCATTATTGGTGACATAAACATTCTTTCAAATAAAATACCAGTCGTTTAATCAGGCATTTATGTCATCATAACATCCTAATATTCAGACATAACGGCAGTTAAACGCCTTCAAAACTGACATAAAAACAGATTGCCATTTTTGCTTAACAATTTGAGTTAATTTTGCGTTTAACTAATACAAAAGCAATAAAAATATGTATCCAGCACAAATTGTTATACCAATGAAAGAGGAGTTGACCGAAAACGGTTTTGATGAACTCCTGACTCCGGGCGAAGTAGAAGAGACCCTGAAAAAAGAAGGGACTACATTAGTGATGATCAATTCTGTTTGTGGTTGTTCAGCAGGAAGTGCCAGACCTGGTGTCCTCATGGCTGTTCATAACAGTGAAAAGCGTCCTGACAGACTTACAACCAGTTTTGCCGGATTTGATGTGGAAGCCGTTCAGAAATTAAGGGAACATCTGCTTCCTTATCCACCATCATCACCAGCTATCGCAATTTTCAAAGACGGATCCCTTGTTCATATGATCGAAAGGCACCAGATTGAGGGAAGGCCGGCTCAAATGATTGCACAGAATCTGATTGCAGCATTCGACGAATACTGCAATTAGTCACCATTTTGATATTATACATTAAATAGTCCTGGTCAGTACCGGGACTATTTTCATTCCAACAATCCGTTTTTTTAACCTATAATTGCAACCATAATCAGCCAATACTGCATGTATCCCAATCTCTATTATTTCCTGAAAGAAACCTTTGACATTCAGCCATGGAATTTCACCCAGTACATCAATTCCTTTGGCTTCTTTGTTGCATTAGCTTTTGTTCTTTCAGCAGTTTTGCTCACAATTGAGTTGAAAAGAAAAGAGAAACAAGGGCTTCTTCAGCCTAAAGAGGAAATAATTAAAGTAGGCGAACCTGCTCGTTGGCCCGAACTTGCCTTTAATTTTCTTTTCGGTTTTGTAGTGGGTTATAAAATTTTAGGGGCATTTCTCAATGGATCAGATGTTAATCCACAGGAATATATTTTCTCCTCAAAAGGCAGCTGGTTTGGCGGATTAGCACTTGCCATTCTTTTTTCCGGCCTTAAATATTGGGAGAAGAAAAAGCAGTCATTACCAAAACCAGAAGAACGCAAGATCAGGGTTTGGCCACATGAAAGGGTAGGTGATATTATAATAATCGGCGCAATTGCAGGTTTTCTGGGCGCTAAAATTTTCGATAACCTGGAAAACTGGGATCGGTTTATTCAAAACCCGATTGCCAATTTACTTTCACCCAGCGGATTAACATTTTATGGTGGTTTAATTCTGGCAGCAATAAGTATTTTATGGTATGCTTACAAAAAAGGTATAAATCTCTACCACCTTGTAGATGCCGTTGCTCCGGTTTTAATGATCGCGTATGCAGTTGGCAGGATTGGCTGTCATATTTCCGGGGATGGTGACTGGGGCATATTCAATACGGCCTATATGCTTGATATTGATGGCAGCATTATTGATGCCCCGGAAGGTAAATTTAAGCGAATCCTCATGGATAATCAGGCCTTTGCACAATACCTGACCGGAGAATTCGGCAGCATAGACAATATTCCCAATACTTATTTCAAAGGTCCTGATTTTCTCCCCAATTGGTTTTGGGCCTATAATTACCCGCATAATGTTAATGAAGTTGGTGTACCTATTGCCGGGTGCACCGGAAATTACTGCATGCAACTTAATCCTCTTGTTTTTCCGACACCTTTATATGAGATCATTGCCTGTAGTTTACTCTTTTTAGTCTTGTGGAGCCTGCGGAAAAAGATCAAAATTCCGGGAAGGCTTTTCGCACTTTACCTTGTATTAAACGGTTTCGAACGATTCATGATCGAAAAAATTAGGGTAAATACCACTTATTCTATTTTCGGATTTCACCCAACCCAGGCAGAATTAATATCCACGATGCTTATTTTAGGAGGTATCTGGTTGTGGTTCCGAAAAAGAAATGTCACACCGACTCTGGCGAAATCTTAGGCATTGTTTTAAGTATGTTTCTGCTCTAAATCCTTTATTGGAAGTGAGTCACTTTAATCATATCGAATACTTGGATGTTCCCTGACTTTTGGAGAGTCCCTGACCCTTGGTGAGTTCCCTGACTTTTGGAGAGTCCCTGACCCTTGGAGAGTTCCCTGACTTTTGGAGAGTCCCTGACCCTTGGAGAGTTCTTGACTCTTGGAGAGTCCCCTGACTTTTGGAAACCTCCCCAGGTTATGGAAAGCTATATTATTTTAATTAATCCTCATTAATCCCCATAATTCATCCTCACAATCCATCAAATCCCAAAAATCCTGCTCCTTTTATAGTCATATTCCGCCCTTTATCCCAAACCTCTTATCCCTGTGTAACTAAACTTCCCAGCCTGCGTACCATGTATATCGCCGGACATTCCGGAAATCATACTAAAATACCATCCAACACAAAACAAGTTACTATGTATAACATGGTACTTATTTTTGAATTGTAATGAATATTAACAGGTACTAAATGCTTATAGAAATGAAACAAATTAAGTCTATTATGACAGTGCTGGCTTCGATGTTTACAATGGTTGGATTCGGCCAGGCAATAGGGAATAATATCAAAGGGAAGGTTACCTCTTCTTCTAAACAAATTATTGAAGCAGCAAGTGTTTATCTCTTGAAATCCAGTGATTCAGCAATTATAAAAACAACGTTGACTGATGGAACAGGAACTTTCAGTTTTGATAACATCTCTAAAGGCAACTATCTCGTATCAGTATCTGCTACAGGACATGTTATCAGTTTCTCAAAATTGATTACAGTTGATCAAAATCAGGGGGAAATTTTACTGCCAGAAATTCAATTATCCCCCGCTTCCAAAGAAATGGAATCAATAGTTGTCGTAGGCAGGAAACCATTTATTGAACAAAAGATCGATAAAATGGTGGTTAACGTGGATGCCCTTATTTCCAACGCAGGTACTACAGCTCTGGAAGTACTGGAAAAATCACCTGGAATCACCATTGACAAAGATGGCGTAATCAGCTTAAAAGGGAAACAACAGGTAATGGTGATGATGGATGGCAGGCCAACCTATCTTAGTCCAAATGATGTGGCTAACCTTTTAAGAAGCATGCCTGCAAGTTCCATAGACCAAATCGAAATAATGACAAACCCCTCAGCTAAATACGACGCAGCCGGAAATTCAGGGGTGATCAATATAAAAACCAAAAAGAACAAACAAAAAGGCTTCAACGGCAGTGTAACTTTCAACTATGGTCAGGGACAATACTGGAGAACCAATAACAACTTCAACTTAAATTACCGTACCGGCAAATTCAACGTTTTCGCAAATGGCGGCTATAGTAAATGGAACGGATTTCAAAACCTGGACATTGAAAGAAAATTCAAAGACCAGTCAACGGGAGACCTTACAGCTATCCTGGAGTCACAGTCGCGTATGAGAAATTCAAGCGATAACTATACTTTAAAGTTAGGCGCCGATTATTATCTCAGTAATAAAACCACCCTGGGCATAGTAAGTTCAGGTTTTATAAACCCTGAAGAATTCTCCAGTCAGAACACCAGCTACCTGAAAAATCAATTTGCCATCACAGATTCCATCGTAACTGCCGAAAGCCTTAATACAAACATGTGGAAAAATGGCAACCTCAACCTGAACCTTCGCCATCAATTTGACAGTACCGGAAAGGAACTTACAGTTGACCTGGATTATATTACCTATACAGCAAACAGCCAGCAACAATTTATTAATACAACTTTCTCAGATAAATGGGCACCACAGAGCCAGGAAGAATTAAGGGGAGACCTTCCGGTCAATATTGATATTTACTCCATAAAAATGGATTACACCCAAAATATCGGCAAGATCAAAATGGAGACCGGCGTAAAATCGAGTTATGTTGAAACCGATAATTCAGCTTTCTATTTTAATCAGTTTTCCAACGGAGAAGTGCCGGATTACAGTAAAACCAATCAGTTCCAATATAAAGAGCTCATTAACGCGGGATATATAAACTTCAGCAAGCAAATAAAGAAATTCGGTATAGAAGCTGGCTTACGCTATGAGCATACTTATATCCAGGGTTTACAGCATGGAAACCCGGTGAACCAGGATTCTGCCTTCACCCGATCCTATGGCAATCTCTTTCCTACAGTATATCTCAGCTACCAGGCCAGCAAAAACCATCAATGGGGTTTGAATTTTGGTCGCAGGATTGACAGGCCGGCTTACCAGGACCTCAATCCCTTCCTTTTCTTCCTGGATAAATATACTTTTCAGTCGGGCAATCCATTTATCAGGCCCATGTTTACCAATAATGTAGAAATGTCACATACCTACAAGGGATTTTTGACAACCACCCTTAATTACAGTTATACTACAGATTTCCAGACAGAAACCTTTGAACAGCAGCAACTGCCCAATGGAGATGAGAGCTTTGCAACCATCGTAAGGCAGGGAAATATCGGGGTCAGGCACAATGGTGGTGTGGCAGTAAGTGCTCAGGTTCCGGTGAAAAAATGGTGGACAGCGATCCTTTTTACCAATCTTAACTACAGCAAATTCAGTGGTGAACTAAACAATGAAATGATCAATGTAGAGGCAACCAATCTCATGCTGAATGTAAACAACCAGTTCAAATTCAAAAAAGGGTGGTCTGCCGAAATCAGCGGCTGGTACAGGACAAAAGGTGTTGAAGGCCAGATCTTGATCAATCCGATGGGTCAGTTATCTGCGGGTGTATCCAAGCAGGTCCTGAAAGAAAAAGGAACCCTCAAATTAAATGTCCGTGACATATTGTATACCCAGCAGGTAAGTGGTAACATCAATTTCCAAAGCACGGAAGCATATTTTCATAATTCAAGGGACTCAAGGGTAGCCACACTGACTTTTGTTTATCGTTTTGGCAAACCAATCAAAGGTGTTAAAGCCAGGAAAAGCGGCGGCGCCGGTGATGAGCAGAACAGGGTCAAAGTTGGTAACAACAATTAATACACTTAATACTGCATAAAAAAGGTTAGTTTTCTCATGACGTTAGGTAAATCCTGTTGTTCTCAACGGGATTTTTTTTGTCCGCGAAGTCTTACTTTTGAATAAAATACAAAGATGCCATCATTTGATATAGTAAGTAAGGTAGATGCCCAATTGCTGGATAATGCTGTCAATGTAACCCGTAAAGAGATCCTGAACCGGTTTGACTTTAAAGATTCGCCGGTGGAAATCGACCTCAATAAAAAGGAGTTTTTGCTTACGATACAGACAGGCGATGATATGAAAATGCGCCAACTAATAGATGTACTCATCAACAGGGCCAATAAACAAGGCATTTCGCCGGAGGCCTTTGATCTTTCCAAGGAAAGTTATCAGAGCGGGAAAGTGGTCAAAAAAGAAGTTTCGGTAAGAAACGGCCTTAAGCAGGATGATGCCAAAAAGATCACCAAGCTGATCAAAGATTCGGGGTTAAAGGTACAGACCCAGATCATGGACGATATCCTGCGGGTTACAGCCAAAAAAATTGATGACCTTCAGGAGGTCATTCAACTTTGCCGGCAGGCCGACCTGGGTTTGCCGCTGCAGTATGAAAATATGCGGAGTTAGGCCTTTTATAGGAAACATTTGCTTGAAACCCGGAAATTCGTTAATTTCGCGTTTCATTTTTTAATCGACATGGCAAAATCCATGCGGCCTTAAAATCAAATTATAATGAAAAAAGGTATCCACCCGGATCAATACCGGTTAGTAGTTTTCAAAGACATGAGTAATGGTCATACTTTCCTGACCCGCTCAACCGCTCCTTCCAAAGAGATGATCAAATGGGAAGACGGCAATGAATATCCCGTTATCAAAATGGAGATATCCAATACTTCACATCCATTCTTCACCGGACAGAATATCCTGGTAGATACGGCTGGTCGTATTGATAAATTCAAAAGGAAATACGCGAAAAAAGATTAATACGGTTTATCCCGTTTTTCAAACCCTCCCCAACAGGAGGGTTTGTTTTTTTCCATAAACTATCTGTTTTATCGTAGTTTTAAGCATAAATAACAAATTGCTTTTAACCCAAACCGGATGAGTGCAACAATAGTTTTACTGGAAAATGAAAGCCAGTTAAACCTTCTCCCTTTTACACTTACCAGGTCTGCTGCAGACTTACGTATCGGCATCCTGACCATCCGAGAGAAATGGGCCAAATTATCTGGTTTACAGGCAGATCTCAGAAAAGAAGAACCTGGCATTACAGATTCAATCCAACGAACAATCCCTGCTAATTTCATTCCCGGATCAGAAACAAATCTTTCAACAGATATTTTTCAGTTTGACCATCGGGTGATTGAACATCCATGGCATCTGGTTGAATTCAACGACTGGTCATTGAGAAATGATTTTCGGTTACTCACCCGGAACCGGATTTCACAGCCAGTACCGGTTACCGTTAGATCAACCAATCCGGGCCAGATATTTATTGAAGAAGGCGCCAGGATGGAGCATTGCTATATACATGCAGGAGATGGCCCGGTTTATATAGGTAAAAACGCCCTTGTAATGGATGGTGCCATGTTACGTGGCCCGGTAAGTATTGGCGAAGGTGCTATAGTTAAGATGGGTGCAGCTATATATGGCGCAACCACCATAGGCCCGTTTGCAGTGGCAGGCGGGGAAATAAAAAACAGTATCCTGATGTCTTATGCCAACAAGGCCCATCATGGCTACCTGGGAGATGCAGTGATCGGGGAGTGGTGTAACCTTGGTGCGGGCACCAGTTGTTCCAATTTGAAAAATACAGGCGGAAAAATAAAGATCTGGGATATGCATCGGAAGGTATTTAAAACGGCCGGCCAGAAATGCGGACTTCTGATGGGTGATTTCAGTAAATCTGCCATTAATACTTCTTTCAATACAGGTACTGTTACCGGAATTTGTGCCAATATTTTTGACGGGGGCTCATTAACCCCTAAATTCATTCCCAGTTTCAGCTGGGGAATTCAAACAGGCGAAGAGTATTTACTCGAAAAAGCATTGGCCGAAATAGAAATCTGGATGAAATTTAAAAATGTAAGCCTCTCAGATGAAAAAAAACAACTGATCGAAAAAATTTATAAAGCACTTTAAAGAACAACCAACATGAGACAACAAATAGCTGCAGCAAACTGGAAAATGAATCTTACGTATAAGCAGGGAAAAACATTATTAGATGAGATCCTTAACAGCCAGATCATACTGGAGCCACATAAAAAAGTAATTTTTGCAGTACCATTTCCCTATCTGAGAATGGCCAGGAAAAAAGTAAAAGAAAGAGAAAATTACGCAGTGAGTGCACAGAACTGTCATCACCTGAAATCAGGCGCTTATACAGGCGAAGTTTCTGCTGAAATGATCCATTCAATGAGTGTAGGTTATGTGATCATCGGCCATTCTGAACGCAGGGCTTATTTCAATGAAGATGATGCTTTGCTGGCAGAAAAAGTAAACATCGCATTAGACAATCACCTGGTGCCCATATTCTGCTGCGGAGAATCATTACCCATCCGTGAAGCAGGAACGCAAAATGATTTCGTGGCCCTACAACTTAAGAACAGCCTTTTTCATTTACCGGCCGAGCAAATGCAAAAGATCGTTATTGCTTACGAACCAATCTGGGCTATTGGAACCGGCAAAACCGCAAGTTCGCAACAGGCCCAGGATATGCATGCATGGCTTCGTTCAGTTATTGCAAAACAATATGGTCAGCCACTGGCAGACAATATTTCCATTCTTTATGGAGGAAGTGTAAAAGGGAGTAATGCTGCGGAGATATTTGCACAACCGGATGTTGATGGCGGTTTAGTTGGGGGTGCCTCTTTAAATAGCGAAGAATTTGTCACCATCATCAAAGCATTGAAATAATTCAACTGGCTTTATAAAACTTTTTAAGTAACAGACATATAAAAAGGATAATTCAGGGAACACAGGTAAAATCGATAATGCTAAATGTAAAATTTGCATTCATTTAATTACTCAACACTATGCATAAAGTTTTAATTAATCCATTTGTTACCTGCAGACGAAGTGTGCTCATTTTTGTCTTAACTTTTTTTTGTTATTTATCCTCTTTCTCACAGGGCTCAGAACCATATGGTAAAGGGCTTCGTATCGACCTCGATACCAGCGGCCACAGGTACCTGCGTGTGATTTTTTGGAACCAGATTTGGGTGCGTAACATACAACATAACCCTGGCTCTATTGTAAACGAACAACCAGTTGAAAATACATGGGATATTGGTGCGCGCCGTTTACGTTTGCTTGGGTATGCGCAGATAACACCGCGTTATCTTATTTTATTTCATATTGGGATCAACAATCAAACTTTTGCAACGGGCGGCGCACCGGGTGGAAGCGGAACCGGCCCGAATGGTATTGCAAAAAAGCCAGCGGTATTTTTTCATGATGCCTGGAACGAATATGCAGTTATACCAGCTGTAAACCCTGTTACCGGAATCAAAAATAAATACACCCTTTATTTTGGAGCAGGACTCCATTACTGGAATGGCATTAGCCGAATGTCTTCCGCCTCTACGCTTAATTTTCTGGCTTTGGATGCACCCATGGTAAACTGGCCTTTGGTAGAAAACAGCGACCAGTTTGTACGGCAGTTTGGGATGTATGTAAAGGGAAAACTGGGCAAGCTCAACTACAGCATGCACCTCAATAAACCATTTGCCACCAACGTAACTCCCCCCGATCCCGATCCCATAAGAGGACCTATAGCTGTGGACAATAATGGTAATTCTAATCCGGCCATTGGCGGATATTTTGATTACCAGTTTTTGGACCAGGAAGAAAACCTGTTGCCTTATAGAGTGGGGACTTATGTAGGAACCCGAAAGATATTTAATATTGGTGCCGGTTTTTTCCATAACAACAACGGGACACTTAGTAAAACCATTACCAATAACCAGGAAGTTTTTAATAAACATGATATCACTTTATTTGGCCTCGATGTGTTTGCCGATCTGCCGGTAGGCAAACCTTCGCGTAATATGGCTTTTACAGGTTATTCTGTATTATATAAATACGATCTTGGCCCCAATTACCTGCGTACCATTGGAATCATGAATCCTTCAACAGGCTTTGCTCCTGGTATGCCTTCAAATGAAAAAACATTAAATGGACCAGGAAATGCCAGAATGTTTATTGGCACCGGGAATATTTGGTATACCTAGGCTGGAATACTTTTACCAAACAAAACAAATGACAAATTAAAATTACAACCCTATGCGGCTTACACTTTTAAACGGCTAGACGCAAATGATGATGCAGGACATTATTTTGACATCGGATGTAATTTTTTCCTGGATGCACACCATGCAAAGATCACACCACAATACAGCAGCAGGCCGCTTTACTTTGATGTAAATGGCAAACGAAATGTAACTCAGCGAAAGGGAGAATTTATGCTGCAGTTTCAGATATATTTATAAAATAAATAGCGCACTACCGGCAACAACTATTTTTAACCTGATATGCGTAACCATATATGCTGATATTAAATTTAAGCATAACACCGGGAGCTGCTGACCATTTTTTTTATTAATGAACGTACTACTTTTCCGGAAATGCATCACCAATATCGGCTGGAATAAGTTCATCGAGTTTATCCAGTTCGAGGACAGTTTTATCACCTTTGCCTGATTGATGGTACATGGGACTGAATTTGGCACCCCGGATAATTTCAGTTCCTATATAGGAAGTTCTGGCCAAAACAACATTTGAAAAAAGGTCGTCAAAAGCCTCAACAAAAACAAGAATTTCGGCTTTACTTTCTGCCAAATCAGTCATGCTCATTCCAAATAACGGGCTCATGTCATTGATTGGATGAACAATTGTCCAACTAAGATTCAGTGCATTGATTTTATTCATTTCCAGTTCAAGTGGAAAGAACTTATTGATTTTCCTGCCTTCAACTTCCATGGACATTGCCATTGTTAGTTTTACTTCTGCATTTGATAAATAATTATTCTTGTAAGGTACCATTCGGAACATTAAAGCGATACCTTCTTTATAAGGGGAAATAACGGCGTTATACGTAAATTTCAAAAAAGCCTTGGGTCGGGAAAAACGACCATAGAAAAGGCCGGTAGCAAGGGCAAAATTAAGCAATCCCAGAAAGGCTTCAAAAGTTGCCAAACTACTCGCCATAAAACCTACGGGGCTTATTCGCCCATAACCCAGGGTGGTAAAGGTTTGTGTACTGAAGAAAAAACATTCGGTAAACCTTTCCAGATCACTGTTGCCTATAATTCCCTGCAAATGCTCTGTACCAATTAAAAAATATAAAGCCGCAAAAAGAAGGTTTATTAAAATATACGTGATGAGCAAAACGCTTAAAAACTTCCAACTTGGAAGCAGCAAAAAAGTATGGTATAAGCTATACCTTTCAAAGAAATTCGAACTGCTTTTCTCAATATTTGGCCTGCCGTTTTTTTGAACCAGACGCCCGCCATACCACGATCGGTTTGTTCCAAAACCTGTTGTATTATCTGACTGTGATTCTTCGTTAATTTTTTTACCTGATATCATTATCAAAATTTAATCAATCGTGAAAATACAATTTAACCTCAAAAAAATTCTTATAACTTCAGACTTAATATGCAGGATAAAGAAATTCTATGGCTTGCCAGCTGGTACCCGAATGAAAAGAATCCGGTTGCCGGTGACTTTATTCAGCGCCATGCCATAGCCGTTTCTGCATACCGGAAACTTACAGTTATTTATATGGATCAGTCGGGCTGGGCTGTAGACAGTAATACAGATAAAATTACCGTAACAGAAAAAAGTAACCTGACAGAGATTTGCTGCTATTTCCGCTTTAGCCGTACAAAAATCCCAATACTCGACAGGCTTTTATATAATCTCAGGTATGAAAGAAAATATAAGCACTTGCTGAGAGAATATATCACCGAAAAAAATAAGCCCGAATTTATCCATGTGCATGTTCCCATGAAAGCAGGCAAACTTGCACTGTGGGCAAAAAAAAAGTGGGGGATACCTTTTATCATTTCCGAGCAATCATCAACATACCTGCCTGCGGCTCCGGATCACTTTTATAAACGGAACTCCTATTACCGGTATATGGTAAAAAAGATTTTTAGGGAAGCCCGGGTGGCCACAAATGTATCTGCTACAGTAGGCTGCCTGCTGGAAAAAATTACCGGTAAAAAAAATATCCGGGTGATTCATAATACGGTTGATCCATTGAAGTTTTACTGTAAACCGGCAACCCCTAAAAAATTTCGTTTCATCCATGTATCAACCATGAATGAACAAAAGAATATCAAAGGATTATTGGAATCTTTCGGGGCTTTGTCTGCCATTCGTGATGACTGGGAACTCAGGTTGGTTGGGCCAGTATCTTCATTACTTCAACATATGCTGGAAAACATTGATTGGGCAGATAAGCTAACCTGCAGTGGTGAGTTGCCTAATGCGCAGGTGGCCAGTGAAATGCAGCAGGCATCAGCTTTTGTTCTTTTCAGCAGGCATGAGAATTTCCCCTGTGTAATTGTTGAAGCATTATCCTGCGGGTTACCGGTGATCACCTCAGATGCAGGAGGATCTGGTGAAGCGATTAACAAAGAAAATGGCCTTATTGTACCAGTGGAAGATACTGCAAAAATGACAACAGCACTTATGTATATGCTGGACAATATTGACGATTACAATAAAAATGAAATTGCACTGGATGCAAAAAACAGGTATGCTTATCCTGTTATTGGAAAACAGTTTGCAGTATTATACCAGGAAATCGGGGAGAGGTCAGTTAAACCATGAGTTTGTTCACCAGGTCAACATAATCCTTCATGGCTTCTTCTTTGGTCTTTCCTTTCACACCTGCCCAGGCTTCATATTTAGCCTTTGAAACAAAATCAAATGGATTGGAAGGCGGATCTGTTGTATTATCTCCTTCAGTAGCCTGCTTATACAGTGAGTACAATATCAATAAAGTTTCGTTACTGGGTTTTTCCCTAAGTCCTTTACTGTTATCAACGGCTTTCTCAAAAAGTTCCTTCATATCCATATCCGGGGTTTGCTGCGAATGTAAGCCAAAGGATGAATTGAACCAATACCTTTTTACGGGTATGGGTTTTATTTATGTGAAAGGTTTATCCAACTTTATGTTTCCCAGCAACTTGCATATCGGTCAAAAACCTTATTTCAAGTCATTTGCAGATTGCAACTGTGTTTAAAGTTGTCACGTCACACTATTATTGATCAGTATCAACATGCACTCAATCCAGCGAAAATCAATTACTTTTGCACCGCAAACAAAGTCTTTCCCCTAATATAAGAGGATCTTTTTCCAGAGGAACAGTTTTATGAAGAATATCAGGAATTTCTGCATTATCGCACATATTGATCATGGCAAGAGTACCCTGGCCGACAGGCTATTGCAAACCACCAATACCATCAGTGACCGGGATATGATGGACCAGGTATTGGATGATATGGATTTGGAAAGGGAAAAAGGGATTACCATTAAAAGCCATGCCATTCAGATCAACTATAAACATAAGAATGGAGAAGAATACATTCTTAACCTCATAGATACACCCGGCCATGTTGACTTCAGCTATGAAGTAAGCCGGGCTTTGGCTGCCTGCGAAGGCGCTTTGCTTTTGGTGGATGCGGCACAGGGAATACAGGCCCAGACCATTTCGAATTTATATCTCGCCATTGAAAACGACCTGGAGATCATCCCAGTGATCAACAAAATCGATATGGATGGGGCCATGATCGATGAAGTACGCGATCAGATCATTGACCTGATCGGCTGTAAATCGGAAGATATTTTACTCGCCAGCGGAAGGGCCGGAATTGGCATCGAAGAAATCCTTGAAGCCATTGTAAGCAGGATACCGGCACCCAATGGTAATCCGGAAGCACAATTACAAGCCCTGGTTTTTGACTGCGTATTCAATCCTTTCCGGGGTATCATTGTTTACTATCGGATCATGAATGGCCGGTTACGCAAAGGCGATAAGATCAAATTTGTTTCTACTGATTCGATATATGAAGCCGACGAAGTGGGCATCCTGAAACTGACTATGTCGCCACAAACTGCGGTCCACTGCGGCGATGTTGGCTACCTTATAACAGGTATCAAAAATGCCAAAGAAGTTAAAGTGGGCGATACCATTGTCAATGCGGTTAATCCGGCGCCGGCAATCCAGGGTTTTGAAGAAGTGAAGCCCATGGTATTTGCTGGAATTTATCCAGTGGAAACAGATGATTTTGAAGAGCTGCGCGAGTGCATGGATAAACTACAGCTGAATGATGCTTCATTGACTTTTGAACTCGAGACCTCACAGGCGCTTGGCTTTGGATTCCGTTGCGGATTTCTTGGATTATTGCACATGGAGATCATCCAGGAGCGTCTGGAGCGCGAATTTAACCAAACTGTCATCACCACCGTTCCTAACGTTAGTTTCATTGCCTATACCACTCGTGGTGAAAAAATCGGTGTCAACAATCCGTCAGAAATGCTGGATCCTACACAGATGGATCGGATTGAGGAGCCTTTTATTAATGCCCAGATCATCACCAAGCCGGAATATATTGGTAACATTATGACTTTATGCCTTGGCAAAAGAGGTATACTGATCAACCAGAGTTACTTAACGCCAACCAGGGTAGAACTTCATTTTGAGATGCCCCTTACAGAAATCGTTTTTGATTTTTATGACAAACTGAAAAGCCAGACAAGGGGATATGCATCCTTTGATTATCATCCCATAGAATACAGGGAAAGTGATATCGTGAAAATGGATATTCTTTTGAATGGTGATAAAGTTGATGCATTAAGTGCATTGATCCATCGCAGCAGGGCCCAGGATTTTGGCAGAAAGCTTTGTGAAAAACTTAAGGACCTTGTACCCAGGCAGCAGTTCCAGATCGCTATCCAGGCAGCTGTTGGTGCAAAAGTAATTGCCCGGGAAAATATCTCGGCCATGCGGAAGGATGTAACAGCTAAATGTTATGGCGGTGATATCAGCCGGAAACGTAAATTGCTGGAGAAACAAAAAGAAGGCAAAAAAAGAATGAAGCAGATCGGCAATGTGGAAGTGCCGCAGGAGGCATTTTTAGCGGTGTTAAAATTGAATGATTGATAATTTAATACAAGACCACAGAGGACCGCAGAGGTTTAAGAGAGAACCACGGAGAAAATACAAGTTGAATTAAAAGTATTGATCGTATATATAACAACAAAGAGAACCACAGAATTTTAAAAGAAACGCTCAGAGAAATACAAGATATACTCTGCGGCCCTCAAATTTTTCTCAGTGGCTCTCAGTGGCCTGTATTAAATTCCTTTTAAAACATAATATTTTTTTATGTCAAAATTATCCCTCGGCAAAGAAATGAGTATTGAAGTTAAAGCAAGGCTCATTGCAAAAGGTTCAGATGCGCCGGTCACAGGTGACGACTTTGTTGTAAAACTTTACGATAAGGATTTTTTTGATGATGATTTCCTCGGAGAAGCTTCGCCGGATGAAGATGGAAGAGTATCTATTATTTTCAATCCCGGGGCCTTTGACAGGAAAGACCCCATCCGGGAAAAATCACTCGACTTTTATTTTGTGGTTTATAAGAATGGACTGGTGATCTTCCGTAGTAAAGTGATGGAGCACGTAGATGTGGATGCCATCGAAACTTTCAAAATGGGAGAGGGTGAGGTGATTGATCTGGGCAGTTTTCTGATTGATATAAACCCGCAACTACCCGTTCTGTAAAGAGGAGCTTTCTACAAACCTCCGCCGGATTTTCCTTTCTTTTTTGCAGGCTCTGCCGTTTTGGGTTTCCCACCCAGTTTATCTTCTGTTTGGGGATTTATGACAGGAGCCTCGCCATCCTTGAGTTTGAAGGTGAAGACTTTATCTATATGCACCCATTGACCGTTTTTCCATTTGAAGCCTTCATAGTCTCCATCAGGAATATAGGTATACTTTTTTTTAGGTTCATTGCTTTCTGAGATCAGGTGATCGTAGATGATCAGGTCCATTTCCGCGTCGTACTGCATCCGGGCGTTGCCGTCTTTTTTATATTCGATCCAGAAACGTGATTGCTGTGGTTTGCGTAATGAATCTTCATTGAAACTGAAAAACGGCCCCCCGAATACAGGTTTCCCCTGGTCATCGAAATGCAGCACTTCAACCCTTTTCATTGTACTGCTCATATTATGTTCGTCGTACCCCAGCAGTGTATAAAAATTTTTACCCTGGTGTTCCTTAGGGATGATCTTATAATAGATCGATCCTATCCACCAATCATTATTAGAAACGGTATCAGCCAGGTCTTCTATCAAATGGCTCCGATCTATCAAAGGGAATAATTTAAGGCTTCCATCTGTTGTCTTCATTTGGATAGCGCCATGTCTTCTGTGCAAACTCTGGTCGCGGATGACCTGCCAGGTAAATATCCTGAAACTGCTGTCGGGTGCATAAAGCCGGGAAATACTATACAGTGAATCAAACGGATACCGAAAAGAGTTAGTTGTTTTCAGGGCCCGAACCAGCATGCGGGTAAAAGCGCTGTCTGCACGGAACCTGTCTGCAGCTTCACGGCCGGTTATTATTTCAGCGGATAATGTTTTGAGGGAATCTTCACGCGTCCTTAAAGACAACAAGTCAGATTTAGCTGTTTGTTGTGCATTAACGCCGGTATGAAGAAGAAGGAATACAGTTGCCAGGGTACAGATCGGCAAGCGTAAACGGTTCCATGGATAAGTCATATAGCAAAGTTGCATTAAAATTATGGACCGGGTGTGCATTTTTACAAAGCTTTAGCAAGTGCCTGCAGTCCCTGAAAAACAGCATCTATCAAAGGGTCAGGCAATACCGGCATTGGTTTGGTTGAAGGTATAAATATTGTTTTTGCCCCGAGCGTTTTCCCGAATTTCATATCACTCATCGTATTTCCCACCATCAACGATCGTCCAAAATCAATATCGGGAAATTCGGCTTTCGCTTTATAACCCATGCCCGGATTGGGTTTTCTGTTGGGACTGGCATCTTCCAGGTCCGGACAGAAATAAATACGGTCAATACGGCCCCCGTGTTTCCAGATCGTCTCCTTCATAAATGAATGGACGTCATTGAGGTCTTTTTCAGTCATCAGCCCTTTCCCGATGCCCTTCTGATTGGTTACTACAAAGATTTTGCCGAAACGCCGGGAGAACACGCCTATTGCTTCCGGTACGCCTTCATAGAACCTGAATTCCCCGGGGTTCCGGATGTAATCGGCTTCTTTTTCATAATTTATGACACCATCCCTGTCGAGGAATAAAGTCCAGTCTGTATCTATTTTCTGAAGGTCAAGCATGAACTAAATTTTATTTAACTCCCAGCCCTCCATTTTCTCTGCGGTTATGTGGCTTAAAAAACAGACCACAGAGGACCACTGAGTCAAAAAGGAGGAACGCAGAGAATACAGGACTTTTTTTTTAGATTCTGACGGACACACATATGTATTTTTTATTCAACTCCGTTGTTCTCCATTTTCTCTGTGGCTCTCCGTGATCCAAAAAACAGTCCACAAAGGACTACCTGGATAAATTAAGGAGCGCAAAGAAAATGAATTTTTATATAAAGACACGGAGTTCTTCCTGTGCCCGTGTGTAATCTTCCGGTATACCGATATCAATGAAATACGCATCCTGAACCTGTCCGGCAATTTTATGCTTGTCAAGATATTCAGCCAGGTAATCATGCTCAAAGGAAAACTTTATGGGGAAGGGTTCTTTCAGGAATGCAACACGGTTCAGCAGGTATACGCCGCCGTTAATCAGCCCGGCTGCGCAGGGAGCTTTTTCCCTGAATGCGGCAATGGTTCCGTCCTCATTTAGCTCAACTGTACCGTACCGGTCAAAATCTTTCATGGGTTTCAATGCCAGGCTGCAGTGGGCTTTATGTTGCTGGTGAAAACCTTCCAGGGAAGAGAGGTCAACATTAAAAAAGGTATCTCCATTAAGCACAAAAACATGTTTCTTCTCCGCTTTTATAAGGGCTGTAAAAATACCTCCGCCTGTACCAAGAGGCTGGTCTTCTTGAGCAAAACTTGCTTTGATGTCCGGATGATGGTTCCTGATATGCGGGATGATGGCTTCTTTCAAATAGCCAACAGAAAAAATGAAATGTACAACTCCCTGTCGTTTCAAATAGGCTATGAGTATATCCAGAAATGGAATACCATTTACCGGCGCCATGCATTTGGGCAGGTCAGGCAAAACAGTTCTGAGCCTTGTCCCCATTCCCCCTGCTAATATGATCGCTTCTTTTTCTGACATTGCTTTCTAAAATAAGTATCTCTAAACTGAAAAATATACCTCTTCCACAAACTGGCAAATGATATGTCCCAGCATAATATGCGATTCCTGGATACGCGGGGTATCTGAAGAAGGCACATTAAACAAAATATCACACAGTGATTTCATTTTTCCGCCGGAACTACCGGTAAAGCCTACCGAAAAAACGCCTTTTTCCCGGGCGGATTCAAATGCTTTAACGATATTGCCTGAGTTGCCGGAAGTAGACAACCCTATCAGAACATCACCTTTCTCGCATATGCCCTGTACCAGCCTGGCATAAACCACTTCATAACTGTAATCATTGGCTACCGCGGTGAGGTAAGATGAATTGCAATGCAAAGCTTCTGCAGGAAGCGCCTTCCGGTCTGTATAAAAACGACCGCTGAATTCAGCCGCAAGGTGCTGTGCATCAGCGGCACTGCCGCCATTGCCGCAAAACCAGATGCGTTTTCCGTTTTTAAATGCGTTAACGATCAGGTCCACTGCTTTCTCCAGATCTGAAAGCATGGCAGCGTCTGAAAGAATTTGTTCCTTTACACTAATCGAAGTGCGGATGATTTCTTTGAATTGCTCCAGCATACACAAATTATTTTAAGCCGACCAGGTAGTCAGTCCGTATTTACTGAAATTAAATTGTTTGACTTCTCCCCCAAAGGTAACGAGGGTTTCAATCACATCATACCTTGTGGTACCAGGACAATAAAATATCATGAATCCACCGCCGCCGGCACCCGATATTTTTCCCCCCAGTGCGCCAGCCCTCAGGGCAGCTTCGTAGATCTCATCAATGCGGGAATTGGAAATATTCCTTGCCATCAGTTTTTTCTGGCGGAAACCAAAATCAAGGATTTCCCCGATCTCATGCAGGCGGCCCTGCAATAAGGCTTCTTTCATCATCCGGCTTTGCTCTTTTAGCTGATGCATGGCTTCGATGGACTGCTGATTGCTGTCTGCCACATTTTTTTGCTGTTCCATGATGATACTGGCCGATTCACGCGTTGTATCGGTATAATAGAGTACCAGGTTATTTTCCAGTTCATGTAAATATTCCGGCTTTATGCGGAGCGGGTTGACAATGACCTTATCATTAGCATAAAATTCCATGAAGTTGAATCCGCCAAATGTTGCGGCATATTGATCCTGTTTACCACCGGCCAGTTGAAGATCGTTCCTTTCAATTTCATAAGCATATTGCGCAATGTCATATTCGCCAAGGGGCAGTCCCAGCATTTCAGTAAATGCGCCAATGACGGCCACCACAAGGGTAGATGATGTTCCAAGGCCTGATCCGGCAGGTGCATCAACATTGGTGGTCAGTTTCAGGCCAGGTACCGGGATGCCATGGTCTTTCTGTATGCGGTTGAAAACACCTTTCAACAGATCGAGTTTGCCTGTAAGCGGAAGGGTTGATTCAAAAGGATATGTTTCTTTTTCCTTTCTGTCTGCAGCCACTAAAATTACCTGTGGTGAATTCAGGATCTGGAGGTGAGCCGTAGCATAGAGTGAAATGGTGGCATTCAGGATCGCACCGCCGTATAAGTCGCTGTAGGGACTTACATCCGTTCCGCCGCCGGCGAGGCCAATCCGTAAAGGGGCTTTACTTCTGAATACCATTGGCCAGTAATTTAATATTTTGTTCCATCAGGTCCCAGGTATATTTTTTCTTTTCTTCCCGGAGGTTGGGAATAAAATAGGATTCTCCGAGGTCATAAAAATGCAGGATTTCATCTGCAAGCGATGCGGCGTTTGGTTCTGCAACCAATCCTGCTTTTCCGTGTGGCACCATATCCGGCAGTGCGCCCACCCGGGTCACGATCATGGGCTTTTCAAAATGATAGGCGAGAGGTGTTACACCGCTCTGGGTGGCATTTTTATAGGGCTGTACCACAAGGTCTGCTGCACAAAGATAATACCTGACCTGGCTGTCAGGGATAAATTCGGTTCTCAGTATAACCGTTTCCGTTATGCCCAGTTTTTTTATCTGTTCCAGGTAAGGCTGACTGTCTTCATAAAATTCACCAGCCACAACAAGTTTTATACCTGAAGCCCTGATTCTGGGATCCGCCATGGCTTCCAACAGTAGATCCAATCCTTTATATTGCCTGATAAACCCAAAGAACAGGATGAGTTTTTCGGCCGGAGGCAAAGACAAAAATGCACGTGCTGCTGATTTTGTAACAGGTTCCCCAAAATTATCATAGAGCGGGTGAGATACAAAAACTGCGGTTTTTTGCGCATCAAATAAACGCAGGTCCGTCATCACTTTTTTACTCATCGTAACAAAAGCATCGACAGGTTTTATGAAATATTTTGTGAATGCATGGTCACCGATCCTTTTTTCATGCGGGATGACATTATCAGCGATACAAACCACTTTGGAAATATGATTTTTTTTCACCTGCCGAAGAATCGTTCCCAGGCAAGGGCCCATGAACGGAAGCCAGTATCGCACCACAATAATGGCTGGCTTGAGTTTATCAATTTCTTTCCCAACGCTTAGCCAGTTAAGCGGATTTACAGAATTGATCACAACCCTGATATTGAGATCAGCAGGTGCAGGTTCACTGGAAAATTGAGTGGTGCCGGGAAATAAGAAACCCGGGTATTGCAGTGAAAAAGTATAAATGATCACGTGATGGCCTGATTGCTGAAACTGTCTTGCCAGTCGCTCATTGAATGATGCCAGTCCCCCCCGCAGCGGATGTGCGGGCCCAATGATTACTATGGTTGAACTTTCCGGCATAGGCAGGGTAGCAGTAAGAAATCAGGGGTTAATGTTCCAGGCCCAGTTTTTCTTCAACCAGGTAGCTGTTTCTTTCGGGGGCATTCCTTGCGATCATTTCGCCTAAGAAGCCAGCCAGGAAAAGTTGTGTGCCAATAAGCATTACAACCATTCCCAGGTAAAAGGCCGGTTTATTGGTCAATGCAAACTCAGGATCAATAAATTTTGATACCACCAGGTATATGCTGAGGATGAATCCTATGAAGAAAAAGAAACTGCCCCATAATCCAAAAAACTGCATGGGTTTTTTCCCGAATTTACCAATGAACATGATGGTGGTAAGGTCAAGAAAACCATTTACAAAACGTTCCCAGCCAAATTTGGTGGTACCGTATTTGCGTGGCCGGTGCTCAACCACTTTTTCACCGATCTTTCTGAAGCCTGCCCATTTAGCGAGCACGGGGATATACCGGTGCATTTCGCCATAGACCTCAATGCTTTTAACCACTTTAATCCGGTAAGCTTTGAGGCCGCAATTGAAATCGTGCAATTTTATGCCCGACATCCTACGGGTAACTGCATTAAAAAATTTAGAAGGGATATTTTTTGTCAGCACATTATCATACCTCTTTTTCTTCCATCCGCTTACCAGGTCGAAACCTTCGTTTTTAATCATATGAAAAAGGGAAGGGATCTCATCCGGACTGTCCTGTAGATCTGCATCCATCGTAATGACAACATCTCCTTTTACTACTTTAAAGCCTTCGTTTAAAGCAGCACTTTTCCCATAATTGCGCTGGAACTTTATGCCTTTTATGCTAAGATTATCCCTTCTTAATTTTTCAATAACTTCCCAGGAACCATCAAGGCTTCCATCATCAACAAGGAGTATCTCATAACTAAAACCATTAACCAGCATAACTTTTTCAATCCATGCACATAGTTCCGGAATAGATTCTTCTTCGTCCTTGAGGGGTATGACAATACTCAGATCCATCAAAATAAATTAGGATTGCTGTTGAAAGGGTGATTGCGGAACTTTTTTGGTTATACCGGCCGCAATCAGGGAACCTATGGCACCAGACACCAGGTTAAAAAACAAAGAGCCGCCGATAAGACCAGCCCAGAAAAACTTCCTTACCATTTCCAGCGCCTGTTCTATCTGTGCTTCAGGTAAGTTACCCTGTTTGAGCATTTGTTCCCGGCTGATATCTATGATCTTTTCCTTGTATTCCGGGAAGATCAGAAAAAAGATAACCTGGAAAGCAATCACAACAATTGTTGCAATGGCTGTTGTTTTAAAACCATATGAAAAAAGCTGTCCGAATGTGGCCGTATTGTCAACAGATTTGCCGTATTGCGTAACAAAGAAAATGATCCCGCCCAGCAGGATAACCATGCTGATATAACTCAGTGATTGGTTTCCGGTTAGGTCCATGAATGTCAGGAACATCGAATAGATGATGAGTAATGAAGCGATAATGAGGCCTGCGATAAAATGTGTTATTGGTTTTTTTTCTGTCTGTTCCATGATTGAATTAGTTTATGGTTTTAGAAATGACGTATCAGTTTATTTTTATGGATTATCCCGGCCACCTTGCCGGTAAGTTCTTTTCCGGTAAAAGCAGAATTTTTTGATTTTGAACGGATATCTTCAGCAGTAAAAGTATATTTCACATCCGGTAAAAATAGGGTAATATCAGCTTCCCTGCCTACTTCTATGGCAGCCGACGTAAGTTGGAAAATCTTTCGGGGATGTTCACTTAGCAGTTGGATGGTTTTGTCCAAGGGTATCCCTACGGCACCCAGTACCCCAAAAGTGGTTTCCAGACCGATCATGCCAGATTTGGCATATTCAAATTCACATACTTTATGATCTGTATCCTGTGGATTGTGGTGAGAGCTGATGCAGTCCACTTTTCCTTCAATGACGGCAGATTTCAAGGCGAGCCTGTCTGCAGGTGTCCTAACCGGCAGGTTAACTTTCAGGTTAGTATCGTAGGTGTCGAGGTCCTCATCACTGAAATAAAGATGATAGGGGGTAACGGAACAGGTAACATCGATTCCACCTTCTTTGGCACGGCCGATATATTCAAGTGATTTGGGCGAACTCACACCGGTAAAATGCAATCTTGAAGAAGCATAACGAGTAAGTTTGATATCCCTTGCCACCATGAGTTCTTCGGCCATGGCAGGTTTTCCCGGCAGGCCGAGGCGGGTGGATACAACGCCTTCGTTCATCAGCCCGTGAGGGGCAATGGACGTATCGTCCGGTACCTGGATGATCACGCCTTTGAATGTTTTTACATATTGCAATGCCTTGATCATGATCCCTGCAGACTGCAGCGGATTGATCCCGTCGCTGAAAGCTACGGCCCCGCTGACCTGCATATCGTACATTTCAGCAAGTTCCTTTCCTTCGGCATTCCGGGTAATGGCCCCGATAGGGTGGAGGGATACCGGGACGGAAATATTTTTATCCCGGATATATTCAACCATGCTTTTATTATGAACCACCGGTTGGGTGTTCGGCAAAACAAAAATATGGGTGAACCCGCCGGCTGCTGCTGCCTGGGCGCAGGATTCAAGTGTTTCCCGGTATTCGAATCCGGGGTCACAGCAATGGGTGAAAACATCAACCCAGCCGGGTGATATATGGAGGCCTTGTATGGAAATCACTTCGTCAGCCACAGCATTTATATCCTGACCAATTTGTTCGATAATGCCGTTTGTGATCAGGATATCTTGTACGGAATCATGGTGCAGTGAGGCTTGATCAATAATGCGGGCCTTTCTAATGAGAATGATCATGGAAAAGTAATTGAGCGAAGATAATCGTTGTTTGATAAAAAACGGTCAGATATACCGGTCAAATTAAATCAATACAACATATCTCCGCTTAAAACGGATTTTCTGTAGTTTTTTAATAATTTGCTGCAACAGGCTTTTGATTCCTTTTTGTTGCGCTAATTGTTGGAGAATGTCAGGAAACCCTTATTTTTGCAGCCCCCTTAAAAGCCTTTTCAAGGTGATTAAGTTTGAAAATGTTTTTTTGAAATTTCTTTTTCCGACTTTGCAATCCAGTGTATCCTGTCAATGAATGGCTGGTTGTTTCGGTGGATAAGACGGGATGTAGCGCAGCCCGGTAGCGCACCACGTTCGGGACATGGGGGTCGCTGGTTCGAATCCAGTCATCCCGACCTCGTAATTTGATTACCTAGCAGAATTATTGATCTCCATGGTTCCCTGCCTGACGGCAGGCAGGGAATCCAGTCATCGCGACACCTGCCTAAAGGCTTACAGCTAAAAGCAAATAGCTATTAGTTATTAGCCTTTAGCTATTAGCCATATTTTTTCTTCCCAAAAACAACCTTATCTTCGCCCCTTAATGAAGCTCCTCATTAAGAACGCTCGAATCGTTGATCCCCTCTCACCATTCAACGGGCAAACCCAGGATATTTTTATTGAAAATGGCCTGATCCGACAAATTGGCTCCGCTATTCAAACCAGTGCCGACGAGGAGATAAGCATAGAAAATCTATCTGTGTCACCCGGCTGGGTAGACATTTTCACCCATTTTGGGGATCCAGGGCAGGAATACAAAGAAACCATTGAAACGGGTGCCGCCGCTGCTGCTGCAGGTGGTTATACCGATGTTTTTCTCCTTCCCAATACCAATCCGGTGGTGGACAGCAAGGCCCAGGTGGAATACCTCCGCCAACGATCAGCCACACAGCCAGTAAACCTCCACCCGATAGGGGCCGTAACCCGGCAAACCGAAGGCAAGGACCTGGCAGAAATGTATGATATGCGCTCCAGCGGAGCCATTGCCTTTAGTGATGGTATCCGGTCTATCCAGTCGGCTGGATTATTGGTGAAAGCCCTGCAGTATATCAAAGCCTTTGGAGGCATCATCATCCAGTTACCCGATGACCAGAGCATCAGTCCCCACGGATTGATGAATGAAGGGGTGGTATCCACCTCGCTGGGGTTGGCCGGCAAGCCGGCCATGGCCGAGGAATTGATTGTAGCAAGAGATATCAAACTGGCCAGGTACACCGATTCAAAACTTCATTTAACCGCTATAAGTACAGCCAAGTCAGTAGAATATGTAAATCGGGGCAAAGCCTCCGGCATTCAGCTTAGCTGTTCTGTTACGCCCTACCACCTGTATTTTAATGAGGAATCACTGCAGGAATATGATACCAACCTCAAGGTAAATCCGCCGATCCGGACGGAGGCTGATCGTCTTCGTTTGATCGAAGCAGTAAAAGACGGGACCGTGGATTGTATCGCCACCCACCATTTGCCCCATGAAGCCGATAGCAAGGTGAGTGAGTTTGAATATGCCCGCAATGGAATGACCGGTCTGGAGACCGCCTTTGCCGTGCTGAATACCGTCATCCCGAACGAATCGGAGCGTTGGGTGCGCCTGCTTAGTTCGCAACCAAGAGCCTTGTTCGGTTTGCCTGCCCTGTCTGTACAAGAAGGCCAAAAAGCGACCCTCACCTTGTTTGATCCTGACAAAGAATGGATCTACACCCTTTCACAAAAAAGATCCAGGTCACAAAACTCCCCCTTTTTGGGAAAAACCCTTCGGGGAAAAGTATGGGGGATTATTAATAAAGACCAGCTAATTTTGAATCCTTAAACAAACTAACATGCAAGAAACTAAACCCATCAGCCATTTAGTGGCCGGTGCCATTCTGGGAGCTTTGCTCGTAGTGTATAGTATCGTCCTATATTTCCTGGACCAGATGCAAAACCAAACATTGGGTTATTTATCCTATGTCATTTTGATCGGTGGATTGATCTTCTTTATTCACCAGTATGCCAAGTCGAAGAACAATCAGGTCACTTTTGGAAACCTCTTCTCTTATGGTTTCAAGGCTACCGCGATCGTTATTCTGATCATGCTGGTTTTTGTCATCGGTTTTAATATGGCATTTCCTGAATTCAAAGACCAAATTCTCCAAACCATGCGTGAGAAAATGGAAGAGGATGGAAAAACAACGGATGACCAGATTGAGACTGCCGTCGGTATGTTCAGTCGGAATTACATCCTGTTTGCCGCTATTGGTACCGTGATCGGTATGGCCATTTTAGGCGCGATCGGTTCCCTGATCGGTGCTGCGGTTACAAAGAAGAAACCGGTGAACCCAATGGATCAAATGAGTATCTAAATGGATGTTTCGCTCGTCATACCCCTTTACAACGAAGAAGAATCGTTGCCTGAACTCTGCACCTGGATCGAACGGGTGGTGACAGAGAATGGGCTCTCCTATGAGATCATCCTTGTAGATGATGGCAGCAATGACCGTTCCTGGGAGGTGATCCAAACACTTCATCAAAAGAACGCACAGGTCAAGGGTATCCGGTTTCAGCGTAACTATGGCAAGTCGGCCGCGCTCAATGAAGGATTCCGGGAAGCCAAAGGTGAGGTAGTCATTACCATGGATGCCGATCTGCAAGATAGCCCGGATGAGATACCCGAACTGGTACGTATGGTTCGACAGGAAGGTTTTGACCTGGTCAGTGGCTGGAAGAAAAAAAGGTATGACAACACCCTGACCAAAAATATCCCGTCCAAATTCTTCAATGCGGTTACACGCAGGGTATCCAAGGTAAAGCTGCATGACTTTAACTGTGGACTTAAAGCCTATCGGCAAAAAGTCATCAAGAGTATTGAAGTTTATGGCGAAATGCACCGGTACATTCCTGTTATCGCCAAATGGGCCGGGTTTAAGAAGATCGGTGAGAAAGTGGTTGAGCACCGGGCAAGAAAATACGGTGTCACCAAGTTTGGGTGGGAACGTTTTGTAAACGGTTTTCTCGACCTCTTGTCCATCACTTTTGTAGGTAAATTTTCCAAGCGTCCCATGCACTTCTTTGGTTTATGGGGTACGATATTCTTTTTGGTGGGATTTGGTTTCTCCAGCTATCTGGTCATTTCCAAACTCATCGACTATAGCTTTGCGATCACCAGCCGGCCTGGTTTTTATATTGCCCTCACTTCCCTGGTGGTGGGAGCGCAGCTATTCCTTACCGGATTTTTGGCTGAATTGGTAGCCCGGAATTCACCCGGACGTAATTCCTACCTGATTGAAAGCAAGACTGGTTTATCATGACCAAAAAGATCCTGATCATAGGACCCGCCCACCCGCTACGTGGAGGTGGAATGACGACATTCAACCATCGCCTGGCCAAGGAGTGGCTGGATCAGGGATATACCTGTAGTATTTGTTCATTTAAGCTTCAATACCCTGGCTTTTTATTCCCCGGTAAATCGCAATTTACCGACGAGCCTGCCCCGCCAGGAATCCCCATTCGAAGTTTGATCAATTCCATCAACCCCTTTAACTGGATAAAGGTGGGAAGGCAATTGAGTAAGGAAAAACATGATATTGTCATCATCCGGTACTGGTTACCTTTTATGGGCCCCTGTCTGGGTACCATTGCCCGGTTAATTCGCAAGAACCACCATAGCCGGATCATTTGCATTGCGGATAATGTGATCCCCCATGAAAAAAGGTTTGGGGACAAACCTTTCACTAAATATTTGTTTAAGGCCTGCGATGGATTTGTGACGATGAGTGAAAAGGTGACACAGGACCTGAAGAAATTTGTTACCTCAAAACCTCATGTCCAACTCCGCCACCCCTTGTATGATAATTTCGGAGAACCGATAAGTGAAGCGGAAGCAAAGGAAAAACTTGGGATCGATCCCTCTACACGGCTACTTCTTTTCTTTGGTTTTATCCGGTCCTATAAGGGACTTGATCTCCTGCTGGAAGCGATGAGCACGCTCCCGCCCGACCCCTCGATCAAGCTTTTGATCGCCGGTGAATTCTATGGCGAAGAAGAAAAATACCGCGATCTGATTCAAACCCTGGAACTTCAAGATCGGCTTATCCTGCATACGCATTTTATACCCGATCATACGGTAAAATATTATTTCTGTGCCGCCGACCTGGTGGTTCAACCCTATCGTAACGCCACCCAAAGCGGCGTCACCCCATTGGCGTTTAATTACGAGTGCCCCACCCTGGTGACCACCGTTGGTGGCCTGCCGGCACTGATCGAATCCGAGCAAACCGGATTAATTGCCGAACCCGAACCCTATGCCCTTGCCACGGCCATCCAGCGGTTCTACCAATTAGGCAAAGCGCATTTTATTCCCCATCTTCGCAGGGAAAAAGAGAAATACAGTTGGTCAAATTTTATCAATAAGCTGTTATCGCTGGGTGAAAAATGAACCCTTTTTCGATTATCCACATGAACCCAATACAGGAGATCATATCCCGATCCATCGACGTTAAAACCGCACTGCTTTCGGACGCATCCATGATCCAAAGGATCGGAGAAGCCGTGCATAAGATCACCGATGCCTTTTCTCAGGGACATCGCCTATATCTATGTGGGAATGGTGGAAGCGCCGCAGATGCGCAGCATATCGCCGCGGAATTCACCGGACGTTTTTATACCGACCGTAAAGCCCTTCCGGCAGAGGCCTTACATGCCAATACCTCCTACCTCACAGCCGTGGCCAATGATTACAGTTTTGAGGAAGTATATGCCCGAATGGTCGAAGGCACTTTGAAACCTGGCGATGTATTGATCGGCTTTTCCACTTCCGGGAATTCCACTAATATCGTAAACGCCTTTACCGCCGCGAAAAAAATGGGGGTTCTGACCATCGCCTTTACCGGTGCAAGTGGAGGAAAATTGAAAGACCTCTCTGATATACTCTTAAATATCCCCTCAACCGACACACCAAGAATTCAGGAAAGCCATATCCTGGTTGGACATATCATTTGTGAACTGGTTGAAAAAAACATATTTGGCTGAATGATGTACCCCAACCCTCCCCTCCCATCCATCGATCCCTCCTGGAGCCTCTTTCTTGACAGGGACGGGGTGATCAACTATGACAAGGATGGTTCTTATATTTTCCATACTGATGAATTCAGGATCTATGACGGTGTGCCAGATGCAATAGCCAACTTTAACCAGCTTTTTGGTCATCTTTTCATCATAACCAATCAACGTGGTGTAGGAAAGCGATTGATGTCGGAAAAAGACCTCACCGAAATCCATGATCTGATGCTGCAACTCTTTGCACAGAAAAAAGGTCATATTGACCGGATCTATTATTGCACCAGTTTGAACAATGATCATCCCGACCGCAAACCCAATCCAGGCCATGCCTTTCGGGCAGCCAGGGAGTTTAACGTCGACCTGGAGCGTTCGATCATGGTAGGCAATAAACTGAGCGACATGAAGTTTGGCCGTAATGCCGGTATGAAAACAGTCTATATCGCCACTACCCATCCGGAAGTGGATTTTCCCCACCCCGATATTGACTGGCGTTTTGACCTCTTAACCGATTTTGCCAAAGCTTTAACAGGTAAATGAATACGCCCAGGATGTAAAAAACAGTTACACATCAGGAATAAAATTAAATTTGGCCCATGATAAGGAGGACACTATTTGCCACATTGATCCTGATCCTGCAGTTTCAGGCATCTGCCCAAAAGATCACCGCGGCTGACCTGAAGAAATTAAAGGCCAAGGAAGATTCATTGGCGGCCTATGCAGAGAACCTGGTCATGGATTCCCTTCCTGAGAACCGGATGCGTAGCGATAGCTTTTTTGTACGCACGCTGATCCGTAGCCTGCAGGTTAAAAATTCCTTTTATTATCCTTTTGATTCGGTACTTGGTATTTCCAAACTCTATGCGCCTGACAGTGCTTTCCGGATCATTTCCTGGGTATTATCCTTTGATGATTACTATTCCCGCCAGCGAGCGGCCATTCAAATGCGTACACCGGATGGATCTTTCAAGATCCATCCATTATATGATGTTTCCGAAGAAAGCATGAATGTGATGGATTCCACCCGGACAAAAATGCGATGGATCGGCGCCGTTTACTATAATATGGTGGCTACAGAGTACCGGGGTAAAAAGTATTACACCTTATTTGGCAATGATAATAATTCTGTGATGAGTAATAAGAAATGGATCGAGGTGCTCCATTTCACCGACAAAGGAGAACCTTTATTTGGTGGCCCTTTTTTCAGTTTTGCCAATGACTCAATACCAAGCCCTGTACAACACCGATATCAATTGGAATACAAGGAAGATGCCCGGATCATTTTAGCCTACGATCCGGAACTCCAAATGATCGTATTTGATCACCTGATACCGGAAGATGGAGAGCCTGAAAAAAAATGGACCTATATACCCGATGGGGATTATGAAGGTTTTCAATGGAAAAACGGGCAATGGGTGCATGTAGAAAAGATCTTCCACTTTAAACTGGAAGATGGGCAGGCGCCGGTGGAGAAGCCGCTTTTCAAAAGCGGAGGCAATTGAGGCATCTTACCGCAAAGACGCAAGGCCGCGAAGAATGGCGTAACCTGGCGACATGGCGTCTTCGCGGTAAACTCAAATTTACTCCTCAACCCGATCACGCACTAACTCGGTAAACTGCTGTTCCAATCGCCTGATCCGTGCATATAACTTCAATACCAGGAATAAAAGAAACAGGATGGCCAGGTAAAAGATCATGTCCGCGCCCCTGTTAACACCAACGAAGTGGGCAATACGCGTCGTTGTGTCCGGGAAGATGACAAAGAAAACCCCCACCCCGGCAAAGACCAGGATCAACAATAAATCAAACAAGGTGGTACGAAGCCGCAAGTACATATACACGGCGATCAATACCACAAAAGCTGTCAGAATTACCTGGATAATGGTCATCAGCGAAAGAGTTTATATAAAATTAATTCAAATAATATTCGTAGCCCGTGCCGGTTTCCCTGTCCCTTCGCGATGGAATAGGTCGTGTAATGGATTTTCACCGGGTATTCAGCATAGGTCAGTTTCAATCGGGCTACTTGAATAAGTATCTCTGAAGCATGTGCCATGCGGTTTTCACGCAAACGTATTTGCTCCGCGGCTTTTCGGCTAAGGCACCTGAATCCATTATGGGCATCAGAAAGAAGTATTCCGGAGAAAAAGTAATTGACATACCGGGCCGTCTTTAATAACCATTTTCTACCCTGAGGCACAGTCGAGTCAGAACCCTTAAGAAAACGGGAACCAAAAACAATATCCACCCTTTTTGCCTCCATGGTCTCCACCATTCCGGCAATATCCCCTGGGAAATGCTGCCCATCGGCATCAAAGGTGATCAGAAATTCAGCCCCCTTTTTAAGGGCATAATCCATCCCTGTTTGCAAGGCGGCACCCTGCCCCAGATTGATCCGATGCCGGAGGTAATGCACCGGGAGCCACTGTAAACGCTGTTTTGTATCATCGGATGATGCATCATCGACCACGACCACACTATATCCTTTTTCCAATACACCAGAGACCGTATCCTTAATGACACTTGCTTCATTGAAGCAGGGGATGATAACAAATATGGATTGGGGAGAAGCGGGCATTAACGAATTCCTTTTAGTCGAAGTTCGGGTTCTGTCACCTCAAACAGAAGAAATGAATGGTCAAATTGTCCCACCGGTTTAAAATGATCATTCAACCAATCGATTTTATATTTATCCATTAATCCTAAATAGGCATCCACACCCTGGATGTATTTCCCCGGACGCGGTATGGAATCCGGTATGCGGTAGTTTGGGTTATTGGTTAAAAATTTTTGTAACCGAAAGGCCGACTGACCAAAATCTACATTGGAGGAAGCCATGATCGTATACACTTTTTTATCCGCGACCAGTTCATTGTGATAGGCGATCAGGTTGGGGTAAAAACGATAATAGGTAAACCCGGCGTAAAGGAGAATTCCAGCAAATACCCACGTTTTCCAGCTAAAAGACGATAATACTTTCCCCAAATAGCCCAAGGCTACATACAACAGCGGATAGACCATCAATACATGGCGTATCCCTACCTGTGACCTGTTGGTGAGTCCAAATACCAGGAGAAAATAAAAGGACAGGGTCAATAGTAGCAGGATCGTCCAGTTCTCGCTCTTTGTTACTGTCTTTTTCCATAAAACAACAGGTAAACAAACCAATAGTAGAAGAACGGACAAGGGTGTTTTAAAAATAAAACTGATAAAATAGTAGTACCAGAATCCACTGCCGGTACGGGTTTCTCCCAATAAATAATTTGGGCCCGATACTTCGGGATGACCCGCCCCCAGTTGGTTCATATACATGGTCAGATCGATCCCTTCGATATAAGGAACTGGAAAAGGAAGCCAGATAGATGACCCAAAACCCGCTTGTAAATGCTTAAAGGTTTGACTTTGGAAAGTATACCCATCCAATGACCGGCCAGTTCCCTGAAAGAAGAAAGCCAGGTTGATGACTACCAAAAGCATCAGGCTGATGACTCCTGCACGAAGGAGTTGTTTCTTCCAATTGGTTTTCCTATTCCCGCGATAGAAAACCACGACAAGGGAAACTGCTCCGGACAGCAGCAAAAGATGGATTAGTGAGGGTTTGACCACTTGCGATACCGACAGGCAAATAGCAAAGAGGAAGAACCGCTTCCAATTCGATACCTGTATAAAACGCCAAAGGGTATAGAACGTGGCCAGGGTAAACAAAGCTGCATAGGCATCGGTGGTCAGCAGAGTGCCATGGGCATTGAGGTTTGGACAGAATACATATAGGAAAAGCGAAGCGAGCCCGGCCAATTCCCCAAACAATTCACGGCTCCATTGCCAGATAAGTATACCGGTAAGGAGGCATAGAATTAAAGTCACATACCGACCATGCAGGATATCGCTGAACCCGGCATCGGATTTACGAAGGGAGGGATCGGCCAGTTGTTCAATTGCGCGGGGGATGGCATTCAAGCCAGTAATGGGCATTGTGCTGGCATCATCGAAGGGATAGACCCGTTGGGGTTGAATCTTTAAGATCCTTTTCCCATAGCTCCAATGGTCCATTTCATCGTACGTGAGTGATGATTGTGGAATAAGAAGGATGCCATTCAGGAGATAAACGACCAGCAAGAGGGCCGCCCATATCGTGGTTTTGGAAAACATGCATTAATCAAACCCCTAATCATCCAGCTTCAGAACCGCCAGAAAGGCTTCCTGAGGAACTTCTACGTTTCCGATCTGGCGCATGCGCTTCTTCCCTTCCTTTTGTTTTTCGAGGAGTTTCCGTTTCCGGCTGATGTCACCACCATAACATTTGGCGGTTACGTCCTTACGCAAGGCCGCGATACTCTCCCGGGCCACGATTTTAGCGCCAATGGCTGCCTGGATAGCGATCTGGAATTGTTGTCGGGGTAATAGTTCTTTCAGCTTTTCGCAAAGTTTGCGCCCAAATTCCTGCGCTCGGCTGCGATGGATCAACGCACTCAGCGCATCCACTTTGTCCCCGTTCAGCAGGATATCCATTTTCACGATATCACTGTCACGATAGCCAATTGGATGGTAGTCAAAGGAGGCATATCCTCGTGTTTGCGATTTGAGTTTATCATAAAAATCAAACACGATCTCGGTCAGGGGCATTTCAAATATCAATTCCACGCGGGTGGTGGTCAGATAGCTTTGATTGATCAGGATTCCGCGTTTCCCCAAACAAAGGGTCATGATATTCCCGATATAATCGGGTTTGGTGATGATCTGGGCTTTAATAAAGGGTTCCTCGATCCTTTCGGTTTTCACCGGATCAGGGAATTCGGTCGGGTTATTGACGATCACTTTATCACCATTGGTCAGGTAGGCGATAAAGCTAACGTTGGGAACGGTGGTGATTACTGTTTGATCAAACTCCCTTTCCAATCTTTCCTGAATGATCTCCATGTGGAGCATACCCAGGAATCCGCAACGGAATCCAAAACCAAGGGCCTGTGAAGTTTCCAACTCATAGGTGAGGGAGGCGTCATTGAGCTGGAGTTTATCCATGCATTCGCGTAACTCCTCAAACTCATCGGTATTCACCGGGAAGATACCGGCAAAGACCATGGGTTTTACTTCCTCAAATCCCTTGATCATTTCCGGGTGTGGGTTATTTGCCAGGGTAATGGTATCCCCTACTTTCACTTCCTTGGCCACTTTGATACCGGTGATGATATATCCCACGTCGCCACAGGAAACGGCCTTTTTCTCGGTCATTTTCAATTTGAGGATACCAATTTCATCCGCTTCATATTCCTGACCGGTAGAAACAAATTTTACTTTATCTCCTTTCTGGATCGAACCATTCAGGATTCGGTAATAAACGATGATTCCCCGGAAGGAGTTGAACACACTGTCAAAGATCAGGGCTTGCAAAGGTGCATCGGGGTTCCCCTTGGGAGAAGGGATCTTTTGTACGATCGCATCCAGAATCGCGTCCACGCCGATTCCTGTCCGTCCACTTGCCAGGAGGATATCTTCGGGTTTACAACCAATTAGCTCAATGATCTGGTCCTTTACCTCATCGATCATCGCGCCATCCATATCGATCTTGTTGATCACAGGGATGATCTCCAGGTTATTCTCAATGGCCAGATACAGGTTGGATATAGTTTGAGCCTGAATGCCCTGGGTCGCATCCACCAATAGCAGCGCACCTTCGCAGGCGGCCAGCGCCCGGCTGACCTCGTAGCTGAAATCCACGTGCCCGGGGGTGTCGATCAGGTTCAGGATATACTCCTGTCCGTCCTTGTGCTTATAATTGATCTGGATCGCATGGCTTTTGATCGTGATCCCTTTTTCCCGTTCCAGGTCCATGTCATCCAGGACCTGGTCCATCATGTCTCTCTCACTGATCGTGTTGGTGACCTGTAACAGTCTGTCTGCCAAGGTCGATTTGCCATGATCAATATGCGCGATGATACAAAAATTACGTATGTTCTTCATGAAGCTTACATCCCCGTTTTAGGACGGGCAAAGGTAAGCGTTTTCCGGGTCATTACGTAATGCAATCCAGACGCCCCTTTTGGTCAGCCTCTACCCGTTTCGACACCACTATTAACGATGGAATCAAACAGTACCTGGTCAATAAACTGGGGCGTATAGGTTCCTGACTGAGCCAGGATATTGGAGTAAAAAGCACGGAGGTGGTTACGGCTTCCGCGGGACAGGTTATCATACACCAGCCGGATATCCTGATTATCGATGGCTTGTAAGGCGGTAGCCAGGTCATACAGGTCAAGATCCTCAATAGTTGCCCCCACTTGAAAAGCTTCTGCTATTGAAACCGATCCCTTGGCTACCAACTGATCGTACAACTGTTGCAAATGAGTGTTGGTAAAAACACCCACCGCGTCAGATACAACCGGATCGGTTAGTCCATATTTGTTGATCAACATTTTGACCGCATCCATATGTCTTTGCTCACTGGATTGGATGTTGGAGAAAACGACCGATCCCCATTTTGCGTAAAGGGTTTTATACACATCCCGCGCCAGTTTTTCTTCTTCGCGCATATATAACAAAGATTCGCTCTCAGGCGTGCTAAGTGGTTCAGCCGGTAAATTGAAGGCCTGGTTCCATCCATATCCGGAGCCATTGCCCGTTTGTGTATTGGAATTTGAACTCACCTTTTCTTTATTGCACATAGCTGACATCAGCAAAGGGAATGAGAGCAGCACCAACACTCCGTGTTTTGTTTTCATGGTAAATATGATTGAATGATTAAAAAATAACTCAGAACCTGCGACGGCCTAAACCGGGTCCCGGTCTGTTAACATTGGCATTGCCTGTTCGATAAAGACAAGTCCCGCCACCACCATTTCTTCGTCCAATCATACGGGAACCGGGGCGGTTACCATTTTCATTGCGGTCACAGACATTATTTTTATTGGCATCCACATAACCCCTGTTAAAGGAATTATTCTGACGCCCTGGTCTTCCCGGACCACCCTGGGCAGCCAGGGTGCCAGAAATGGCCAATAGCAGAAATACCCACATTATTTTTTTCATGGTTGACATTTTTAAATTTCAAACAATAAAGACGTCTTTGGATATAAGATGCTCTTTGGTATTCGAATTATACCCCCTGCAAAAAATAAATGTAAAAGCCATTTCGGCATCCTTTTATACGGCACAAAAAAAGACCCGCGAACATGTCGCGGGTCTATCCTGGTTTTGCTTATTGGATCTATTGCGTTAATCGTATAGTGCCTAATTCCGTGTCGCGGTTTCGTCTAACCTCTACTCCGGATATGGTCGTATCCCGATAGCCATTGATTCCATCGATGAATACATCATAGGTACCCGGTCTCAGGCCTCTTATCTTGAATTCACCTTCATGATGATCTGGTCTGGCAAAGGTGGTATCGGTCCCCGATAAAGCCATAATCATACCGTGAGCGTTGACAGGTCTAACCTTTCCTTCGATTTCACCAGAGCTATGCCGGCCAAAAGGTTTCAGTACAGGTTTGAGCCAGTACTTTCCATTTGATTTCCAAATGGAGCGGGCCACGTCAAAATCCAGGTATAGTTGAAAATTATCGGAACTCAGGGAATCAAGATGCTCCTTTTTAAGGTTTACATAAACATAATTGAGATTGCCGGCCAGGTGAAGGGGATGAACCACGCTATCTACCATCACGCTATTATTGGTTCCCAGCACAAATTTGATCCGCTCAATTCTTCCGTCTAAAACAAAGCCACTTGCCAGCAAGGTATCTACCCCATTTTGCAGGGTGAGAAGATCATATACTCCAGGATTCACATCCAGTGTATCCCAGAATTCACAATTGCGGTAGAGTGAATCATGATGGTCATCACAACCCGGGTGGTCATCATCATCATCATTCCACCTGCTTCGGTCGCATGAATCAATTTTTACGTAAATAGCTTGTATCTCCACATTAACCTGTTGGAAATCATAAGGGCCATCCATCAGGTAGATAGATAATTTGTTTTGCCCTTCAGGAATATTTGACTGAAGAGATCCTTCTTTTTGGCAGGAAAAAAAAGTAATAAGTGTAGCGAAAAGGGCAAACAGCCCAAGAGCACTTAACTGTTTCGTTCTCATACTTTACAAATTGGGTTTAGGAAATGGATATGAATATCCCTTCCACGCCCAAAAAAGATGCCATGGTTGGAAATAAAACGCAATGTGGAAAAGTTGCGCTTTAGGGTTTCCCCATTTGCCGCAGAAAAGAGACATGGGAGGCAACGGCATATCTTAATCGCGGGTACTCGATGTATTGAATACCAAATTCGGCACAGGTTTGTCGTATCAGTTTGCTGATGGCCGGATAATGTACGTGGGAAATCCGGGGAAACAGGTGATGTTCAATTTGAAAATTCAATCCCCCTACCCACCAGGAGATCAATCGGTTTCTATTGGAAAAATTAGCCGTAGTCTTTAATTGGTGAATAGCCCATTCGTCACCCAGTTTATTGGTAACGGGGTCGGCTTGTGGAAATTCCGTATCCTGTACCGTGTGCGCCAATTGGAACACAATACTCAATACAAATCCAGCCACGAGGGCGAGTGTGAGGAAACCAACCAGCCAGGGGATCACACCCACTACAAGAATAGGCAGCACTACAAAAATGCCCATATGCAGCACTTTGAAACTCCAGAAGGTAAGATGTTCTGACAAATTCATTTTCTTCAATTTCACCGGACCGATCCGTCCCTTGAAATATTTGCGATAGTCCGTAAAGAAGATCCACCATAGATACAACAGGGAATAAGCAGCCCAGAAATAAAGATGCTGGAAGCGGTGTATTTTATAGAATTTCTGCGTTTCGCAGAGACGCAAAAAAGGCCTGGCATCAATATCATCATCTACCCCGTCTACATTCGTATAGGCATGGTGAATGACATTGTGTTTTGTTTTCCACAGGTAGTTATTGGCGCCCAGGACATTTAGTGAAAGGCCGGCTAGTTTATTCAGCCAGGGGTGCTGGCTAAAACTGCCGTGTGCCCCATCATGCATGACGTTGAAACCAATGGCCGCTGTCAGGATACCCAAAACGGCACAACCGAGGATGGCAATTACGGTGGCGGGTGTAAAAAATACCAGCCAGGTATATAAAGCGATATAGGAGACAACCAGTAATATGGCTTTGAAATACAACTGAAAATTTCCAGTGGAAGCAATGCCGGCCTGGGAAAAATAATCACCTACCCTTTTCTTCAATTCCAGGTAGAAGGCATCTCCCGTGTGGGGGAATTTAGGAACGCTCATGTAAAAGAATTAATGTAAAAGGCAAATATACACCAATTTATGCCCACTTTGGTCACAAATTTGGAACAGGTTTGGTTAATAAACCCGGATATTATCATTCTGATCCAGAAGCCTTTGAACCAGGTTATCATCAAAGACTTCGCTGCGACTTGCGATGACCATTCGAAGCAGGTCATGTATGGTGATTACCCCCAGAAATTTCTTCTCCTCATAAGCCAACAAATACCGGGTTTTAAAGGTGTCTATTTTGTTCATGCATTGTTCCACCGAATCATGGATACCAATGATCGGAAGGTCAACGGACATGACCTCTCCTACTGTGGTAGTGGTACTTGACCTGCCCTTTAAAGCCACATTCCGTGTATAGTCCCGCTCACTAAAAATTCCTTTGAATTTTTCTCCTTCCATGACCACCAGATAACTGAGGTTCACCGAATTCAGCATCTGCAGTGCATCTATTACCAGTGCCCCAGCCGAAATTTGGTTGAAAGACTTACTCTTCCGTTCGAGCACTTCCTTGACAGTCTTCATATTAGAAAATTTATAGGCCTAATATCGTATTAATTGTTAATAAAAAAAATGATGTAAAACCCTTTACTTTAACGGGTGTTCGCCAAATGATACCATTTAAAACCCTAAATTCGTGCAAAATCGTTAACCACCATGGATTTGCACCAGTTGTTCGAACAGGCTGTCGCTGACAGTAAGAATCTCAGTGAGAGACCCAGCAACGAAACCTTACTCCAACTCTATTCTTTGTACAAACAGGCAACCGAAGGCGACGTAAATACCCCCGCACCAAATCCATTTGATTTTGTGGCCAAAGCAAAATATGAAGCCTGGGTAAACCTGAAGGGAAAACCGAAGGAAGATGCCATGAAGGAATATGTGAACCTGATGGAGAAACTGCAGGCTTATTCGAGCTGAAGAAGCAGTTGTTCATAAACCGCCACATACTGTTTTCCCACTATATCCATTCCATACTTTAAACTGGACTCACGGATTTTTTCGGCGTCAAACCGAATGTCCCCGTTTGCTATTTTTTGCAGTGAATCAGCCAGGGCGATCGGGTCATGGGGTTTGACAAGCACTCCATTCACATCCGGTGATACGATCTCTTGCATTAGGGCTGTATCAGGAACTACGACCGGAATACCACAGGCATTGGCCTCAATGATCACGCAACCGAAGGTTTCATACCGGGAATACAATACGAGGGCATGACATTCGCTCATAATCCGGCCAAGTTCCACTTGAGGCCTTTCACCATGAAAAATGACCTGGTCACCAATACCCGCCTTTTGCATCAACTCTTTTATTTCCCTGGTAGCCGGCCCAAACAGATCCAATTGGAAAGCCACCCCCCGTTGCTTTAAAACAGCCAGGGCTGTACAAAGGGATTCGGGATCCTTTTGATAGGTTAGTGTAGAAACATGTACCAGGCGCAATTTATCTGCAGGCTTTGGAACTGTTCCTGGTTTGAACAGACCATGATCGACCACATTCGGTATCACTTCAAAGCGAATAAATGGCCAATGTTCTTTCATGGCTTTTCCCAGGTATTTTGATACAGGCAATACCCATTCCACATGATCCATGATCCGGGAAATAAGGTGTTGTTCGGCAAAAGGAAGGTCAAACAGGTTGGGCCTGGCTTCCGGTAAATGGATCGTCCACTGTTCAGTTAAAACAAAGGGAATTCCCCATTTCTTATTGATCCACCGGGCGATCAACCCCGCTTTATATACCACATGCACATGCTGGAGTTCTGGAAAACCTTTTTCTTCAAATATTCTTCGAATATGTTTCCGATACAGCCACATGTATTTCCATTGAGAAACGAGTTTATCCAAAAAGCGAAACGGCATGCGCGGACTGGCATAGTACAAGATCGTTTCGGTCAATTGCCCCTGTACTTTTTCCACCAGACGTGTACTACGGGTCCATTTTCGATCGCGATCACGTATGAGGTGAAATACATGCACAGGCATGAACGGAGAAACGGCCTTTGCATGGCGTTGAATAAAATCCCCATCAAAGGGGGTCAGTTCGTTGGGGTACCAGGAAGGTAACCAGAGTATGTATTTTTTTTCCTTTCCTTCTTGCATGAATCAGTCTTTGGATCGCCAGAACGACAGGTGATCTATTCCGGTCCGGGCTTTAAATCGCAGCATAAAATACAACGTCGTGAGCGAATACGCAAAGGTATTGGCCAAAGCTGCACCAAGAGCCCCCCACCGGGGAATAAGAAGGGCGTCGGCCAGGGTAATCAGGGTCAGGCAGATGAGCGAACCGGTAAGGTTAACCTTTAGTTGCCCCATTGCCGAGAACCAGGCGGCAAGGAGGAGTGTCAGTCCGAAAAAATAGTATCCCGGGATCATCCAGAGCAAGGCCTCCCAGCCGGGCATAAAAGAAGCCGGCATCAGGTATTTATAAATGAGCCAGGCAGTAAGGGGTACTAATGGTAATAATATCGCATTCCACCGCATCAGGAACCGGGGATAGGTCATAAACCCGGAGGTGGTCATAGCGCCTTCCCTTTTCGAAAGCGCGGGGATCAACAGGGCGGCCAGTATATTGGGTACGACCCACAATAACTGCGCAAAGCGATTGGCCTGCGCATACACGCCTACTCCGGCCTCGCCCTGATAATGATCAATAAACCAATAATCGATCCGATAGGCCAGAAATTGGATTCCATTGGTGATAAAGACAAGAAAGGAAAATTGAAAAAGAGATCGTAAATCCTTACCCGCAATCCACCCTGGCCGAATTCCAGGCACCGATAGGTGAAAGGCTACCATCAGGCTGAGTCCCTGGATAAAGGTGAAACCGGCAAATAAAGAAAACGGATCATCCACCCGAATACCCAAACCCCGGACAGAAAAGGCTAAAAACAAGGCAAACACAAAGGAGATGATGGCAAGTATCTGATTTGCCCGGACCGCTTTATGGGTGGCATAGAAAAGCGAACCCCATTTTTCCAACAGTACCAGACCTACAAAATATAAAGTTTCAGGCCACAAAAAAGTCTGTGCGCTTCCCCTGGCTAATAAGGTTTTGTCCCAGACCTGCAAACTAATCCATTCCGCCATCCCGAATAAGAGCAGTTGAACAAGCCCACTCAGGGTAACAAAAGAATACCCGGCCCGTGGATTCAATTTCTCCCCGGCCCAATGCCAAACCAGGGCTGCATCCGTACCCAGTCCGGAAAAGATGAGCAGGATGGCTGCATTCACGATCATAAGGGAGAGGGAACCAAAAATGGCCGTACCTGAAATAGCGGCAATCAGGAGGCTGACCAAAAAACTCAGTCCCATGAAAATGATCCGGTAAATACTTCCTTTGAACAGGTCCGCTTTCAAACAAATGGTTTTGGGCAAATAAACTATAAATTTACGGATACCTAACGCATGTTCCCGGGATGATCTTCTGGTTGTTTCAATTTTATATTCGCCATTTTCCTTTTCCCCATCGGGGGCTAAAGTATTTTATGCGATTGATACGGTTATTAAATATTGACCATCGCATTTTTGAAAAGAAACTACCACAAGGTTTTCGCATGTGGCTCACTCCATTTGAACATCAGCAACAGCTGTTACTCTGGTATGGCCAATACGATGCGCATATAACCCGTTATCTTGAGTATAGCCTGAAAGCCGGGGATACCTTTCTGGATATAGGGGCCAATATTGGTTATTACTCCCTCGTGGCCGGAACCATTTCCCCAGCTATTCGGGTCATTGCCATCGAACCTGTACGATCCAACTTTGAAAAACTTAAAACGCATTTGGAAAGGAATCGCATCGAACAGGCAAATGCTTATCATTTTGCTGTGGGCAGTGCACCAGGAAATGTCACGATGTTTCATGCTGGTCCTGAAAACGAAGGAATGTCCGCACTTCATCCTCCCGAAAACCATGCGGGTACCCAGGAACAGGTGGAAATGATTGTATTGGATTCCTGGGAGGTAACAAACTCCCTCCAGAGAATAGACCTAATCAAGATTGATACGGAAGGAACCGAAATAGAAGTATTAAGGGGCATGAAAGAATTGATCAAAAAACACAGCCCCCGGATCATCCTCGAATGCAATCCGGAAACGCTGGCCCGTTTTGGGGAAACACCTGCCACCCTCCTGAAAGAGTGCCAAACGATAGGATATTCGGTTATTGACCTGACGAGCGAAAGAAACGAATTTCTGACGAGCGCTTCCCCACCCAACCTTGCGGTTGACTTGTTGTTATTACCCCCTAATATGGAAACTGTTCACAACTCCTAAACCTGCTAAACTGCAATATGGCCTTATTCAAACGAAACAAAGTCCTGAATGATGACCCCGCCACGGGTCTTGGTAACAATGGAAATACGGTTGGCACGCGATACTATCGAAAAGATGGTTCGGCGAATGTGCGCAAGCGTGGTATGAAGCTATTTGACCGGTTTAGTTGGTACCATACCATGTTGGAAATGCCCCGATGGAAATTCTGGTTATCCATCTTGTTGATCTTTATATTGGTCAATACGATTTTTGCTTTTATATATCTCTGGATCGGTATAGAGAAAATGGCCGGAATGGAAAAAGGCCCGTTTTGGAATCAGTTTTCTGAAGCATTTTTTTTCAGCGCGCAAACCTTTACCACCGTAGGCTATGGCCGGTTAAACCCGATTGGGTTTTGGTCCGGGTTAGTGGCCTCTTTTGAAGCGTTCCTTGGACTTTTGAGTTTTGCCCTGGCCACCGGTTTACTTTACGGACGTTTCTCTCATCCCCAGGCCTTTTTGCGTTTCAGCGAGAAAGCCCTTATCGCGCCCTACAAGGATGGAAGAGCATTGATGATCCGGGTAACCCCGTACAAAAACAATCATCTTACCGATGTGGAAGTAAAACTCACGCTTGGATTGCGATTCATCGAAGAGGGTAAACCCGTCAATCGCTTTTATCCGCTGGTTGTCGAGCTCGCCCAGATCAATACCTTGTTTTTGAATTGGACGATTGTTCATGCCATTAACGAAAAAAGTGCCATGTATCAACTAAGTGCCGATGAGTTGCGCAACCTGAAGGCAGAACTGATTGTTTTTATAAAAGCGTTTGATGAAACCTTTTCCAATACCGTCGTGGCCCGATCTTCCTATGCTGCGGAAGAATTTTTATTTGGGCACCGGTTTATTTCCATGTATCATCAATCCGAAGATGGGGAATCCACCATACTTGAATTAGACCTGCTGAATGCTACAGAGGAAGTAGCCCTACCGCCTGTTAAACTGCCTTCAACTGAATATAGTCCTGGCGGTTAACATAAAAAATATAAAGGAAATAAATGACGGGAAAAAAGCAGATGATCTTAAAAAAAAGCAGCCCCACACCAATCCCCAGCAAATAAAACAAGGCGATAAATACAAAGCCGAAAAAAAGTTGCACGTCATCAATGGCGCATACCACATGGAAGTAGTAGGTGTGCAGGTGATGATAAACCAGTTCCACGGGTTTTGTGTGATGAAACCCGTCGGAGATGACCACATTGGGATTATTTTCATCCAACGTGATCACCACCGGCTGGTTATTGCTGAGGGGATATATTTCTTTCCCGTTGATCACCGCTCTGATCTTCAAGAAACTCAGGAGCATTTGGTTCTTACGGGTAATGACGATATGGTATTGTTTACCGATAGTGGTGGTTTATTTCAATGCCTTGATGATTGCCAAAAAATCGGTAGCCACCAGGGAGGCCCCACCCACCAATCCTCCATCCACATCGGGGCTGGCAAATAGTTCCGCTGCGTTATTCGCTTTCACACTTCCCCCGTACAAGATGGGTATGGTATTGGCAATGTCCTGTCCGTATTGGTCCGCTAATACAGAACGTAAATAAGCATGCATTTCTTGTGCTTGTGCTGTAGTGGCTGTTTTACCGGTTCCGATGGCTCAGATGGGTTCATAGGCGATCACCAGGGTTTTTACTTTTTCTGCTGGCAGGTGGTACAGGGATTCCCGGAGTTGGGTGGCCACAAATTCATTCTGGCTTCCCTGTTCCCGAATGGACAGGGGTTCACCACAACAAAAGATCGGCGTTAATTCATTCTCGAGGCAGAGGTCCACCTTTTCGGCCAGCATTTGGTGGCTTTCCTGAAAGTATTCCCGGCGTTCGCTATGACCCAACACGCAATAACTTACACCCACCGATTTGATCATCTCGGCTGCAATTTCGCCGGTATAGGCACCGGATTTTTTATTGTAACAATTCTGCGCGGAAGCATGGTAATGCTTATGCCCGGATAATTTCTTTTGTGCCAGGGTAAGATAGAGAGAAGGTACGGCAAATACCGCTTCCTGGTGGTCGGCCAGGGAAATTCCAGCAGCCAGGATATCGTCCAATAACTGCTCGCCTTGTTGATAGGTCAGATTCATTTTCCAGTTTGCGGCTGCGATTTGTTTCCTCATAAGGGTCATTTAGTATTTGTGGTATATAGTGTGTAAAATGGATTCTTCGTTCATGGATAGCAATTGTCCTTTCATTTTTTTCCAGGCGCGGATATCATCCAATGCCTTTTCGAGGCGGTAGCGGTTTAATCCATCCGATCCCCAGGCAAAGGAAGGAATATATTTTGGTGTCAGGCCATTTCCAAATACGTTACAGGAAACCCCGATGACGGTTCCGGTATTGATACTGGTGTTAATGGCAGTGCGGGAATAATCACCCATAAAGACCCCACATTTATTTCCTGCCTCTATCTCTCCTTTTCTTGTCCATACTCTTACAGTACCCGCATTGTTCTTTACGTTGCTGTTGGTGGTCCCGGCCCCCCAATTGCACCATTCGCCCAATACAGAATCACCCAGATACCCATCATGGGCTTTATTGCTGTGCCCAAAGATCACGCTATTTTTGATCTCCCCTCCTACTACGCAACCAGGTCCAATGGTCGTCGCGCCATAGATTCGGGTACCCATTTTTACGACCGCTCCATCACCGATCGAAACAGGCCCACGGATAAGCGAACCCTCCATCACCAAGGCATTTTTACCAATATAAACCGGTCCTTCCGAGGCATTGATGATGGCATGTTCCACAACAGCTCCCTTCTCCACAAATACCTGATTCCCTTTTGTTACCCGATTGGTTCTTGACAGGGGCTGTGATTTCCTGCGTCCTTTGAGAAGTTTCCAATCTTCCACCAGGGCCTTGGCATTCAGGTGGGTTATATCCCAGGGAAACCGGATGGAAGGCAATTCGTCCCGGATCACCACGGCCTTATTCATCTTTACCTGATTCGGCTTCACAATTTCTTTGGCAGAAAAACGAAATACAATGCCTGCATCCCCATTCACGCATAGGAATTCCCCGTTCTTTAATCGTTTGATGGCGCTTACTAATCCGGGAGTAGGAAGCAGGTTGCCATGGATCATATAAATGATGCCGGCACCTAATTTCTTGTCAATACGAACGGCCCGGTCAAGGTCTTTGTAGTCATCTTCAAACTTGTCGTAGGAAACAGCACCCAACAGGCGCTCCCATTTTTCGCGTATGGTGAGTATGCCGATACGAATGTCCTGAATCTGCCGGGTCAGGGTAAAGGGGTAAAGGTCTTCCGGCTGGCAAAATTCTTCGGTGAAAATGATCCGTTCAGGCATCAGGTAAAGCTACTGAATTATATAAAACAAAAACCCCCTCGTCGAAACGAAGGGATTAAAGTATAGCCATGAAAAACAAAAAATGTTTTCGTAATAGTAAATTACGTCATTATTTTTTCTTCTCATATTTCTTCTTGAACTTGTCGATACGACCAGCCGTATCCACCAACATGTTCTTACCGGTAAAGAAGGGGTGAGAGGTATTTGAAATCTCCAGTTTTACCAGGGGATATTCATTCCCGTCTTCCCATTTAACGGTCTCTTTGGTGTTGGCTGTAGAACGGCTAAGGAAAGAATAACCGTTACTCATGTCTTTGAAAACTACGAACCGATAGCTATCGGGGTGGACACCTTTCTTCATAACTAATTGATTTAAAGGCCGCACGGATTTTGCCGTACTGATTAAAAGATTTTTTAGAGTCGCAAAAGTAGGAAAATTTGAGGAGAATTCAAAGAATCGTGAGGCGTGAGGCGTGAGACGTGAGTTTTCTAACGACTCACGCCTCAACTCTCACGACTGACGTCTCACGTCTCAGGATCGCATATTCTCATACTGCAAAGGCACCCCCAATCCCCAGGTTTTGGAGGCCTGGATCACTTCCTGGAGGTCGTCAATTTTTTTCCCGGTTACCCGCACCAGGTCATCGTTGATGGAGGCCTGAACCTTGAGGCCAGAATCCTTGATCAGTTTGACTACTTTTTTGGCATCTTCTTGTTTTAGCCCGTTTCGAACCGTCACTTCCTTTTTCCACACTTTACCGCTTGCATAACCTTCTTTTGAAAAGTCAAAGGCCTCAGGGGCTATACCTTGTTTGTGGGCCCGGCTGATCAACACATCGATCAACTGGCGCATTTTCATATCGTCGTCCGTTTCCAGATTAAGCTTGTATTCCTTTTTATCCAGATTGATCACCAGGTGGGTGCCTTTGAAATCAAACCGATTGGTGATCTCTTTGGACACCACATTGACAGCATTGTCAAGTGCCTGTGCATCTACTTTGGAAACGATATCAAATGACGGCATATACCAGGAGTTTTGGGATTAATTAATTAACAGGATTGGATTGTTCTGATAATTCTCAATAAGTGCAGGATTATTTAAAAAAAAAATGTGCTGATGAAGATACTTATTCATCAGCACATTAACAAAATGCCCTCTTTTCAAATCGCTCTATATCACAGCTTCTCCACTTTTCTTTTCCAAGCTATCCTGTCATCTTCAAATCCTTAAATCATGGTCTCACTGCCCGGCCTTCACCCTGTTCTGCTCTTCATCTGCACCACCAATGTTACGGCGGGGAGTGTTAGAAGCTTTTCCTTTGCTAAACCGATAGGTAACGCCGATGGTGACCTGACGGGAGCCCCTTACCTGCTGGAAGGAGGCGTCGATATCACTGTATTTGATCAACCCGTTAATCTTATTGGAATAGAGAATATCGCGTCCGGAGATACGCAGTGTGCCTTTGTTCTTCAACACCTGCTTGGAAATTCCGACGTTCATTTGTCCAAAATTCTCGATCCGGAAAACACCTTCCACAAAGGGTGTGGTATAGAACCCACTGATCTCCGCTGACCAACCTTTTTCAAATTTGAACTGGTTGGAAACATTGATCCGTCCCGTGGTGTATCCAATAGAGATTGGATCTCCGTTGGCCTCTCCTTTATAATGGTTATTGAATACATTGAGCCAAACATTCATGGTCCACCATTTCACCACTGGAATATTCCCGGATACAGAAATACCCAGTTGTTTCAAGCTCGCGATATTCGATTTTTTCACCACAGTTTCATTCAGGGCGGTATTTTGCTCCAACACATCCGTAATGATATCGGTCGTATTGGTATAGTTCAGGGTAGTCGTAAAGGCCCCTTTGTACGTATGGCTCAGTTCAATGTTGTGCGCGAATTGCGGTTTCAGGTTGGGGTTACCCTGCTCGAATGTATAGCGGTCCAAAAACAGAATAAAAGGATTCAGGTCGCTATAATCAGGGCGGTTGATTCGGCGGCCATAGTTCAGTACAAAGGAGTGCTTCTCACTGGCGTTATATTGAAGGTATAAGGTTGGAAAAAGTTGGGTATAATCTCTGTCAAAAGTGGAATCAAAGGGTACAAAACGGGCCTGTGTGGTGTTGTAGACAAAACCTGATGAATGTCCGGTTGCCTGGGTGTTCTCCAGCCGAAGTCCTATCTGGCCATTCCACTTTTTACCCAGCGGGCGGCTATAGTTCACATAGGCGGCATTTACATTTTCGTCATAAATGAAGTGATTGCTTCTTCCGCTATCCAGGATCGCTTGTTGATAATAGATATTATCATATCGGGCGTTATTGTCAGTCTTGACAAAACTGGTTTTGATACCGGCTTCAAATTTGGCTCCATTCTTTAAGGGCTTGGAGAAGTCGGATTTAAAGGAGTAAATCTGAATGTTCTGGGGTAAATTTCCCAACAAGGTATCGGGTTTGAAGGTCGGATTGTCAAACGGGTCAAAGTAAGAATTGATCAGGCGCTGGTCATTGCTGCCATCATAACCGATATAGTCTGCATCCATGGTCAATTCGGTACTGGTTGAATCAAATACATGACGCATATTTATGTTGGCGCCAAAATTCTTCCAGGTCCTTTCGTTGGTGGTAATGGCATTGGTTTTACTCAACAGGGTCCTGCTGGGGTCAGCGATCAATACATGGCTCTTATTGGTAAAATTGCCCGGGTTATGGTATCCGTTGACCACAAAACCAAGGGTTGTTTTCTTGCTGACAGAATAATCCATTCCCAGTTTCGCACTGATGGTCTGGAAATCATCCCGCATACGCGACACCTGGTCATAATTTGAAACTACTTCTTTGGTCTGGTCATCCATGAATTTTCGTTGGATACTCAGTTTATTAAAATTGTTCCAGGTATTATAGCCGATATTGGTAAATACATTCACTTTATTCTTGCGATAGTTGAAGTTCAGGGAGCTGGAGGGGTTGGCATAACGCTGTTGCATCCAACTGGCGGAAATACTCCCACTATATCCTACCTGTTTTGTTTTTTTGGTTTTGATATTGATGATCCCGGCATTACCCGCGGCGTCATATTTTGCCGGAGGGTTTGTCATGATCTCGATCTGATCCAGTTGATTGCTGCTCATATTACGAAGCAAATTGGCCAGGTCAGCACCCGAGAGATAGGTCGGGCGACCATCAATATATACCAGCACCCCGGCTTTACCTTTCAGGCTAATATTTCCGTCGCGGTCAACGGTAATGCCCGGCGATTTTTCCAATACTTCCAGGGCAGAAGTGCCTACATTAGTTACCGAAGCTTCCACATTTACCACCATCCGGTCAATCTTCTGTTCGATAAAGGGCCTTTTGGATACCACAGTAACTCCTTGCAGTGATTTCACCTCAGGCTCTAATTCGATCAAAGGCACTGCATGCGTGGCCTGATCCTGGGAAATTGAGAAGGGGGCTGAAAAAGCCTTTTGGTGACCTACAGCAGTCACCATGACCATGTAGTCACCTGTTCCAATTCCTTCAATCAGGTAATTTCCTTCTTTGTCGGCCACCGTCATTTTGACCGCGGAGCTGTCTTTGGCCTTCACCAACATGATAGTAGCAGACATCAGGGTCTTTTGTCCTCCGTCCTTAATGACCCCGGTAATATTGGTTTTACCCGTATTTTGGGCTGTAACTGAAGCTGTTAGAGCAAAAACAGCCAGTAAAAGGGTTAACATCTTTCTCATCTCGATTGGTTTTATATTCAGTACTTGTTTTAAATAATTACAGGACAAAAATAGGTACTATGTAATGCCAAGTATATTGTTTTATAGTGAATGGTTAAATTTAAGGATGGGTGGCGGGGGCTGGATGACGGATGACGGATGACAGATGACGGATGACGGATGACGGATTGAACTATACATTTGTTTTAATGGTATTTAATAAGTAGTAGAGACTGCGTTGTGATACAAGGACTTCGGCTTGACATACTCTGTCATCGGTCATCCGTCATCTGTCATCAGTCATCCAACAACCACCATCCAACTCCCACTTCCCTAAGACGCAGCACCCCCACCCTGGTTACTTAATTCCCCTGATTTAGGATAAAAGGCTCATAGGCAAGATGGAAGGCTTTACTTAATTTCGCCCCTGATTTTCAATACCTCACTTCATGATCATCGATTACCGTTCAGACACCGTAACCAAACCGACCCCTGGGATGCTGGAAGCCATGATGAAAGCACCTGTTGGGGATGATGTTTTTGGGGAAGACCCTTCCATCAATCAACTGGAGCAAAAAGCGGCGCGGATGTTTGGCATGGAGGCTGCCTTATTTTGTCCATCGGGCACGATGACCAACCAGATCGCGATCAAGTGTCATACCCAACCCGGAGATGAAGTAATTGTGGATGAGAATGCCCATGTATACCAATATGAAGGCGGGGGTATTGCCTTTAACTCCGGGGCATCGGTGCGATTATTGGCCGGTGACAGAGGCAGGATTACCGCGGAAGCAGTGAGTGCAGCCATCAACCCGGATGATGTCCATAAGGCCCGGACCAGTCTGGTTTGCCTGGAGAATACGTCCAACCGGGGTGGTGGTAGTTGTTATGCCATAGAGGATATTCGCCAAATAAAAAAGGTGTGCAGTGCCCATGGCCTGTCGCTACATCTTGATGGGGCCCGTTTATTCAATGCCCTGGTGGCGAAAAGGGAAACACCGGTTCAGCATGGAGAAATATTTGACAGTATTTCGATCTGTCTAAGTAAAAGTCTTGGTTGCCCGGTAGGTAGTCTCTTACTTGGCCGATATGAGTTTATAAAAAAAGCACGAAGGATCCGAAAGGTATTTGGTGGAGGAATGAGGCAAGCAGGTTTTTTGGCCGCGGCCGGAATTTATGCATTGGATCATCATGTGGAAAGGCTATCGATTGACCATGCCCATGCCCGGGAAATTGAGGCGGCTATTTCCAATCGTTCCTTTGTAAAAAAAGTGTTACCGGTTGAGACCAATATCATCATCTTTGAATTGTCTGATAATACAGCACCCGCGCTGGTGGCACAATGGAAAGAAAAAGGTATCCTGGCCTATGCCATTGCTCCCAACCGGGTTCGATTGGTTGTACATTTAGATATCACACCGGAGATGGTTGGCCGCACGATAGAGATCATACAACAATATCAATCATAAATTTTTGTAATCATGTTACCTAAGATCAACCCTGTAAACACAACCGCCTGGCAAAAACTGGAAGCCCATTTAGAAGAGACCCATACCCTGCAGATGCGTGACCTGTTTAAGGAAGACGCCAACCGATTTAAAAAATACTCCCTTCACAGCAAGGATATCCTTTTTGATTATTCCAAGAACAGGATCACCGATACCACCTTGGAACTATTACAGGAACTGGCTACCGAATGCCGGGTAAAGGACGGGATCAATGCGATGTTTGCCGGAGAAAAGATCAATGAAACAGAGAACCGGTCTGTATTGCACGTGGCGCTGCGGAATTTTTCCGGACAACCCCTCTTCTCTGAAGGTCTCGATGTAATGCCGGGGGTAAAAAAGGTTTTGCGCCAGATGAAGAATTTTTGCAATGAAGTACATGCGGGAAAACGACGTGGCTACACCAATAAAAAACTCAAATACATAGTCAATATTGGAATTGGTGGAAGCGATCTGGGTCCGCTAATGGTGACCGAAGCCCTGAAACCCTACACGGTTGAAGGGATCGAAGTGTTCTTCGTCAGCAATGTGGATGGGACGCATATTGCCGAAACGCTCAAAAAACTGGATCCCGAAAGAACCCTTTTTCTGATCGCTTCAAAAACCTTTACGACCCAGGAAACCATGACCAATGCGCATACAGCGCGTCAATGGTTCCTGAAAATAGCAAAAAAGGAAAAACACATCGCCAAGCATTTTGTGGCCCTCTCCACCAATGAGAAAGAAGTGGTGAAATTTGGGATAGACAGTGGAAATATGTTCCCCTTTTGGGATTGGGTAGGTGGTCGCTATTCTCTTTGGAGTGCAATTGGTTTGTCGATTGCGTTGACCATTGGCTACAAAAACTTTGAAGAACTATTGAAAGGCGCCTATTTTGCCGATCAACATTTCCGGGATCAACCTTTTGACAAGAATATTCCGGTGATCATGGCCCTGCTGGGCATTTGGTACACGAACTTCTATGGCGCTGAAACCGAGGCCATTCTTCCATACGATCAATACCTTCACCGGTTTGCCGCCTATTTCCAACAGGGAAATATGGAGAGCAATGGGAAAAGCGTTGACCGGAATGGAGAAGCAGTGGACTATTTTACCGGTCCGGTTATCTGGGGAGAACCAGGTACCAACGGACAACATGCCTTTTATCAATTGATCCACCAGGGTACGCTTCTGATCCCTTGTGACTTTATTGCCCCGGCGCAGACCCACAATCCCATTGGTGACCATCATGCTAAACTACTTTCCAACTACTTTGCACAAACCGAAGCCCTGATGAATGGGAAGACCGAAGAGGAAGCGGAGCTTGAACTGGAAAAATCCGGGTTAAGCAATGAATCCATTGTGCGGTTGTTACCTTTCAAGGTCTTTGAAGGTAATCGACCAACAAACTCTTTCCTGTTAAAAAAGGTCACGCCTTTTTCTCTGGGACAACTCATTGCCTTTTATGAACATAAAATATTTGTTCAGGGTATTATTTGGAATATCTTCTCCTTTGACCAATGGGGTGTGGAACTGGGCAAACAATTGGCCAATAAGATTCTACCGGAGTTAACGGATAAAAAGGCCGTAAACACGCATGATTCTTCGACCAACGGATTGATCAATCAGTATAAGAAGTTTGCGGTAAAATAACTATTGGTGTAAAATCTTGTTGGTAAAGACAACGCCACCGATCCTTGTCTGCAGGATATACACTCCCTTTTGAAGTGTACTGCCTGACAAGTCAAGCGTAAAATTATCTCCACCACTTTGTCTGCTGGAATAAACCTTTGCGCCGTTGAGCCCGATGAGTTCAAATTGAACGGGATTTGTAGCCTGTTTGGCCAATCTTATATCGAGGACGGTAGTAAAGGGATTATTCAGAACCCATACTTGCTGGGTTGCAGAAGGGTCACGCACCAGAATGGTTCGGCTGTATTCATAATGGCCGTCTATATCCACCATTTTCAACCGGTAATAGTTCAACTCGGTAACCTGCCTGTCTGTAAAGGTATAGTCTCTACGTTGTGTACTGGTACCTGCCGCCTGAATTTTGCCCAGGCTATAAAACCGATTCCCATCGGTTGATTTTTCCAATTCAAAGTGAAGCGAATTTTGCTCTTGCAGCGTATTCCAGTTCAGGTCGATCTGTTGACGATTTTTTTGCCCGGTAAAGTCAAGTAAAGTTATAGGGAGGGTGCTACAGGAAGCCGCAGTCATGGGTGTTCCTGAGCCTGCCGGATTAAAACAGGTGGCAGCAGTAGAAAAGGCCATCTTGTCGTTTACCCCGCTTATTTCGGCCACGGAGGGAGTGCGGTTGGCAACTCCATTGGTAACTGCATAATGCATCACCTCACCTGGTGCTATGCGGTGACCCAGGCCTAGTGCATGTCCTAATTCATGAACCGAAACAGATTCAAAATCAAATTCCGTTCCTCCGGGTAGAGCAGGGCCATATTCCCAGGTAAATCCTGCCACGGGCGGGTCAGGCATGAATTGTACATCCACATCTGCTGTATACCACACGGTATTGGCAAGATTGCACAATCCTGTCGCCGAGCCGCTAAACTGTGAGGTGGCTCGTCCGAGAACGCCCACGGGCAATGTAGCATCAAAGAACACTGCGTTTACCCCGTCATTTCCAACGGAGGCAGTAGCGGTGGTACCGCCACTTATAAAGTTCACACCCCCATTACAGCGCCATGTTTCCAGGGCCCGTTCAAAGGCCGCCACAGCGGGTGCATTGGTATTAAAAGTTGTATTGTAAAGGAAGGTGTATCCTCCTGAACCATTCAAATTTCGCAGATAGTACCGTTGCCGGGTAGTGGAGCCAAATCCACTAAAATTACTATTGATATCCAAATGGGAATAATCAATGGTCAGGTTCGTCGCTGAGGTAAAGACCCCATTCACATTGATCGGTCCGGTACCAGCTCTTCTGGCTACTTTGACGGTGATGGATGCATCGCTCCAGGATACGTTATCGGAGGCAACACCAGATGAGGTGAATGTAGCTCCTCCATCATCGGCATTGGAAAAGAATACGGTTCCTGCCGCAGCCCCAAAACCCGATCCGGTGATGGTGATGAAATCGGCCGCGTCAATGGTGCCGGCATTGGTGGGGTTGGGAGAAAAAGAAGTAATGGCATCAATCCTTCCATTTATGGCAGGCTGAGAGACATTCCGTGCATTGAACACTTCGCCACTGGGGCGACGGGCCAATTCGCCGGTCATCCCAGCGATACGATTAAATAAGGAAGCCTCTGTTTGTACAGGCTCCGCGATCAGATCCGTATACTCATTTCCCCGATTGGAGAGGGCCCCCTGTCCATCCGCATAGGCCCTGGCCTGGAGAACGCCAGGTTGCCGGGCACGGATCGATTTATTATCCAGTCTTTCATTATTGGCTTCGAGAAAGAATACATATTCCTGTCCGGGGTCTACTTGCAGAGAAGGATAAACAATGGTCGCCCGGTCGCCGATCACTCCACCTTCTGTAATAAGGTAGATCTCATTCATGCTTTGATGATTCTTGAGCCAGGCATTTACCTGGATCTTATTGCTGGTGTATACATTCCCGGTCTGGGGATCCAGGTAGGACTGTTTTTCTGTAACCCTGCCGGCAACGATAAATGCGGATTGGTTCGCCCTTTGTTCCAGGGAGACCGGATAGATGCCGCACTGAGCCAGAAGCGTTGGGGAATTAAGTTGAAGGGCAAAAAATGCCAGGGCAATGCGAAGGTTTTTCAGTTTTTTCATGGATTAGCAAGGTGGTGTTTCTCCCACAAGGATAAAAAAAAACAGCCCTTTATGCAAGGGCTGTTTTACTATAAGTTTAGGTATTTTTACCATTTGTCTACTTCTTCCGAAGCACCATTGTCACCTGAAACAGGCGTTTCAGCTTTGATCTCGGTTGTTTCTTCTGACGTGCTAACAACAGTTGGCTCGGTGGACACTACATCCATTTCCATTTCCGATCCATTCTCAGATCCATTTTCATTTCCTTCTACGCCATCGATATTATCGTGGTTATAGGCATCAAAATCAAAATCCGGCATCAATTCGGTCTTCACATAATCAACAGCTTCGCCCAATGCTTTGATGAATTTGTTGAAATCTTCTTTGTAGAGGAATATCTTATGCCGGTCGTAACCATTATCATTGAAACGCTTTCGGCTTTCGGTGATGGTCAGATAATAATCATTCCCACGGGTGGAACGCACATCGAAGAAATAAGTTCTTCTTTTACCAGCACGAATTCTCTTGCTGTAAATGCTTTCCATTTTGTTGTCATTGCTTTCGTACGCCACAGTTTGATTTTTTAGCAGTTAGTGAACACTCATTTTCAAGAAGTCACAAATATAAATATGTTTTTGAAACAGCCAAATTTACCTATGCCTCCTCGCCCTGGTCTTGCTGACGGGCATAGAGTTCGGCGTAATAACCATCTTTTTCAAGGAGTTCTGCATGGGTTCCCTGTTCAATGATCTGCCCATCATCGAGGACAATGATACGGTCAAACTGAAAAAGGGAGAATATCCGATGGGTAATGATGATGGCGGTCTTGTTGTGCAGGTAATCATACAAATGACCAATGATCTCCTGTTCGGTCTTGGCATCGACGGCACTCAGACAGTCATCAAAGATCATCAGTCCGGGATCTTTCACCAGGGCGCGGGCAATGGAAACCCGTTGTTTTTGTCCACCGCTAAGGGTCACTCCCCGTTCTCCCACCACGGTATCGTAACCTTCTGCCAGTGAGAGGATGTCGGTATGAACGGAGGCCATTTTAGCCGCCTGTTCAACGGCCGAGCGGTCTACACCAGCCTGGCCAAAACGGATATTCTCCGCAATGGAATCACTAAAGAGGAATACATCCTGTGGCACATAGCTGATCTGTTCACGCAGGTAGGTAAGATCCAATATCCGGACATCTATCCCGTCATACTGCACGGAACCTGATGTGGGGTCATACATCCGTAGGAGTAATTGGGCTACGGTGGATTTACCACTTCCTGTTCGTCCAACTAAGGCGATCTTTTCTCCTTTGCGGATATGAAGGTCGAATGATGAAAGACCCTTAATACCGGTATGAGGATAGGTAAAGGATACCTGGTTGAAACGGATATCCCCGGCTATTGTATGCTTTACCGGGGTGGCTGGTTGTTGAATATCCGGTCGTGTATCCAGAAATTCATTGAGTCTTTTCTGTGAAGCGGCCGCCCGTTGGATCATCGAGGCCGTCCACCCAATGGCGCTTACCGGGAAGGTGAGCATATTGATGTACACCACAAATTCCACCAGCGCTGGCAGGTCGATCGTACCGGTACCCCGGGCATAATATAATCCTCCAATAAAGATGGTCATAAGGGTACTCAATCCGATCAACAGCGTTATCGAGGGAAAATACAAGGCTTCTACTCTTGCCAGACCGATCGCATTCTTTTTATACTCTTCGCTATTGGCATTAAAAAAACCCAGCATGGCCTTCTCCTGGACATAGGATTTGATGACCCTGATGCCTGAATAGGATTCCTGGGCATTGGTGGTTAAACTGGCCAGCAGAGATTGGATCTTTTCACTTCGGCGATTGATCACGGTATTGACAAAATAGATGGTAATGGCCAGGATGGGTAGTGGGGCCAGGACATAGAGGGTTAGTTCTGCATTTCGCTTGAACATGAAAAATACACTTAGCGAGATCAGGGCTACCAGGTTGATCAGGTACATGACGGCTGGACCGGTGTACATACGCACTCTCGACACATCCTCGGCCATCCGGCTCATCAGGTCACCGGTGCTATGGGTTTTGAAAAAGGCCGTATCCAATTTTTGGTAATGGCCATATACCTCGTTCTTCTGGTCAAATTCGATCAGGCGGCTCATCACGATAATGGTTTGCCGCATGAAGAACATAAATAGTCCGCGTAACAAAGCCAGGAATAAAATAGTCAATCCGGATAACAGGATTACGGTGTAGATCTGATCCGCATTATTCCATCGGGTTTCCACCCATTCGATGAATTGCCTGACCAGGATATCATAACGTGGTTCCTTTTTCGGCGGTTGGTAACCGGGTATACCCTTCTGGACAAAATCGATGATAAAGCCCATGACCTGGGGGGCCAGCACGGCGAAATAGTTGGAAACAATAATAAAGAGGGCACCGATCCCTAACCGGAACCGGTATTTCCAGAAATATTTATTGACCGCTTTGAGATGCCGCATGTGGTGCAAAGGTAGGGAGGGAAGCCTCATGGCGGAACCGGGGTTTATGCGAGAAACCAGAAGTTTAAATACGATGCTATTGCTAAAGCGAGAATTACGAGACAAATTGCTGTTTAAATCTAATGGCATGAATAAAATTCAAAATGAAGCCGGTATCGCCTATGAGCCTGGTTATTTGACCCAGCGAGATAAGATCGATCTGATAGATCGTATTTACAAAGCGAAGAAGGAGACCATTCTCTGGATCGTGGGGGTTGGGATACTTCAAATGGCCCTTTATTTTCTGACTCGTCATTACGGGGCATAGCTTTCTTCTTTTCAGATTTTGTGTTTCCCCTACCCCGCCCTATTTTTGCGCCGGAGAGATGGCAGAGCGGTCTAATGCGGCGGTCTTGAAAACCGTTGACTGTCACAGGTCCGGGGGTTCGAATCCCTCTCTCTCCGCCTTCGCCCACCCAGGTTCAAACTTTGGTGGGCTTTTTATTGGCTTTTCATGCCTGAAGGATTCAGGTATAATCTTAAATAATAGCAAAAAATAGCTATAATTTTATTTTTTAGCAAAATAAAGCTATATTTATGCCATGTCATGGAATGCCGTCATAACAGCGGATATCGTTAATTCAACCAAACTGTCCGCTACCGCCATAAAAAAGCTCAACGCGCGTATTGAGGAGGTACTAAAGCCTCATCAACATGAATATTACCGGGGAGACAGTTTTCAGGTGTATATCGTGGATGCAGCTCAGGCATTGTCGATGGTCCTGCAGTTGCGATTACTCGCCCGGCAGTTTTCGGGCGGTATACCCTATATAGATTCCGATATCCGTTCAGCAATAGGTATTGGGCGTATCAAAGGGCCGGTAAAAGACCTGAACAGGACAACCGATGAACTCTTCATCTTATCCGGCCGGGCATTGGATGCCCTTGATCAGGAGGAGGACCGGTTTTCCATAATAAGCCTGAATGAAAAGGCCAATATTGCCTTTCGGTTGATTGCACAATTCGTGGACCAGTTAATCAGTCAAATGACCGTAAAACAAGCTCAGGTAATCACCGAATTATTAAAAGGGCAAACGCAAACAGAGGCGGCAAAGAAATTAAAAAAGACCCAGGTAACTGTTCACCGTCAGGCCCATGCCGCAGGATGGAAGTCCATTAACCGTTTGCTGAAAGAATACGAAATTGTGTTAACTCAATTTGACCTCTCATGACGCTATGGCTTATTAAATTAATATTTGCTCATTTGTTAACTGATTTTCTCTTGCAACTTAAAAGTTGGATAAGAGAGAGACGCCAGTTGCATTTTCAATCACCCTATTTATATGTACACACAGCCATCACTACCGTAGTGGCTGGTCTGCTGATCGGTTGGACATACTGGCCCACGCTGATCGCCATTTTTATTACCCACACCTTGATTGACGGTTGGAAATCCTACAGACCCGAAAAATCACTCTACTTCCTGCTTGACCAGGGTATGCACCTTTTGGTCATATTGGCCTGTTGGGGATTTACTTTTTACGCCTGGGAAGACTTGATTGCAGTATGGCAAACCTGGAGTAAGGATACCCGGTTATGGGCTTACCTGACGGGTTTTTTCTTCCTTACCTGGCCATCCAGTATATTGGTCGGACAGCTTACTCGTAGTTGGCGTGATCACCTGGATCAGTCGGAGGCCCTTGCCCAGGCAGGTACCTGGATCGGCATAATGGAACGATGCCTGATCCTTATCATGGTATTGGCCGGTGAATATGAAGCCATGGGATTATTGATCGCAGCCAAAGGGTTTATCCGTTTCAATGAAAGAAACCGTCCGGAAAGAAAGACTGAATACTTCCTCATCGGCACCCTGATCAGCATTGGGTTAGCCGTCTTGACCGGTTTGCTCCTGAATACGATATAGGCTGAAAAGTTAGCCGCTCGTGCACCCTCCATTTGGGCTTATTTCTTTATTTTTGCCGCCCTTTACGGAGAGATGCCAGAGTGGTTGAATGGGACGGTCTCGAAAACCGTTGTACGGGCAACTGTACCGAGGGTTCGAATCCCTCTCTCTCCGCGTACTTATTCCCCACAGAATCAGGCGTTTTACCCCATCCTAACAACGAATCACAAAATTTCGTATTTTCCCATTACCCAAAACGCTTGCCCATGCATAAAGTAGCCGACATCTTAAACCGGAAAGGTGTTTCCGCCGTTGCCGTACCCCCTGATACCAAAGTGATCGATGCTCTGGAATTAATGGCCGAAAAGAATATCGGCTCCGTTCTTGTTATGGATGGAGGTGAATTTCTGGGTATTATCACTGAAAGAGATTATTCCCGAAAAGTGATCCTGAAGGGAAAAAATTCACATGATACAAGGGTCTCAGAAATCATGAGTGCCGACCTTCCCCCTGTCAGCCCCGCCGATCTGGTGAATGAATGTATGCGGATCATGACAGAAAAGAATATTCGCTATCTGCCCGTATTTGAAAACAACCGCCTTGCCGGTATCATCAGTATGAGTGATGTGGTAAAAGAGACCATCCTCATGCAACAAAATACGATCAGTCATTTGGAGAGTTATATTCACTCGGGCCATTGACCTTGATTTAAGGATTAAAGGATTGACCAGGATTAAAGGATGGGAGGATTACGGGGATTGATTTTACAATTAATCCAAAAATCAATTCCATTAATCCGACAATCCTTTAATCCTGCAAATCCTGGTCAATCCTGATCAATCCTGGTCTGTCTTTCCTTCACCACCACCAGCTCCTTCATCTCCACCTGCATGGGTAAGGATCCGATTTTTACTACGGCACGCTTACCTCTTATTTCCAGCACTTCCCCTACCTGGTGATTCTTTTTAATTTTCACCTTCTCCCCTACTTTTATCTCGGTGGCCACCTCATCGTATTTAGCATCGAGCTTTTTCTGCATTTTACTCACCACCTTTTGCTCATTTTTCTTAAATAGCAATGCTTCCATGTCTTTGATCACTTTCTTCTTGTCATCGGATTTTCTCCATTCGTTGATGATCAGTTTCAATTTACGCTCGGTCTCTTTTAGGTAGGTGATCCTGTCTTCACTGATCTTGTTCTGCTGTTTGAGCAATTCCACCTGTTGCCGATGCTTCTCCTTATCCATCACCACCTGCATATCTGCTTTAAGTCTCTCATTCTCCCGCAATAATCGATTGAGCTCTTTCTCCTTCTTTTCCACCTCGCGCAGGTCCTGTTCAGTGCGGTTGAGGAGTTTATCCAATCGAAAATGGTCCTCATCAACAAGGCTTCTGGCTTTATCGATAAGTCTTCTATCCAATCCAATTCGTTCAGCAATAGAAAACGTATAGGAGCTACCGGGTTTCCCAATGATGAGTTTATACAGGGGCATCAGACTTTTTTCATTAAAGGCCATGGCGCCATTCACAATGCCGGCTGTCTTGTTGGCCATTACCTTCAGATTGAGGTAGTGGGTGGTAACGATCCCAAAAGAATGTTTTTTCAGGAGTTCCAATAATATCACCTCGGCAAAAGCCCCACCGAGGTTGGGGTCGCTTCCACTCCCCAATTCATCAATAAAGAACAGGGTCTTGCCATTGGCCTGCTCCATAAAGTGTTTCATATTGAGCAAATGGGAGCTGTAGGTGCTCAATTCAAATTCCAGGCTTTGGGTATCGCCGATATGGATCATCAATTGTTTGAAGATTCCAAATCGTGAAGATGGATGGACGGGTACCAGTAACCCGCTCTGTACCATCATTTGCAGCAGCCCTACGGTTTTCAGCGTCACCGTCTTTCCACCGGCATTGGGCCCGCTGATCACTAATATCCGATTCTTCTCGTCAAGGGTTACCGAAACGGGGATAGTCGGTTTGCCTGATTTTTTATTATATAACAATAACAAGGGGTGATACGCTTCTACCAGGTGTGCATGCGCGGTGTCGGTTACTTCCGGAAACTCACCTTGTATATCCTGTCCAAACCGTGCTTTGGCCCGAATAAAATCATATTCCCCTGACATCCGGTGATATTCCGTTAGTAGCGGAGCATAGGCCGATAGCCGGGCAGTGAGTTCACGCAATAACCGATAGACCTCTTTTCGCTCATCATTTTCCAGGGAATAAATGGCGTTGTTGAATTCGATCGTCTCCTCCGGTTCAATAAAGCTGGTGCGGCGGCTATCACTTTCACCATGTAAGATGCCTTTGACCTGTCTTTTTTGCTCGGCAAAAACAGCCACAACCCGGCGGCCGTTGAGAAAACTCTCTTCGATATCGGCGAGATAACCTTGCTTATTGAGTTTGGAAATGATCTTATCAAATTCCCGTCTGAGCTCATTGCGTTTCCGGTAAAGATTCATGCGGATGCTACGCAATTCCGGAGAAGCCGTATCCTTTACTTGCCCGCTTTCATCCAATATCTCATCAATGTAGGCGACAATGTTCTTTTCATAGTACGATCCTTCGATCACTATGGCAAGGGCTGGATAAGCGGCCCTTCGTTCCGCATCAAACCACCGAAAAATGCCTTTCATATTCTCCGCCAACCGACGAAGGTCCATGATATCCTCCGCACCCAATACGGCACCGGGAATGGAAAGCATTTTCAATTCCTGGGCCAGGTTCAATACCTGGTCATTCGGAAAATAGAGGCCATTCTGTAAAAGCTGTTTGAACTCATGGCTTTGTCTTAACTCGGTATCGATGTATTCCTTACGGGTATGGATACGCAATTCCTGCACCCGGGTACGCGCGTACTCGGTTCGGCAATGTTCTGCTAACAAGGCCTTAACCTTGTCGAGCTCCAATTGTTGATACGCCGATTCGGGAAAGAGTTTCAATACTGAATGATTTGCGGTGCAAATTTCGGGGATTTAACCCAACCACCACCTGCCCAGGAAAGAAAGGCACTTTATTTATCTTTGCGCTCCCTCGCGCCTTCGCGTCCCGGCGGTAAATCAAACAATCGGGAATGGTCTTTGTTAATAATTCCTGAAAACAGAATAATCAACATCCACCAACCACCCCCCTACGTATTTTGCGTAAATTGAATGATGAAAACCAATCTTTTTATACCCGGCTTCCTTCTTTTATGGATGGCTTTTTTCACCCTTTCCTGCCAGGGAGGACCAGCTTCACAAAGTAATATGACTATGACAACAAATAAGGATACGATTCCCGCCTTTACAGGCAAAACCGATACTGCCTTTTTTGGTACCGGTTGCTTCTGGTGTACAGAGGCTGTTTTTGAGCAATTGGACGGTGTTATTTCCGTCACATCAGGCTATTCAGGTGATTCAAAGGAAAAGCCTTCCTATGAATTGGTCAGCACCGGCCGAACCAATTTTGCGGAATGTGTGGAGATCGTCTATGATCCTGCTACCATCAGTTTTGATGAATTGCTGGAAGTATTTTGGCAGGTGCATGATCCTACAACCCTGAACCGACAGGGGGCGGATGTTGGACCACAATACCGCAGTGTGGTGTTTTATCTGAATGAGGAACAAAAACAGAAAGTAGAACATTATAAATCGGAATTGGACAAAAGCGGGGCCTACCCCCGGGCCATTGTGACGACTGTTGAACCCTACCTGGCCTTTTTCGCGGCGGAGGATTATCATCAGGAATATTACGAGAATAACAAAAACAAGAATCCGTATTGCCAGATCGTGATACGGCCCAAGCTGGAGAAATTTGAAAAAGTATTCAAAGATAAATTGAAGAAGAAAGGCTAACAGAGATCAATCCTTTCATAAAATAAAAAAAGGCGGGGCTCCTCTTCTATCTGGATGCGTCCCGCCTTTGTGTTTGGGTACCATTCAAATCATGCGTTTACACTTTTTAGGTTACAAGTTCGATGGCTTTCCCTGGATCTTGGCTTTGGTTTTTCTGGTGCATTGGATCCTTTTGGTCTTTTCATGGAATCGGATGGTTTTTCGGAATGGATCTTTTAAGGTATCAGGTTTTTCCGGATCTGGATTGGTTTTTCTGGATTTGGTTTGGTCTTCATCAGGATTTGGAATCACGAATCACGACAATACCTTCCGATGATTGATCGGTGGCACACCAGACCTCACCCGTTTGGTTGAGTTCAGGAAAATGCTGAAGGTTTTGTTGTGCTGAATCGCGCCTTTCTACAGAAGCAGTCAGGAGTAAAAGGCAGGGAAGCAAAATGAATACGCCTCCCAATAAGGTAACACGGGTACCATTCGTTTTCATGAGTACATCTTTTAGGTTATCAATTAGTACGAATGGTTCTTAACAGGATACTCGTTTGGACTGGCTTACAAAGGATGGTTGGATATTCAGCTACAGGGAGGATATTGGAAGACGATGTAAAAGTAAAAAACACCGTTTAGTGGTACAAGGTATTTCTACTAAGGAAATACCTGATTGATTATTAATTATTGATTATTAATTATTTACTCGCTATTCTGAGTTCTAATAAATTAAGAGAATTGGCTTCAAAACCCTTTATTTCGGGCTGAACAAGGTGGATTACCTGATCGTACCAGAGGGGAACAACCGGGGCCAATTCCATGATCCGTTGGTCAGCTGCCTGGTAAAGCCTGTTTCTTACGGAATCATTTGTTTCAAGCATTGCCTGATCCATGATCCGATCAAAGGTTGGATCTTGAAAACGGGTATAATTGGGTGGAGCAGGGTTCTTCGAATAAAAAACAGAAAGATAATTCTCGGCATCCGGGTAATCGGCGATCCAGCTTGCCCTGAAAAAGGGTGCTCTTGAGGTAGCGGTCATTTCCAGCAGTAAGGCTTTGGGTATTACCTCCACCTGTACAGGGATTCCGATCTCTGCCAATTGTCCGGCAATAAAAGAAGCCAGATCGGAATAGATCGGAATGGTGAGTAGTTTGATCGGGGAAAGTCCATTTCCTCCTGGGAAACCAGCCTCCACCAATAGTTGACGTGCAAGTCGCGGATCATAGGTATATCCTTTTACCCGGGAGGAATCAAAGGAAGGCATCCCGGCGGGTACAAAACCCGATGTGGCCGGTGTGCCAATCGAATTACGCAGATACAAGACCATTTTTGCACGGTCAAACCCATAATTGATGGCTTGACGAACTTTGCGTAAGCGCAAAGAAGAACCTTTCATCACGGGGTTGAGTGTATCCACCAAAATCCCCAGGTATTCGGTATTAAGATAAGCATGCTTTTGCATCCTGATCTTCCCTTCCCAGGCAGGTTTTAAGGTGCCCATTTTTGTCAACACTTCATCACGAAAGGATGCTTCAATATCATTGATAAAATCCAATTTTCCCTGCCGGAAAAGCAGGAACTCCGTGGCTTTGCTATCATAAAAACTCACGTTTACCCCATCCAGCATAGGAAGTCGGCGCCCTGCGCCATCGGTTTCAAAATACCGGTCGTGGCGGTGTAACAATAGCGACAACCCTTCTTCCCAGGCTACAAAGCGAAAGGGGCCTGTTCCGACTGGCTGGCGACGAAAATCGGGACCATATTTTTCAACCGCCTCTTTTGGTACGATCGAACAATACTGCATGGACAGGATGCCCAGAATAGGACTATATGGTTTGAGCAATCGGAGTTGAAAGATCGAATCATTGATCGCCAGAAATGGTTGCAGGGTATCCACTTTCCCATTAAAGATCCAGGTTCCCGGGCTTGCTACACGGGGATCCATCAGTCGACGAAAACTATATTCCACATCCCGGGCCACCATCCTGCGCCCCTTTCCATTAGGAAAGCAACCATTGTCGTGAAAAAAAACATCCTGACGAAGGGTGAATTGATAAACCGTACCAGTGGGATCAATGGTCCAGGATGAGGCCAAGGATGGCTTAACCTGTAATTCGGCATCCACTTCCACCAATTGGTTGTAGAGTTGATGCACGGCCCACATAACGGATTGGTTCTTGGCAAAAGCCGGGTCAAGAGAGGCAATACCGGTGGCTTCATTGTAGTGAAATATCTTCAGCCCATGGCTCTTTTGGTCGCGACACCCGAATAAGAGGATGACTGAGATCAACAATAACCAGAAAGAATATTTGACAAACGGAGCCCTCATTGTTACCGGAAGGTTTAAATTAGTGTTTCAATTATGCAAATTATCAAATCGAGTCTACTAAAAGGCAATAATTTATCACATCAATATACATGTCCCATGCGCCGAGTCATTTTACTCCTTGGAGGGTTGGTCATCTTTTATACCTCTTTTGCCCAACCATTGAATGGTTCCAAAAAATTCACCCGGCAGGATACCTTGCGTGGAAGTATTGGACCAGGCCGTGATTGGTGGGATGTAAAGCAATACAGTATATATGTGATTCCTGATTATGATTCCAAGACCACCTCCGGTTGGACAGATATCCGGTTTGCGGTCACCAAAACCGTCAATAATCGGCCAATGCAGATCGATCTTCAACAACCGCTACATCTGGATAGTGCCTTTTGTGACGGAAAAAAGATCAAGGGGATCAAACAGGATGGAAATGCCTGGTTCCTGGATATGCCAACCCCTTCCCTGAAAGCGTCTGGAAAGATATTCACCTTACGTGTTTATTATAGTGGCAAGCCCGTACTGGCCCGTCGTCCACCCTGGGATGGCGGATGGGTTTGGGCCAAGGATAAAAAAGGCCGGCCCTGGATGACGGTTGCTTGTCAGGGTTTAGGCGCCAGTGTCTGGTATCCCTGTAAAGACCATCAAAGTGATGAACCAGAGAACGGAGCCATTCTTCAAATGCTGGTACCGGATACCCTTGTTGCCGTGGCCAATGGAAGAAAGAAAGAAGAAAAAGACATGGGAAATGGAAAGAAATTATTCATCTGGGAAGTAAAGAATCCCATCAATAACTATAACATCATTCCCTATATTGGTCACTATGTAAATTGGTCGGAAAAATTTGACAGCGAAAAAGGCGCATTGGATTGCAGTTACTGGGTGCTGGATTATGACCTGGAAAAGGCCAAGGAACAATTTGGCCGCGATGTTAAGCCCATGCTCAAGGCCTTTGAGTTTTGGTTTGGCCCCTATCCTTTTTATGAAGACGGATTTAAATTGGTCGAAGCCCCGCATTTGGGTATGGAACATCAAAGTGCGATCGCTTATGGAAATGATTTTAAGAATGGATACCGGGGAAATGACCTTTCCAAAACCGGTTGGGGTTTAAAATGGGATTTTATCATTGTACATGAATCCGGCCATGAGTGGTTTGGGAATAACATCACCACCAAAGACCTGGCGGATATGTGGGTGCATGAAGGATTTACCAATTATTCTGAAACTTTATTTACGGATTTCAACTTTGGGAAGGAAGCAGGGAATACCTATTGCCTGGGCACCCGCGCGCTCATCCAGAATGATATCCCAATAAAGGGTCCATATGGCGTCAATCAGGAAGGAAGTGGTGATATGTATTACAAGGGAGGCAATGTGATACACACCATTCGGCAAGTAGTGAACGATGATGAGAAGTTCAGGCAGATCCTGCGGGGATTGAATAAAACTTTTTACCACCAAACCGTTACGAGCACGATGGTGGAAAAATACATTTCAGATAAGGTGGGTATGGATCTCTCCAAGGTCTTTTATCAATACCTGAGTACCACCCAGATCCCGGTTTTGGAATACAAAATAGATGGTAAACGGGTCTCTTACCGTTGGGCTGACTGTGTGGAAGGTTTCAACCTGCCTGTCAAACTTCAGGGAATCGGTCTTTGGGTAAGGCCTACCCAGCAGTGGCAGGAAACTACCTTGCCCGAGGGTGGGTTTACGGTTGATGCTAATTTTTATATTAAAACAAAAGCCCTTTGATTTTATGCTTTGAATGGCGGGTGTTCATCCCGTTCTTTATCTTTACCGCATGAGTGAGATACGCCGGCAAAGCATCATATCCTCCATCATCGTTTATTCGGGTTTTGCCCTGGGTATCCTCAACACCTACCTTTTTACTCGGGAAGGTGGATTTACCAAAGAACAATATGGGCTCACCGGTGCCTTTATGGCCATCGGGCAGATCATGTTTTCTGTAGCGAGTATGGGCATGCCCGCCTATATCTACAAATTCAGACCTTATTACCGTTCACATGTACCTCGGAACCGGGATGAACAATTGACCCTTTCCTTATCGGTAAGCGTGATCGGGTTCATACTGGTTTTGGCTGGTGGATTAATATTTAAAGGGGTGATCAATCAGGCCTATGCCAATTCTCCCCAGGTGATCACTTATTATTACTGGCTTTTCCCTTTCGGATTTGGGATGACGTTGTTTTCGGTATTGGAAGCCTATGGCTGGGCCACCCATCATTCGGTAATGACCAATTTCCTTCGGGAATTATTGTTCCGTTTATTCATTACCGCCCTTTTTGCCCTTACAGCACTGGGAATTTTAAAGGAGTTTGATCAGTTTGTCCACCTCTATGCCTTTACCTTCTTGATCATTGCTTTTATCCTGGTTGTTTTTTTATTGGTAAAAAAAGAATTCCGGTTCACGTTCTCTTTTAGTCGGGTGACGATCAAATTCAAAAAGAAGATCATCGCCATGGCGGGGTTTTTCTGGACCGGTGGCCTTGTGTATAATGTAGCCAGTGTTTTTGATACGATCGTGATTGCCGCCATACTTCCCAATGGTTTGGCGGCCGCGGGTATTTATACATTGGGACAATACCTCTGCAGCCTGATTCAGGCACCACAACGCGCAATCATCTCTGCTTCGGTGGGACCGCTTGCAGAGGCCTGGAAGGTAAAAGACCATGCCAAGATCCAACGTATCTATCAACGTTCCAGCATCAATCAATTGATCTTTGCGTCCGCCATGTTTTGCCTGTTGTGGTTAAACTTTATGGATGGCATCGAAACATTTCACATTCAAAGTGGGTTTAAGGAGGCCTTCCCCGTTTTTATTTTTATTGGCCTGATGCGGGTGATGGATATGGGAACAGGTATCAATTCGCAGATCATAGGCACTTCAACCTATTGGCGGTTTGAATTCATTACCGGCATCTTATTATTGGCACTTAATCTCCCCTTGTCTGTGAAATTGACACAAACAATGGGTGTGATTGGACCAGCGATAGCCAATCTGATCGCCTTTACAATCTACAACTTCATTCGTTTTCTTTTTCTTTACCGAAAATTTGGCATGCAGCCTTTTACCCCGAAAACAATTTATACACTGCTCACGGCTACTGTTGTATTCATCATTGTCTTCTATTTATTAAACAATGAAAGAGGTGTAGGATGGATCATAGGGCGCACTACCCTATTTCTCGCGTTGTACCTGCCTGCCATACATATCCTTAAACTCACGCCAGACTGGGAACCGGTCATGGGGACTGTCCTGAAAAGATTGGGTTGGAGGAAAAAGGAATAACGCTGAAATTTTAAGGTGTATTTGACACCATGGAGTTGATCCTTTCAACGCGTCCGGCACCCACCAGTTTCCTTGTCCAATAATCTTCAAACATATCGCTGATGGTAACACCTCCGGAGGTAGAAGCATGAACAAACTTATTATTCTGCAGGTAAATTCCTACATGCGAAATTCCACCTACCGTATTAAAAAACAGAAGGTCTCCTTCCCTTAGCTCCGTCGTTGATATTCGGGTAGTGGCTTTATATTGATCCCGCGCAGTGCGGGGAACGGGGACACTATACAGTGCTGAAAAGAAAGTCTGAACAAAGGCCGAACAATCGATACAGTTTTTGGTGGTTCCACCCATACAATAGCGGGTACCATACCATTCATCAATGAATTGAAACAGGCGGGTATTCCTTACTTCTTCGACTTCAGTATTTAACAGGAGTGCATATTTGATCTGAATGGGGCTGGCCAGTTCAATGGACGGCGTGTTGGATGAATAGGAATAAGTGGGAACCGATCTTCCTCGGTCTTCTTTTGATTGGGTGATATTGGGGCCGCTATTGGGTGTGTTGGCTTTCTCGACCGGAACATCGATTGTCAGGAACTTAAGTTCATTGGAAGCCGTCACAGGAGCTTGTGGGGGCGCCGGCTTACTTCCAGCCAGTCCTGCTTGTTTGAGAGCCGTACAGCTACTCAGAACGAGCAGTGTTACCATGGCAATGACCGTATACTTCATGTTCTTGAATTTTACAGATTATCATGGGCACAGACGGAATTGGGTAAAATTAGGCACAAATCCTTCAATGTGGAAAATATTAAGCGCTTTAATCAGGAAAAAATTGTGCCATAAACTTAAATTGCAGGTCTGCTTTCATCTTTTTTCAACCCGTTATGAAGTTTTCACACCTCCATGTCCATACCCAGTTTTCGCTGCTGGATGGGGCCGCTTCGATTCCAAAGCTGTTCAAAAAAGCAGTGGATGACCAGATGCCTGCCCTGGCCATTAGTGACCATGGAAATATGTTTGGTGTATTTGAGTTTGTGAGTGAAGCGTACAAACACAAAGACGATCAGGGCCGACCAAAAGTAAAACCGATAGTGGGGTGTGAATTTTATATTACACACGACCGGTTAAGAAAAACATTCTCCAAAGAAGAAAAAGACCCCAGGCATCACCAGATATTACTGGCTAAAAACGAAACCGGTTATAAAAATCTGGTCAAACTGACCTCGATGGGTTTTATCGAAGGGATGTACAGCAAGTATCCACGTATTGATAAGACGCTGATTGAAAAATACCATGAGGGACTGATAGCCACCACTTGTTGCCTCGGCGCCCTGGTACCACAGGCGATCCTGAAAAATGGAGAAGCAGAAGCGGAAAAAGAATTCAAATGGTGGCTGGATATTTTTGGAGAAGATTATTATGTGGAATTACAGCGGCATGGCATGGTGGAACAGGACCGGGTGAATAATATTCTTGTCAAATTTGCCCGGAAATATGATGTAAAGGTCATTGCCAGCAATGATTCCCATTATGTGGAACAATCGGATTTTGAAGCGCATGATATTCTCCTTTGCATCAATACCGGAGAAAAAGTAGCCACGCCCGCCCTTCGGGAATTTTCTGATGATGATATCCTGGTCAAAGACAAACGCTTTGCCTTTCCAAACGATCAATTCTTTTTTAAAAAGACGGAAGAGATGATCAAGGTCTTTCATGACCTACCCGAAGCGATTGACAACACCAACGAGATCGTGGAGAAAATAGACCTTCTCAATCTCAAAAAAGATATCCTTCTCCCGGCTTTTCCTTTACCAAAAGAATTTCAGGTTCACACGGACAATAACCTGAATCAATGGGAATACCTCAAGCACCTGACCTATGAAGGGGCTAAACAACGCTATAGCGATTTGACCCCTGAGATCACCGAACGAATCGACTTTGAACTGTTCACGATCCGCACCATGGGTTTTGCGGGGTACTTTTTGATCGTAAGTGATTTTATCCGGGCCGGGCGTGATATTGGGGTTTTTGTAGGGCCGGGACGTGGTTCCGCGGCCGGAAGTGTGGTGGCTTATTGTGTAGGCATTACGAATATTGATCCGATCAAGTATAATCTCCTGTTTGAGCGTTTCCTCAATCCCGACCGAAAGTCAATGCCCGATATTGATACGGATTTTGATGATGAAGGCAGGCAAAAAGTGATCGATTATGTAGTAAAGAAATACGGGCAGAACCAGGTGGCGCAGATCATCACTTATGGTACAATGGCGGCCAAAATGAGTATCAAAGATGTGGCGCGGGTGATGGACCTACCTCTCCCTGATTCGAATGCGTTGGCCAAACTGGTTCCGGAGAAACCTGGGATCGAACTGAAAAGGGTGCTCCATGCCCCTATGAATACCAAGGATGGGGAAAAGTCATTGGAGGAAAAGGAAGGCCTTGGACCAGATGATTTGGCCAATGTGAAAAAGCTGCGGGACATTTATGATAGCACCACTATGGAGAGCAAAGTGCTCCATGCGGCCGAGATCCTCGAAGGATCGGTGCGCAACACCGGTATCCATGCTGCTGGTATTATCATTGCCCCGCGCGACCTGACCGAATTGATCCCGGTGGCTACGGCCAAAGATTCTGATCTCTGGGTGACACAAATTGAAGGCAGTATCATTGAGGATGCAGGCGTCATCAAGATGGACTTTTTGGGATTAAAGACCCTTACCATCATTCGCGATGCCTTACGATTGATCAAAGAGAACCATGGAATAACGATCGATATTGATACCATTCCCCTGGAGGATGAGAAAACATTTCAGCTTTATCAAAAAGGGGATACGATCGGTACCTTCCAATTTGAAAGCCCGGGAATGCAAAAACATTTGCGTGACCTTCGGCCTGATAAATTTGGTGACCTTATTGCGATGAACGCACTTTACCGTCCCGGCCCTATTGCTTATATTCCCAAGTATATTGATCGGAAACATGGTCGGGAGTCGATCTCGTATGACCTGCCTGAAATGGCGGAATACCTCGAAGAAACCTATGGTATCACGGTGTATCAGGAACAGGTGATGTTGCTGGCGCAAAAACTGGGTGGATTTAGCAAGGGTGATGCGGATGTATTGCGCAAAGCCATGGGTAAGAAACAACGCTCGGTGCTGGACAAAATGAAAGGCCAGTTCGTGACCGGTGCTTCAAAAAAAGGATTCCCCGAACCAACCCTTGAAAAAATCTGGCGTGATTGGGAAGCTTTTGCCCAATATGCCTTCAATAAATCACACTCCACCTGTTATGCCTTTGTTGCCTACCAGACGGCGTATTTGAAATCGCATTACCCGGCCGAATACATGGCATCGGTGTTGAATCATGCGGGAAGTATTGAAAAGATCACCTTCTTTATGGAAGAATGTAAGCGGATGGGGATCAAAGTACTTGGCCCGGATATCAATGAATCGCAAAAAGGGTTTGCGGTAAATAAAAAAGGGGAGATTCGATTTGGTCTGGGAGGATTGAAAGGTGTGGGAGAGGCAGCGATTGAATCCATCATGGAAGAACGGGGGAAGAATGGCCCTTATGTCAATCTGTTTGACCTGATCAAAAGGGTCAATCAGCGAAGCGTAAATAAAAAGACCCTGGAGAGCCTGGCTTATGCGGGTTCATTTGATTGTTTCCCGGAGCATCACCGCGCGCAATTATTCCACACCAATCCGGAAGATCCCACAACAGGGCTGGAAAAAGTGATCCGGTTTGGACAACATTTTCAACAGAATACCGCGGCTGTCACCAATACTTTATTTGGTGACCTTCCGATGGAGATCGAAATAAAACCGCCTACCCTTCCCGATTGTGCCCCCTGGCCCCTGACCACCCAACTCGATCATGAAAAGGATGTGACGGGTATGTTTTTAAGTGGACATCCGCTGGATCATTTTCGGTTTGAGATCGATCATTATGGCATTATCCCGCTGGCGGAATTCAATGACATACGGGAGCATATTGCGCAGCATCCACAACCTAACCGCACCTTTCGATTGATCGGATTGATCGTGGATGCTCAACACCGTTTCTCCAAAAAGAATGGTAATAAATTCGGCAGCTTGATGCTTGAAGATTATACCGGCAAATCCGAGTTCATGTTGTGGAGTGATGACTATGTAAAATATAACGCCTACCTGCAGCCGGGGACCTCGGTTTTCGTTACCGGTTATTTCAAACAACGATATAACCAGGGTGAATTTGAATTCAAGATCAGCGGGATCTCGATGGTGGAAAATGTGAAGAAGAACCTGACCAAACAATTAAACATTGCGGTGGATCCCAGATACCTGACAGAAGACATGCTGGCATTTTTGCAGAAGAACCTGAAATCATACCCTGGTCAGGCCGGGCTCAAATTTGTTTTAAATGAACCCCGAAACCAGCGGAAGATCAGTCTGGTATCCATGGGAAATGGCTTTGAAATGAACGACGACCTGGTGGAGTTCCTTTTAAATAAGCCTGAATTGGAAGTGGAGGTCTTAACAATTGGATAACGGTTTTCTGACAAGTTAGTCACAAGCTTCTGTCAGAAGGACGCGAATCAGGAATTGGATGTATTTTTGCAGTCCCTATTAAAAAGAAAACAACACTTATATGGCGAAAGAATTTAACGACTCGAATTTTCAATCTGATGTGCTTCAATCCGATAAATTGACCGTGATCGATTTTTGGGCAGAATGGTGTGGTCCTTGCCGGGCGATTGGTCCGGTCATTGAAGAACTCTCCAAAGAATACGATGGAAAAGTAAACGTAGGAAAATTAAATGTGGATGTGAATCCACAAGTGAGCATGAACTATGGTATCACTTCCATTCCCGCGATCCTCTTTATCAAAAATGGCCAGGTGGTTGACAAACTGGTCGGCGCCCAACCCAAGAGCAATTTTGTAAAAAAGATTGAGGCGCATATCTGATCAAGCTCCCCAAAAACCGCTTAAACATTAATGACCCTGGAGACCTTCTAAGTCTCTGGGGTTATGTTTATGACGGAAGAAGATTGCAAATGCAATGGCCACAACGAGTGCATATCCTGTAAAAGCAATCCAGATTCCGTACCAGTCAAGACTATCATCCTGGTAGGTAAAGTAGCGGGCAATAACAATCCCGCTGATCTTGCTACCTAACCAGGCGCCAAATCCATTGGTCATCATCATAAAAATTCCTTGTGCACTGGCTCTTACCGTTGGTGAAACCTGGGTATCGACAAAAAGAGAACCTGAAATATTGAAGAAGTCGAAGGCCATACCATACACGATACAGGAAAGAATGATCATCCATAAGCCATCTCCAGGGTTTCCGTAAGCAAATAACCCGAATCGAAGCACCCAGGCGATCATGCTAAATAACATAACCTTTTTGATCCCAAAGCGCCGAAGGAAAAAGGGGATAGCCAGGATAAAGAGTGTTTCTGAAATCTGGGAAATGGACATGATGATGGCCGGATATTTAACGGCCACGAGATCCTTATATTCTGGCACTTTGGCAAAATCATGCAGAAATGTATCGCCATAGGCGTTTGTCAGCTGCAAAGCAGCCCCAAGTAACATGGCAAAAATGAAGAAGAGCGCCATTTTAGAATTTCTGAAAAGAGAAAAGGCCTTTAGTCCGAGCATATCAACCAGGCTTTTCCGTTGTTCTGGCATTGACTGAGGGGGACAGGCGGGTAAGGTAAAAGCATATAAACCAAAAAGGATAGATGCCGCGGCTGCCACATAAAACTGGCTGGCCGAGGTTTCAATTTTCAGCAGGCTGACGATCCACATGGCCACTATGAAACCGATGGTTCCAAAAACACGTATGGGTGGAAAATCCTTGATGATATTCCTCCCATTTTTAATGAGCACAGTATAGGACACGGTATTGGCCAGGGAAATCGTAGGCATATAGAAAAGCATATAGGCCAGTAACACATAATAAAAAGTGTCAGGATCGTTCACCTGGGGTATGTAGATCAGGATGGCTGCCCCGATCAAGTGACAGATTCCCAGCAGTTTCTCTGCATTGATCCACCGATCGGCCACAATACCCATTATAGCGGGCATGAAGATGGCAGATATCCCCATCGTAGAGAAAATGTCGCCAAAATCCCCTCCGCCCCACTTCTTATTTTGGAACCAATAGGCACCGATGGTGATGAGCCAGGCTCCCCAGATAAAGAACTGTAGAAAACTCAGAATTATTAGCCTGTATGTCAGCCTCATGCAATGTGGTTTGTGCTGGTTAAAAGTCCTGTTTTTCAGACCTTTTTTGGCCTGTTTAATGTTCAGCGCCTGAAAGATAGCGGATTTTAAGATTTTTTTCGTTTCTGCCTAAGATTCAGTAAACTTGTGCTCGTATTTTTGCGATTCTGTACGTATTCAATAACCAAAAACATACTGCTTTGAAAAAATTTACTTTTCTGGCATTTGCGGCGCTTTCTCTTTTTTCCTTTTCCACGATTCAGGCACAGGTAAAACCCGGATCCACCATCGGTGGTAACGAGCGTTTGCGTTGTGCTACGATGGAAGGTCTGGAACGCTGGTTCCAGGAGAATCCCGGCGCCCGTGAGCAAGCAGAAAGGAATAAAACTCTTTTTGCCACGGAAACCGGATCTAATCAGCGGACCGATGCCATCACCATTATTCCTGTGGTTGTGCACATTGTGGGATCAGCAGCTCGTCAGGCGGTGGTGACCGATGCCGACGTAATTTGGCAGATCAATAAACTCAATGAAGACTTCTCCGGTGTCAACGCAGACAGTACCAATGGATCTAACTTTTATCCGGTAAGAGGACATTCTGAACTTCGGTTTTGTTTGGCCCAGCGCGATCCGAATGGTTTACCCACCAATGGTATCAACCGGGTCGTCTCTACACTCACTGATGCTTGTAGCGATTATGAGCAATTGAAGCATGCCTCCAGTTGCGGTTCCGATGCCTGGAATACCACCGAGTATTTCAACATCTGGGTAGGTGAAGTAGGTAACTGTCTGTTGGGTGTTGCCCAGTTCCCCGGAACAGGTGATCCTTCCGAAGACGGTATCGTACTTGCCTTCGAAGGTTTTTCCAATAACCCGGCCTATGTAGACCCTTCATTTGACCTGGGTCGTACAGCCGTTCACGAAGCTGGTCACTATTTTGGTCTTTACCATATCTGGGGTGATGAATCAGGTTGTGCTCAATCTGACTTCCGTCAAATGCCCGGTACTTGTTTGCTGCCCGGTTCACTGGCAGGTACAAGCACAGATAATGCCTTTGGCGATACGCCTAACCAGGCAGGTAGCACTAGCGGTTGCCCTTCTGGTACGGTAACAGACGCCTGCTCAGGTTCAGCTCCTGGTAAAATGTACCAGAACTATATGGACTACACCGACGACGCTTGTTATTCCATGTTTACCAATATGCAGGTGGACAGGATGCAGTGGGTGGTTGATAACTGTCGCCCGGGTCTGAAGACTTCACAAGGTTGTGTACCCGTTGCTGCCCTCTCCCTGGATGCCGGTGTCAAAGCCATCCTTAGCCCAGGTGCTGGTGGTTGCGGAATCGGCGATGGACCTACCGAACTTTGCCCTGGTGCAGGTATAACCCCAATCGTTGAGATCAAGAACTATGGTACTACTACCCTGACCTCTTTACAAATCTTTACGCAATTGGGTAGTAACCCGGCCACTTCCACTAACTGGACCGGTTCTTTAGCTCCCTTTGCTTCTGCAAGTGTAACCCTTCCTGGTCTTACGGCACCAGCAACACCTGGAAGCTACCTGCTGAAGATATATACCAACAACCCCAATGGATCGGCTGACCTTCAGGCCTCCAACGACACATCAAGTGTTAACTTGAATGTTGGCGCTGGCTTACCGCTGCCTCTCAGCGAAAACTTTAGCGGTACTACCTTCCCGCCCACCGGCTGGAGATTGAGCAACCCGGATAATGGAATCACCTGGGTTCGTACTGTTTTTGCCGGAGCCTTTACAGCTCCCGCTTCCATGGGCATCAACTATTTCAACTACTCTGCTACAGGCCAGAAAGATTATCTCATCTCGCCTGCGGTTGATATCTCCGCTCCGATCGACTCGCTGCGTGTTACCTTCCGTGTTGCGCATGCCGGATATCCCGGATTCGGACCTGACTCTCTTGAGTTGGTTTATTCTCCTGATTGCGGAACTACCTGGTTGAACTTTGGTGGTTATCTGAAATGGAGTGACGGCCCTGCTGGTAGAAACCTTTCTACCCTGCCTGCCACCACTGCCAACTTTGCACCAGCCAGTGCCGCCAATTGGAGAACAGAGGTTGTGACGGTGAAACCTAATTTCCCTGGTAACCCCTCCTTTATCCAATTTGGTTGGAGAGGAACAACAGGGTTTGGCAATAACGTATTTGTAGATGATATCAATATTGAGAAGATCGTTCTTCCTCCGGTGGATGCCGGTGTTGTTGCGATCAGCAAACCCAACCCAAGAGAATGTACCAGCACGGTAAGCCCTGTGGTCACCATCCGCAACTTTGGTTCGGAAGTGATTACCACGCTGAAGCTGAACTACCGTGTGGATGCAGGTGCTGTAACCCAGATCAACTGGACCGGAACCCTGAACCCCGGTGCTACAACCAATGTCACCATCAATAACGTGAATATTGGTGGAGCCGGAGCACATAGCTTTACTGCCTTTACTTCATTGCCCAATAACGCTAACCCCGATGGTAATGCTACCAACGACGCACAGTCGAAATCATACACTGTGTATACAGTAAGCGCTATGCCTGGATCAATTGCAGAAACATTTACAGGTGCCTTCCCTCCTTCTGGCTGGGAGATTATTAACCCCAATACAGACCTTACCTGGCAGAAGAATACCACCATTGGCCGCACAGCCGTTGGTTCTGCCTGGATCAACAACTGGGGTAATGCCACCTTTAACCGGACAGATGATATCGCCCTGCCAAACTATACCTATAGCGGCATTGACTCTATCTTCCTGACCTTTAACGTGGCTGCTGCTACTTATACCCAACCGGGTAATACAGGAGTAAGCCTGGATACATTCGCTGTATTACTTTCTAAGGATTGCGGAAATACCTTTATCCCTGTGTATAAGAAATGGGGTGAAGAACTGCAAACCCTTGGCGATCCGAATAATCCGTTCACGCAAGAGTTCTTCCCGTCAAACCGTCAATGGAGAAAGGATTCAGTGAACCTGGGTAACTTCCTCGGTACTTCCGAGACCCAGTTCATGCTGGCCTTCCGCTTTACCGGAAACTTCGAGAACAACCTCTTCCTGGATGATGTGAACCTCTATACCGAAGTGGTACCTTCTAAATTGAAGGCCGAAGGATATATGATCCTCCCGAACCCCTTCAATAACCAATTCTCGGTATGGCACTACCAAACCCCTTCTCAGTTGAAATATATCACCGTATATAATTCAGCCGGTCAGCAGGTATGGAAGAAACAGTTCAACGGGGATGCGCAGCGACTCATCACCATCGATCTGACTGGTCGTCCTGCCGGAACCTATATCGTCCATGTTGGCTATGAGAATTCCGAGAAGGATATCAAGCAACAGGTGATCAAGTATTAATCATTCCAATGATGAATATCATAAGCCCCCTGGTTCAGGGGGCTTTTTTTTTGAATAACTTTGCAAAAATGAGTTGACATGGAGACTGCAATGAAAAAGATAGGAAACGCGACCAAGGACCCCTCGCTGAACAAGATCGGAGAGAAAATATTGGCGGAGGAGAGGATCACCGCGGAGGAAGGACTCGCCCTTTTTGAAAAAGGAGACCTCCCCTGGCTGGGTAGCCTGGCCAATATGGTGCGGGAACGAAAACATGGTGATGTCACTTATTTCAACCGAAATTTTCATATCGAACCAACCAATGTGTGTGTATTCTCCTGTCATTTCTGTGCCTATTCGCGGCTTTATGCCCATCGTGAGGAAGGATGGGTGCTGAGCCAGGAACAGATGATGGATATTGTAAAAAAATACGACGGGCAGCCTGTTACCGAAGTGCATATCGTGGGTGGTGTCCATCCCAAAATGGACCTTTATTTCTTTGCCGATCTGCTTCGAAATATAAAGGCCCATCGTCCCGATCTCCATATCAAAGGATTTACCGCCGTAGAACTGGATTATATGTTTCGTAAGGCCAAACTCAGTGTCGAAGAAGGGTTAAAGGTTTTGCAGGAAGCGGGGCTTGATTCCCTTCCAGGTGGAGGTGCCGAGATTTTTGATCCGGTGATACGGGAACAAATTTGTGCCGATAAAGTGGATGCCCAGGGATGGCTTGAAATCCACGAAACAGCCCATCGTTTGGGTATGCCCAGTAATGCCACCTTGCTGTATGGCCATATGGAACAATACATCCACCGAGTAGACCATATGGAGCGATTGAGGCAATTACAAGACAGAACTCAGGGGTTCAATACCTTTATCCCCCTTAAATTTCGCAATAAGGACAATGACATGAGCCATATCCCCGAGGTATCCGTGATCGAGGATATGAAGATGTATGCCGTCTCTCGTCTCTACATGGATAATTTCCCCCACCTCAAAGCCTATTGGCCCATGCTTGGCCGCCAACAGGCACAACTAACACTGGCGTATGGTGTAAATGATATCGATGGTACCATTGATGATACCACGAAGATCTATTCCATGGCCGGTTCGGAAGAACAAAACCCTTCGATGACGACGGAAGAATTGGTGAATTTGATCAAACAGGTAGGCAGAAAGCCTGTTGAAAGAGGGACGCTGTATGAGGTGATTGCGGAGTATTAGTAAAGAGCTATTAGCTTTTAGCATTCCGGCAGACTGATCGGAATATTCACAGCCAATCCGCCATCGGAGGTTTCTTTGTATTTACTATTCATATCAAGGGCGGTTTCCCACATGGTTTTGATAACCGCGTCAAGCGAGACCTTGGCAAAATCGGGACTGCTTTGCATGGCCAGTTGACAGGCGGTGATGGCCTTGATCGCTCCCATGGTATTTCTCTCTATACAGGGGACCTGTACAAGTCCGCCAATAGGGTCACAGGTCATTCCAAGATGATGCTCCATAGCAATCTCGGCGGCCATTAGTGCCTGGCGTTGGGTACCGCCCAGCGCTTCGGTCAATGCGGCAGCGGCCATGGCGGAGGAAACACCGATTTCTGCCTGGCATCCACCCATTGCAGCTGAAATGGTCGCTCCTTTTTTGAAGATACTTCCGATCTCAGAGGCCGTCAAAAGAAACCGAATAATATCTGTTTCCTTATCTCCCCCACAAAAAACAACATAGTAAAAAAGCACAGCCGGAATTACTCCCGCAGCGCCGTTGGTTGGAGCAGTAACGACACGGCCAAAAGATGCATTTTCTTCATTGACCGAAAGGGCAAAACAACTGACCCAATCCAGCGTGTATTTAAAATTATTACCTCCCTGGCGAATACAATTTACCCATTCATCATATCCTGAATAAGATTGGCCATTGAGTAGTTTTGTATTCAATGGAGCGGCTCTTCTTTTTACATCCAACCCACCTGGCAAATGTCCTTCTGTATGGCAACCCCGGTACATACAATCCTTCATCACCGTCCATATCCTCCATACCCCTTCCTGAATCTCTGATTCAGCACGCCAGGCCAATTCATTTTCCATGACCACTTCATGAATAGAGAGACCGGTTTTCATACACCAGTGCAGCAGATCCTGAGAGGTATTGATCGGAAAAGGCAGCATTTGTCCACCGGCTTGTGACCCATCCTCCCCCTCTTGCTGAACAAACCCACCGCCGACCGAATAATAGGTTTCGGCGATGTCCATTCCATTTTGCAAATGAACCAGGAAACTAAGGGCATTGGGATGAAAAGGCAGACTTTCGGCAAAGAGGAATTCAATATCCTCGGCAGGATCAAACGGTATTTCGTGCCATCCGCCCAGCACAAGTCTTTTCATGGAGGCAATTTCCTGGATCCGCGTTCCTATTTGTTGAGTGTCGAAGGATACAGGGTCTTCCCCGGCCAAACCCAATTGAATGGCAATATCTGTTCCATGGCCTTTGCCTGTTTTGGCCAATGACCCATAGAGTAATATCCGAATGCCGGTGACCTGGGAAAGGAGCTCACGCTTTCGGAGCGAATGCACAAAACGTTCTGCTGCCCGCCAGGGTCCCAGGGTATGGGAACTGGATGGCCCGACTCCGATTTTGAAAATATCAAAAACCGATATGGCCTCGTGGTGGAAAGACATTCCCTGCAAGTTAGTGAAGATTGATATTAACTAAAGGCTAATAGCTATTAGCTTTTAGTTCGTCACCTCCACCAGGGTTACATCGAAATAGAGTATAGCATCTCCCGGTATTGGACCAGCGCCATTACAGCCATAGGCCAGGGAGGATGGGATGATCAGTTTGATGGTTCCGCCTTGTTTTATCAATGGCAATCCGATCTTCCACCCTTCAATGAGCAAGCTCATATCCCAGGATTGTGCCGGGGGGGTAGCCAATTGATCAAATACGGTTCCGTTGAGAAGTTTACCGGTATAGGTCGCTTTTATTTTGGAGGCTGCATTAGGCTGATTACCTGTTCCGGGGTTGATGATCTCATAATAAAGACCGCTTGAATGTTCAACTGCGTTGATACCTTCTGCGGTGGCATAGGCCACGATAGTGGCTTCTTCCGATTGGGGAGATTTGTCATCACAGCCTTGGTCTTTAACACAACCGGTTCCGGTCATCATCACGAGTACGGATAAGAATACAATGGTCACATTTTTCATAATTCACTTATTATTTGTATAGACCGTTTCATGGTCTGATTCGCTGCCCCTTTGTTTCTTTTTTTGGAGCAATTCCTTGTATTTCTGTTCATTTTGATCCCATCGGTGTCTGGCCGAATAAATGGTAATAAAGGTGGCAATGCCTACCCCTCCCAATAATAATACCAATAAAATGGATTTATCACCATTATAGGCCATCATTGCCCTTGTATACCACCCGGAGAATACATTGACGAAAATGGCGATAACAAGTACAGCCCCTGTGGGGAGGCCAACAGACAGCTGGCGGAACACTTTTTTCTTTCTTTCCCTGTTCTTTTCCCAATAATCCAGGAATTTTGATTCTTCCGTGCTTAGCATCCCACAAAATTAATACAAGGCAACCTTCTTGCACCTCCCATCTAAAATATTTATATTGTGTGGGTTAAACGCTGATACCTTGAAATTATCCCCCTTATTGTCCCAATATCTGATGTCCAATCAGCAGCTATCCCTTGTCGGTATTGGCCGTTTTGTCACCGAGTCACAATCACGCGCTGACGGTTCCCCTGATCTGAAAATTCGTTTTAACGGCAACAAGGCAGAGAAAATGGATGAAGGCCTGGTCAATTTTGTGGCCAAGGAGACGGGCAAAATGAAAAGCCTGGCAGAGGCAGATCTTGTTTCTTATATCGACCAGATGAAGGAATTCCTCAATATCGGTAAACCTTTTTTTCTGGAAGGTATTGGCACCCTTACTCCGCTTAAAGAGGGAGTGATGGAGTTTACCGCCGGACAGATTCAGGCTGAAAAATCAAAAGAATTTCCACTTTCTGAAAAGGACAGCCTGGTGCTGGGCGCTACCGGAGAGGATCATTCGCTCGACTATAGTGATATCCTGGGTACCCGAAAAGCAGCATCCAATGCCCGCAACAAATGGCTGACTGGCGCCGTGGTAATGATCGGACTGGCCCTGGCGATCTGGGGTGGATATACCCTTTTCAAGTCCATGATGCGGTCCAAATCAACCACCCCTTCAGAGGTCACAACCCAACCTGCCCCGGATACGCTTTCTGTAGTGACAACTCCGGTCAACCAGGCCCCGGTAGCCGATCCCACCTCCTCCCAAACCTATAAATTCATCGTCAAAGAGGCCTCCATGCGCCAGGCCTATACCCGGTACCAATACCTAAAGGAGCAATGCAAGGTCGATGTTCATATTTCCACCACGGACAGCGTCCGGTATCAGGTCTTTTTTCGACTTCCCGCCCTCCCCAGCGATACCACCCGGATCGCCGACTCCCTCAATATTCTTTATATCTCTAAAGGTCAACCTCCTGTAAAGGTTGTCAAATATTAATTTTTAAATAAATACTTGCACGATTCGGAATATTTTGTTAACATTGTTTCCCCATTTCCAGCTCCCCTATTAAAGCAACCAAAACGCTAACCTAAGAAGTACGCCTGCAAGGCAGGGAAACCAATTTTTAATGCGCTGATGTAACAAAAAGCCAATCATGAAAATCGCTCGGCATTTAAGAGAATTCCTTGAAAAAAAAGGATACCTCGAGATCCCCACCATCGGACGTTTCGACGTTCATACGGAGGAGTTGACCATGCCCCGTGGGGAAGTATTAACCCGTCGGAAACTGAGTTTCTCGCCGTTGCGAAAGAATGGATTGGATGAAAGCCTGGTGCAATTTTTATGTGACCGCTTAAAATCGGAAGCTTGTGTGATCTATGCAGACATCCGCAGTCTGTCTTACTATATTAATGAATTGCTGATGCAGGGATTGGAAGTTGAAATACCCGGTGTTGGCTACCTGAACCGTAATCAGACCAATGAGGTTCATTTCACGTATAACAGCTCCTACGAAAAGAAAAGAAAACAGCAGAAGCCTGTTTCTTCCTTCCTGATGAATTATTGGATGTAAAAAAAATCGCCTTGGCTAAAGCGAAGGCGATCAAGAGAGGTACCGAGCAGATTCGAACTGCTGTAGGAGCTTTTGCAGAGCTCTGCCTAGCCACTCGGCCACGGTACCGGCTAGAGCCGCCAAAATTAGTATATTCGGGAGAATCTACCTAACTAATTGACGCATGCAACGTATCGCAGAATCGGAACTGATCCTCAATGCCCGGGGGGCTGTTTATCATTTGGACCTACGCCCCGAAGAGATCGGACATACCATCCTCACTGTGGGTGACCCAGACCGGGTGGCACAGGTAAGCAAACATTTTTCCACGATCGAACACCGGTCCCAACACCGCGAATTTATTTCCCATACCGGATTTCTGGGCGAAAAAAGGGTGACCGTCCTTTCAAGCGGTATTGGTACCGACAATATTGACATTGTCATCAACGAATTGGATGCCCTGGTGAATATTGACCTTTCGACCCGGAGTATCCGCCCCACTTTACGCTCCCTGAATATCATCCGGCTGGGTACTTCAGGCGCCCTTCAGGACGATATTCCCGTTGATAGTTTTGTTTGTTCCACCCATGGTCTGGGTATTGACAATCTGATGAATTTTTACCGGATGCAACAGAATGATGAGGAACAACAACTCCTTCAATCCTTCATCACTTTTACCCAACTGCATAACGGGATTGCCCACCCCTATATTTTTGGTGCAGGTGCTTCGCTGCTCAAACATTTTGGAAAGGATTACCACCATGGCATCACGGTTACCTGCCCGGGATTTTATGGGCCCCAGGGACGGGTGCTGCGTTTGGGTGTGGCCCAACCTGACCTCATCGATCGGCTTACCCAGTTCAGGTTTGGGCGCTACCGCATCACCAATTTTGAAATGGAGACCTCGGCCATTTATGGGCTGGGTAAATTGCTTGGACACCATTGCCTTTCGCTGAATGTGATCGTCGCCAACCGGGTACTGAAACAATTTTCTCCGGATGGTGCTGCCGCGGTAGAAAACCTGATCGTAAAATCGCTGGACATTATCAAAGACATAGAATAAATCTGCCTTCGTAATTTTGTACCCTCATGCTTATCCAATTTTTCAAATACCAGGGAACCGGAAACGATTTTATCCTGCTTGACAACCGAAACGGGATATATGATTCCCTGACCACCGAACAGATCCGGTTTCTTTGCGACCGCCGGTTTGGTATCGGTGCCGACGGGCTCATGACCTTCAATTCCCTGGATGGATACGATTTTGAGATGAAGTATTACAACGCCGATGGACGGGAAGGAAGCATGTGTGGAAACGGCGGACGTTGCATTGTCAAATTTGCCTCCCATCTGGGTCTTGCCCAATCCACCTATCATTTTCTGGCCACCGATGGACCTCATGAAGCCGAGATCGATAGTGATGGTACCGTATCCCTGAAGATGAAGGATGTGACAGGGATAAAAAAATGGGGATCGGACTATGTATTGAACACCGGTTCGCCGCATTATATCAAAATCGTCCCCATGGTTGCCGAATTGGATGTGTTTCGCAAAGGCAGGGATATCCGGTATAGCAAGGAATTTGAAAAAGAAGGGATCAATGTCAACTTTGTCGAGCACCTCGAAGAAGAAGACAAGATCAGTGTGCGTACCTATGAAAGAGGTGTAGAAAATGAAACCTATTCCTGCGGCACGGGTGTAACCGCCGCTGCCATCGTTTGTTATCACAATGAAAACGGTTTTAATGAAGTGGAGGTAACCACTCCTGGTGGAAAGCTCAGTGTGGAATATGATAAGACCGGCGAAGACCGGTTTGAGAATATCTGGTTATGCGGTCCTGCCGAAAAAGTATTTGAAGGAACACTCTCGATTTAAAAATTTTTACTCTCCCCACCCACCCCTACCTTTACCCGGATGATCCAGTACTTCAAGAATATCGATCACCAAACCGTGTCCATTGAAAGACCGGAGAATGGCGCCTGGGTGAATATTCTCCCTCCCTTCAAGCAGGAGGAATTCACTGAATTATCCGATCAACTGGATATCCCCGTTGACTTTCTGACCGACTCGCTGGATATTGACGAGCGAGCACGCTATGAAGAGGATGACAATGTCAAACTCATCGTTCTGAAAACCCCCACCGAGAACAATTCCTTCAACGATAGTGATGCTTATTATATCACGATCCCTATTTGCATCATCCTGACCCATCACCAGATCGTAACGGTAAACTCCTTTGAGAACCCGGCGATGAAAAAATTCCTGAACACTTTTCAAAACCGGCACCCTGATAAAAAGAATATGATGGTGCTGAAGATCTTTGAAAAGGTGGTACAGAATTCGATCGAATACCTCAAAGAGATCAATCACCGAAGAAATATACTCGAGCAGAAATTGTACGACGCCAACCGGAATGAGCACCTGCTTCAATTGATGCGTATCCAGAAAAGCCTGGTCTATTTTGTCACCTCCCTGCGAAGCAATGAACTGCTGTTCATGAAACTGGCCCGTACCAATTTCCTAGGGTTGACCGAAGAGGAGCGGGAGTATCTTGAAGACCTGATCGTAGATACTTCACAGGCCCTTGAAATGGCAAATATCTACACCAATATCCTGAGTAGTACCCTGGATGCCTTTGCCAGCATCATTGCCAATAACCAGAACGAAGTATTGAAAAGGCTTTCTGTGATCACGATCGTGTTGACCCTTCCCGTACTCATCTCAAGCATATTTGGGATGAACGTGCGCAATGGGTTTGAAGAATCACGATATGCCTTTCTCATCGTTGTCATCCTTTCGCTGGTGATCGCCCTGATCATCGGTTGGTTCTTTTTACGTAAAAAAATTCTGTAGGCATGAGTTTTTTCAATATCCGTGTGTACGGCATCATTCTCAATGAAAAAAAGCAGGTAGTGGTCAGCGACGAATACATCCGTGGAGGATTTTTTACCAAATTCCCCGGTGGTGGATTGGAGTTTGGGGAAGGCACCCGCGATTGCCTGCGTCGTGAACTTAAAGAAGAAATGAATATTGAAGCCCGGATCGGGGATCATATTTATACGACCGACTACTTTCAAATGTCGGCCTTTAACCCTTCTCACCAGATCATTTCGATCTATTATTTTGCCCACCCACTGGAGGAGATCAAAGTACCTTTTCGGGACAAGCCCTTTGATTTTGATGCGCAACAAATGGAGATCTACGAGCGCACCAAAGAAACTGAAACCTTTCGCTTGTTAAACTGGGAAGAATTTACCCCGGAGGCCGTGACGTTGCCGATTGATAAGATAGTTGCGGAAATTGTAAGGAATAAGAAATAAGGAATAAGGAAGGTATCCGACAGCCGATTTTTCCTAAGGTAATCCAAGTACTTCCTTATTTCATGTTTCTAATTTCGTATTTCTTATTAGCTTGTTCTTCCTTCCTCCGCCATCGCCGCCTTCTTCATCGCCGCTGCTTTATCATGCCCCAAATATTTTTCAATGAATCCATGTACCAGGTAAATGACCGGGGTAAGGACAATGGCCATGATAAATTTGTAAATATAATTACCAATACAAATGGTCATCACCATACCAAAGGTCCAGGGATTGGTTTGACCAGTAAGGCGGGGTGCCGCATAAAAGGCAACGAACAATACAACAAAACTGTCCACAAATTGCGATACAAAAGTGGAGCCCGTTGCCCGCAGCCAGATGCTCTTTTCCCCTGTTCTTTTTTTAATAAAATGGAAAACATAAACATCCAAAACCTGTCCGATTAAAAAGGCGATCAGGGAAGCGATGATAATGGCCTGTGTTTGTCCCAATACACCCGAATAGGCTGCATTGCTATCGGCCACTCCCTTGAAATAATCATTGGCCCAGAATCCGGCCGGGGTAAGGTGAATGGCGCCAAAGAAAATGAGAAAGGCATAGGCGATAAGCGCGACGGTGAGATAGGAAAGGAACCGCACCCCTTTCATGCCATAATACTCGTTGATCAGATCGGTCATGATAAAGACCACCGGCCACAACAGTACCCCGGCAGTCAGGTTAAACGAGAATGTATTTCCCAGAATGTTCCAATCGGCCGGCTTCCACCCCAAGGTTGCTTCCAGTGAAAAGATCTTCACCCCGATCACTTCGGCGATGAGCGCATTGGCGACAAATACAGCGCCCAGTACCAGAAAAAGCCGGGTGGGACGATCTTTGAGGATGCTTTGTATCATGATCAGGATTTGATTTCGCCAATATTCAACGAAAGGACAAAGATGAGTTGCAGAAATAGAAAGACCACATTGGTCACAATAAGCCAGCCTGGAACCACGGCCAATTTCTGGCGGTTCAGGACATATACAAAAAGACAGGTAAGTACGGTAAGGGGATTGAATAACATGGACAATACATAGCCCAGGATGATAATGGTGGATTGCAGATCGGCACTACCGATCCAGTTCCACAACCGTAAGGATAGGGCGACCAGGAAAAACAGGTTGCAGATCAGGGCCACCCGGGACAAAAATAATAGCCAGCGCATGGACTAATTTAGTGTAAAATAGCATTATTTTGTCAGCCTTAACAACCGCCTAATTATGAATAAGCATTGGTTCCAGAAAGGATGGCCCCATTTGGCGGCCGTGGCAATTTTTCTTGTGGTGTCGGTGATTTATTGCGCACCGGTTTTGCGGGGTGAGGTGGTAGAGCAACATGACTTCCAACGGTGGAAGGCCATGGCCCAGAAGTCCTACGAATTCAAAGAGAAATACGGGCATTACCCGCTTTGGTCCAATAGCATGTTTGCCGGTATGCCTGCCTACCAGATCATCATTGGGCAGACCCACCCTGTAACGGTCAACCATATTTATTCTGTCCTGACCTTGGGATTGCCAAAGCCCATCAGCTTTTTCTTTCTGGCCTGTTTAAGTTTTTATATCCTGGCCCTGATCCTTCCGGTCAAACCCTGGATCGGGGTATTGAGCGCCCTGGCCTATGCTTATTCCACCTATGATCCGGTCATTGTGGAAGTGGGGCATGATACCAAGATGCAAGCCATCGCCATGGCACCAGTCGTGATCGGAGGTTTTTTGCTTTTATTCCGAAAACAGTATTGGGGAGGCGCCATGATGTTAGCGGTCGCCCTGAGTTTACAAATGTCAACGGTTCACTTACAGATCGTATACTATACCCTTATCGTCGCCGCGATCATTGCCCTGTTTCATGCCTGGCAGGCCATTCGGGCCAAAGAATGGGGCCACCTGCTTCTGAGTGGCGGAATCGGAATCCTGATCGCCCTGGTTTGTATGGGCACCTCTGCTGTGACCACACTAACCACCTACGATTATGCGAAATATTCTATCCGTGGCGGGGAATCAGAGATGAAAGACAAAGCCGATCCCAATACCACCGCGGGTGGGCTTGATAAAGAATATGCGTTTCGCTGGAGTTATGGCATTGGTGAAACACTAACGCTGATCCATCCGACTGCCTATGGAGGTGGCAGTGCAGGAAAGAACCTTAAAACTTCGGTCTTTGCCCAAAAGCTCACCGAAATTGGGTACCCGGAAGAAACGGCCCTTCAGGTAGCAAATGGTTCCACTTATTGGGGCCCCCAACCAGGTACCTCGGGACCGGTTTACCTTGGTGCTGTGATCGTATTGTTATTTATCATCGGGCTTTTTACCTTCCGTTCCTGGCACCTGGGATGGATCGTTACCGCCAGCCTGTTTGGTATCATCCTCGCCTGGGGTAATCACTTCGAGGCGGTAAATTATTTCCTGTTCGACTATCTTCCTTTTTATAAAAAATTCAGGGCGCCTACCATGGCCCTGGTCATTCCCCAACTTTGTTTTGCCGTCATGGCTGCCTTTACCTTGCAGGAGATTTTTTTTAGCAAGCGGGAAAAAGCGGAATGGATCAAAATTTTAAAACGCGCCGGTATAGCTACCGGGGCGCTTATCGCTGTACTCCTTGCCTTTTATGCCACTGCCTCTTTTAGTGGAAACTCGGATGCGGGGCTTCGTGAGAACTTTTCGAATATGATGTTGCAACAGGCCATGCGGAGTGGACAACAACCCGGTCCTGAAGCACAAATGCAGGCGCAACAATTTGCCTCCGGTTTTGTCGATGCGATCCAGGAGGACAGAAAATCCATGTATCTGAAAGACATGTTACGGAATACCGTGCTCATTGGTCTTTCCTTTTTGTTGATCTGGTTATTTGTACAGGGAAAGATCAAATCCGGACTGGCCCTTGCCTCGCTCACCGTCATCAGTTCACTCGATCTGTTGGGCATTGCTAACCGGTATTTGGACAGAGAATCATATGTGGATGAATCCACTTATGAGAACACGTTTGCCATGACCCAGGCCGATGCACAGATCAAACAGGATACGGGGTATTACCGGGTCTTTAACCAGACCGTTCCTCCCTTTGATGAATCACTTCCCTCCTATTATCACAATACGATCGGTGGGTACCATCCGGCCAAACTCGCGATTTTCCAGGACCTGTATGAACAACAATTGTCCAAAGGAAATATGCAGGCCTTCAATATGCTGAATACAAAGTATTTTATTGTAGCCAATCCGCAGGATGGAAAGCCCATTCCGCAGATCAATTCAGCCGCCTTTGGCCCTGCCTGGTTGGTCAATCATATCCTGTATGTAAAAGATGGCAAAGAAGAAATGAAGGCCATGGACAGCATCAACCTGCGGGATACAGCCATTGTACAGGAGAAATTTAAAAACCTGATCACTGCAGCTCCGCAAATGGATTCGACTGCATCCATTCGCCTGGTGGAGAACCGAAACGATGACATCACGTATGAATTCAATGCGGCCACCCCTCAATTTGCGGTCTTTAGCGAGATCTATTACCCTGGTGGATGGAAGGCTACCATTGATGATAAACCAATAGAGATCATCAAGGTCAACTATGCCCTGCGTGGACTTTCCGTTCCCGCCGGGAAGCATACGATCAAATTTCATTTTGACCCGGATTCATATCGGCTGGGAAATACCCTGGTACTCTGGTCGAGTATTTTTGTGTATGTGTTGTTGATCCTGGGCGCGTTTATGTTATGGAGGAGAAGTAAAAAAACAGCCTGATCATTTTCCAAATAAGGCCTCGCGATACCCTTCGCAGAAAGGCTTTTTGCCAAAATAGTTTAGCGCATATTGACGGCTTGCTTCGGCAAGCCGTTTTATTTTTTCTTTATCCTGGCAAAGTCCCTGAAGGGCTTTCACCATTTCGTCTACTATCGCAGGTTCTTCGGATACAGTGACCAACAGTCCATTTATACCATTATGGATATGTTCGGGGATACCACCTACATTGGTGGATATTACCACCACCCCATTGGCCATAGCCTCCATAATCAACATCGGGAAAGCTTCGGAGGCGGAGGACATGAACAATATATCCATTTGTTGGTGCAGGGCACGCATGGCCTCTCCCCCCTGCAACTCACCATGAAAGTGAATCTGCTTTTCCAGGTCAGCCGGAATTTCGTCCGCGATACTGCCGGCAAAATGAAATTCGATGGGTAAATTCAGTTGCCTGATCTTCCGGACTACCTCCATCAGGAGATACAGCCTTTTTGGATACCCACCTCGCCCGGCATAGTACACTTTTAGTGGATTGGCATAGGTACGCACCGGTATATCCGAAGGCAGTTCTGTATAGTTGATGATCTTTTGGATTCGGTGATCATATTTTGATGGAACGCCGATGGATCGGTAGAAATCCAGGGCCCGTTGAATAATGATGTCCGATATCATGACACGTTGATCGATCAAACCGATAAAAGGAAAGGTGATCCAGGAGAATTTTTTCTCCGCCACATGGATCAGTTCCACCTTTCGAATACCCTTAGGCAAATGGGGCAATACTTTGTATCCAAAATTGCATTGCCCGGAAAAGACCACGGGTCTGTTTTTCTGGCGCGCGATCAGTCCGGCACAGATACCCCGCCAGATAAAGTTCTGCCAGTATTTGAATTTATTGTCTGTCCATGCGCTGATATCGCGTATGGTGACCCCTTCCCGTTGAAAAAGGTGCAGCATTTTGTCATTGGCCGAACGGCGAGTGAAATAGATCAATACCTGCTTTTCCGGAAAGCAAGCCACTACATCGGCGTGCACCTTTTCGGCCCCGCCAAGGGCATAGCCCGGGAAAAAGCAAACCAGATCGTAGTCCCTTACAGATGGCTCCCGGGAGGCCCGGATCCTTCCATAGGCCACAAAAGGCCACATCAACACCTGTTCCGTGTAGCGTTTGATCTGAAGAAGTAGGTAGACGGGAGAAGCCATAGACGGGTATATCCGGGGCTCAAACTTAATAAATTCCCGGGGGGAATATTGAGCCCAATAGCTTTATTTTGCAATGATTTTCAAGCCCTCTTTACATGGCCGCCACTCATCCCAGCATATCGATCGTGATCTGTACGTATAACCGCGACAGGTTTATTCGGGCGGCCCTGGAGTCCCTGATCAGGCAGGAACTGGATAAAGCACTTTATGAGGTGTTGGTTATCGACAACCGGAGTACCGACCAGACAGCCCGAATTGTGCAGGAAGTGATCGCGCAAAACCCTAATACGGTGATCCGCTATTTTTATGAGGAAAACAAGGGACTCTCCCATGCCCGGAACCGCGGCTTCCGGGAAGCCGGCTCGGAAATCATTACCTATATCGATGACGATGCAGAGGCGACTCCGGAATTTGCCAGTGCCCTGCTTCAATTTTTTGAGGACCACCCGGAGGCCGTAGGTGCCGGAGGGAAAGTATTGCCTAAATATCCCGATGGAGGAGAACCGGTTTGGATGAGCCATTACCTGTATGGGTTTGTGGCGGGGCAGGACCATGGCGATCAGCTAAGGAAGTATGACCGGCAGATGAAATATCCGGCCGGGTGCAATATGAGTTATCGCAAGGCAATACTGGAAAAAGCAGGAGGATTCAATACCGACCTGCATTTCCGGAGCGATGACAAGGCTATAAATTTTCGGGTACGCCAATTCAGCCAGGATATCTGGTATGTTCCGGCTGCCGTGGTTTATCATAACATTGATGCCGAGCGTTTGCAGCCGGATAATTTTCGAAAACTATACATGAAGACCGGTAACGAAGAAAAGATCCGGGTAAAGGCTGAAAAGGGGATCTGGGGACTCATCACCAAAGGGCTGGAATATATCATCAAATGGAAGGTATCCTGGCTGATCGGTTTGAAGTTTCTGCTGGCGGGTACCCCGGCCAAAGGCCGCTATTTGATCAAGTCCCAATGGTATACGTTGAAAGGATTTTTCATGAAAACGGTATTTGTCCGCTAACCCATGGCCAATACTCCATCCATATCGGTGATCATGCCCGTATTCAATGCGGGTAAATTTCTACGGGAGGCTATGGACAGTATCCTGGGCCAGACGCATACTGATCTTGAATTCATCATTGTCAATGATTGCTCCACCGATGAGAGTGAGGCTATTATTCGTTCTTATACAGACTCCCGAATCGTTTATAAAAAACATGAGGTCAATAAAGGCGTGATCGCAGCTATGAATACAGGCATTGCCCTGGTGCAGGCCCCCCTACTCTGTATCATGCATGCGGATGACATATCGCTACCGGAGCGGTTGGCCTGGCAAAAAGAATGGTTGGAGAGCCATCCCGGATCCGCTGTTGTGGCGGGTAAACCCTTACCGATCGATGAAACAGGTGCCCCTGCGAAAGCCTGGGACATGGATGAAAGGACCATTTCTGGCAAAGACATCCGGCGGGTGATGAAATGGGAGAATTGTATCACTCATTCCACGGTCATGATCCGTACGGATATCATGAAGCAATATGGGTATGATACCAGCCAGCAATTACCCGAGTATGCGGTTGAGGATTACCCCCTCTGGTTAACCCTGTTGGCGGATGGATATGCCATCGAAAAGATTGACCGTCCGGTGATCAAATACCGGGTCCACAGCCAGAACACAACTCATGTCCATTACAGACGCATCAATCCCTATTACCTGTATTTTCAAACAAAGCGGATCTATCTCAAGGCCAGGAAGGAAAAAGGGGTTTATAATGCCTATGATCGTTCCATTTTCTGGACGATGGTGGCTGATCGCATCAGGGCCTTTTTAAAGGACGTAAAAGACAAATTAATTCCCTGAAAAATTCATCCCCCCAACTCTTTGCCCATGCCCATTTTTGCTATTTTTACCAAAACCCATTTTATGAAAATTAATAAAAGAGGATTTTATTTAATTTGTTTGCTTTGTTCCATGGGGGTCGTCAGGGGGCAATCTGTAGTTAATTCGACCGGAGCCACGTTGGTAACAACGGACTATCAAATTGAATATTCCATTGGCGAAATTTCGATCACCACCATCGCCGGTGGCAATAACCAGGTCACGCAGGGACTATTACAGCCTTCGGTAAAAGTGGCTGATGCCGCCTGTGATATTATCAACAATACTTTTCAATATTTTCCCAATCCCACGACCGATTATATACGGCTTGTTGGTCGCCATGACTGGATCACCAGTTATCAGATCTATGCGGCCGATGGCAAGTTGGTCAGCAATACCCGGTTTTTCAATAATTACATAGACCTGAGAAAACTAGCATCCGGTATGTATATCATTCGACTGCTGCCTGGCTGTGGGGGAGAATTCAAAACCCTGAAGATCATTAAACAAAATTAAACCTAACCATCACCTCTTATAAAAATAATACGATGACAAAGAAAATCTTATCGTTGTTTGTTACCATCCTGACCATTACAAACTTGCTCGCGCAACAAGTGCCTCAGGCGCTTAACTATCAGGCGGTCGCCAGAACGGCTACAGGGTTGATCATTCCAACACAGAATGTGAATGTCCGGTTCTCGATACTTGATGGATCTGTGAACGGCACGCTCATCTATCAAGAAACGCATGCTACCACCACCAATAATTTTGGCTTGTTCACCCTGTCTATTGGAACAGGAACCGTTGTGAGTGGCACATTTAATACGATAAGCTGGGGCAGCGGAAGTAAATTTTTGCAGGTGGAGATCTCAGCCGATGGCACAAACAACTATCAGGTTCAAGGAACCACCCAATTATTAAGCGTGCCTTATGCTCTTTACGCTCAACGCACCAATCTGGTAGCCGGGAATGCCATCTCCATCAGCAATGGGAATATCATCAATGCCAATTATCTCGCCGGAAGTGGAATTAATATTACAGGAAATACGATCGCGCATAACCTTGTAGGAGGAACTGGAATTAATATAACAGGGAATACGGTTTCGCATAATCTTGTTGGTGGAACAGGCATCAATGTAACTGGCAATACGATATCTCACAATCTGATTGCAGGAAACGGAATAAGTATTACTGGCAATACCATAACAAATACTGCGGGCTCTTATTGGATTCCAGACGCTAATGGAATCCATTCTTCTGTTGGAAAGATCGGCATTGGATTGGATGCCCATATTCAGTACCCATTGCATATTCGTCAACAGCCCTCAAATGTTGGACCGGGTGGAAGTGTTGCTTTTTTTGAATCGGAAGATGACTGGCATGCTTCCATTGGCTTAAAAAACAATCCGTCCAACACTCAATTTACCCTTATTGTAGGCGGAACGACAAATACTGCTGGTGGGGTTGGTAATTTCTCTATTTTTAACCAGAATACATTTACCCATTCATTGGTTGCCACCAAACTAAATAACTTTGTAGGCATTGGTATGAGTAATGGAGGCACTCCAAGATCCAGGTTACATGTCTTTACCGGAGATGTAAATATTGACCAAATTGGTTCTGGAATAATCATGAAGTCCCCCAATGGTAATTGTTGGAGGGTCACTGTGGACAATAGTGGCGCCTTGGTTACCACAGCAATCCCATGTCTGTAAGGACGTGGAAATGAACAATTATATGAAGAAAACAATCATAAGTATCCTTAAAGCAATAGGCCTTTATAAGGTTTATACTGAGTACAAGTTCAAACAATTAGAAAAGAGAAATCAGAAGGAAGACGAAAAACACTTCCAACCGCGATTAGCGTTTTATTCAAATATTGTCGGAAAAGGACAACTTGTTTATGATGTAGGGGCAAATGTTGGAAACCGCGTTAATGTATTGCTGGCAATTGGAGCAAAAGTAGTGGCAGTTGAACCCCAAAAAAATTGCATTGAGACCCTACATAAAAAATTTGGGAATCGCATCGAAGTAGTGGGAATGGGCTTGGGTGCAGAAGAATCAGAAAAGGATTTATACATTGCGGATTACAGTACTATTTCATCCATGGCGGAGGATTGGATCGAAAGTGTTAAACAGTCACGATTCAAACACCATAATTGGGAGAAAAAAGAAAAAGTCAAAATCACTACCCTCGACAAGCTAATTGAGAAATTTGGGTTGCCCCAGTTTTGTAAGATAGATGTAGAAGGATATGAAGTTGAAGTATTAAAAGGACTTCACCAACCAATTCCTGTGATATCATTTGAGTATACGGTTCCTGAGCAAAATCAAAAGCTCGCCGAATGCTTACAACTTTGTCAATCCTTAAGCCCTGATTATTTATTTAATTATTCTGTTGGAGAAGGAATGGTGTATGAATTGGATAAATTTATACCCTTCGACTCATTTATCCAACATGTATCAACGGATGAGTTCATAAAAACAGGATTTGGTGATATTTATGTAAAGCTGTCAAGATAGGAACATGTATTTAAAACGATATTTCACCATTCTAGGAAAAGACATTCTTGTCCGGTTCCCAAAAAGAATTCTATATTTTTTTAAATTTCTTGGCGAATACCGTCAATTTAAAAAACAGAATGACGGAAGGCTAAGAATGAAATTCGCTGAAATCTATCCATGCCTAACCGATCGTGTTAAAACCACTCCATTCGACAGGCATTATGTACTTCACCCAGCGTGGGCAGCGAGAGTACTTGCTCAAACACGTCCGGAATACCATGTCGATATTTCATCCATCCTATCTTTTAGCACTATAGCTTCTGCATTTTTGCCTATTAAGTTCTATGACTATCGGGTAGCCGAAATCGACCTTTCTAATTATCAATCAGGATTTGCTGATCTTACCAACCTGTCATTTGAAACAGAATCAATACCTTCCATTTCCTGTATGCATACAATTGAACATATAGGATTAGGGAGATATGGCGACCCCATTGACCCCAAAGCTGACCTAAAGGCCATCAATGAATTGATTCGGGTTGCTCGAAAAGGAGGCGATATTCTTTTTGTTGCACCCTTAGGTGATGGACGAATCGAATTTAACGGACAAAGGCTTTACTCCAAGGATCAGGTATTGGGGTATTTCAAGAATTGTACACTTATGAATTTCACACTTATTCCTGATCATGGTAATTTGGTTGAAAATGCAGATAATGAATTGATACAAAAACAAAAGTTTCCCTGCGGGTGTTTTTGGTTTAGAAAGCAATAACAGATTTAGACCCCCTATTATTAATGATCATCTCCCACATCATTGGCGGAATGGGTAACCAGTTTTTCCAGTATGCGGCCGGCCGTTATTTAAGCCTGCGGCATGCGGTGGAATTGAAACTTGATACACGGGATTTTGCGGGATATGATCTCCGAAAACTGGAATTAGGAAACTTCCCTGCCCGGTTTCAATTGGCAGAGGAAGAGGAGATCAACCGGCTGAAACCCGCCACCAATACGGCCAAGGCATTACAATACCTGCGTCCAAAACGATGGCGAACCTATCATCGCGAAAGGCATTTCCATTACGACCCCTCCTTTCAACAGATCGGGCCATCCTGTTATCTAAAGGGAAATTTTCAAAGCCCAAAATATTTTGCTTCCATACGGGATACCTTGCTAACCGAACTCGCGCTACCGGCTGAAAAGATTGAAAAAGTGGCAAGCCTGGGGGAAAAAATAAAAACAGAAAACGCCGTCTCGGTTCATATCCGCCGAACGGATTATACCAAACCGGGTTTTCTGGAATACCATGGATTGTGCACCGCCGAATATTATACGGCTGCCATAGCCAGACTCAAAAGCCAATTTGATGGGCTTACCTTCTATATTTTCTCCGATGATATGGAATGGGTTCGGCAGGAACTAAAAATAGAAAATGCCGTCATTGTTTCTGGTGAAATGGCAAAAACCCATTATGAAGATTTTTATCTGATGCAATGCTGCCGCCACAATATCATAGCTAACAGCAGTTTTAGCTGGTGGGCTGCCTGGATGGGGTCACAGGAAAATAAAACGGTGATCGCGCCAAAGCGCTGGTTTGATCAGGGTCCTTCTGATACAGAAGACCTGTTCCCTACGGGTTGGGTGCTCATATAGAACAAAATTACCCGCCAATCACCTGCAGAAATTTCTCCATCCCTTTTCGCTTGGATTCATTCAATGGGTAACTCACATGAATGGTATAGTACTTTCGAAGATCATACAGGTCATACGGGATATCCTTTAGTATATCATCCAACGCATTTAAACCGACGGCATTGGCCTTGTTAAAGTCATGTATAAATGCTTCTGGAAGTGGTTTCACACTTACCCAGGCGGCAAAGACAAAGGGTAAGCCGGTAATTTTTTTCCATTCGGAACCGAGGTCGTAGATAAAGTTGGATATTTTTCGCTGTTCGAATGCCCGGTCACCAATGACCAGCCCCGCGGATGTACCCTTGATCTCGGCCCTGAAATCCTCGTTCTCCGCATCGATCAGGCGGGGTTTAATGCCCCAGTATTCCTGCATGATCCATTTGAGCAGGGCCACGGAGCTTCGGCTTTGGTAATCGAGGTAAACGGTCTCGATCTGTTCCAGGGGAACCTCACTAAACAGGCAAACAGAGGCCACTTCTCCTTCGGTACCGATACAATAGTCGCCAACCACCTGATAGGTAGGCAGGTGGGGAATGGTTGCGACCGGAACGAGTCCCAGGTCGATCTCTCCATTGACCAGCATATCTGCCAGGCGAGCCGGGGTATCCTCCCACAATTCGATCTGACTGGCCATGGGTTCCTGGCGCAAGCCATAGATCAGGGGGCGGGTGTTGAGATAACTGACAATACCAACTTTTATCTTCTCTGCCAATTGAGCTATTTTTGCGGCAGCAAAGGTAACAATAGGGACCGCTTATAAAAACAAAATATGGAATTGACCCCCCTGACCGCCTTATCTGCCATTGATGGCCGGTACCGTAAACAGGTTCAGCACCTGGATGAGTATTTCTCTGAATATGCCCTGATGAAATACCGGGTATGGGTGGAAGTGGAATACCTGTTGTTCCTGGCGGATAAGAAATTCTTCAAACTGACCTCCAAAGTGGTCAAATCCCTGCGAAAACTTCAGGAGGATTTTGGCCTGGAAGACGCACAGGAGATCAAACAGATCGAATATACCACCAACCATGATGTAAAGGCGGTGGAGTATTTTATCAAACAGGAAATGGAAAAGGCCGGGGCCGGAAAAGAAAAGGAATGGGTCCATTTTGGCCTTACCTCACAGGATATCAATAACACCGCGATCCCGCTGAGTTGGAAACATGCCCTCGAATACGAATACCTCCCTTCCCTGCTCAACCTGAACAATCAATTCAAGTTATTGGCTGCCGATTGGAAGGATATCCCCATGCTGGCTCATACACATGGACAACCAGCCAGTCCCACCCGCCTGGGAAAAGAGATCCAGGTATTTATCGAACGCATCGAACGACAGATCGAACAGGTGATCGGCATTCCATTCAGTGCCAAATTTGGTGGCGCTACCGGAAATATGAATGCCCACCATGTCGCCTACCCAAAAGTGGATTGGATAAAACTGGCGAATGAATTCGTGGAGAAAAAACTGGAACTGACAAGACAGCAACACACAACCCAGATCGAGCACTATGATAACCTGGCTGCTCATTTTGACGCGATCAAACGGATCAATACGATCCTGATGGATCTATGCCGAGATTTTTGGACCTATATCTCCATGGAGTATTTCCGTCAAAAAGTAAAAGCCGGTGAGATCGGTTCCTCTGCCATGCCACACAAGGTCAATCCCATTGATTTTGAGAATGCCGAAGGGAACCTGGGTATAGCAAATGCCTTGTTTGAACACCTTTCAGCCAAACTCCCCATATCGCGTTTACAACGTGACCTCACTGATTCTACCGTACTTCGAAACATAGGCCTCCCACTGGCGCATACCTTGCTGGCCATTCGATCAATAGAGAAAGGATTGGGAAAATTAATTGTAAATGATGAGGCCATTTACCAGGACCTGGATAATAACTGGGCAGTTGTGGCCGAAGCGATCCAGACAGTCTTGCGTCGGGAGAATTTCCCCAAGCCCTATGAGGCCCTTAAGGAATTAACCCGTGGCAATCATAAGATCAACAAGGACAGTATCCGGAAATTCATTGACGGATTAAAAGTGGCGGAAAATGTAAAAAAGGAATTACGCGCCATCACACCGCACAATTACACAGGCATTTAGACTCCCTCCTTGTGTACTTCACTGGTAAAGTGAAACACGATATCAGGGTTGTTTGTCCTTTCTGTATTGAGGAACCATTCACTTTGCGCCAGATAAACCAGGTGCCCGTCTTTGTCTTCGGCGATATTATTGGTTTTAAACCGCGTAAAATCTTCCAGCTTTTTTGCATCGGCTGAGGTGATCCAGCAGGCTTTGTAAAACGGTAGCGTGCGAAACTCCACCGAAGCGCCATATTCTTGCAGGAGGCGGTATTGGATAACCTCAAATTGCAGTTCACCTACACATCCAATGATCTTTTTATTTCCACCAAACTGGGTGAACAATTGGGCCACCCCTTCATCGGTCAATTGCATCAAACCCTTTTCAAGTTGTTTGGTCTTCATGGGGTCTTTATTGACCACCTCTTTGAATATCTCGGGAGAAAAGGTAGGTATCCCGGTAAAATAGAAATCTTCTCCTTCGGTAAGGGTGTCCCCTATCTTGAAATTCCCGGTATCAAAAAGACCGACCACATCACCGGGAAAGGCATCATCCACAATACTCTTATCCCGCGCCAGAAAGGTATAGGGATTGCTGAAACGGACATCCTTGTCGAGCCTGACGTGGTGATAATATTTATTCCGCTCAAATTTTCCGGAGCATACCCGAAAAAAGGCGATACGGTCCCGGTGCTTGGGATCAAGGTTGGCGTGGATTTTGAATACAAAGCCACTTAATTTATCTTCCCCTACCTCCACCTTTCGTACTGAGGTCTCCCGGCTTCTGGGAATGGGAGCTATCCGAATAAAGGTGTCGAGCATTTCCTTGACACCAAAATTATTAATGGCGCTACCAAAGAAAACAGGCGCAACTTTCCCGGCCTGGTATTCACTCACGACCAATTCACCATGAACCCCATCCACCAGTTCTACATCCTCCCGGAGCAAGGCCGCATCTTTCTCCCCCAATTTTTCATTTACTACAGGTTCTGCCAGGTCCTGGATGGCAATTATATCCTCCTCAGCTGCCTTGGTGTTGGCGGTAAACAAACGCAAATTCTTGTCATGTAAATTATATACGCCTTTAAAATCCTTACCGCTGTTGATCGGCCAGGTCATGGGGTGTAAATGAATGGAAAGCTCCTTTTCAATTTCTTCCAACAGGTCAAACCGGTTTTTACCATCCCGGTCCATTTTATTAATGAAAACGATCACCGGGGTATCCCTCATCCGGCACACCTCCATCAATCGGCGGGTCTGGTCCTCCACCCCGTTTACACTGTCGACTACGAGAATGACACTGTCGACAGCCGTAAGGGTCCGGTAAGTATCTTCCGCAAAATCCTTGTGACCGGGCGTATCCAACAGGTTAATGAGAATTCCCTGGTATTCAAAACTCATCACCGAGGTAGCAACCGAGATACCCCGTTGACGCTCGATCTCCATAAAGTCGGAGGTAGCGTGCTTCTTGATCTTGTTGCTCTTAACGGCCCCGGCGACCTGGATGGCCCCCCCAAAAAGGAGAAATTTTTCGGTCAGGGTGGTCTTACCCGCATCGGGGTGGCTGATAATGGCAAATGTCCTTCTTCGGTTGATCTCGTTCGCGTATTTCATATCAAGCCGCAAAGGTAATTGACCTCCGGTCATAATTCATGGAAAAAATACCAAATTGGGGCTACTTTTGTCTATGCTCCGCACAATCGAGATCATCTTTAGCAGCTTCAAAATGGCTGCCCTGGAGTTGTGGAAAAACAAGCTCCGCACTTTTCTATCCCTATTCGGGGTAACCATCGGCATCTTCTGTATCATTGGTGTGATGGCCACCTTGGGAAGTCTGGAAAAGAATATCCAAAACGAGATCCAGTCATTTGGTACCAATACCATCTATCTGGATAAATGGGATTATAGCCAGGGTGGTGGCCCTGACTACCCTTGGTGGAAATATATCAAAAGGCCACTGCCTAAATATGATGAGGTCAAACAGATCAAGGACAGGACGCACACCGCGAGCCATGCGGCCTTCATAATCAATTCCAACGCTAACCTGGAGTATTCCGATAATATACTTTCCAATGTAATTCTCTATGGTTTCAGTGAAGAATTTGACGATATCCAACCGATCGAAGTTCGGTTTGGCCGCTATTTTTCAGCCAGTGAATTTGAGCGGGGAAGCAATGCCGGCCTGATCGGGAATGAAGTGGCGGAGCAATTATTTGTCAACCCTGAAAGAGCCGTCGGAAAACAGATCATTGCCAAAGGCAAAAAGATCACCGTGATCGGCGTTATTAAAAAACAAGGAAACCAGATGCTGGGAGGATGGCAGTTTGACCAGAGCCTCGTGATGCCCTACAAGTTTGGCCGCAATATTATGAATGAAAGAAATGCTTCCCCCCTGATCTTGGTACAAGGAAAGGAAAACATTCCCAGTACGGCATTGAAGGAAGACCTCCGGGGCAGCATGCGGGCCATTCATAAATTGAAACCCACCCAGGAGGACGATTTTTCGCTCAATGATGTGAACGACTGGAGCACGGCCTTTAGCGAGGCCTTTTCCGGGATCAATCTGGGCGGGGCCATCATTGGCGGCATTAGCCTGATCGTAGGGCTGTTTGGTGTGGCGAACATCATGTTTGTTACCGTCAAGGAAAGAACCAGCCAGATCGGGCTGAAAAAGGCTTTAGGGGCTAAAAGCAGGATCATACTCACGGAATTCTTGTTGGAAGCAGCCTTCCTGTGTCTGGTAGGCGGTGCGATCGGGTTACTTCTTGTATTTGGCCTGACCAAGATCCTCACCAATGTCTTTAATTTCCCTATTTACCTGTCAACTTCAAATATGATCGTGGCTGTGGTCATCTGTTTCATCATCGGTATTCTGGCGGGTATCATTCCCGCATCACAGGCTTCGAGAATGGATCCGGTGGAGGCGATCAGGAGTAAGTAGTTGGAGGTTGGATGACGGATGACGGATGACGGATGTTGGATGAAAGTGAGTAAGATTTAGAGGTAATAATAATAAAAAGAAAGGGGCTTGAATTTCTTCAAGCCCCTTTCTTTTATTTAATCTCAAACTATAAAGTTCTAACTACCGACATCCGACATCCAACATCCAACATCCGACATCTGTCATCTGTCCTCCGTCATCCGTCATCCAATCAATACCCCACCTTCAACTCCACTCTCCTGTTCAGCTTACGACCAGCTTCGGTTTTGTTATCGGCAACAGGTTTATCCTGGCCAAAACCGGCGGCAGTGATACGGGAGGCGTCGATGCCTTTGCTGACCAACCAGGCTTTCACGGCTGTGGCGCGTGTTTCGCTCAGGGCCTGGTTACGGGCGGCATTACCGGTATTATCGGTATGGCCGCTGATATCCAACAGGAGGTCTTTGTTTTCCTGCATGATAGTTACAACTTCGGTCAGAGGCTTGAAGGATTTGCTTTGCAACTTGGCGCTACCTGTGGTGAAATAGATATTCTTGGCGGCAAATTCAACCTTCTGGATCACATCCTGGGAAATAGCGGGGCAGCCTTGTTGTTCGGCTACACCGGGGACGGTCGGGCATTTATCTTCTTCGTCATTGATGCCATCGCCATCGGTATCAGGCACAGGGCAACCTTCATAGCGTGCTACACCGGGTTTGTCTTTACACTTATCTTCTTCATCGTTGATACCATCGCGGTCAGTATCGGGTACAGGACAACCATTGTAGCGGGCGATACCGGGAACCTCAGGACATTTATCATTGTCATCATTGATGCCATCCTTATCGGTATCCGGAACCGGGCAACCATCGTACTTAAGCGTACCGGCAACTGTTGGGCATTTGTCCTTATCATCTGTAATCCCGTCACCATCGGTATCTACTACCGGTGGAGGCGGCGGAGGAATGACCTTCGCCTCTTTGCGTTTACCAATATTACCGGCTACACCAAAGCTGTAGAAAAAGCGGTACCGGGAGGTTTCGGTGGTCACCGGAACACGGTACTGGGCAGCGAGGATAACATCGGCTTCCCCAAAGAAATTAAACTTCAAACCTGTTCCAATGGGAACAAAGGCGCCATAATATTTTTTGTACTTCTGGGCACCGATACCCGCAGAAAGATAGGGTTGAACCCAATAACGGTCGGTGAACATTTTGAATTGAAGAGAAGCGTCGCCTTCCAAAAGAAGACCGGCAGTACTATTACTTGTTGTGCTGGGAAGCGCATCCTCATCGCCGGAAAAAGCAAGCGTTCCTGCGAAATCGACATGGGGTTTCAGGCCTTTGAAATAATGCACCGCAATCCCCGGACTCATATTGCCCGGTTTCGCCCATTGCTTGTCTCTCAGTACCGAGGCCAAAGAGCTGGAGCGGATACGGCTGGCTGTAGTGTAGTCATTTAAAAAGAAACTGACACCTAACTGGGAAGGCCTTGTATACTCCTCTTGCGCTTGTGTGGCAGGAACCAAAAAATAAAGAGCAATAAGCAGAGCAGTTATTTTCTTCATAATGCTGGCAGTTTAAATTGTAGGGGCAAAAATAACAGGTATGTATTACATCCTAAAATAAAATAATCATTTAAGATTCAGGTATTTTTGGGTTTCTTTTTCCCATATACCTCCACCTTTACACGGGTCAGCCCCGACCGGATATAACCGAGTTGCTGGGCCGCCGTTCGGCTCAGGTCAACGATCCGGGTCATTCGGGGATGAAGCCGGTCATTGGTCTTTACGATCACCGATTTGCCATTTCTCAGGTTGGTCACCTTGATCCAGGTGCCCAGGGGTAGGACATTGCAGGCTGCGGTCATTTTCTTTTGACTGAAAATCTCCCCGTAGGCTGTTTTCCGGCCCTCAAACTTGTCGGCATAATAACTCGCCGTACCATAATAGAATTTCTTTTTTGCCGGTAGGCTGTCGGTATCATGCGCCCGGGCAACGGAGGCCCCCAAAACCCATAAAAGTATGATCAACAGCGACTTTTGAATTGCCATGCATCAATTCTTTGCCGAAATATAATGCTTTTTCAGCAAGGCATCCTCCTGGTAAATATCATCGTAAAAGACAAGCTTCCCATCTTTTGCCTCACAACTGAAATACCGGATGAAAACGGGTATCCGATTCCGGATCGCAATGGTGTGTTTTTCCTTGTTAATGAGCCACTTAGACAGAGAATCGTGGGGCAGAAAATTGCGGTTGTTCTTTTCCACTGCCTGCGTACTGTCATTCCGCAGGATAAAATCAGCCAGTTCCTTCCAGGATTGAACCCTTACACATCCATGGCTCAAGGCCCGCTCTGCCCGACTAAAGAAATAGCGTTGGTTGGTATCGTGCAGGTAAACGGAATATTTGTTATTGAAATTGAATTTTAGAATCCCCAGGGCATTGTCATCGCCCGAGCCCTGAACAACCTTGTAGGGGATCCCTTTGCTGTATTTGCTCCAATCCACCAAATAAGGATCCACTTCCTCCCCATCGCTATTGATGAGCGAATAACCTTTTTTGGCCAGGTAACCGGGATCTCTTTTAAGGCCTGGTAATATCTCCTTGACAATGATACTGGTTGGAATCGTCCACTGGGGATAGGTGATCATCTGGGAGATCGCGCTGGTCAACACCGGTGTACGGGTAATGGGCTTTCCTACCACGACCCTTGATTGGAGAACTACCTCCTGCTTATCCACAAGACTTAACTGATAGGCTGGAATATTCACCCAAAGGTATTTCTCCGGCATTTCCGGGGGTAATAGTTTATATCGGTCAAGTGTGATCGCCAGTTGAAAAAAGCGGTCCTGGTCGGAACTGTTGAGTCGTTGAGCGGTCTGGGCACCGATTCGTCCATCATCGGTCAACCCGTTGGCCTTTTGAAAGGATTTGAGTGCACTACTCATCAAAGCCCGGTCGGGTACAGTGAGTGAATCGGGGATCAACCCTTCTTCCTGTAGTCGTTTGAATAATTTTTCCCGATATAGCACCGAGTCCTTTACGGGAAAGGGCACTTTGGTCCATTCCTTGTCAAAACGGGCGGATGCAAGAAAGGCCGGAATGGCTTCTTTGATCATCTTATATCCTGTGTGCCGGGGCTCCAATTGCGATACAATCGTAGAGAGTGACTTTCCCCGCAGCATAAAATCGAATTGGTCGGTCAGGATCGCTTCGGAAAATGTAGAGTCTGTCCGTCCGGTTATGCTGTCTGCCGGTAACCTGCCCATCTTGATATCATGAAGTACCTGGGCAAAAGCATCGGTAAGCAAAATATCTGTCTCCCCCCAGGTGACCGCGTCCAATTTCCCTCCTAAGGTTCCAATTCTCCTACGCAAAGAATCTAACACGGAAAAATGATAGTTCTCCGGGAAAAGGCCATAATTCCTTCCATGGCGTATAAAGGCGATAAGGCTATCCCCGACTGGAAATAAACTATCCTTCTCGCTCCATTGTGTTGTAAACCCTCTCCGTTCATAAATTGCCTTGACCAATTGCGGTTGCCCTAGCCAGAAAGTCCCATTGACCTTACCACTGTCGGAAAGTGCTTTATCCACATAGTCAGATATGAGTGCGCCGGCCCTGGCATCTATTTCCTCGGCTGTTTCCACTTTTTCCTCTTTGGGAATTGTGGCATTATTACAGGAGAAAAGAAAAACTCCCCCAAAAATGCCCATGCTCCAGAAGGCGGCGTTTACGAAGTATCTGTATCTTGTTTGAGAAATCATGGTTGCAGTAAAAATAGAATATGTTAATCAAATACAGGCGAACCCTTTTCCTTTTGTATGCACTTCTTTTTGGGGTGTTGATCGCAGATACCACGTGGGCGCAGAAACCTGCCTTTCCTGTTTTAAAAAAGACGAAGCTATACCATAAACAGGTTGCAAAGGACTCGTTGTTGAAATTAGTGGATTTGAAAACCACCATCCCCGAAATCGTCCTTGACCTGCGCTATGCCACCACCAATAATTTCACCGGCACCCAACTCTACCCTACCGGAGAAAGTACCTGGTTACGGTTGCTCCCGGCAAAGGCATTGGCGGCCATTCAATCGGAGTTAAAACAGGAAGGCCTTGGGCTAAAGATATTTGATGCATACAGGCCTTATTCGGTAACCGTGAAAATGTGGGACCTGATCAAGGATGAACGCTATGTGGCTAATCCAGCCAAAGGCAGTGGGCATAACCGGGGACTTGCCGTTGACCTCACCCTGTTGCAACTGGCCACCGGGCAGGAACTCGATATGGGAACCGCTTTTGATAATTTCACCGATACGGCCCATCACGCATTCCGGTCCTTGCCCGATGCAACACTAAAGAACAGGGAGAAACTAAAGTCGATCATGGAAAAACACGGCTTTACTGCACTGCCCACGGAATGGTGGCATTATTACTGGACTAACGATGGTAGGTATGGTGTGATGGATCTGAAGTTTCGGAATTTGAAATTATGAGAGTTTGGAAATTTGACAATTCATTACCAAATATTCAAATTATCGGATTCCTAAATTAAAATCAACGAGTACCAAAGCGGTTACGGCCTCCACAATAACCGGAGCACGAAGGGCCACGCAAAGATCGTGGCGTCCTTTTACAGAAAAGTTTTCAACCTGATCTGTATCCCAGTTAAGACTTTGCTGTTCCTTGGGCGTTGAGGCGGTTGGTTTGATCGCAAGCCTGAATATAAGGTCATTCCCATTGCTGATACCACCTGCAATTCCACCGGCATGATTCGTACGGGTACGTCCTGTTTTGTCTTCGATCGCATCATTGTGTTCGCTGCCAAACATGGTGGCTGCTTTAAAGCCGGCACCAAACTCCACCCCTTTTACTGCAGGAATGGAAAAAAGCATATGCGCCAATACGGACTCCACCGAATCGAAATAAGGTTCACCCAGCCCTACCGGCATACCTGTCACCCGGCACTCAATGATTCCTCCTACGGAATCTTTGGCGTCAATGGCTTTTTGTAACCCCTTCTCCGTATCGGTTTCCCCACCTATTTCGCTGACCCAGGCATTTATGCTGATCGTTGGTAAGAGTTTCTTGGCAATGGCTCCTGCTGCTACCAAACCGGTAGTCAGCCGGGCACTAAAATGCCCACCTCCCCGATAATCTTCAAACCCATGAAATTTTTGGTGGGCTACCCAATCGGCATGACCTGGGCGTGGTATGCTTCTTTGCTTCTGATAATCTTCGCTGCGTATATTCTTATTGTCAAAAAGTATCGTGATCGGAAATCCGGTTGTCTTTCCCTCAAAAACGCCGCTCATAATTTTTGGGAAATCATCCTCCTTTCGCGGGGTTGTTCCTTTTTGTTGGCCTCCCTTTCTACGTTCCAGGTCAGGCAGCATATCCTCGGGGGAAAGAGCCAGGCCTGGCGGGCACCCATCAATGGTAATGCCCACACACTCACCGTGTGATTCTCCAAATATCTGTACCCGGAACAGGCGGCCAAATGAGTTCATCGTGTTGGATTAGGATGAATAGATATTCAGGGGTTGTAAGTAAAAGGATTTGTCACCTCCAAATTTGCCCCTAATGATTGTAAATGTCGATAAAAATCGGGATAGGATTTATTTATCGCCCCGGCAGCTTCAATTTTGGTTTCCCCTTTTGCCCTCAATCCGGCTACTGCACAAGCCATGGCAATGCGGTGGTCATGGTGTGAATGAACGGTAGACCCCATCAGGGAACCACCGCCTTTGATGATCATGGTTTCATTGTCATATTCCACGGGAATACCCATTTTCCCAAATTCTTCTTTCAACGCCAGGGCCCGGTTACTTTCTTTATGGGTAAGGCGATGAACACCATGAATCCGGCTTTCCCCTTCGGCATAGGCGGCCAGGGCCACCATGGGAGGGAACAGATCGGGGCAGTCTGTGGCATCAAATTCAAATGCAGTAAGGGCAGATGGAGCAATGCTTATACCTTTGCCCTCAGACACCAATTGGGCATTGGCTTTTTGCAACACCTGGTAGATCGCTTTGTCCGCTTGTGTACTGTCAAGTGAAAGTCCTTCCACCAATACAGGCCCGGCTATCGCCCCGGCAACCAACAAAAAAGCGGCTCCGCTCCAATCGCCTTCTACAAAGTAGTGTATGGTACCGGGTGACTGGTGATCGGGTTTGGGGAAAAAGGTAAACCGATGATACTGGTCATTCTCCGGCAAACGCATACCAAACTGCTTCATGACGGCTAAGGTGAGATCAATATAGGGTTTGCTCTTCAGATCATCTACCGTGATCGTCACTTGTTCTTGGGCCGAAACAGAATAGGCCATCAGCAAACCTGTCAAAAATTGAGAACTTAAAGAACCATCGATCCGGATATCCTTCGGTTGCAAAGGGCCTTGAATCAACAACGGCAACTTCCCATCATTGGATTCAACATACACATCCAGCAAAGGAAGTATTTCATCAAAAAAATCCATTGGTCTTGTCAACAAACTTCCGTAGCCAGTAATTGTTACAGGCGCATCAAGCAGGGAAACGATCGGGGTGAACATCCGGATGCTGAGGCCGGATTCACCACAATCAATAGTGGCAGAACCCATATCCGGATTGTGGAGGTTATTTAGGCCTTGTATTTCGAGGTAATGCCCTTTATGTTCCACTTTTGCACCGAGGCGCTGAATGATTCCCATAGCGGCCAGGTCATCATTGCTATTACCGGGATTGGCTAAAAGAGTAATACCCGGGTGAAGAAGGGCGGCCGCACAGGCTCTTTGCATGGAGCTTTTTGATGCATTGGCGGTCACGGTACCGGATAAACGGGATGGTTGAATAATCACATTCATGCTGGATAGGTTTATAAATGGCTCCGAAGGTAATCCAACGGTAGCGAATGAACGACGCCTTTTCCGATCTTTTCCAGCAAAACATAATTCATATCCTTTCTTGCCCTTTTCTTATCCATTTTTAACACCTCAAAAACGGTATCACGGTCATAGCTGATCGTTGTAGGTAATTGATAATTGTCAACTAATTTCCTTACGCGCTCTGCATGACGGAATCCAGTGATCTTTTCGGATATCCGGCTCGCAAATACCATCCCGATCGCCACGGCTTGCCCATGCGTGAGGTCGTATTGATTTTCCAGCGCATGCCCCAGGGTGTGACCAAAATTCAATAATCGTCTTTCGTTTTTCTCCAATTCATCTATCTGTACCACTTTGGTCTTTAATAATACATTACGTTTGATCAGATCTGACAATGCTTTTTTATTCCGTTGAAAAAACGGGATCGAATGTTGTTCGAGTTCACGAAACATCGCGGCATCACGGATACAGGCATGTTTGATGATCTCGGCAAACCCATTGATCCATTCGCTTTCGGGGAGGCTGGTTAACAAGCGATGATCATGGAGCAAAAAAGCAGGTTGCCGTATGGTACCAACTATATTTTTATATACACCTACATCCACTCCATTTTTTCCTCCGATGGATGCATCTACCATGGCGAGTATGGTGGTGGGTACAAAACCAAACCGAATACCACGCATATAGACTGAAGCCAGGTATCCGGTAAGATCCGTCACCACGCCACCTCCCACTCCTACCAGGGTAGTATTCCGGTCGGCTTCCAATCCGATCAATTGGTGAACAATATCATCTAGGGTGGATTGGGTCTTGTATTTCTCGCCGGGTTTAAGCACTATGGTCTTCCACGAACTGAACTTTTGCGGATGAGCCTTTACAAGATGCTCATCGGTGACCAGAATGGTCGACTTCTTGTCCGTGATACGGGAAAGCGAGGTCAGGTTACTATCAAAAAGATAGTCAACCTGTGCTTGTCCTATTTTGACCTTCTTGTGCTTCATTTTATTCAACTGTTCATGATCCTGTTCTGATGGTTGATACTTTCCATGTGCACTGCATCAAAATACCGGGTAATGAATTCATTACTCAGGCCAATCTTCTCCCCTTGTTTGAAGGCCCGCTCCAATATTTCATTCCAGCGGTTAGTTTGGAGAATCGTGATGTCGTTGTTCTTTTTATACTCTCCGATCTTTTCCGCAATTTTCATCCGTTGGCTGAGTATCTGCATCAACTCATCATCGAGATGGTTGATCTGTTGACGCAATTTCTCCAGGGCCGCATGAAACTCTTCTGAGTTTACATCTTCCTTTCTCCAGATGATACTGTCCAGCATTTCGGCCAGCTTTTCAGGTGTTACCTGTTGCTTGGCATCGCTCCAGGCATTATCAGGATCGATATGACTTTCGATCATCAAACCGTCAAAGTCGAGGTTGACTGCCTTCTGCACCGTTTCCAGCAAGATATCCCGGCGTCCACAGATATGGGAAGGATCATTAATGATCAACAACTCAGGGTTTCTTCTTTTCATTTCGATCGCGAGATGCCACATGGGGGCATTCCGGTATTCGGTATTCCCGTAGGAGGAAAAACCGCGGTGGATCAATCCCACTTGCTTAACACCGGCCCGGGCCACCCTTTCCACGGCCCCGCTCCATAATTCAAGATCCGGGTTGATCGGGTTCTTGATCAACACGGGGATATCAACACCCCGTAGCGCATCCGCCACTTCCTGTACACTAAAGGGGTTCACGGTTGTACGCGCACCGATCCATAGCATATCCACATCAAAGGTCAATGCATCCTGTACCTGTTTGCCGGTGGCCACCTCCACGGTGGTTGGCAATCCGGTTATTTTTTTTGCCTGTTGCAGCCAGGGTAGCCCTTTGGCACCGATCCCTTCAAACATACCTGGCTTGGTACGGGGCTTCCAGATTCCGGCTCTGAGAATATCCACCTTACCGGTGGCAGCCAGCCGCTGTGCCGTAGCCAAAACCTGCTCTTCTGTTTCAGCGCTGCAAGGTCCGGAAATGATCAAAGGCCGCTTGGACCAGGCGGATTGTAATTTGTCTTTCATGGTTTGAGTTGCTTGCATGGTGTAAATTTAGTGAATTGTGAGGCGTGAGCGTGAGGCGTGAGACGTGAATCGTGAGACGTGAGACGTTAGTTAACACTCACGACTGACGACTGACGACTCACTATTCACGATTCACAATTCACAATTCACGTCTCATTTTGTCATTTTATAATTTTTCTAATTTTATTCGCGTTTTCAATCAATTCTGTTAAATATTCATAATTCTCTTTTTCCAGACAGGCTTTGAATTTGCGGAGCTGAGAAATATGTTCATTCAAAACATCAAGCACATTCTCCCGATTTTGCATCAGGATCGGTACCCACATAGCCGGATTACTTTTAGCAAGCCGTACTGTGCTTTCAAAACCTCCGGAGGCCAATTCAAAAATGGCATCCTCTTCCCTTTCCTTTTCCAATACAGTATTGGCCAGCGCAAAAGAGGTGATATGGGAAATATGACTGATATAGGCTGTATGCAGGTCATGATCCCCGGCATTCATACTCAATAAGCGCATACCCATTTTCTTATAAGCCCCCTTTACCCAGTCAAGCGCATCTGTATCACATTCACCGGCGTTGCAGATGACCACGGCCTTGTTTTCAAAAGCGCCTTTGACGGCTGCGGCCGGACCACTATATTCAGTACCCCACATAGGATGGGTAGATACAAACCGCCCTCGCTTGGGATGATCTTTTACTGCATCATGTAGTTGAGCTTTGGCGGACCCCACATCCATTACAATCTGCCTGTCCACCAGGTCTAATATGCGAGGCAACAAGGTACTCATCAGGTCAACCGGTACGGCCAATACGATGAGATCACTTTGTGCCACGGCCTGTTCCAATTCCACGACCTCGTCAACCAACCCCAGGTCCACTGCCTTCTTCGCATGCTCGGGATTGGCCTCCACACCCACGATACCGCCTGCCAGCCCCTTTTCATTTAGCTGAAGCGCCAGTGATCCGCCGATCAAACCCACTCCTACTATCGCAACTCGTTTCCTATCCATAACCTCGTTATTGACTAGATTTTTTAATTCGATCAATGGATTCAAGGATCTTTTCTTCGGAAGCACAAAGGCTTACCCGGATAAACCCGTTTCCAACAGATCCAAATATGCCTCCTGGTGTGATGAAAACATTCGCCTGATGAAGTACTTCATCACTTAAGGCAAAACCATCGGTATAATTTTCAGGTGCCGCAGCCCATACAAACATGCCTGCCTGTCCCTTTTCATACCGGCAATTCAGCAGATCCAACAGGTCAAACACTTTATCACGCCGGGCTTTGTACACCGCATTTACTTTGTCATACCAATCCTGTTCCAGTTGCAAGGCCCTGGCGGCTGCCAATTGGACGGGAAGAAACATACCACTGTCCATATTGCTTTTGAAACGCAACACTTCTTCAATGCGTTTTTTATCGGCTACTAACATCCCCACCCGCCATCCAGCCATGTTCTGGCTTTTACTGAGGGAATTCAATTCCAATACATACTCCCGGGCCCCTTCTACACTCAACAGACTCATGGGATGGTCGTTGAGAATAAAACTATATGGGTTATCATGGACGATCAGAATATCCTGCTGACGGGCAAACGCGATCAGGTCTTTAAAAAATACCGCATCTGGTACTTTACCCGTTGGCATATGCGGGTAATTCACAAACAGCAACTTCACCGCATGTCCTTGCTGCCGATGTGCATCAACCAACCGGGTCAGTTCGTTAAAATCCGGGTGCCAGTCCGTTTCCGGATGAAGGGAATAGGAGATCGGTTCTCCACCCGCCAGTTTTACTGCTGCTTTATAGGTCGGGTAACCCGGGTTGGGGATCAGGGCGCCATCTTTTTCATCGAGATAGGTCATGCAAATATGCATGATCCCTTCCTTGCTTCCGATCAGCGGTAATATTTCATTGTCGGGATCCAGTGATACACCATACCAACGCGCATACCAATCACTCATGGCCTGACGCAATACCGGAGATCCTTTGTACGATTGGTAAGCGTGTACATGATCCCTATCACTTTCCTCTTTCAATACCCGAATCACATCCGGGTGAGGAGGAAGATCCGGGCTGCCAATACCCAGGTTGATAACCTGTTTACCCGCTTTGTTCATGGCGTCGATCTCCCGCAGTTTTTGCGAAAAATAATACTCCCCTATTCCCTCCAGTCGTTGACTCGTTTTCATGATTGGTTCATTTACCATTTTTATACACCCCATAAACATTCAACTCCACCGTTAGCGGTTTGATCTGTTCAATCACCCGCTGAAATTTATCGAGCGAATCAAATTCCATATCCGCGTGAAAATTATATTTCCAATCACTTCCCGGAATCGGAAAGCTTTGCAATTTGCTCAGGTTAATATCCCCTTCCGCGATCCTGGTCAACACACGGGCCAGACTTCCTTTGGAATGATCGGTGGTGAAATTCACTGATGCTTTGTTGGGATCGGGCGTTTGCATGGCCATATCTTCTCTTTGCAAGATCAAAAAGCGGGTATAATTATTTTTCACGGTATGGATATTGGGAACGGCGATCTCCATCTCAAATAATTCAGCGGCCAGTTTACCCGCGATCGCTGCAGCATGTTTGCTTCGGCGTTGATGAATATGTTTGGCACTTAAGGCAGTGTCCTCCGTCTCTACTACTTTCAAGTGGGGGTGTTTTTCCAAAAAATCAATACACTGCAGAATGGCCATGGGATGTGAGTGTACTTCCCTTAGGTCTTCCATTTTTACACCGGGGTTCACCAGCAAATGTTGTTTGATATGGAGATAAACTTCCCCGACTACACGAAGATTACTTTTCTGCAACAGATTATAGTTGGGCAGTATGCTACCGGCGATCGAATTCTCAATGGCCATTACTCCACCACGACTTTCTCTTTTATTTGCCGCCAAACGAACCACTTCCCGAAAAGTGGAGCAAGTGATCACTTCTACCTCCCTGCCAAAAAATTGTTGCGCTGCCACCTGGTGGAAACTGCCTTCATACCCTTGTATCGAAACCCGATTGTTCATAGTCATTTTATTGAGACCTATATACAAAAAAAATCCCCCGGATCACCGGAGGACTCTTATGTTGATTTTGGTTTTGCGTTATCCATTTACTTTCAACAAAAGCACCTCCGGCTTCCTTCCGTAAAAGAAGAAATAGTAACCAAAATAAAACCAGAAATATGCTCTTGTGCTTGTCATGATGAAACAAATATAAGGATTGCTTTTAAATACAGATCATCCCTGCCTTGATTTTTTTCTGGGGTTTACCGAATCTGCTTCATTCATGCGAATTCTTCTTCCGCGATAATTCTTACCATCCATCGAACGGATCATGATTTTTGCCGAAGGTTCTTCGATCTCGATCCAGCTATTCATCTCTTTCATATCGATCCTACCCAGTACATCCTTCTTTAGATCGCTGATATCAAGGATGAATTGCAGGAAACTGGCTTTATAAAAGCCATCCTTAGTACCAAGGTTAACAAACAGTCGTTTATAATTTCCATCTCCTCTTGCACGTCCTTTCACAGCTGTACCTGCTGTCGTTCGTTCGCCCCGCCTGTCATCCCGTATGTTCAGGTCAGGTGCATTTTCATAATAGCGGAGAAAACGGTCAAATTCTTTAGCCGCCACACGCTGTAATATTTCTTCCTTACTCACTGCGGCGAATTTTTCCATTAATACCGGCAAATAGGTTTCATACTCACCATGGCTGATATCGGTCTGAAGCATGTTATCAATAAAATGGAAAAATTGTTTCCGGCAAACATCTTTACCTGCCGGGATATCCATTTTATGAAAACGGTTATTGATCATCTTTTCGATCTGACGAAGGCGATATACTTCTTTGGGGGTAACCAATGAAATGGATACACCGCTTTGTCCGGCACGACCCGTACGACCACTTCGGTGGGTGTATACTTCGGGGTCATCGGGTAATTCGTAGTTGATGACATGGGTGATGCCTTTCACATCGATTCCTCTGGCGGCAACATCGGTGGCCACCAATAACTGAAGACTTTTTTCACGGAACCGTCCCATCACTTTGTCCCGCTGGCCCTGGGTCAGGTCACCATGCAGTGCTTCAATATCATATCCTTCCCGGATCATTGTCTCAGTAATATCCTGTGCATCGGCTTTGGTACGAGTAAAAACAATGCCATACATACCCGGGTTAAAATCAATGATCCGCTTGAGGGTTTCATAGCGGTTGGCATGAACGGTTGAATAATATTGGTGGTCAATATTGACATTGGCGGTATTCATCTTGCCAATGGTAATTTCGAAAGGTTTGTCCATGTAGCGCTTGCTTACCTGTTTAACCTCATTGGGCATGGTAGCGCTAAACAACCAGATGCTTTGGCGGTTGGGGGAGTTCTGGAGAATGAATTCAATATCCTCGCGGAAGCCCATGTTGAGCATTTCATCGGCTTCGTCCAACACCACATAGTGGATCTTGTCGAGATGGATGGCTTTCCGTTCGATCAGGTCGATCAGGCGACCGGGAGTCGCCACTACGACATGGGTTCCTCTTTTCAGTTCGCGTATCTGGTCGGTGATGGAGGTGCCTCCATAAACCGGGGTTACCTGTAATTTTCTTTTTTTGGATTGGAATTGTTCCAGGTCTTTGCTGATCTGGAGACAGAGTTCGCGGGTGGGGCAAACGATCAGGGCCTGGGGGAAACGGTCCTCCGACCGGACCAGTTGCAACAAGGGCAAACCAAAGGCTGCCGTCTTGCCGGTACCTGTTTGGGCCAAGCCGACAAAATCCTTGGTACCCTTTAACAGAACATGGATGGCTTTTTCCTGAATGGGGGTGGGTGTGGTAAATCCAAGTGAACTAATGGAGTTAAGCAGTCCCTCCTCGATTCCTAGCGCTTCAAATGTGATCACAGAATTGTTTTAGTTTGATATAAAGTGCAAAAGTAACAACAAAAAAGCCACCCTGAATGGATGGCCTCATTGCGGTTGCTTGCCTATATAATTACTTGGCTACAGCAGTAGTATCTGCTTTAGGAGCAGTTGTATCTGCTACAGGGGCAGTTGTATCTGCTTTAGGGGCAGTGGTATCCATAGTAGGAGTAGTTGTATCAGCAGCAGGCTTTTCAGCTTCTGTAGAGTTGTTACAAGCTACGAATCCAGCAACAGCGATGATGACTAACAGCTTTTTCATGCGATTTGTGTTTTTGTTTAATTTATAAATTAAATGATAACCTTTATACTGGAACTGAAGAAAGGTAACCCGGGATTTAAAAAATTTTTTTCACGGCTTTTGGGTTACTATTTTTATCCAATCGTATTAAAATAAACAGCGTGCATCCTGACCAAAAGGACAAAGAATTACTTAAAGGACTGGCTATCAACGACAAAAAGGCTGTTGAAAGCATCTACCGGGAGAATTATAATACCATTCAGACCCTGGTGATCAACAATAATGGAAATTCGGATGACGCCAAAGATCTTTTTCAGGAAGCTATGATCGTGTTGTATGAGAAGGCCAAAACCGGCCAGTTTGAATTGAACTGCCAGTTGAAGACCTACCTCTATTCAGTATGCAGAAGATTGTGGCTCAAACGATTACAACAGGTTAACCGGTATTCGGGCGAATTGGACAATGTGAATGAGGTAGTACCCGTGGAAGAAGACCTGGAGGAGCATGAACGGAGGAATGAGGAGTTCCGGTTGATGGAAAAGGCCATTACCAATCTGGGCGAACCCTGCAAAAGCCTGATCGAGGCTTTTTACATCCAAAAAAGGAATATGCAGGAAATCGCCTCCTCTTTTGGATATACCAATGCCGACAATGCCAAGAACCAGAAGTACAAGTGCCTGATGCGATTAAAGAAAATATTCTTTTCACAATATAAAAATGGGAACGGAAATGGATGAAGTAAAGATGATTGAGGCCGTGGAGCGATACATCCGGGGAGAAATGAAACCCGATGAGCGGGTCTATTTTGATCAATTGAGAAAAGACAATCCGGAAGTGGACCAGATGGTCGTAGCCCATACCCTCTTTTTACATGAAGTCAATGAACTTGCGGAGCGTAAAGAGTTCAAGTCAACCCTTCAGGATGTTCATACCGACCTTTCGATGCGGAATGTGATCCATTCCTCCACACCGGCAGGTCGATCCAAAGTTGTTTACCTGTGGAACCGCTATAAGCGGGTTGTGGCTGTTGCAGCCTCCATCGCGGGTATAACCGCCCTGACCTTCTCTGCCCTTGTCTGGGTTATTTCACCCAAACAGGATAGCGAACGTCTCCAGGCCCTGGATCGTAAGATCAATCAGGTATCCCGTGACAACAATGCCCAAAAGGTGGAGATCAATAAGATCAAAAGCAAGATCGATCCGGCCTCTTTTACTTCTGGCGGAACAGGTTTTCTGGTGGATGGTAAAGGCTATTTGGTCACCAACAAACACGTGGTACACAATGCCCGGAATATTGTTGTTCAAAATACCAAAGGCCAGCTTTTCAAAGCGGTACTGGTATACAACGACCCTTCGAAAGACATTGCGATCCTGAAGATCGAAGATGAAGCTTTCAAGGTGTATAATTCAATCCCTTTTAACTTTAAAAAATCGTCTACCGATCTCGCCGAGCCGATCTATACCATGGGTTTTCCCCGCGACCAGATCGTATACGGAGAAGGTTATCTGAGCTCCAAAACAGGATATCAGGGTGATACCCTCTCTTGTCAGATCGCTATAGCAGCCAACCCGGGTAATAGTGGCAGTCCTGTTTTAAATAAGAATGGTGAAGTGATCGGTCTGTTAAGTACCCGGCAAACAGCCGCCGAAGGGGTGGTATTTGCCATCCACTCCAAGTATATCGGTAAAGCCATTGAGGAATTGAAGAAATCAGATACCACGCATCAGGGATTGAAACTTCCTACGGGTTCGATGAAAGGTCTTGACCGCACCGAACAGGTGAGAAAGATCGAAGACTTCATCTTCATGGTGAAGATCAATTAAGATATTCCCTTTGAATCATATAGCGTCTGCCCCCTTGTGGTGCAGGCGCTTTTTTTTAGGCCCAAAGATTGTTGGGGTATTCGCCATTGGCGATCAGGGCATCGAGGCTTTTCTTAACTTCCGGGGCATCTTCCTTATAGGTTACCCCAAACCATTGCGCGCTGGTAGGAATCACTTTGATGACACCCACTTTATCATTGATGAATTTATCAGCCACGATGGGAATAAAAAACTCGGCCTTCATATTGAGCACATTGGCATCAAGAAATTCTTTGAAAAGTTTCTCTGAATAGGGAAATATAGAGGGTGTAAAACACCAGAAATTCATGGAGACCGATGTTTGAAGAGGCAATTCATGCGGTTGCTGATCATCTTCGCACACGATCTTCCCATCCTTCAAAGAAACATTCAACCGCTCGGCGATGGCGGTCAGGTTACCTTTTTCATCCACCTGACAAACCCCACGGTTCACTGTCCCATTATCGGAAAGGGTTTTCAGTAATTCATATCCAATGATGGAATAAGTTGAAGCATTGCTATCATTCATCAGGAATTCATAGGCTTTGACAAAACCATCCCTGCCGTAAAAATCATCGGCATTGATCACCGCAAAGGGTTCGTTTACGGCATCTTTGGCACACATCACTGCATGGGCGGTACCCCAGGGCTTGGTGCGTTCCATGGGAATCTCGCAATGTTCGGTAAACCGGCCGAGGTGTTGGAAAACATAGGCCAATTCCACCTTGCCCTTCCAACGGGGCTCCACAATGGCCTTGAAATTTTCCGCAAATTCTTCCCGAATGATAAATACCACTTTACCAAAGCCCGCCTTGATGGCATCATAAATGGAATAGTCCATGATGGTCTCCCCGGAGGGGCCAAATCCTTCGATCTGTTTCATACTTCCGTAACGGGAGGCCATTCCGGCGGCCAGGATGACTAAGGCAGGTTTCATGTGGTTTCTAATTAGTGCCGCGAAATTAAATAAATTCGCCCCTTCATGCCATGATTTTTTCATTATCAACCCCTGATCATATCCAACCTGAAAAGGTGAACCATCCCCTGCTGGAGGAAAAACAGGTGCGCATGGAGGTTTTGCGGCTTGACCAGATCCATCCACTTGTATCTGGTAATAAATGGTTCAAACTCCGTTATTATGCTGAAAAAGCGCAGCATACATCACAAAAAATGATCGTCACTTTTGGGGGCGCCTGGTCAAATCATATTCTGGCTACCGCCGCCTTTTGCCATGAAAATGGTTTGAGGGCTGTCGGATTGATCCGGGGAGAACGTCCAACCATCCTTTCAATCACCTTGCAAGATGCCATTGACCTGGGAATGGAACTTCAATTTCTCTCCCGGGAAGCCTATCGGCGTAAACAGTTGCCTGCCGATATCGAATTACTTATCCAACAAAAAGAGGCGATTCTGGTACCGGAAGGTGGATTTGGAATGGAAGGGAGGAAGGGTGCAGCTACCATACCCGGATTGATCTCAGCGCCACCCTTTGAGGATATATTCTGTGCCGTAGGTACCGGCACTACCATGGCAGGTTTAATACATTCCGCTGTTGAGGCATCCACGATCCATGGAATCGTGGTATTGAAAGGTTATGCATCAATGGAAAAAGATATTCTTTCGCTGCTGCCTGATCAGGTGGACCTGGGCCGACATGTCCTGCATCACGAAGACCATTGGGGTGGCTATGCGCGTTGGGATAATGAACTCATTCGTTTCATGAATGATTGGTATCAGGATACAGGCATACCCACGGATTTAATTTATACCGGGAAATTATTTTATGCGGTGATGAAACGCGTGCGGGAAAACCACTTTCCACCCGGACGTAAAATCCTCGTGGTACACAGCGGAGGATTACAGGGTAATCGTTCCCTGGAAAAGGGAACGTTAATATTTTAGGGATTCTTAAGGGCTTTATTATCTTTGTCGCTACCGGCATGAAAAGAAAAAATCCTGAAACCACATTCCCCTTATCCCGTCTGCCCTTTTTGGTATTGACTTTACTCGTGATAACCCTAAACTTGTCTGCACAGATACAGGATACCCTTCCCCGATTCAAGGTGACGAATTTTGGTCCACAACGTACACTGATCAATTGGGTGAATGGTTACCCCTCTGTCAAACAAATCAGCATTCAGCGGTCCAACGATAGCCTACGCAACTTTACCACGATCCTGACCGTTCCCGATCCCCTGAACCGGGAAAATGGTTATCTGGATACCAAGGCGCCAAAAGACAAAATGTTCTACCGTCTCTTCATCGTGATCGATGGGGCTAATTTTGTTTTCTCAAAAAGCCAGCGGCCCTTTTTTGATACAACAAGGCCGGTCGCTCCCACTGTGTCTCAAACGGAAACTCCAAGGCTCCTGATCCCCGCCAACGAAAAAGCACCGGATTCGGTAATCGTGATGGTCCTTGATACATTGACCGACCAATACATTCCAAAGAAAATAAAGAATGACAAAGCCCTTGTGTTGGCCGACTCGATCAACAAATTGCAAGCGCCGGGTTTAAAGTCAAATAACAAACCCAATGTGTTTGTCCCTTCCATGAGACTCTTCACCAATGCGGAAGGATACCTGCGGATCAGCCTGGAGGATTTTGACAAAAAGAAATACAGCATTAAATTCTACGAAGACAACGATAATTTTCTGTTTGAGATCAAAGAAGTGAAACGACCTTATCTGGTCCTGGACAAGACCAATTTCTTTCACGCCGGGTGGTTCAAATTTGAGTTATTTGAGAATGGGAAAATTCTGGAAAAACACCGGTTTTTCATCTCTAAATAAGCTATTGGCTAAAAGCTTTTAGCTTCTTGCTTTATTGCGATTTGTAGCGGGAAGATTTTTTCAAAGGAAATTCGCAATTGCTCCTGCACCTCATTCATGTCCACTTTTCTTCCTAGTTCTCTTTCCATGGAGGTGACCTGTTTATTTTGAATACCACAGGGAATGATAAAATTGAAGTAATTCAGGTCGGTATTGACATTCAAGGCAAACCCATGCATGGTGATCCAGCGGCTGCACCTTACTCCCATGGCACAAATCTTTCTTTCTCTGCCGGGGATTCCCGGATCGAGCCAAACGCCCGTTTCTCCTTTAGAGCGCTCCCCTTTTAATCCATAAAATGCCAGCGTGTGGATAATGACCTCTTCGAGTTCGCGGAGGTATCGGCCAATATCGGTATAGATTCGTTCGAGGTCAAAAATGGGATAACCTACGATCTGTTCGGGGCCATGAAAGGTGATATCTCCTCCCCGGTTGGTTTTGAAAAAATCGATTCCCCTTTTGGCCAATTCAGTCTCGTTTAGGAGTACATGCTCGATCTTTCCACTCTTGCCAAGGGTATAAACAGGGGGATGTTCGACAAATAAAAGGTAATGCTCAGTGGGTTTACCCTCCGATTTAGCCTGTACATTGGCTTTTAGCAAAGATTCCTGGTAATCCCAGGCTTCCTTGTAAGGCATTTGTCCCAGGTCACGAAAGGTCACATCCTGTCTTTCCATGCGGTGGCAAAGTTAGCTTACTTTTGCCTAAATTTTTTTCATGGCCGAGGAGTTGGAAAAAGAGCCGGGACAATATGGCAATGATGACCTGTATGAGCGTTTTGTCTTTCGAACCGACAAAGGGCAGGAACCGCTGCGTATTGATAAATACCTGATGAACCGGATCGAAGGGGCTACCCGAAACAAACTGCAACAGGCCCTGAATGCCGGATTGGTGACGGTCAATGGCAAGGAAGTGAAACCCAATTTCAAGGTCAAGGGCCTGGATGAGATCATCGTGTATTCGGATACCTCCGCTGCGGATACGGAAGTGGTACCTGAACCCATGGAACTTAATATTGCTTTTGAAGATGAGCACCTGATGATGATCAACAAACCCGCTGGTATGGTGGTACATCCGGGAAGTGGTAACTACACCGGAACACTCTTAAATGGTGTGGCCTGGTACCTGAAGCAGAAAGATCCAGGTGTAACCGAAGAATCCCTGCCACGGTTTGGGTTGGTTCACCGGATCGATAAAAACACGTCGGGTTTGTTGGTATTGGCCAAGACACAGATTGCAATGAGCAAACTGGCCAAACAATTTTACGATCATACGGTTACGCGCCAATATGTAGCACTTGTTTGGGGCGATCTGAAAGAGGATAGTGGTACGATCATCGCCCATGTCGGTCGTAACCAACGTTTTCGAAAATTATTTGAGGCCTACCCGGATGGTGAGCATGGAAAAGAAGCCATTACCCACTACCAGGTGTTGGAACGGTTTGGGTACACCACCCTCGTGCGTTGTATTTTGGAAACAGGCCGTACTCACCAGATCCGGGTTCATATGAAATACCTGGGCCACCCGCTTTTCAATGATGACACCTATGGCGGTGATAAGATCGTTAAAGGGACTGTTTATGCCAAATACCGGCAGTTTGTGGAGAATTGCTTTGCCCTCTGCCCTCGCCATGCCCTTCATGCACGTACACTTGGTTTCATTCACCCGGTTTCCGGGAAGGAACTTTTTTTTGAAGCAGATATTCCATCAGACATTCAATCAGTGATCAATAAGTGGAGAAGCTACGCCGAGCAAAAGAATATCATCGGTTAAAATCAAATAAGGTGGCTGTGAATACCGCCCGCTCTCTTTTTTTCAATGGCACATCCCATGTGCCATTGTATTTAAGTACACGAGGTACCAACAGGTTACCAAAATGAGTGAGTTGAACCTCCATGCTGACTTCAAAATCATAAATACCGGTATCATAACTGAGTGAGTAATGACGGGCCAGAATTTCCAGTGAATTGGCATCAAACCAGGTCACCATTCGGTCGATTACCACCTTTCCTTTATACCCCTCTTTGGCGGTAATGGTAAACAAATAACTTGATTGACCTCCCTGATCGGTCATATCCAGGGAGTAGTCATACCGTTCGCTCATGTGCTCATCAAATATCGCGGTCTTGCCCCCCATAAATGGAATACCGGGAATCTTCTTCCCCGGATCAAAAAAAAGCATCTTTAGTTGTTCCTTTCTTTTGTCCAGGCCTTTCTTTGCCTTTACCTGGCGGTCATGCCCTTTTACAATATTGTTTTCTCCGCAAATCGTGCCTTTGGCAAAAAACAGACTGGCATAGAGTTCTGCAGTATAATAGTTGTATTCTCTGTCTCCGTCATAAAAGTCGCCCGTGGTTTGTTCCTCCAGCACTTCGGTACTTCGGCAACCTTTTTGAACCATTTGTTTCGTCCGGCTTTTCAATGTTGCTTTTACATGCCCCTTTTTATCCAGCATCCGGATATCATTGAGTGAGGTAAATCCTAGTATCCGGAGATTACGAAATGCTTTATAAAAAGTAGTGTCCTTTTTGATCCGGTCAATGAATTTGGGGATACTCAGGTCTGATCGCATCACGAGTTCAGACAGGGTGATCATGCGGGCGAGGCGTTCATTTTCCAGCGAGTCTTCGTCCTGGGCCAGGGCGGTAATGGGAAAAAGAAGCCATATCAGTACCAGTCGACGCATGTTATTTTTTGGGGAAGAGCATCCGGTAATCCACGCTGATCTTCCCTTTTGAGATATCATCCAGTTTACCCTTCATCAATTTTCGCTTTAAAGGGGTCAGGTGATCAATGAAGAGTTTGCCTTCAATATGGTCGTATTCATGTTGAATGACGCGGGCGGTAATACCGGTGAACATTCTCTTCCGGGGTTCGAAATTTTCGTTCACATACTCAAGGCCAACCTGCATGGGGCGCCAAACATCTTCCCGTATCTTGGGAATACTCAGACAGCCTTCATTATAAGGCCAATCCTCTCCTTCAAACTCAACAATACGTGCATTGATGAACACTTCTTTGGTGCCCTGGTCATCGCCATATTCTTCCCTTTCTTCTTTGTCCATCCCTTTCAGGATCTGGTGGCTGTCCACCACAAAAAGGCGAATATCACGGTTTACCTGAGGTGCAGCCAATCCTACCCCACTGCTGTGATACATGGTTTCCCACATATCCGCGATCAATTTTTCCAGACCCGGGTAATCCGGTTGAATATCCGTGGCAAGTTTTCGTAAAACTGGATGTCCGTAGGCTACGATAGGAAGGATCATTCTATTTCTATTTCCGATTAACGGACAAAGTTACGGAGTTATGGAGAAAAATGGAATTCTTAAGATTGGGTTGCGCAGCTTTTACCGCCAGGGCACGAGGGCGCAAAGTTGCGCTAAGTCTTCGCGCTTCCTGGCGGCTTTGTGCCTTGGCGGTAAAAACCAACCAGTTAAATTTTTGTCAGATACTCCTGCAACATGATCGTAGCAGCGATCTCGTCCACCAACCCTTTCTTCCGACGATCCTTTTTCTTCATCCCCATTTCAAGCATGGCATCTTTTGCCATTTTTGAGGTGTACCGTTCGTCCACTCGGGTGATGGGAATTTGGGGGAAATTCTTTTCCAGGTCCTTGATGCATTGTTCCACCAACGGGGTGGCATGGGTATCTGAATCATCCCAGTTCTTTGGCTCCCCGATCAGGAAGCGCTCCACCGGTTCAGTTTGCATGTATTTTTTTAAAAAAACGATCAACTCTTTTGATTCCACGGTGGTCAGTCCCGTGGCAATGATCTGCAAGGGATCTGTTACCGCAATCCCGGTTCGTTTAAGTCCAAAATCAATAGATAATATGCGGGCCAAGGTATTTTTGTTTATTGTTGTGAAGACCAAGAGCTAATAGCTATTAGCTTTTAGCCATTAGCTAAGAGGTAAAGGTCGAGAATGACAAATATCGCAAATACGACCGAAGCAATGCCATTGGCGGTCATAAAAGCAATATTCACCCGTCGAAGGTCATCGGGCTTGACGATTGAATGTTGATAGATCAGCATCGAGGTGAACATGGACATCCCAACCCAATAGACCCAATGAAAATGGCCAAATAAACCTGCCCCGAGTAAGCAGGCAAAAGAAAGTGCATGCAGGACGCGCGAAACATTCAATGCCTTTTTCTTACCTAATTGTGCGGGAATGGAATAAAGGTCATTTTCTTTGTCAAAATGCTCGTCCTGCAACGAGTAAATGATATCAAACCCACTTACCCAGAACAATACACAGAAAGAGAAAAGTAGCGGTAACCAATCAAACGTTCCTACGACGGCGAGATAGGCTCCGATCGGTGCCAGTGAAAGTCCCAACCCCAATACCAGGTGACAGAGTGCCGTAAATCGTTTGGTGTAACTATAACCCAATACCACCAGCAGAGCCACTGCGGAAAGATAAAAACAAAGAGCATTGATAAAGAAAGCGCACACGACAAAAAGTAAACTGGAAACGACTGTAAACAGCAGGGCATGATTGGCTTTGATCAAACCCGCCGGTATTTCACGAATGGCGGTTCGTGGGTTTTTGGCGTCAAATTGCCGGTCAAGATACCGGTTAAAGGCCATGGCTGCGCTGCGCGCAAATACCATACATAGTACCACCAGCAGTAAAAGCTTTATTCCTTCCTGCCAATCCATATCGATCTTTCCCGACCGGACACCCAAAAAGAACCCGATCAACGCAAAGGGCATGGCGAAGATGGTGTGGGAAAACTTAATTAAACTGAGATATTTTTTCAACAAAAACTAATTGATAGTTTATAATTTACGATGAGGCTAATAGCTAATAGCTTTTAGCTATTTTTTTCTTGCCTGCGTTTTCGCACCAACTCCCACAATACAACCCCTGCTGCTGTCGCTATGTTAAGCGAATGTTTCATTCCCCATTGGGGGATTTCAATCGTTCCTTCACATAAAGAAATGGTTGACTGCTCCACACCGGTTACTTCATTTCCAAAAACGACAGCGATCTTTTCCATCGGGTCAAACGCTGCTTTTTGAAGGGGGATACTATTCTCCGTCTGCTCCACGGCAAAGACCCGGTAACCCATTTCTTTCAATTCATTAACAGCTTCGGCAGCCGTTTTAAAATGTTTCCAGGTCACGGTATCTTCTGCACCAAGGGCTGTTTTACGAATTTCCTTGTGGGGTGGATAAGGAGAATACCCACAGATATAAATGGCTTCGAGCAAAAAGGCATCACCGGTACGAAACAAACTTCCGACATTGTACCCACTCCGCACATTTTCCAATACCGCAATGACCGGATTTTTCCGGGCTTCCCGGAACTCTTCCACCGATTTCCGACCCAATTCTTCCATGGTCCATTTTCGCATGGCGCAAAGATAACAGGCAGATGTCCTCAAAATACACGAATAATCCTTTCCCTGGGATCGACTCCCGCCCCACTTCCTTATTTTTGCCGCCACCGTATGAGTAAAGCCAAAACATCAGATACTCCCTTGATGCAGCAACACCGGGCCATCAAACAAAAATACCCGGATGCCATCCTCTTGTTCCGGGTGGGGGATTTCTATGAAACCTTTGGCCCAGATGCGGTGATCGCCGCTCAGGTACTTGGTATCACCCTGACCAAAAGAAACAACGGGGCGGCTTCTTCCTCCGAATTGGCTGGGTTTCCACATCATGCACTGGATACCTATTTGCACAAACTCGTAAAAGCCGGATACCGGGTGGCCATTTGCGACCAGTTGGAAGACCCCAAACTGGCCAAGGGGATCGTGAAAAGAGGGGTAACTGAAATGGTGACCCCGGGAACAGCGACCAATGACAAATTGCTCGACCACCACAGCAATAACTTTCTTGCCGGCGTACACTTTGCCGAAAATGATCGCTATGGACTGGCTTTTTTGGATATTTCTACCGGTGAATTCCTGATTGCTGAAGGTGACAGGGACTATGCGGATAAACTTCTACAGGGTTTTAAACCTGCAGAAGTGATATTTCAACGGCATAAACAGAAGTTATTCCGCGAACAGTTTGGGGGGAAAATGTATAATTATACCCTTGATGAATGGATCTTTACCCCAACCTATGGTACTGATACATTGCTCAAGCATTTTCAAACCCATTCACTCAAAGGATTTGGAGTGGAGGACCTGCCCGAAGGATTAGTCGCTGCAGGAGCCGTGTTGCATTACCTAAAGGATACTGAGCATCCCAACCTCCAACATATCAGTTCGCTACAACGGATCGACCGGGAAGATTTTTTGTGGATGGACCGGTTTACGATCCGTAACCTCGAACTGGTACACCGCACCAACGAGAACGCCACTACCCTGCTGGATGTCATAGATACTACCGTTTCACCCATGGGTGCCCGGCTCCTGCGTCGCTGGCTGGTTTTTCCCTTGCGGGATTTACAGAAGATCCAGGAAAGACTCAACCTGGTGGAATATCTGGTAAAAGATACGGAAACCCGTAACCGGTTACATCAGCACATCAAAGCTTGTGGAGATATTGAACGTTTGATCTCCAAGGTCCCGATGAAAAAAATCAATCCACGAGAAGTACTGCAATTAGGAAGGGGATTAAAACAGGTAGAGGCGATTCGGCAGGTTTGTTTGGCATCCACCAGTGAATATTTAAAAAGATTGGGCGATGCACTTAATCCATGTCCTTTTATTGCGGAGAAAATTTTCAAAGAGATCATTGAAAATCCCCCTGCCCTCGCCGCCAAAGGCGGGATGATCCAGGCCGGTATCCATGCCGAATTAGATCAACTCCGGACCATTGCCCACAACGGAAAAGAATACCTGGCCAGTCTGCAGCAAAAGGAGGCACAGGAAACAGGGATCTCCTCCCTGAAGATCTCCTTCAACAATGTCTTTGGTTATTACCTCGAGGTGACCAATGCGCATAAAAACAAAGTACCTTCTTCCTGGATCAGAAAGCAAACCCTGACCAATGCCGAACGATACATCACACCGGAATTAAAGGAATATGAAGAGAAGATCACCGGGGCGGAAGAAAAGATACACGGATTGGAAACCGCCATCTTCGAAGGGTTGGTCACTGAATTACAGGATTATTTACAACCTATACAATCAAACGCACATATCCTTGCCAACCTGGATTGTATGTGTGCCTTTGCGCAAAATGCCTTACAGTTTCAATTTCGGAAACCGGTATTACATGAAGGAGAGGAATTAGATATTCGGGAAGGCCGTCACCCGGTGATCGAACGACAGCTTCCTGCTGGTGAGACCTATGTAAGCAATGACCTTATTCTGGATAAAACCCGGCAACAACTGATCATATTGACCGGTCCCAATATGAGTGGTAAAAGCGCCCTTTTGCGACAAACCGCTTTGATCGTATTGTTGGCCCATACCGGAAGTTTTGTTCCGGCGGCTTCTGCCAGCATTCCCCTGACCGATAAGATCTTTACCCGGGTGGGCGCTTCAGATAACCTGAGTGGTGGAGAATCGACCTTTATGGTGGAAATGAATGAAACCGCCAGTATCATCAATAACCTCACACCCAGAAGTCTGGTTTTGTTGGATGAAATCGGAAGGGGTACCTCCACCTACGATGGCATTTCCATTGCCTGGAGCATTGCCGAACACCTGCATGAATCTCCCCATCGGCCATTTACCTTATTTGCTACACATTATCATGAATTGAATGAACTGGAAGAGAAACTTGTCCGGGTCAAGAATTTCCATATCACCAATAAAGAGGTAGGGAACCGGATCCTTTTTCTGCGTAAGCTCGCCCCGGGAGGAAGCACCCATAGTTTTGGTATCCATGTAGCCCGAATGGCGGGAATGCCACCCTCATTGATCAATCGGGCCAATGAGATCCTGGCCCTATTGGAAGATAAACACCTCAGCGGCCAACCCGCACCATCGGAAAAACTAAAAGACCTGACCGGGCCCGGACATGAACGTCTCCAACTTTCCATTTTCGATGCCCATACCGAAACCTTCCAAACCATCCGGACCATCCTCGAAAGCACAGATATCAACCGCCTGACTCCCGTTGAGGCATTGCTGAAATTGCAGGAAATAAAGAATCTGCTGAAATAGGCTGACTATCGGGAGATTTTCATTATAAATTATTGATTATTAATTATTTATTAGAATTTTTGGCTTGGGATAATTTGTTAAATAATCAATAATTCATAATTAATAATTCCTACCCTGCGATTTGTATTAAAAATTGGTCAATATCAAAAACTTCTTATTTTTATACCAAATAAGAATTAACATGAGAGGACCAAAACTAACTGCTTTACTTTCTTCTTTTTCGCTGCTGCTGATCCTGAGTTCCTGCGATCGTGATACGCAAAATGATACCAATGACACAGTAAGGGCCAAAGGTGTGATCATCAATGGCGCTCAATCTGTTCCAGCCAATACATCTGCCGGTACCGGAACACTTGATCTGGTTTATAGCAAAGCCACCAAAACGCTGACCTACACCTTTAACTGGAGTGGATTGAGCGGCCCTGCCGTAGCAGGGAATATTCATGGGTTAGCCAGTCGTGGTACAGTTGCCCTTCCCCCACCATTGGGAACCTATGCCAGTGGTGTTGCCCAGGTTCTTTGGTCTACCAGTGCTCCCAAAGGGGCAGCTGGCTCCTACTCCGGAACCCTGTTGGTGGATGGCGTAGTGATCAAAGAAGATGATCTTTTAGCTGGAAAATATTATGTGAATATCGTAACACAGGCACGTCCTACCGGAGAAATCCGCGGACAGATTGAATTCTAAGGCCTCCTTTCGCACACACACAATCATCAATATGAAAGTCCCTGGCGCTGCCGGTGATTTTTATTTAGCGTCAAACCAAAGCGGCGTAGTATCATTCCAATTGCCGTTATAGTTGATGAACAACTCTTCATGCGGAGAAATATTTCGAACTGTCTTGATCTGGATGGTTTTCTCCTCAAAATTCATTTCATACTCACAATTCGACCGATAGGAATGATTATAAACAGGTACATACCCCATCGCCATGCAACAATGGTCTTTTTCCTTTCCCCATTCAAAAATATAGTCATGGAGGCTGGTCTTATCAAGCCATTTTCTTTCTTCACTGGTCATAACAATTACCGGTGAAACCTCAATGATGGTATCCCGGTCAATGGCTTCGCTGGTAAAGACGCCACGACCCATGTTTTCAGACTGGTCAATATACAGACAGGAAAGGAGCATGGGGCAAAAATAAGTGTTGTAAATTTGATCCATGTCACTGGAACTTGAACAGGAAAATATTGATCTGAAGGAACAGTTTGAAGCCATTATTCAAACAGAAGATAAACTCTCGATCCGGGAATTCCTGGACCACCAGAATATCAGTGAAGTGGCTGATCTGGTGTATGAGTATCCCGAATTTGATGAACAGATCATCGCGGGTATGAGTGTACACCGGGCTGCCAAAGTGTTCAAGATCCTTGAATTTCCTACACAGAAAAGGATCATTCAGGAACTTCCTCCCTCCAAGACCGCTGAATTGCTCAATGAACTGCCAGCGGATGACCGGACTGACTTTTTGGAAGAACTCCCCAGTAATGTGGTGCGGGAACTGATCAAACTCCTGGATCCGGAGGAAAGAAAGATCACGCTTTCGCTACTGGGTTACCCCGACAACAGCGTAGGCCGGTTAATGACCCCCGATTATGTGTACGTTTATGTGGATGATACGATCGCCGAGGTCCTGGATACGATCCGCCGGGTGGGAAAGGACTCCGAGACCATTGATGTGATCTATGTCATCAACAATAAGGGGGAACTCTTAGATGATATCCGGATTCGCGAATTCCTGCTCAATCCGCCCGACAAAAAGGTAAGTGAATTGATGGATGACCGGGTGATCTCCCTGAATGTATTTGAAGACCAGGAAATGGCTTATGAGGCCTTCAAGATGAATAACAGGGTGGCCTTGCCGGTTGTGAGCAACAGCAACAAACTATTGGGTATTGTGACCATTGATGATGTACTGTGGGTAGCGAGTGAGGAGTTTTCTGAAGACGTTCAAAAGATCGGGGGTACCCAGGCGCTTGACCAGCCTTATCTGGAAACCTCTGTATTGGGTATGTTCAAGAAAAGGATCATTTGGCTGATGATCTTATTTGTTGGAGAATTGATCACCATTTCTGCCATGCAACAGTTTCAGGATGAAATTGCCAAGGTGGTCATCCTCGCCACGTTTATTCCTTTGATCATTTCAAGCGGAGGTAACAGTGGCTCCCAGGCATCTACGCTGGTGATTCAGGCCATGGCCCTGGGAGAGGTCACCATAGGCGATTGGTGGAAGATCATGCGCCGGGAGATCATCAGTGGGTTGCTCCTGGGGGCTGTTCTCTGCCTGATGGGAATCTCCGTAATCACAGCCTGGCATTTTTTGTCGGATACGTTTGGGGTACATTATCTGCGTATTGCTTTTACCATCGGTTTGTCACTGGTGGGTATCGTCATGTGGGGGACCTTGATGGGTTCCATGCTACCACTATTGCTCAAACGATTTGGGGCCGATCCCGCCACGTCTTCTACCCCCTTTGTTGCCACCCTGGTAGATGTGACCGGCTTACTGATCTATTTCAGTTTTGCCTCGCTGATGCTCGGGGGCATTCTCCTTTGATTTGTGATTCCTTTTTATGACCTTTGCCTGCAAATTGAATATCCTTCTTTTTAACCACCTAAAACCTCTTCTATGTGCGGAATCGTTGGTTACACTGGCCCCCGCGAAGCCTACCCGATCATCATCAAAGGACTAAAGCGCCTGGAATACCGGGGCTATGACAGCACCGGCGTAGCGTTGCAAAACAAAGAACTTAAAGTTTATAAGAAAAAAGGCAAGGTTGCCGACCTTGAAGAGACCCTGATCGGAAAGGATGTTCATGCACATACCGGAATTGGTCACACTCGTTGGGCCACCCACGGTGAACCATCGGACCGGAATGCCCATCCACATCGCTCCGCTTCCGGAAAACTGGCCATGATCCACAATGGAATCATTGAAAATTATGCCCAGATCAAAAAAGAGCTTTCTAACAAAGGATACATTTTTCACAGTGATACGGATACTGAAGTACTGTTGAATTTTATTGAAGAGATTCAAAAGAACAATGAATGTGGCCTCGAAGAGGCTGTCCGCATAGCATTGAAAAGGGTTACCGGTGCCTATGTCATTCTGCTGATCGATGAAAAGGATCCCGAAACCATAATTGCCGCCCGAAAAGGAAGCCCACTGGTGATCGGAATCGGCAAAGGCGAACATTTTCTCGGATCCGATGCTACACCCATGCTGGAATACACCAAAGAGGTGGTATATGTAAACGACTATGAACTGGCCATCGTCAAACCCGATGAATTGATCCTGAAAAATCTCGGGAATGAAAAAGTAACCCCCTATGTTCAAAAGCTTGACCTTGAATTAGCCGCTATAGAAAAAGGCGGGTATGAGCATTTTATGCTCAAGGAGATCTTTGAACAGCCGGATACCATCTATGATTGCCTCCGTGGTCGTCTTGACCCGGCAACGGGAACGATCACCATGGCCGGTGTAGAAAAAGAGCTTGATAAATTAAAAAATGCTGACCGTATCATCGTCATTGCCTGTGGTACCAGTTGGCATGCCGGTCTGGTAGCGGAATATATCTTTGAAGAACTTTGCCGTATCCCGGTTGAAGTGGAATATGCTTCTGAATTCAGGTATCGCAACCCGGTAATAAGACCCGGTGATGTGATCATGGCCATATCCCAAAGCGGCGAAACAGCCGATACCCTGGTGGCCATCGAAAAAGCAAAAGAACAAGGGGCATTGATTTTTGGAATTGTCAACGTTGTGGGATCTTCCATCGCCCGTGCTTCGCAAACTGGCGCTTATACCCATGCCGGACCCGAGATCGGTGTAGCCTCGACAAAAGCCTTTACTGCCCAACTGGCTGTACTTACCATGGTGGCCCTGAAATTGGGAAAAGAAAAAGGAACGATTTCGGAGGAACGATATCTTCATCTCGTCAATGAACTCCATGCCATTCCAGAGAAAGTAACCAAGGCCCTTGAGTTATCCGCCAACGTAAAACAACTGGCAGAAAAATACAAGGACGCCAATGATTTTCTCTACCTCGGTCGGGGTTACAATTTCCCGGTGGCTTTGGAAGGGGCACTCAAATTAAAAGAGATCTCCTATATCCATGCCGAAGGCTATCCGGCTGCTGAAATGAAACACGGCCCAATTGCCCTGGTAGATGAACACCTGCCGGTGGTATTTGTCGCAACGCGTGATTCCTACCACGAAAAGGTGGTGAGCAATATGCAGGAGATCAAAGCCCGTAAAGGGAAAGTGATCGCTGTGGTCAATGAAGGGGATCAGGATACCGCCTCCCTTTGTGATGATGTTATGTGGGTACCTGCTGCAGATGAGATCGTTGCCCCCATGCTGAGTACGATCCCGCTTCAACTACTGGCCTACTATATCGGCGTAGCAAAAGGATTGGATGTGGACAAACCCCGTAACCTGGCTAAATCGGTGACCGTTGAATAAAGTCACTCATTCATACCAATACCATGAATAGACGCCCCCTGAGCTCGTTGGGTTATGGCTTTGTCAAACCCGAATACATCCCCAAGGGAAAAGATGAATATTACCTTCGGAATATACAGAACCGAAGTGGGATCAACTACCGTGAGCTATCGGCCTATGAGATCGAAGTGTTGGTGCGGAACAGGAATACGTCTGATAACTGGAACAATGTATTGGTTTCAGATGCTTTTAATCCGGAACTGGTAAAGAACTGTAAGTTTTATGGACTGATCCGTATTGGTAAGCTGGAGCCCTATTTTCTGGAGTACCATGATGTAAAAATGGCAGTTGGTTTGTATGACAGCACCCTTATCAGTTGTGATTTTGGGGACAATGTGGTCATCAGCAATGTGAACTATCTCTCCCACTATATCATTGGCAACGAAGTGATGATCGTGAACATCAATGAAATGTCCACGACCGATCATGCCAAGTTTGGTAACGGGATCATTAAAGAAGGAGAAAAGGAATCGGTACGGATCTGGCTGGAAGTTTGCAATGAAAACGCTGGCCGGAAAGTACTTCCATTCAATGGTATGTTACCAGGCGATGCCTGGCTATGGTCTAAGTTTCGGGGTGAAAGCTGGTTGATGAAAAAACTGGTTGATTTTACCGAACGAAAATTTGACCGGCAGCGGGGGTATTATGGAAAGATCGGCGACCGTACTGTGATCAAGAATGTACGGATCGTAAAAGATGTATGGATAGGAACCGATGCCTATATCAAAGGCGCGAATAAGATCAAGAATGTCACGATCAATTCCACCCAGGAAGCCAGGTCACAGGTAGGAGAAGGGTGCGAACTGGTGAACGGGATCATTGGGGAAGGATGCCGGATATTTTATGGCGTAAAGGCGGTCCGTTTCTTTTTGTCCGCCCATTCTCAACTCAAATACGGTGCGCGATTGATCAACTCCTATCTCGGAGATAATTCAACGATATCCTGTTGCGAAGTATTGAACTCCCTGATCTTTCCCGCCCATGAGCAACACCACAACAATTCATTTCTGTGTGCCGCCCTGGTGATGGGGCAAAGTAATATGGCTGCTGGTGCTACGATTGGCTCCAACCATAACAGCCGTAGCGCGGATGGAGAGATCATTGCCGGAAGAGGTTTCTGGCCCGGGCTATGTGTAAGCCTCAAACACAATTCGAGGTTTGCCTCCTTTACCATCATTTCAAAAGGAGATTTCCCTGCGGAATTGAATATCCCATTTCCTTTCTCATTAGTCAGTCATGATGTATCCAATGATCAGATCACCATCATGCCTGGCTACTGGTTTATGTACAATATGTATGCCCTGGCACGCAATTCACAAAAAAGCCGTGACAGGGATAAAAGACTGATAAAATCCACCCGTATAGAATACGATTTCCTTGCACCGGATTCGGTGAACGAAATATTCACGGCACTGGCCCTTTTCAAAAAATACCGGACGAAAAAGAATGCTGGCGAGGAAATGGATCTTAGCAAGGCCGGATTGGAAAACTCTAAAAGAAAAGTGATTGCCCTAAAAACCTTGAGGGCAGAAAATATCTATCAGGAAATGATCACCTATTATGCAGGTATCCACCTGGTTGGGTATATTCAACGTCATAACATCCGGTCATGGAATGGGCTACGTTCTGTACTTCCTACCCGGATAAGCCGTACCAACTGGGTCAATATGGGCGGGCAGCTCATGCCTGAATCTTCCCTGCAAACCTTGTTCAAACAAATCAAATCGGGCAAGGTCAATTCATGGGATCAGGTGCATGAATTTTACGAAAAGAATGCCGCTGTTTATGATGAACAGGTATTCCAGCATGCCCTGGCCTCCTGGCTTGAACTAAAGGGAATGTCGCTCTCCCGCTTTGGGAAAAAAGAACTGCTGACCATTCTCCAGGAAACACTTGATATCAAAGAATGGATGACCAAGAGTGTATATGAATCCAGGGCCAAGGACCACCGCAACCCCTTCCGAAAAATGGTGTATGATTCCACTGCAGAAATGAATAATGTGATCGGCAAATTGGAGGAAAACCCATTCATTCAACAACAAAAACAGGAGTTCCTCCAATTCAAACGAAAAACCAGGCAACTGATCCGCCAATTCAGTGCCTGATCACCGATTTTGAAACGGAATAACCGGATAGGATTTTTTTGCTGAACAGATACGCATCCAGAAATGGCCCTTCGCTAATTTTTCCAATCGGACTGGACATTGGTTTTTTCCTTTTGCTAATACAAAAGGCCATTGAAGCCGTATCCTGCCCGTCAGGTCAAAAATCTGTACAATCACGCGCTCCCTTTCGTCGCCTATAATATCCAGCGTAGCATGACCATTTACCGGGTTTGGGAAAAGCCGGGCTGTTGGTTTCTGGTTTAGCCAAACCCGGGTTCGAAGTACGGGCGATAATTCTGTTTTCCCGGACACCTCCTTTAATCGTATGCGGTAAGATAAAACAGGGTTTATATCCACTTCACCTGATAAATGGTCATCAAAATCCATCGAACTATCCACCCAGGAATGATGGCTTAGTTGTTTGGCAGGTATGGAGGCAATGGGCCTGAATTCCTCACCATTCAGTGAACGTTCAATTTCAAAACGATCAGAAAGGCCAGGTATATCCCCCATTTGCCAATTCAATCGCCATCCGTTTTTTTCTTCATTCAATTCACAATGGACAAAATGCAAGGGCAAGGGGTTGACGGGCTGACTTTCACTACTGGCCAAGGTAAGTAATCCACTTTTTTCCACCGGCCGGGCAGTCGCTAACATGCCTGTTAAGGGATTATTTGTCATCGTTTCAAAACCACTCTGCCCGTTGTTTTGCCAGCTACCTTCCCCTTTATTGAAGGCCACCCGGAGTGAGGCCGCATCATTGGCAAAACTCATTTCTCCTACCATGATGTTCATTTGTCTGGGCGCAGCATGTTCCACTGTACTCACCTGCCAATATTCAACCTGACTGATATGGGATAGCTCCGGATCCAAGGTGGCCGCTTCCACCTGCCATGGATTCTGACGGTGATAGGATATTTCCCAGTTGTCTGTGGCAAGCCCTTCCGCTGATGCATGCACCTTTACCGGAGCATAGTAACCTCCTTCGCCAATAGGAAAGACAAAGTCAATATTGCCTTCTTTCATTACAGGACCATTTACATGACTATTGGGTCCTGCTCCAATCCAATGAGAGCTTAATGGAAAAACAAGCGGTCTGCCTACTTCTGCATTTACCTGTCCATTGGAGAAGATGAATTGATAAGGAACCCGTACCGGTGATTCTAATTCGATCCCTTGGGGATTGTCAACACGCAACCACAAACTATCCCCTGATAATGCAGCTCCCGGATCCACCCGAACTGTCTGCCATTGCGCTCCTTTGAACAAGATTCCCGGTTTTCCAGTTCCGGTTTCCACAATACTCCCCTTCACATGGATCGCACCACCGGTAAGTAGTTCTGCAGGATAGGTACCACTCGATAGATTTAACACAGTTCCGGTATCCACAAAGAGCAATCCTTCCACGCCCAATTGATTTTGGATATTGTGGGTATAATCAGCCCCGCTTAGTAACTGGAAATCTCCTCGAATGGAAAGCCTGTTTATCCCCGAAGAAACATAGGTCTTATTTCCTCCGGCAGACATGCCCATTAAATGTAAGGATCCGAAAGTTCGACCCGAACCGGAGAGCACATAACTCGTTCCTGGTGTACCGGGCACATCAAACGAAAATATTCCTTTCTCGGTTCCTGGTTGTGTGGAGAGCCGGGTGACAAAGTTGTTGGTATGCCCGCGTGGGGTACGATGAATGTAGTGTCCCCCATTATTGATCCGAAAAAAATTATCGGAGGAAACCATTACCGGTGTACCCGAGCTGGCTCCGGAGGTATTCAGAAATACAGCCCCACTGTCAAGCACAAGGGCATCACCAGAACCTGTAAGCAGAAAAGCAGGATTGGCGGTATTCGTTAAAGGCAGCGTTAGCTGGATGGATTTTCCTTGGGAAGGTTTGATCTGCAAATGAGACAAACTCACCAATACATTTCCATCCGGTAATCGCACTTCATAATTTTGCGGTTGTAAAGATTGGTCCAACAGTACGTCATCGGTGGGTTGTGGCACCTGATCGTGCTGCCAATTGAACGGATCATTCCAGGACTGGTTATCCCCGTCGCCATCCGAATTGCCATCCCATTTGATTTGTGCGGTTACCGGAAAAGAACAAAAAACTGTAATGCCAAAATAGGCAAGGATCATTTTTTTCATAAGGAGGTTTTTAGGTTGAAAACAATAAGCAAAGCTAATTCTGAAACGAATCGGCATAAAAAAACCTCCCGTATTTGGGAGGTGAAAATTCTATTAAAAACGGGGTGAAATCACCGTTTTGGAACGGGAAGAAGATGGAGCAGGGTATCCATCTGACGTATATCACTATCGGCCTTTTCCTGCAGGTCTTTGGCCACATCTGCTTCTGAAGGCGTACTGCTAGTCGTATCAGCCTTGTTCTCTGTTTTGGTTTTCTCTGTATTATTACATGCTGTCAGAGAAAGGGCGAAGAGGGAAACAAGAAGGAATCTTTTCATATTATCGGTTTTAATATTGAATGGTTCAAAGGTAAATTACTTTTTTCGGAAGAAGATACGTACCGGCACCCCACTGAATTTGAAATTTTGCCTTAATTGGTTCTCCAGATAATTCATATAGGGCTTTTTAATATCGTCCGGGAAATTGGTAAAAAAGGCAAATGAAGGCACCGGCGTAGGAAGCTGGGTAATGTATTTGATTTTGATGAGGTGTCCCCGTACCATGGGTGGATGATAGGATTCCACCGCTTTAAGCATGATATCATTCAGCTTGGAGGTAGGAACCTTCCGGCTTCTGTTCTCATATACATCCAGTGCCATCTCGATGGCTTTGAAAATCCTTGTTTTTTCCATGGCGGAGATGAACAGAACCGGAACATCTGTAAAAGGGGCCAGTCTTTGCTTCAATTGTTTCTCATAATCGCGGGCTGTATTGGTGGATTTTTCCATCAGGTCCCATTTATTCACCAGGATCAGGATGCCCTTCCCTTTCTTGACTGCCAGGCTGAAAATGCTCAGGTCCTGAGCCGTGATTCCTTTTTCGGCGTCAAGCAGTAACAAACATACATCGGCTTCATCCACGGCTTTGATGGCGCGAATGACAGAATAGAATTCAAGGTCTTCATGGACCTTTGATTTTCTACGAATACCGGCTGTATCGATCAGGATGAATTCCTTTTGATACATATTGTAATGCGTGTGGATGGTATCCCGTGTAGTTCCGGCCACATCACTTACGATGGTACGCTCCTCCCCGATCAACGCATTTAGCAGGGATGATTTACCCACATTGGGTTGACCAATAATGGCAAACTTGGGCAATTCCTGCTCACGCTTTACCTCATCAGAGGCCGACTCGGGGATGCCCTCCGCGATCGCATCCAGCAATTCACCCGTACCACTTCCGCTGATCGAAGACAGGAAAAAGGTATTGGCAAAACCCAGGCTATAAAATTCATTGGCCAGCAGCATTCTGTCCCCATTATCCACTTTATTCACCACGAGGTAAACCGGTTTATTGCTCTTACGCAGCACTTTAGCCATGGCATCATCCAGGTCGGTAATCCCCGTAGCCACATCTACCATAAAGACAATGGCATTTGCTTCTTCCACCGCTATGACCACCTGTTTGCGAATCTCTCTTTCGAAAACATCCTCACTATCCGGCACAAAACCACCGGTATCGACCACGTTAAAGTTCTTGCCATTCCAATCGGCAACCCCATACTGACGGTCACGGGTAACCCCACTGATATCATCCACGATGGCCTTTCTTTGCTCCAACAACCGGTTGAAGAAAGTGCTTTTCCCCACGTTGGGGCGCCCGACTATGGCGACTGTGTATCCCATGCTTTATCGATTATTATTTTTTAGAAAGTGTAAAGTTGTTGGATGTTGGATGTTGGCTAATTGCTAAAAGCTATGAGCCAGAAACTATTAGCTAATACCCATATTCCCTCAAATACGTTTCATTATCTCTCCACTTCGGCCTGACTTTGACAAACAATTCCAGGAACACTTTCCGTCCTAGAAATTCTTCCATTGATTTTCGTGCTTCGGTACCTAATTTTTTGATCATGGATCCTCCCTTTCCGATCAGGATGATCTTTTGTGTTTCCCGCTGAACGATGATTTCGGCCGTGATCTTAATCAGGGTTTCCTTTTCCTTGAACTCGGTAACCACAACCGTTGAGTGATATGGAATCTCTTCTTCATACAACTCATAGATCTTTTCCCTCACCAATTCTCCGGCAAAAAAGCGTGTGTTCAAATCCGAGATATCATCTTCCGGAAAGAAAGGAGCGCCTTCGGGTACTGCTTCCACAATGGCAGCCATCAATTCTTTTACGCCGGTTCCTTTGAGGGCTGATACGGGGAAACAACGATGGACATATTTTTTAGCGGAGAAAAAATCAGTCAACCCCTTGACCCTATCCGGTTTTACCGCATCAATCTTGTTAAGGATCAGGTAAGCCGGGACCTTAAGATGAAGTGCCTGAAAAATGCCGTCTGCCTCATCCGGGTTTTCCCGGGCATCCATCATCAGCATGGCGAGATCGGCATCTTCTAAGGAACTTTTTACCGCCGACATCATTTTTTCATGGAGACGGTATTTCGGCTCAATGATTCCGGGTGTGTCGGAAAAGATCACCTGATACCCCTCACCACTTACAATGCCCTTGATCCGATGACGGGTTGTTTGCACTTTGTGTGATACAATGGCGAGTTTTTCTCCCACTAAAGCGTTGAGAAGCGTACTCTTGCCCGCATTGGGCTTACCGAAGATATTGACAAAACCGGCTTTCATTTTTTTTGACAAACCGGTAACAATGGGCTCTGCCAAAAAAAGGAGGTAGTCAGATTCATTGCGCCGGCAAGAATAAAAACGGGGACTTAAAGGTCCCCTTTTGTTGCGAAGGGGAGGATCGAACTCCCGACCTTCGGGTTATGAGCCCGACGAGCTACCGCTGCTCTACTTCGCGATGTGGGCGCAAAGGTAGCTTTTCTAAAATAAACATCCAAACTATTTTTACTCCTTTACCTTTGG
>JBGSHT010000069.1:0-55690 GCA_041752135.1 Chitinophagaceae bacterium | reverse complement strand
TCGTGGGAAAGGGTCAATGACAGCAGCTTTGAAGGGAAAAGTTATATGACAAGTAAGGAAGGAGTGCAAAAAGTATTGGAGGAAATGCAATTGGTTTACCGGAAAAAAGGGTACCATTTTATTTCTGCGGTGCCGGGCCAGAACAAAGAACTGCCTGTTTCTTTTACGATTAATGATTTTTCTGACAAGCATTTTTTAGCCGAAAATCCAGCACATGATTTTCCACGAAGGATTAAGTATGAGCTTATGAAACAGGATAGCCTGCATGCATGGATCGACGGTGGTTTGTCTAATACAGAGCAGCGGGTTGATTTTTATTTTTCGCGGAAAAAATAAACCTTGAAGCCGTAATTGATCTTTAGAATTAAGATATGTCCATAAGCGGATTGGACAATTGATATTGTAATCGTTTTATTCAACCTGAAAAATTTATTTTATGAATTCCGATTCTTTAAAACAGGCCGAATTAAACCAGGTCAAAAACCTGGAAGAAAAAACCGGAAAGAAAATCGAGGAGTGGATAAAGATCGCCAACAGTTCCGGCTTTGAAAAGCATGGTGAGATACTTAATTTCCTTAAAACAACACATGGTATCGGCCATGGGTATGCGAACCTGGTTGTACATTATGCCAAACAAAGCCATGCCGGTGCAGCGAGCAATGAGACAGACTGGATTGCTGAGCAATATAAGGGTAAGGATGAGCTGAAGTCGTGGTATGATAAGCTGATGAAATCGATTAGTGGATTTGGAAAAGATGTGGAAGTTTCGCCTAAGAAAGCGTATGTAAGCCTGCGCAGAAATAAACAGTTTGCCATCATTCAACCGTCAACCAAAACCCGGCTGGATGTGGGGCTCAATATCAAAGGAATGGCGCCTTCCGGAAAACTGGAAGCTTCCGGCAGCTGGAATGCCATGTGTACACATCGCATAAAAGTGGAGGATGCCGGGGGGATCAATGATGAATTAATCGGATGGATCAGGCAAGCATATGAGAATGCGGGTTGAGTTATCACGTTAATTGATCTTTCTAAACCAAACATCATAAGCCCTTGAAATACTCCAGCCAAACCCGGTTATGGTATTGCCGGACTTTTTGAACAGAAGCTGGTCCTGGCTATTGGTTTCAAATGCATTCAGATATATTGGTTTCAGCGGAATAAGGATGCCGGCATCCCTGCTTATTTGCAACTGACCATCTTTAACAAAAAGTTGAATGGTCACATCTGCCTCTTCGCTGAAATATGTTCCGGCAAATAATGCAAGTGTTTTTTCATCGGGTGCAAATGGGATCACTCTTACATATGTGGAGGTATCACCTGCCGGATTGGTCAATCTTACTGAACCCGGTGTTCCATTACCTTCCGGGAAGTCATAAAAAATATTATCCATAAAAAAACTGTTTGTTGTTACGGCCTGTAATGCCAGTTTATTCTTTGTGGTCCGAAGAGCAGAATCTTTCCAGATCAATTCCTGTGTATCAAATCCATTTATTTCTTTATAAAGTCCGGCCTTGGGTTCTGCCCATCTCTTATTAACAGGGATGAATGCAGGCGTTATATTTTTTCTTTCAGACTCTTTGCCAAGGAAAATTTCTGATACCTGTTTACCGGCATTAACAGGGCTCACGCTTCCGTCGTTGCTCAGGAATGCAACGGAGAGATGCTTTGCCGGATAATAAGCCAGCCAGGAACGGTAACCGGCAGTGGCACCGCTATGGCTGATTTCTTCAAACCCATTGAATTTATTCACAGATACGCCTCTTGCATAGGCAATGGTACGCCCGTTATTAAGTATTCCTTTTTCTTTTTGGAGCTGATTTATTTTTTCACCCAATACCGCTGTTTTCCAGCGATTATTCCACTTGCTCAGGTCTTCGGTTGTTGTTAATAATCCCCCATGGCCAAAAGTATTTTCAAAGGGCATGTACAGTATATATGTATTCATAAAGCGGTTATACGCAGTTGCCCGCCCGGGTATGATCTGCCGGTAATTATCCCGCCATCTTGTTTGCGTCATCTCCAGTGGTTTGAACAGATACGCTGCCGTAAATGACTGAAGTGATTGCCCCGACACTTTTTCTACCAGGAAGACAAGCATGCTGTAATTTGAATTGCTATAGCTGTATGCCGATCCCGGTTTGAAATTGGTTGTTTTCTGTCGCCAGATGATTTGCTTTACATGCGCGGGCGTATAAACCCGGTTACCCCTGGGCCAGCCCCCTATCTGGGCAACTGCTCCCCAGTCGCGAAGGCCGCTTGTATGATGAAATAAGTGTTCAATGGTAATGTCTTTTCCATAAGCTGGAAAATCCGGAAAATAAGTAAGTATGTTATCTGTGAATTTTATTTTTCCCTGGTCAACCAATAATAAAGCGGCAGCAGCGGTAAATTGCTTGGATACAGAACCCGCCTCAAAAATAGTTCCGGTATTGTTTTTTACATTGTGTTCGAGGTCTGTCATGCCAAAGGCTTTCTGGTAAATGGTTTGTCCTTCGCGTGTAACCTGGATCACGCCGCCAGGGGTGGATTCGTTCCATCCTGAAAATATTTTATCGATGTTGCCTGCCGTATCAGCCGCAAGCTGTTGTGCATTTGCAATATTAACATCTATGTAAAAAAATGATAAAAGCCAGAATATGATATGGGCCTTCATGATATAAAAATAGATGCAAAAGATACAATACAAATACAGTAACCGCAAAGAAAGAATACCGCAAGGAAATCTAAGTTTGGGGAATTGTGTACCTTTCTTTCAGACAAGTATAAAATCAACATAATGAAAAAAGCAGGATTATTTTCGATCTTCATTTTACTGACAACACTCGTAACAGTTTCAGCACAAAAGAAAGTGGCCACTGCCAAACCGGAACCAACGTCCCCCATAAACAGTGAACTTTTTTCAGCGCTCCGGTTTAGGTCTGTTGGTCCTGCAATTACCTCAGGCCGCATTGCCGACATAGCTGTAGATCCTGCAAACCCGTCCACATATTATGTTGCATCTGCATCCGGGGGTGTTTGGAAAACCGTTAATGCAGGTATTACCTATGAGCCGGTATTTGATGGGCAGGGTTCATATTCCATTGGCTGTATCACACTTGATCCAAATAATGCCAGCGTGGTATGGGTTGGCTCCGGTGAAAACAATAACCAGCGTAGTGTGGCGTATGGAGATGGCGTGTATAAATCGGAAGATGGCGGAAGGAGCTGGAAAAATATGGGATTAAAATCTTCGGAACACATTGGCAGGATTGTTATCGATCCTTCTAATTCAGATGTGGTTTATGTAGCAGCGTATGGACCTCTTTGGAGTTCCGGTGGCGACAGGGGTATTTACAAAACAACCGATGGCGGAAAAACCTGGCGCAATATTTTGTCTGTCTCCCAGTACACTGGTTTCAGTGAGATACACATGGACCCGCGCGATCCTAAACTTTTATATGCCACGGCTCACCAACGGCAGCGGAAAGTGTTCACGTATATTGGCGGCGGCCCGGAATCTGCACTCTATAAAAGCACAGATTCGGGACATACCTGGAATAAGATCATGAATGGTTTGCCCACCGGAGATGTTGGCAGGATCGCCATATCCATTTCACCGGCCCGGCCAGACAGGATCTATGCCATGGTGGAAGCGGGCTCTAAGGGCGGAACCTTTATCAGCAACGACAGGGGCGCCAGCTGGCAAAAGCAGGGTAACTATTCAACCTCGGGAAATTATTACCAGCGCCTTTTTTGTGACCCTAAAAATCCTGATAAACTATACGCCATTGATACCTATATGGGAGTGAGCAATGATGCAGGAAAAAGTTTTTCGATCCTTGGTGAGAAAAGCAAGCATATAGACAACCACGTGATATGGATCAACCCGTCAAATACAAGCCACCTCCTGGTTGGATGTGATGGAGGTGTTTATGAAAGCTATGATGGCGCAGCCAACTGGCACTTTAAAGCCAACCTTCCCGTAACACAGTTTTACAAAGCAGCTACCGATAACGCCTACCCATTTTATCATATTCATGGCGGCACACAGGATAATTTCAGTCTCGGCGGGCCGTCGCGTACTTTGAGCGGAAATGGCATCATGAATTCCGACTGGTATTTCACGAGCCTGGGTGATGGTTTTGAATCACAGGTTGATCAATCAGATCCTAATATCGTTTATGCACAGGCGCAGTATGGCTACCTTGTTAGATATGACCGTAAAAGCGGCGAGTACTTATCCATCAGGCCCATCGAAAAAGAAGGAGAAGCCGCTTACAGGTGGAACTGGGATGCGCCGCTGGTTATTTCCCATTATGACAATAAACGATTGTATTTCGCGGCCAATAAGGTGTTCCGTTCGGACGATCGCGGGGAGAGCTGGAAAGTCATCAGCGGTGACTTAAGCAGACAGATCGACCGCAACAAGTTAAAAGTGATGGATAAGGTGTGGAGTGTGGATGCCATTGCCAAAAATCAGTCGACAGATATTTATGGCAATATCACTACATTATCTGAATCCATACTGGATGAAAAAATTATATACGCCGGTACCGATGATGGGTTGATACACGCCACACAGAATGGGGGCAAGGACTGGACCATGATTGATGTGAAGAGCGGGCTTCCTGAGCTTGCTTATGTTCACCAGGTGCTGGCATCAAGGCATGATAAGAATACGGTGTATGCCGTATTCAACCATCACCGGTTTGGTGATTTCAGGCCATTTGTATACCGGAGCCGTGATGGTGGAAAAACCTGGGCTGCCATACAGCAAAACCTTCCTGCCAGGGGATCGGTGTACACCATTGCTGAAGATCATATAAATAAGGACCTCTTATTTGTGGGAACCGAGTTTGGTGTTTTTGTAACCATTGATGGTGGTACATTGTGGACACAACTTAAGTCGGGCCTTCCAACCATTGCTGTGCGCGACCTCGAGATCCAAAGACGAGAAAATGATTTGGTGCTCGCTACATTCGGCAGAGGGTTTTATGTACTCGATGATTATTCCTTGTTGCGCAATTTCAGGAAAGAAGACCTGCAGCAAACAGCCAAAATATACCCCGTGAAAGACGGACTTATGTTTATTCCTTCGATGCCATTGGGAGTGAGGGGAAAGGGCTTCCAGGGAGAGAGTTTTTTCACAACACCGAATCCGCCGGTTGCGGTTGTATTTAATTATCATTTGAAAGAAGATATTAAGACAATAAAGGAAAAGAGGAAAACAAGGGAAGAGGAAGCCATCAAAAAAGGTGAGGCACCTTATTATCCTTCCATAGATTCTCTAAGGCTCGAAGACCAGCAGGAAGATCCCCATCTCATGTTTATCATCAGAGATGCTGCCAGCAATGTGGTAAGGCGGCTTAAAGCTCCCGCAAAGAAAGGCCTGCATCAGATCAGCTGGGATTTCCGGTATGCCTCTTTCGGCCCCATAGATTTTACGCCATTTGATCCTGCTTTTGCCTTCAGTTCAAAGGAAGAAGGCTATATGGCTTTACCGGGTGATTATAGCGTAGAGATGAGTAAGTATGAAGATGGCGTTTATGTGTCGCTAACGGAGAAGGTTCCATTCAGGGCAGTTGCCTTACAAACGGCAAGCCTGCCTGCGAAGGACAAAAAAGAAGTGGATGCATTTTCCAAAAAAGTTGCGGAACTGCGACGCGTTACAAGTGGTACAGAAATGTACAGCCGTGAACTTTCACAAAAACTTCGTTATCTGAAAGCGGCCGTTGCGGAAACGCCCAATGCAAATCCTCAATATGCAGGCGAAATTGCATCCCTTGAAAAGAGACTGATCAATGTTTCCACTGCCATGAACGGCGATGCCACCCTGGGGCGAAGAGAGTTTGAAACGCTGCCTTCAATTAACCAGCGCATCGAGACCATAACAGGATCATTATGGAATACAACGGCAGCACCTACACCTGCTTTTCAACAATCACTGGGTATTGCTGAAAAGCAATTTGCACCGGTGTATGATGAAATAAAAGCCATAGGGGAAGCCGTTAAAAAAATGGAAGAGAAACTTGATAAAAGCGGGGCACCCTATACCCCCGGACGATTACCTGAATGGAATAAGAAATTAGATTAACTGTTATCGTGTTGTGCTATTAAAAAATTTTATAAATTTATTTCAATGAATTACCAATAAGATCTTTCACCCTGTTTTCCTGAGTATTAAAGAGCTTTAGATTAAACCGGGTTAAAGATGACAGGTTGGGGATGTTTCATTTATTTCTGAATAGTTTCTATTGGTTTTTTGGGTTTGTTCATCCTGAGCCCGGGCCTCTCAACACTATCTTTCCTATTAAAAGCATAGGGTGAAGGATCTTTTAATAAATGTTTTGGTACTATTCAATCACTAATTCAATATCACATATGTTAGCTGTTAATAACCAATGCCTGCTGCAATTAAGGTTTGTACCGTGGAGAAAATGGCAGGTGTTTACAGGCCGGGACTTGGAGTAACACAAATACATAAGCGCAATGAGTGAGCATATTTTTCAAGGGAAAGTTGCCGTGATTACCGGTGCCGGGCAGGGTATTGGGTTTGAAATTGCCCGTCAGCTAAGTTTACAAGGCGCATCGGTTGTGCTGAATGATAAAGATATTCAACTGGCTGAAGCAGCAGCTAAACAGATACAGCATGATGGCGGCACTTGTCTTCCTTTTGCCGGTGATGCCGCTGATCCCGCATTCATTCAACAGTTAACGGATGCGGCCATAGGAACATTCGGCGGATTGCACATCGCTATTGCCAACGCCGGCATTACACTTTTTGGTGATTTCTTCACCTATCCTGCCGAATCACTGGAAAAGGTGATGCAACTCAATATGGGTGGAAGTTTCCTGTTGGCACAATCTGCAGCTATACAAATGCGTAAGCAGGGAACAGGCGGCAGCATACTGCTTATGTCTTCTGTAACGGCACACCAGGCCCATCGGCAACTGGCCGCATATGCCATGACAAAAGCAGCTTTGGAAATGCTGGCCCGAAACCTGGTCATTGAGCTGTCGCCCTTTAGAATTACCATTAACGCGATTGCGCCCGGGGCCACGCTAACAGAAAGGACGCAAACAACCGACCCTGATTATGATAAAACATGGTCGGAACTGACACCTTTGGGCAAACCTGCTACAACGGCAGATATCGCCCATGCGGCGTTGTTCCTGGTTTCACCACTTTCACACCAGATAACCGGCCAAACACTGGTAATCGATGGCGGTTGGTCTGTTGTGAGCCCATCGCCGGGAGATACACATTTTAAAAAAGTCCAAAGTTGAAAGTGAAAAATCGAAAATTAACGGCAACTGCATTAACCGCTCTGAAAACAGAAATATGAGATATGTTGAGTGACTGCTTTACCGAATCTGGTTTATCAAACTTTGTGTATTCTATTCGATCCGGATACATATTTAGAAATGTCACTCTAAAAGATCTTGAAATTTGTTTGAAATAAATGCAGAGAGGCACCCCTCTCTCTCGAGAAAGGGGCCGGGGGTGAGTTAGAAAGGGCAAACCTATAAAGATACAAAACTTTTCCCGCAGTCCTGTGCTATTTAAACCAAATTAAATTATTCGCTTACTGCTTTCACAAGCCGCCTATTTTCAGTTACTTTTGCAGATTACCCTTTCCCGATCCGCTACCCGGATCCGTAACAAACAGGGGCAGGCAAATTTCGCCTGATCATAACAGTTATTGAAAACGTATGGCTCTATCACACTTGTTGAAATTTGTGTACAATAACGGAACCGATGAGGTTATCCGCAGGGGTAAGAAGATTCACGCCATCGGTTACGTGGAATTCCTGGAACATGATGAACTGATGGGCTCTGTTACCTTTCGGGTGAAAGACGACAACTACGCCACTTTCTACAAAGTTCATGTCCAGAAATACAAAGACCCCCGGTCCCTTTCACTCCGCTGCAGCTGTCCCTATAACCTGGGAGATATTTGTCGCCACGAAACAGCGGCCCTTTTCCAATTGCAGGAACTGCTGGATAAAAACATCCTTGGAGATAAAAGCATAGTCTATCACCAGCGCCATACGGTGGTGAAGATGAAGCACCTCGACCTGAAGACCATCCGTATGCTTACTTCGCCGGAATCGTATGAAGAAGCGGAGAAATTATTACGTACCCAGAAAGCAAATATCATACAGGCTAAGGACGAAAGGGTTGAAGCACGGCTTGACATTGACGGTGAGCAGTTCCCTGTAGTGATCCAGAAAAATGAAGAAAGAAATTTCGATACTTCCTGCAAATGTGTTGACGAGAACCATCCGCTTTGCCTGCATAAGACAACCGTTTTGCTGCAATTACTGAATGCTTACGGGCCGCACTATTTTGATACGATCAGAAACTGGGAGAAGGAAAAAAATAAACTGCTGGAAGCCTATGGCTACAGCATGAACGACGAAGGATGGGAAAAGAAATTTGAGTTCACCTACAAAGAAGGCAAGCCTTTTCTGCGTGTGCTTGATATTTCTGTAAAACGAATTGCACCCATTCCAGGGGCCATGCCGGTATTTCGTCAACCCGAACCGGTGTTCGAAGAGAAGCCGGAACCTGAACTGTCTGCCTTTGTGGCAACAAACCGGCTGGGTATTGTTTTCAATGCGCATCAAAAAATGTTTCCCGGATTTTCCATTGACGTGGTCACCGGAGAGGGAAATGAAAAAGGGGATTCCTTCATCGGAAAAGTGGAAAAGCTCGACCTTGGTAAATTTATTCCCACAGAAGGAATGAATGAAGACGATGCTTCGCTTTTACAGGGTTTGCGTAAGCTTCACCCTACCGAGGTCAGTAAATATGTAAACCGTAATTCACCTTTCGCAGGCATCTGGGAGAACATCATACATAATGATGAAGACGGCCTTCCAGCCGATACGGAATCCCTCATCACAGAGTACATTTATCCAAAGCTCAAGAAAATCTTTGCCGAGCAACAGGATAAAACCATGTTTTTTTACCTGCCAGCAGGCAAAGCATTCACTACAAAAAACCTGAAGCCCGTAACCATCAGTCCTTCGGCCATGGTACCGGCCCTGCATGTTGATAAAGAGAAAAATAATTATGTGATTTCCTGCACCGCCTTAGTGAATGAGCTTGACATAGACCTGCAGGACAATGAATGGGAAAGTGACCTTGCGATCTTATACGATAACTGCGTTTATTTATGGGATAAGGTGGAAGATTATGAGGCTGTACATGAGTTCCTGGAAAAGAAGTCAATTGTTATTGACCAGGACGACTGGCAGGCGTATTTGCAGAAGACATTATTACCGTTGACACGAAAATATAAAGTGGAGTTTGACAAATCGCTCGTAAGAGAGATACGTGATGGCGAGCCGGAGATCAAACTCATGCTGCAGGAAAAAGGTGAATACCTCGTCTTTGCACCTGTATTCTCTTACAAAGGATATGAAGTAAGGCACAGTGAAAAAGACACGATCATGTTGCCTGCCGGAGACCAGGTGATGATCATCCACCGCAACAAGGCCACCGAATTGCAGTTCATTAAAAAACTGGAGGCCCTGCATTCCAATTTCATCCGGCCTGAAGGCACTTATACGCTTGTACTGAAGGGCGGTGATGTGTTGAAAAACAACTGGTTTTTCCTTTTTGTGGATGCCATGAAGGAAATGGAAGTTCCCGTGACCGGATTCGATGTGCTGCGTAATTTCAGGTTCAATACGGCTAAACCCAGTACACGAATTCGTATTAATAACGGCGTAGACTGGTTCGATGCCAGTGTGGATGTTTTGTTTGGAGATCAACAGGTAAGCATAGCCGAAATTAAGCGCGCACTCACCAATAAGCAACAGTTCGTACAGCTGAATGACGGCACGCTGGGTATCCTGCCTGAAGAATGGCTGAAAAAATACTCGCTATTGTTCCGTGTAGGTGAAGGTAAAACCGATAAGCTGCGTTTATCAAAATATCACCTCAGTATCATTGATGAACTATACGACAATGTTGATGAGACCGAAGTAATGATCCGCCTCGAAGAAAAATACGAGCGTCTCCGCAGCTTTAACCGAATTAAGGAAGTTGATCCGCCAAAGGAGCTCGCGCATATACTTCGTCCTTACCAGGTGGCGGGTTATCATTGGCTGAATTACCTGAGTGAAGTTGGCTGGGGCGGTATCCTTGCAGATGATATGGGTCTTGGTAAAACCGTACAGGCACTGTCTTTCCTGCAGTTTTATAAGGAAACCCACGGTTCACTCAAAGCGTTGGTTGTTTGTCCAACCACGCTGATGTTCAACTGGGAAAATGAGATCAAAAAATTTACGCCGGCATTAACTTATGTGATTCATCATGGCGGTGACCGTGCCCGGGACAAAAAAATATTTGCCGACAAAGATGTAATGATCACTACTTATGGTACGCTGAGAAGTGATATCCGTATGCTGGTGGATGTTCCTTTTGATTATGTGGTACTGGATGAATCACAGGCCATTAAAAACCCGCAGAGCAAAGTAACTAAGGCGGCATCGCTGCTCCAGGCAAAAAGCAGGCTGTGCATGAGTGGTACGCCTTTGCAAAACAATACTTTTGATATATACGCGCAGATGAATTTCCTTAACCCCGGCATGCTGGGCAGTGTGGAATTCTTCCGCAACGAATTTGCCACACCCATTGATAAGTTCGGGGAGCAGGTACAGAAGGAACACCTGAAAAAATTATTATATCCCTTTATCCTTCGTCGTACCAAGGAGCAGGTGGCCAAGGACCTTCCCGATAAAACCGAAACGATACTCTTCTGTGAGATGGAAGATGAGCAACGTAAAATTTATGATGCTTACCGGAACGATTACAGGAATAAGATCCTGGGTGTTATCAGTGAGCAGGGAATAGATAAATCGCAGTTGACGATCTTACAGGGTTTAATGAAACTCCGCCAGATATGCGATTCACCGGCGATCATGAACGAGCCGGAGAGATACCCAAATGCTTCCATCAAACTGGAAGAACTAGGCAGGGAGATAACGGAAAATATCAGTAATCACAAGGCTCTTGTTTTTTCACAATTCCTGGGCATGCTGGCCCTGATCAAGGAAAAACTCATTGAACTTGATGTGCCATTTGAGTATTTTGATGGCAGCACTTCTGCCCAGGACAGGGAAAAAGCCATCCAGAGCTTCCAGAATAACGAATCCGTAAGGGTATTCCTCATCTCACTTAAAGCGGGTGGCGTTGGTTTGAACCTTACGGCGGCAGATTATGTGTATATAGTGGATCCCTGGTGGAACCCGGCGGTTGAGCAACAGGCGATTGACCGCACACACCGTATCGGGCAAACCAAAAACATCTTTGCATACAGGATGATCTGTAAGGATACCATTGAAGATAAGATCCTGCAACTGCAGGAGAAAAAACGATCACTGGCTCGGGACCTCATCGCAGATGATTCTTCATTTGTCAAGAGCCTGAGCCGTGAGGATGTGGAATACCTGTTCAGTTAAATTCACTTTGCGGTCTTCTTTTTTTAGGGTAATTAATTTTGCTGACCATCGTCATAGGTTTTAAAGGGTATCATGCACTAAATTGGTAGCCCTTAAATTAAACACCATGGCAGACAAAAATGAAACCATCACCACATTGCACAACCTGCTGGATTATGATGCCCGTAATTTTTTTGCAGCTGAAATTCAACTGAAAAAAATCCTGCCGGAATGGATCAGCCTTGCATCTTCAGTAAAGCTTAAAATGGTCCTGGAAAAATACCAGGAACTGGTTGAGCAACACATCAGAATGCTGGAATCCTTTGTGACGGAAGAAAAAATTAACTCATTGACCCTGGGTAACAGGATCATGCATGCATTTGTTGAAGAGGCAAGGCATAAGTCTGAAAACTGTGCAGATGCAGCGATAAAAGACGCCTGCCTGCTGGCCTGCATTCAGGGAATCAATCATTTTAAAATCAGCACTTACGGCACAGCTGCTGCGTTCGCCAGGATACTGGAAATGGAAAAACATGCGGGCGCATTTCATGAGGCGGAAATAAATGAAAAAAAGATCGATGACCGTCTCTCCCAATTGGCAGAATTTGAAATAAATGTTAACGCTAAAAATCCCATTGTAATAGCAAACTAAGATAAACCGGTCATGGAATGATAGTATTCGCCATGCGTAGCGGGGCAAACTTTGGTGAACTAATCTCCAAAGAACTCGGTGTACATATAAGTGAGCACGAAGAACGGGCATTCGAAGACGGGGAGCATAAGACAAGGCCGCTTGAAAATGTCCGCAATCAGAATGTTTATGTTATCGATTCTCTTTATAGTGATGAAGAGCAAAGTGTAAATGATAAACTTTGCAGGCTGTTGTTTTTTATCGGGGCCCTTAAGGATGCCTTTGCCCAAAAAGTTACTGCCGTGATTCCTTATCTGTGTTACGCGCGGAAAGATCGTAAAACTAAGCCCAGGGACCCGGTGACCACAAAGTATATCGCCAGGTTGTTTGAGTCGGTGGGTACGGATGCCATTGTAACGTCGGATATCCATAACGTACAGGCATTTCAAAATGCCTTCCGCATTCCTTCCGAAAACCTGGAGGCCGGAAAATTATTTGCAGATCATCTTGCCCCGCTCATGTTGCATGAAGAACCCGTTATAATGTCGCCGGATTTTGGCGGAATCAAAAGAGCGGAACAATTTCAGCAACGCCTGGGTAAAAGGCTTAATAAGGAATTGCCTGTTGTGTACATGGAAAAATACCGGAGTGCGGGTGTGGTATCCGGAGAAAAAGTGGCGGGAGAGGTGAGGGATAAAACCGTGATCATAATTGATGACCTGATAAGCACAGGTGGCACCATTGCCAGGGCCGCTGCAGCCTGTAAAACTGCAGGAGCAAAGAAAATCATCGCCATTGCCACACATGGTATATTTACCGGCAAACCGGAAGAAACTTTACAGGAACCCTCATTGCAGCAAATAATTATAACCAATTCCATTCCGCCTTTCAGGTTGGAAAATACCCGGGTAAAAGAAAAAGTTACCGTGTTGAATGCAGCGCCTCTTTTTGCCGAAGCCATAAAAAGAATGCATGAAGGCGGGTCTGTATCTGCTTTAATACAGGATTAAATATATGCATATTGATGCCTGAAATCATCACCATACGTGACCCGGAACCCAACACTGTTTCAGTAGCGGAAAAAGTATCATTTTTAAGGAAGCCGGAATCATACCTTCTTCCGGTATCTAAGGTGGAGACGAAAGAAACTCACATGTCATGGGTTTTTTTAGCAGATGATTACGTGTACAAACTCAAGAAACCCGTACAATATCATTTTCTTGATTTCCGAGCAATAGAATCGAGATATGAAAACTGCAAAGAAGAAGTCAGGGTAAATAAAAGGCTGGCTAAAGATATTTATGCCGGCATTGTGCCACTTGTGATAAAGGAAGATGGAAAATTAGCACTCGAAGGAAGCGGAGAAATCATTGACTGGCTGGTGAAGATGAAACGAATTGCGGATATCAATTTTCTGGATTTTGCCATTGCGCAAAATTTGATCGATTTCTCAAAGCTGGAAGAAACAGCAAAGCTGCTCGCTGATTTTTATATGAATGCTCCCGGGATTCAGGTTAGCCCCGATGAATACAGAGGCAAACTGGAAGAGGAAATTATCTTTTCACATGATGAATTAAGCAAACACAATTTTCAGCTTTCCAATAATCTGATTGAACAAATATATGGGGCGCTAAACAACTTCATTAAAAGTCATTCTGAGCTGTTTAGTGTCAGAATCGCAAAAGGGAAAATCATTGAGGCACATGGCGATTTACGTCCGGAACATATTTGCCTCTCCCCGCAACCGGCGATCATTGATGCCCTGGAGTTTAACCGGGAATTGAGGATAATGGATATTGCCGAAGAACTGTCTTTTCTGGATATGGAATGTGAAATGATTGGAAGTACGCAAGTGGGCGAATATTTTATATCCACTTATAAAAACCGCAGTGGAGATGAAATACCCGACCTGCTGTTACTTTTTTATAAAGCAAAAAAAGCCTTTCTCCGTACATATCTTACAGCCCGGCATTTAACAGAGGCAGAGTATAAGGGGGATCCCAAATGGCTAAGAAAGGCAAACGCTTACCTTCAACTCTCCGCCAGGTATACCAATCTTATCCGTGAAAATACTTCCCCTGATTATTTCGAATCATGATTCATTTCCCTTTCTTTTTCTGCACGCTCTAAAAATTCAATGGCATCCCCGTCTGAAAGCTGATTGAATGTTTCATACACCTGTGATACGGCATGGTAAAATTCAGGTTTTTCAAGAATTACCACTTCATCGGCTTTATTCCGAAACTGATCTTCCACATCAGGCCCTGAAACTGGCGCGGCGACAACAATTTTACCGGCATGCCTTTTTTTACACATTTCAATGGCTGCAAATACCGTTGCTCCTGTAGCAATGCCATCGTCTGTCAGGATAACGGTCCTGCCTGTTAATTCCGGCAGGGGTTTGCCTTTCCGCAATAATTTTATCCTTCGCTCTATTTCCTTTTTTTGTTCCTGCTCTACGGACTTTAGATCGTCGTCAGACACTTCGCCTTTTGCATAGGGGCTTATATAAATACTACCGTCTTCAGCAATGGCACCGACAGCGTATTCCGGATTCATGGGATGTCCCAGCTTTCGTGAAATGAGCAAAGAAAATTCAGCATCCAAATGTTTAGCAACATAATAGGCGGTTTCAGCACCTCCTCTTGGAATGCCCAATACAAGCGCATTCTTTCCTTTATAATGATCCAGGGCCTGTGCTAATTGAAGGGCGGCATCTTTTCGATCGGCAAACATAACCAGGTTTTTATTTTAGGGGTGTTGTAAAACCATGTCAGTAACCATTCAGTCACATTCATGGATTGTCTAATACGATCATTGTCCCTTTATCTGTAAATGTAGTTTCAAATTTTTCGGATAATTGTTTAACGCGATGAAAGCACCACTCATAATCCTCGCCAACCGCAAGGTTGACCTGGTAATTGGAAATTAAAACAGGGTAGAGTTCAAGTTTAAGTTGCCTGTTTATTGCTGTTTCAACCCGGAAGAAAAAGGAATGATCATTCTTCAAATAGGGATCAACCACATAATCATCCACAAAGTCCCCTGTATCGTATAAAATCAATTTTCCATGATACCTTTCAATCCCCTGGAAATTATGCGCACTATGCCCATGTATGATATCAGCACCGGCATCAATCATATCATGTGCAAAGTCGATAAAATAAGCATCCGGCGATTCTTTCATGTTGGGCCCCCAGTGCAGGCTTACTATAACTATGTCAACCAGCTTATGAAGTTGCTCAATATCTTTTACTGCCCGTTGGCGGTCTTCCCTTTTCTCAATATCAATATGATTAATACCACTTGAAACTGCAGTGGCCTTCCAACCCGGTTCATTATCCGTAAAGCCTAATACCCCTATAATGGTATTTTTAGAATGTAATATGCAGGGATGTGCGGCATGCTTATCATTCAATCCTGCCCCGACATATTTAATTCCGCCTGCATCAAGTACCTGCAGCGTTTCCCTTAACCCTTTGTCTGAAAAATCAAGCACATGATTGTTGGCCAGGTTCACTACAGTAATCGATGCTTCTGTTAATGTATTGATTCTGTCGGGAGCAGCTTTGAAGTTAAAGGTCTTTGACACTTTTTTGTTACTGTGCGTAAGCGCAGCCTCAAGATTGATAATATTGATATCCGTATTTTTGAAGAGAGGTAAGACATTCCCCCATGGATAGAGATATCCCTTACTGCCGATAATGGTATCAACAGTTCTGCCAATCATTACATCGCCTGTCAATCCGATGATAACTGAATTATCACTCATATTTCAGGGATTTTAAAACCTAGCTTCCGATTGGTCTGGTTACCAGTTACAAGATTAAGAAAATTTAAAGCAGTGACATATAATCATGTTCCATTGAAATCATGATTGTAATCAGCAGGAGTTATGCTCAGTGCCTGTTAAAGTGAGCAGTATCAGATTTTATACTGCCTGATATCATTTTATATTTTATTAATTTATATCAACTTGTTAAGCCCAAACCTGTTTCTGCATGAAAAAGGCGCTTTGGATAAAATCATTCCTGTTTGCCTCATTATACATTGGAGGGACTGGTCTTGCCCCCATGCAGGATGGATTAAAATCTAACCTTAAAATGAACACTTCAGTCCAACAGGTAATAAACCTCCCTCCTCCTGTTTACCGCAGTAATACATCCATTGAAGAGGCCTTATTGAAAAGAAGGTCTGTTCGTGCGTATAAAAACGAACGGATGGAAATTAAGGATATAGCGCAATTGCTCTGGGCGGCACAGGGAATTACATCTGCAGAAGGAAGCCGCACCACACCTTCGGCAGGGGCATTATACCCCCTGGAAATTTACCTGGTCAGTGGAGATATTAATAACCTCCCGGCAGGCGTATATCATTATACCCCCCTGGACCATAGCCTGACCTTAGTTGAAGCAGGCGATAAAAGAAAATTATTGGCCGCTTCGGCACTGATGCAGGGAAGTATTAGCAGGAGCGCCGGGGTTATTGTAATCTCCGGGGTTTATGCTCGTACAACCATAAAATACTTTGAGCGGGGGAAAAAATATGTTCATATGGAAGCAGGGCAATGTTCCCAGAATATCTACCTCCAGGCAGTTTCCTTACATATAGGGACGGTTGTGATGGGCGCATTTACAGATACGCTGGTTAAAAAAGTACTTAAACTTCCCCGGGAGGCAGAGCCATTATACCTGATGCCGATAGGGAAAATTTGAGAGAGAATCATTTCGGAAATACATTGTTAACCTGTCAATTATTTACAATGGAAACAACATTAGATAGTGAAAAAGTAATAATTCAGGACACTTTGAATTCAATATACACGCGCAGGGCTGTAAGAAAATACAAGGATGAGCCAGTAGACAGGGAAATGATAGAAAAGATCATTGATGCCGGCAGAATGGCCCCTTCTGCTTTGAACAAGCAGCCATGGCAGTTTCATGTTGTTACAAACAAAGAAACGATAAGGACTTTTTCAAAAGCCATACTGAAAATAATGCCCGGGGAACTCATGAAAGCAGAACCTAAAGTCATATTGAGACAAATTCTGCATTTCTTGCATTTCCCTCACGGATTGTCTTTTTTGAAAACTTCGGATCCGGTATTTCATAGTGCACCGGTCGTAATTTTTATTTCGGCAGACCGTGAAAATGAATGGGCTCCGCTGGATATTGGCATGTGTGCACAGAATATGATGCTGGCTGCAAAATATTTTGGGCTTGATACCTGCCCGATTGGCTTTGGAAAGTACATTGAGCATACTGACCTGTATCCTCAATTAAAGATACCGGCAAAGGAACAGGTTCATCTTGCCATTATTTTGGGTTATGGAGATGAAAAGCCCGAAACGCATGAAAGAATAAAAGATAATATTTACTACGTTGACTGAGATAATTTTTATTCTGCTGAAAAGCTTTTCAGTTTAACGTTGAAGTATGGTGCAATTTATGTTCTGGCCTTTTCCCTTCTTTTTAGGACCCAGTACAAACCCTTGACATCGGTTTCCCACGCTGGTAGAAAATGCGTTATGAGAATCTCTTCCACGAGTTCTGCGCCGGTTACAAATGCGGCGATATAGAAAAGCGGATATAAAGGTTCTGGCAAAAAGAAAAGCAGGATGAAAAAACTTCCCTGCAGTATGGCAGCAAACTTTGCCGAATAGGTATGAAAGCTGCTTATTTTACCATAACGGAAAAGGGCATAGATGGTCTGAATTATTAAAAGCGCAAATAAGCATAAGAATATTATGCTTTGTTCTTTAACGAATTCAACTTTAAATACAAAAACCGCTGCCATTGCAACAACGATGGTTAAGTCATCGGCAATGGAGTCAAGCTTTGCACCTGCGATGCTGGCAACATCAAATTTCCTCGCAAGATATCCGTCAATGGCATCCGTAAAAAAACTTATGCCTATCATCCACTTAAAAATGTCCGGCCTGTTATAAATCAGCAGGAAAACCATTAAGGGGGCAGCCACCAGGCGATAGAGCGTAATGGCATTAATAAGATAGTAAGCAGGCTTATGCATACCGGGCAATAGTGATTTTCCTAAATGATTGTTGGGTCTTCTTTGTAATTTGTTGGCATATTGAAGATAAACCCTTACCCGGTTCACATCAATGATCAGTATCATTATATAACATGAATTTTGTACCTGTTTCCGCTTTTAATTGCTCTTTTTGCGATGATCTTGCCTATTGAACCAGATACTCAGTGCAATTGCTAAAAGGAAAATAATAATTGTAGTGGTTTCTACCAGCGTCTCTGGCAGGTTTATGCCGGTTACTTTAAGTATCAGAAAATGAATATATGAATTTGATTCATCCGCAAATCTGAGTTTACGCCGAACTCCCCAATGCCATTGTGTACAAAAACAAAAACCCCATCCATACCAGATGCCTAATATAAACCAGGAAAATGCCGTTAAAGAAATTGTGATCAAATGCAGCTTCCTTGTTTTAGGGAAAGCCCATCCAACCATATTAAATAAGGTGAATAAGGTATGAAACACAAAGAAAAAAATATTCAGGAATGTGTACCACATGTCAGACATCAATATATAATAAGGGAATACCCCTTTTGCAATACTCTTTAAAACAGTACAGTGCAGTTTGCTAATATCATCGGATCCGAATTTTTTCTGTCAATTCTTTTATGAAACCAAACTGTCCGGGGTTGATTTTTTGCCGGGCATCATCAATAGTAAACCAGGCTGCTTTATCCACTTCGGGGAACTGGTTATAACTGCCTGATCCTGGTGGCCAGCTTAATTCCACGGTATTGCTTCTTATACCGGCCGGATCCATCTCATATTTCAGGGCCCATGCATATATTGTTTTACCGCTCTTTTGTTTAAGCGGAGTCAGTGGAATGAAATCTCCCGACACGCATACTCCAAGCTCTTCACGAACTTCCCTGAGGGCCGCTGTCATAGGCGCTTCACTATCGGTAAATTCACCTTTGGGTATTGACCATGCACCTGTATCTTTTTTTGCCCAATATGGCCCGCCGGGGTGTACCAGTAAAAACTCCGGGTTTTGATCATGTATTCGATAAAATAATATGCCCGCACTTTTACTGGACATGGCAGGATAAGATTTTATTTCCTTACGAAAGACAGTTTATCCCGGAGAAGATCGCCTGTTAAAAAAACCGACTAACAATATGGTGGTTTTTTTATTTCTTTAAGATCCCCGATAAAAAATTATAGCAGTCAAATTTTACATCTATCACTTCTTTTTCTGCTGCCTGCATCTGGTGGCGTAAGTCTGCCTGCTTATTTTCAATCTCATCATTGATCTGTGAATCATCAATGAAAGTATTATTCTTTTTTATGGCTGCTTCCTGTTTTTTAAAGTCAAGCAGCAGCGCATATAATTTGTCTGAAACTTCATTGATCAGCGTCTGGTGCGCTTCCACTTTTTCTGCAATGCCAATGATGGAATTTCGCCTTATAACCTCTTCAAGCCTGGATTCAATATTGTCCAATTCTTCATTATAGTGCTGGATCGAATCATTCCAATCGACCAGTTCGACTGAATAGTATTCCGCTATTGTGGTAGGCATGATTTATAAGTTTATCAGTTATGTAGATCCGTCTTTTAATTGCCCATTTTCTTTCCCAAAGCTATCGTTGAGGGTAACCCCCTGCTATGATGCCAGTTAGGCATTTGCATGATCATAATCAAAATTTTGGGGACTGAGAAATGATCTGAAAAACTCCCCGCTGATGAACTTCAGGCCATGAATTAATTTGTGCATACTTTACAGGCAATGCTTCCTGATCTGATACCCTGGTGGATTACCTGTTTTTCGGTTGAATGGTCCCTGAAAATTGTAATGCCCTTCGCCTTTTCCTTCCAGGCTGTTGAATAGATTTTCTCAACATCATCTGTTGATGCATTTTCAGGCAGGTTGATCGTTTTTGATACCGCGTTATCCGTGAATTCCTGGAAAGCCAGCTGGTGGCGCAATTGCCATTCGGGTGTAATTTCCAGCGCGGTCTTAAAAATACGTTTCACTTTTTCGGGTATCTGCGGGATATTTTGAATCGTACCGGATTCCATCACCTGTTCCTGTATTTTTTCATCATAGAGTTCATGGGATTTCAGGTATTGAATAAACAAGTCATTAATGGAGAAGAGCGATTCATCATTTAGCACATGTTGCCTGTGGAACGCAAGCGCAAATAATGGCTCTATAGAGGAGGAAGTATCTGCAATGATAGAGATCGTTCCAGTTGGTGCAATGCTTGTGCGGGTGGCATTGCGTATGGGCATATCTGGGTAATAGATACTTTTTGACCAGTTGGGAAACACCCCCCGGGTTTGTGCAAGCAAAACAGAGGTTTCGAAGGCCTTTTCCCGGATAAACGACATCAGTTTTTCTGCAAGTTTAACTGCATCATCCGTGTCATATGGCACTTCCAGCAGTATTAATAATTCGGCCCAGCCCATCACACCCAGGCCAATTTTTCTGTTCCCCTTTGTCATTTTTTTTATATCCTCAATGATATAACTATTGACTTCAATGACATTATCCAGGAAACGGATGGCCACAGTAATGGTTTCTGCCAATTTACCCCAGTCAATATCAATTTTGCCATTTCCCTTTTTGATCATTTTAGACAGGTTAATGGAGCCCAGGTTGCATGACTCATAAGGCAGGAGTGGCATTTCACCGCAAGGATTTGTGGATTCGATAGTCCCCAGTTCAGGCGTAGGGTTTTGATAATTGATGGTATCCAGAAAAACCAACCCCGGATCTCCTGTTTGCCAGGCGGAGTCAATAATTCCCTGCCATAATTTACGGGCGCTTATTTTTTGTACAACCGTTTTGTGGTTGGGGTGGATTAAAGCCCAGGTTCCGTTTTTTGCCAGTGTTTGCATGAAAGCATCAGAGATGCCCACTGAAATATTGAAATTTCTCAGTACACCTGCCTCTTTTTTTACAGTAATAAAGTTTTCTATATCGGGATGACTGATATTCAATATACCCATGTTAGCACCCCGGCGCTTTCCGCCTTGTTTCACATGTTCGGTTGCCTCGTCAAATATTTTCATAAAGGAGACGGGCCCCGAAGCAGTTCCACCAAAGCCTGAAATCCTGTCGCCACAGGGTCTGAGATTTGAAAAATTGAACCCCGTGCCACCGCCACTTTGCTGGATAAGTGCGGCATTTTTTAATGTGGAAAAAATGCCGTCTAAATTATCTTCAACAGGCAGTACAAAACAAGCGCTCAATTGGTTTCTTGAGGTTCCGGCATTCATCAGGGTGGGCGAATTGGGGAGGAAAAGCAGATCGCTTAAAACTTGGTAGAACTGCCCCGCCCAAAAAACTGCATCCTTTTGGTTGCCCTGGTTTAATTCAGCTGCAGCCACTGCATTTGACACACGATGGAAAAGCTGGTCGGGGGTTTCAGTTATATCTCCCTTCAAATCCCTTTGCAGGTATCTGCTTTCTAAGATTTTCAGGCTATTTTCAGAAAGATGAACCATGATCTTTCATTTTACATCCTGTATCATATAAAACCATATTCAAGCTACGTCATAGTCAACCCAAAAGCACTGACACTAATCATAAAACGGACAGGATGCTGTCAACGGGTAAGATATACCAACTGTCTTTAATACCCTGGTAAATAGTAGTGTAAAAATGATGGTTTTTTATGCAGCCGATAAAAAAGTCAATACTGTCTGAAGGCTCATCCATAACGTAGCGGCAACTACCAAAGCGCCAAAAATGGTTAACCAAACCGGGTGCCGATAGTGCTGAACGATCTTTTTCCGATAGGCTGCCAGGAGAATTATGCCCAATGAAAAAGGCAGGATAAATCCGTTGAAGGCCCCTACAAAAACCAGCGTTTTCACCGGCTGACCGTTAAGGATAAAGAAAATGGCGGCAATCGAAATGAATGCAATGATCAAAGGCTTTTGCCGGTCATTGAGCGAAGGATGCAAGGTCTTTAAAAAGGATATGGAAGTATATGCTGAACCTATCACCGACGTGATGGCAGCGCTCCACATGACCACGCCAAAAATTTTATACCCGGTTTGCCCCGCTGCAATCTGGAACACTGATGCTGCAGGATTATTTTCGGTAAGCATAAGCCCGCGGGAAACTACACCCAGCGCAGCTAAAAAAAGTAAGATGCGCATCATAGAAGCGAGCAGGATGGCTGAAATGGCCGACTGATTGACTTTGGGCAATGAGGCTTCACCTGCTATTCCTGCATCCAGCAGCCTGTGCGCCCCGGCAAAACTGATATATCCGCCAACCGTCCCGCCAACCAATGTAAGGATCGCTTTAATATCAATCTTATCCGGCCAGAATGTTTTCTGTACAGCTTCGACTATGGGTGGCCGTGATGTAAACACTACGTATAAGGTGAGACCCAGCATAAGTACACCCAGGAGTTTGGTAAATCCGTCCATCCACTTCATGGCGTCTTTGACAATGAATATGCCGATGGCAATCAAAGCGCTGATGGCAGCTCCTTTTTCCGGGCTCAGGCCGGTTAGTACATTCAGTCCCAGTCCGGCGCCGGCAAGATTGCCAATGTTAAATGCCAGTCCCCCGGTAACGATCAGTAATGTGAGCATATAACCGGCACCCGGTATCACTTTGTTGGCCACTTCCTGTGCACGCATGCCACTTACTGATAATATACGCCAGATATTCAATTGAGCGCCAATATCCAATAAGATTGAAATGAGGATGATGAAACCAAAACTTGCGAGGAGTTGGTTGGTGAAAACAGCTGTTTGGGTAAGGAACCCCGGACCAATGGCGGAGGTTGCCATCAGGAATGCGGCTGCCACCATCGGCGATTTGTTGAGGGCCTTAAACCTGTTCATGCAAAAACTGGCGGGGCCTGTATGGCAATCCCTTTTTCGGTTAGGCTATTACGTATGGCTTTTGTAAACTCTAGTGCATACAGGCCGTCACCATGAATACAAATGGTATCTGCCTGCATGGGAATGATGGTTCCGTTCTGTGCGGTGACTGTTCCGGTTTCAACGATCTGCATCACTTGTTGTACTGCGAGTAGAACATCCTTGATGAGCGCTCCGGGCTGGGAACGGGGTGTGAGGCTGCCATCGGGCTGGTAACTGCGGTCGGCAAAAGCCTCCCGGCAAAAACCAAGGCCAATTTTTAGTGCAGCAATGTGCAGTTCACTGCCAGCGGGACCATAAACCTGCAGTGTTTTATCAAAATAATAAACAGCATGTAAAATCGCTTCGGCCTGTTCGGCATCTTTGGCTGCCCGATTGTATAATGCCCCATGTGGCTTTACGTGATGAAGTTTGCCGCCACCCGCACGGGTAAACGCTTCGAGTGCGCCCAGCTGGTAGAGCACATTATCATAAATCTCCTGTGGGTTCAGCTGCATTTCCCTTCTACCAAACCCGGCAAGGTCGGGGTAAGAAGGATGCGCACCTATGGCAACATGGTTTTTTTGCGCGAGGAGGATGGTGCGGTGTAATGTTACCGGGTCGCCGCCGTGAAATCCGCAGGCGATATTGGCTGAACTCACCAGGGGCATCAGCTCGGCATCGTTGCCGATCATCCCGGTGCCAAAACTTTCACCCATATCACAATTGAGATCAATCGTCATGTTTAGTAAGAATTGCGGATGACGGATTTTGCAAGGCAGTAGTAAATCTTTTTATAAAACGTAACCCGTTCTATAATTTGCTGAAGTTAATAATAAAAGGGAAAAGCCGAACATTCTTATATACGTTCAACTGTTATTGCTACGTCAAAGCAGAATATATGCCGGAATATTCCGGTTGCGTATATAAGAAAACCAGGTTATTCTTTGAGGGGATCAACCGTTCCCGCCAATGAATAACCCGGTTCCTGAAATATCTATTTAGAAGCTACATAAGCAGATGGATTTTTGTAAAATTCATCCTTGCATTCTTTAGAACAAAACCCGTAAACCTTTCCTTTAAAATAAGCAGTATCTGAGATACCGGCAGAAACCGGCATGCCGCAGACTAAGTCCTTTTTGGAATCGAAAACGATATCCTTAAAATCAGTTTGTTCTTTTATAACCATGCTGTCATGATGATGCCGGGTCACCGGTTCAGCTTCCTTTTTCTTTTCCTCATTACAGGAAATGAAGATCAGCAAAGCGGTAGCAATAAACGGTATAATCTTTTTGTGCATTTTCATTCTGATTGAAATTTTGTATTATTTTTTTCTGTACTTTTTTTAATAAAGGCTGCAGACCAATATCATACATCTGCAGCATCATATCTATCACAATGGGCTCCATTTTTTCAGGTGATCTTGCCAGAAAGGGTGGCGATGGATCATATTCCCTGCAAGAAGAATCACTGGTATATTTTTCCTATTAAATCATTGATGAAAGCAAGGCTTATATCAAGACCGGCCGGTCTCTTTTTTACATTTCTCCATGATCTCATGAAATGTTTCATGTGACTTTATCACCAGCTTTTTTAACTCACTGTCGGGTTTTTTTTGTTTTACTGCCTCTTCAATAGCCATACAGTCTGCAACAAGGTCTTTCAGAACGGGTTTGATTGCTGCGGCATCATAACCAGACGGAACAACTGAGTTCTGCCAGATTTTTGCTTTTGCCAAAAGCTCAGTTGCATTGTCTTTGGCGGGTTGCAGGTTATTTTCTTCTGCCGGATGAAATGTCTTGCTCATTACCGCATGAAAGTCATGCATTTCATTCCAATTTTGCTTTTGGGCATTGACAGTTATAAATGTCATAACAGATATGAGCGCTAATATTACTTGTTTCATAAAAAAATTAAATGGGTTACTAATTTGCCTGCATAACAGAATGCACAGCACCATAATGATGATGAAGCCATAGCTGAATGGCTGATGTATAACAATCTGTTATACTATGGATGTTGATTTATTCCGGAAAACAAAAAATTCCGGCCGAAAAGGTCAGTTGGAAATATCATGCCTGCGGTGGATGAAAAATGGCGGTTGAACGGTCAATTGCATGGCCCAGGGAGTACGGGATAAAGCAATTGGTGAGGATCTCTTTTATTTGAGGCAAAATCATTTCATCAGAAAGTGAAAAGAATGAAACCTGTGATTCATATTTATTTTCGGTATTTCTTCCGGGATTTTGGTTTTGTTCTTTTTCTTCCTGATTGATTTTTTTGATCATCTGGCACTTACCCTTACACTTTAATTGCGGCTTTAACATATTCTCGCAATTTTTGGCGTATTCCGCTGTGTTTGAGTAGTAGTCGGCAATCAGCAGACCCTTATTGAATGACTGAAGTATCACTGCAGTAAGCAGTAATAATACAGCCATGCATTTATATCGGTGTGCTTTTATCACAATTTTCGCAAAGATAAGATAGTATAAGTATAAAATAATCCGATCCGGTTGGAGCGAATCTTATGTTGAATGATATACAATCAAGTGAATACTGTAATAAATTTTTAAACCGTTGGTCTGGTAAACAGGTGAATTCAATGTAAAAATTTAAGGGCAATGGATTTTTCAATTTGCCTGAACTTTTTTTCTTTCTGTAATAATGATATTTCAGCCTCTTCAATGGTGATTTGCGCAAAGCTACACCTGTCGCCAGGCCTGAGTTGAGCGCAAGCGGGCAGGTCAATTGCCGCTACCATTGCAAGCCTTGGATAACCGCCGGTTGTTTGTGCATCGGCCATCAGCATAACCAGGTTGCCTTCATGGGTCACCTGTATTGTACCCATACATACGGCCGTTGAAATCATTTCCCTTTTTTTTGAAAGTGTCAGCAGACTGCCGGTCAGGCGGTAGCCCATTCTGTCTGATTGATTAGATATGCCAAATGAATCCGTGAATAGTTTTTCTTTAATAAGGTCATCATACCAATCCCATTCGGGACCTTTAAAGACGTGAATAATTTTTTCCTTTGCTGGTGTATAAAAATCCATGGACCAGCCTGCTACAGTAAAATCGTGTCCGTTTAATACCAGGGAATTCCGTATTTTTTCTGATAAGGAAGTTTTTTCAGGATTCCATTTAAGCAAGTCGCCTGCTTTAAGTGCTCTTCCTTCGTGACCTCCAAATGAAGCTGTCTTATATGTACTCATGCTATTCAAATCGGATTTTGCCTTGAATCCGCCGGCCACAGCCAGGTAAGACCTGCATCCCGTCTGGGCTGGCTTCAGGCTTAATAATGAACAGGCTTTTACACGAATGGCCCTGTTAAAAGGTACCGGGTGGTTATTGATGAGTAATGAAGCCCCTCCACCTGAAATAGCGATCAGTTGCTCTTCTTCCACCAGCCATTCAGCTCCGTGTAAAGTGGTTTCCAGCACCACCAAACCTGGTTCATTTCCGCATAAAATATTTGCCATTCGCATGGAATCTGTATCCATGGCACCGCTAACGGGTACGCCTGCTGCCTGAAAGCCCGGCCTGCCCGCATCCTGTAGGGTAGTTGATATACCTGGTTTGATGATGCGCAGGCTCATAAATTGGACTGATGTTTAAATTCTTCAAGGGAAACAGGCACGAACTTTATGGATTGCCCGACTTCAAGAGCGCAACAAGGATCACGGTTGACATCAAAAAGCCTGAGTGTTGTTCTTCCTATCACTTGCCACCCGCCCGGAATGGAAAAAGGATAGATGCCTGTCTGCCGCCCGGCCAGGGAAACGGAACCGGCCGGAACAGACAATGCGGGACGCAGTTTTCGCGGTACTTCCAGGGCAGGCGGCAACATGCCCATATAAGGGAAGCCAGGAATAAAACCGATCATATACACCCGGTATATTTCATTTGAATGAAGCGATATTACTTCAGGTATACTTAGCCGGCAGTATTCGGCTACCCATGGCAGGTCAGGTGCCAGGGAAAGGTCATAACAAACCGGAACTTCGAGAATTGGCAACTCTGCAGAAGCGGATAATGAAAGGATGCTGAGTTTTTCACGGATAAGGCACTCCACATATTGACTGGCCGTTTGAAATCCGGGGACCCTGGTTTTATTGACCTGCCATAGATCATAATATACGGTCAGCGTGGTATAGGCAGGCACACTTTCTATAAATCCGGTGAATGATTCTTTACGCAGGGCATGGTATAAGGCCATAACCTGGTTGTTTATATCAGGATTTATTTCGCTGCCAAATTCAATGGTCAGCGCCTGTTCATTAAGGGGATATATGCGGCCGGCATTCATGCCTGTTCAAGATAAGCCTAAAGATCGTTTTATAAAAAAACCGTATCCCTGCGGATACGGTTTCAGCACAAAGAGTGTTTCAGAGGTTGTGCCTTGTATGTGAATATTAATGGGTAAGCAAACTATATTTTTCCCGTCTTGATTTGCGATAGTGCCTGATGGCATAATAATCGGGACGCTGTATGAGTTTCTGAACAAAGCTGATGAACAAGGCAGAAAGGTTGAGCCTTCTTTTCATGACATATTTATCCATAGCAATATTGTGATTTGGTTGTTAACGATGCATGCCTGTTTTTTAGTATGTGAGATGGTCAAAAAATGAAAACTTTTTTTAAACCTCTAAATTATCAGCCATTAACATGGTTTTTTAACACACTTACTTTTAAATAGACTATTACCTGTTTCTCATAAAATCCGTTAAACCCCTCGCGGCAGCTGCCTTGATTGGCCTCCAACCCTTCAGTTTAATCCCGGCATCATTTTAATTAGCGGACTTTAATGACGTACTTGAAATGGTAAAATTACCGGATCAATGCAAGATGAATCTGCACGTGAAAGACAACGGATAAACGTTCCGCCTCAGATGCCTGACTTTCAGTCAAATCCGGTCCATTCATTAACCTTCATTAACATTAAACCTGTTTTCGTTAACCAGGATACCCTCATTCGACGGGTATTTTTGTTATATGAACGACAGGATAGTAAAGGGGCTCCTAATACTGGCAATCATTTTACAGGCAGGCTTTGGGGCTACGGCCCAGCAGAACGGAAAACTATCCGGCGTGATCGTGGATTCTCCGGCAGTTAGTAAAATATCCGGCGCCACGATCACCCTTCTTAAAAAACAGGACTCTTCGCTTGTCAGCTTCACACTAACAGGAACGGATGGCCGTTTTCAATTAGGAAGCATTCCTTTTGGCGACTACCGGCTGCTTATCACCCATGTAAATTTTCACAACGAAAACAGGTTTGTTAAAATTGATGCCGCTCATTTGCAGATAGAAATGGGTGATATCCGGCTTTTTGATAAATACAAAACACTCAACGAAGTCGTTATCCAGGCAGAAGCGCCACCGGTAACCCTGAAAGAAGATACCGTTGAATATAATGCCGGGTCTTTTAAAACCCTGCACAATGCCAACGTGGAAGAACTGCTTAAAAAACTCCCGGGTGTAAAAGTGGAAAAAGACGGAACGGTAAAAGCCCAGGGACAAAAAGTAAACCGGGTTTTGGTAGACGGTAAAGAATTCTTTGGCAACGACCCTAAACTGGCCACACGTAACCTGCCTGCTGATGCAATTGATAAAGTACAGGTATATGACCGAATGAGCGATCAGTCTCAATTGACTGGCTTTGACGATGGAAGCAGTGATAAAACCATTAACCTGAAATTGAAAAAAGACAAAAAGAAAGGTCTTTTTGGCAAAGCCATGGCTGGTGCAGGTACTGCGGACCGCTATGAAGGCCGCTTCAACATCAATTCTTTCAAAGGCGCCCGCCAGCTTTCAGTTATAGGCCTGGGAAATAATACCAATGCGGAAGGTTTTTCCTTTATGGACATGCTGAATTTCAGCGGGGATATGGGCAGGATGACACAGGGCGGCGGCAATGTAAATATCACCCTTAATCAGGGTGATCAAAATGCAGGGCAGATGGGCGGAGGAGGTAATAACAGCATCAACACTTCATGGGCCGGCGGAGTGAATTATAACGACCTGATTGGTACCAAACTTGACCTGCGTTCAAACTATTTTTACAATCGCTTTAGTCCCCATACAGAAAGCCGGTTAAAACGGCAGTATATCCTGCCGGATTCCACATATTTCTATAACCAGGAGGCGGTGAACAATACCATCAATAATAGCCAGCGATTAAATGTAATCCTGGATTATGCCATTGATTCTTTGCATTCCCTGCGATTTGCTCCTTCCCTGGGGTTGCAGGATACACGTATCAGTTCAACAAGCAAATATCAGACACTGTCCGAAAATGGGGGCCTTACCAATGAGGGTTTCAGTGAAAACAGTTCAGACAATAAAGGCTATAACCTGCGGAACGATTTGCTTTTCCGGAAAAAATTCAGAAAACGGGGACGTACATTTTCACTGGCGCTACAGCATTTGCAAAACAACCAGAATGGAAACGGCAACCAGTATTCTGTGAACGACTTCTATTTCCCTTCGGGGATGCCTGCCGGCACAGATACCATCAACCAGCGGAATGAAACGCAAGCTGGTTTATCCGGATATACGGCAAGGATGGTATATACAGAGCCTGTTTTCAAAAGGGCCCTCCTGGAGTTCAGTGCCGCAAGAAGCGAAACAAATTCCCGCTCTGATCGTACCACGTATGATTATGATCAAAGTTCCGGCAAGTTTGATAAAGAGAATCCATTATTGTCCAATGATTTTGAGAACAGCTATGGGTATACAAATGCAGGTATTCGTTTCCGCAAGCAGTTTAAAAAATTTAACTGGGCGGCAGGTGCCGCCTGGCAACTGGCCGAACTTGAAGGTAAGACAATAGGCTCCGGCAAGGATACGGTGATCGGCAAAAAGTTCAGGAATATCCTGCCCAATGCCAGGGCACAGTATAATTTCAATCGTTTCAGCAACCTGGTATTAAACTATAGTACACAGACGATCCAGCCCACCGTCACCCAGCTTCAACCCGTTCCCGATATCAGTAACCCATTGCTAATAGTGCTTGGCAACCCGGGTCTGAAGCAGGAATTTGTAAATCTTTTGCAAATGAACCTGTTCCTGATCAACCCGATAAAGAACAGGAACCTTTTTGCCTTCCTGATGTTCCGCCAGGTAAATTATAAGATCGTTAACGCTGATGTTATCAGTGCCCTTGGTATAAAAACAACCCGGCCGGTAAATGTAAACGGGGTATATTCCCTGAACGGGGATATCAACTGGGGGTTGCCGCTTTCATTTATGAAACGAAGTTCCCTGAATATGGGCCTGGGTATAATGCACGCCAGGAACAAACAGTTCATCAATTTGCAGGAGAACCGTATCAACGACTGGCAGTTACGTCCCGAAATAAGGCTGGAAATGAACCCGCATGAAAAATTCAATATCAGCCTGATGACCTCCTCATCACTTAACTATACCCGTTATTCTCTGCAGCCGGCTTTGAATACACGATACCTGAGCTATGAAATAGGAACGGAATTCGGCTGGCAATTGCCTGCAAACTTTTATCTATCGTCGGATTTCAATTATATGATAAATGCGCGCAGGGCCGATGGTTTTAATGTAAATGTCCCGCTTTGGAATGCGTCATTCAGCAGGCAGTTCCTCAAATACAATCGCGCACAATTGGGGCTCCGGGTGAATGATATCCTGAATAAGAATACAGGCATTACCCGCACCAGCAATAATAACTTTATCGAAGACCGGCAGGTAAATATCCTGAAGCGGTATTTCCTCCTACAGTTCACCTACAGCCTGAGCAAATCAGGATTGAGCAATCCCGGTGCAGGCGGAAACATGAGGGTCATCACCCGGTAATATCTTTGCGTCATTATCACTTTGCGGTTGATGTATTGGAGCCAAGTTTGTATATTCAGTACCACAAACTTTGCTTCATGACAACCATTGCCTTATATAACCTCAAAGGAGGCGTTGGGAAAACAGCCTCCTGTGTGAACCTGGCGTACCTGGCAGCTAAAAACGGCTATCGTACACTGCTTTGGGACATAGATCCACAGGGATCTGCATCCTTTTATTTCCAGGGAAAACTTAAACTTAAAGGCGGGATCAAAAAATTGCTCAGTCCGGATACCGACCTCCGGAAGGCAGTCCTTCCCACTGATTATGATAACCTGGATCTTATTTCCGCCGACCTGTCGGCCAAAAGCACCGATATTCTTATAGAAGAATTCGGCCGCTCCAAAAAGAAGCTGAAGAATATGCTTGCCGGCTTAGGCAAGGATTACGATTTTATTTTTATTGATTGCCCGCCTGGTTTATCCGCCCTTTCCGAAAACGTATTTTATGCAGCTTCTATCGTTCTCATGCCCATCATTCCCACAACGCTTTCCATCAGGACATATCAGATGGTGAAGGACTATTTCAAGGAAAAGGACCTGGACTTGTCCAAACTGATGTGCTTTTTCACGATGGTTGACCTCCGGAAAAACATGCACCATGAGATCATGGATGAACTCTTTAAAGACAAACGTTTCTTCGAGAATTATATCCCCTACCTGTCTGATGTAGAAAAAATGGGCATTTACCAGGCCCCGATTGAAGAATTCGCCCGCAGCAGCTATGCCGCCCGTTGCTATAGTGATCTGTGGGATGAGATCAAAGAAGGAGTTTAGGGAAGTAGCCAGCCACCAGTAGCCAGTAGCCAAAAACAGCCCTGACTAATAGTAAACAGTCCTATTTAATTGTAATCTAAAAAATCAATGAATTTTTATTAGTACAAAGGGCGGTTTGTATTTGGCTGTTGACTGGCGACTGCTGACTGCCAACTGGCGACTTTCCCGTAACTTCGCTGCCTAAAATGCACCAAATATGCGTCGCGAAATAACCAGCTGGTGGAGCCCTGCCCTCCATAGAGAAATGCCTATCGTAACTTATGGCAGCTATGGCTTTGCCCTGTTGCTGATTCCTACAGCTGCGGCAGACTACCTGGAGTACGAACGTTTTCAAATGATGGAACATATGGCCCCATTGATCAATGAGGGCAAAGTGAAAGTCTTTTCCATCAACAGTATGAACACCGAAAGCTGGATGAATAACGAAATGGAGCCTTCGCACAAAGCCATTCGGCATAACCAGTTCAATGACTATGTTTTCAATGAAGTGATCCCCTTCATTAAAACCCATACATCGCATGAAACACCTATCATCACCAGCGGCGCATCCTTTGGTGCCCTGCATGCCATGAACCTTTTCCTGAAGCGCCCCGACCTGATCAATGGGGTGATCTCCATGAGCGGCGTTTACGACCTCACAGAGTACACCAAGGGATTCTATGATGAGCAGGTTTATTATAATTCCCCCATTCACTATATCCCCAATCTCACCGACCATTACCTGCTTGAACAAAAACGCAGGGGAAAGATCATCATAGCCACCGGCAGCGGCGATTACGAAGATCCCGAAGCAAACCGACGCTTCTCCGGTGTATTGCACAGTAAATCCATTCCGCACGAACTGGATATCTGGGGAGAAGACATCAAACACGATTGGCCGACATGGCGCAAGATGCTGCCGCATTTTGTGGGCAGCAGGTTTTAATTCTGGTAGGCAAACCTGGCCAGGCAGTGTCTTCGAAGTAAAATAAGTTACCTTCGGCGAATGGAAAAAAAGCTGTTTCTGCTGGATGCTTTCGCGCTTATTTTTCGGGCATACTATGCCCTCATCAGGAATCCCCGTATAACCAGTAAGGGCAAGAATACCAATGCGCAATTTGGTTTTACAAATACTCTCGTAGATCTGCTCAATAAGCAGAAGCCAACCCATATGGCCATTTGTTTTGATACCGCCGCGCCAACAGAACGCCACACGGATTTTGCCGATTATAAAGCCAACAGACAGGATGCCCCGGAAGACCTCCTGCTCGCCATCCCGGACATCAAAAAAATCATACAGGGCTTTAATATACCTATTATTGAAACAGATGGATTTGAAGCAGATGATGTGGTAGGCACTTTGGCTAAACAGGCTGAAAAAGTGGGCTACCAGGTTTACATGGTTACGCCCGATAAAGATTATGGTCAATTGGTTTCTGATAACATTAAAATCTATAAGCCCCCTTACCAGGGTGGCGATTTTGAAATCCTCGGCCCAAAAGAAGTTTGCGAAAAATGGAACATTAAAAATGTGAACCAGGTGATCGATATCCTCGGCCTGATGGGGGATGCGGTAGATAATATCCCTGGTATTCCCGGTGTGGGTGAAAAAACCGCCGCTAAACTGCTGGCAGAATTTGAGACACTTGAAAATGTACTGGCCAATGCGGATAATATCAAAGGTGCGTTAGGCGAAAAAGTACGGAACGGCAAGGACCTGGCGCTGATGAGCAAAAAACTTGCAACTATCATCACCTCTGTACCGGTAGAATTTCACGAAGAAGATTTCCGGGTCAAGGAGGTGAATAAGGAGGGATTAAAAGAGGTATTCGGGGAACTTGAATTCAGGGCCATTGGCAAAAGGATTCTCGGTGATGATTTTATTGTTGCAGAAACCGAAACAAATAAAAAAGCGACAGCCGGAGTCCAGCAGGACCTGTTTGGAAATGCCGTCGAATCACCCTCAGCTAACGGAAACGCAGAACCGGAAACGGAAGCACTTCCTGTACATACGGCAGATAAAAATATCAGCAATACACCGCATAAGTATGAAGCGATTTCCGGTGAAAAGGAAATCAGAGCCTTTGTGGAACTCCTGCTGGGGCAGCAGGAAATTTGTTTTGACACAGAAACAACCGGCCTGGATGCCAATGATGCTGAAATTGTTGGGATGAGTTTTTCCTGGAAACCGGGAGAGGCTTATTATATTCCCTGCCCCCCGGACCAGCCGGAAACCCAAAAGATCCTCGGTCTTTTTGCCCCGGTTTTTGAAAATGAAAAGATCACCTGGATCGGGCAGAACTTAAAATACGATATGCTGGTATTGAAATGGTATGGCCATGAACTGAAGGGACAGACCTTTGATACCATGCTGGCACATTATGTGATAGACCCGGACGGCAAAAGGTCGATGGATATGCTGAGCACGCAGTTCCTGGGCTATGAGCCGGTATCTATTACCGAACTCATTGGCAAGAAAGGAAAGAACCAGGGTAATATGCGGGATGTGGAGCTGGAAAAGATCAAGGAATATGCCGCAGAGGATGCCGATATCACCTTACAACTCAAACAGGTTTTCCTGCCAAAGCTCAAAGAAAAAGAAGTGGAAAAGGTTTTTTATGAAGTTGAAAACCCGCTCGTGAAAGTGCTTACAGAAATGGAGTTTGAAGGCGTGGCCATAGATGTGAACTTCCTCAACGAGTATTCAAAGGAACTGGAGAAAGAAGCCAAAATATCAGAAGAGAATGTATACCGGCAGGCAGGGGTGCGTTTCAACCTGGCCTCACCCAAACAATTGGGCGAGGTATTGTTCGACAAATTACAGCTTGACCCCAAAGCCAAAAAAACCAAGACCGGCCAATACGCCACCGGTGAAGATGTACTGCAGAAACTGGCACATCAAAACCCCATCGTGGAAGATATCCTGGCCTTCCGCGAATTGACTAAATTAAAATCCACATATGTTGATTCACTACCGTTGCTGATCAACCGAAAAACCGGAAGGGTACACACTACATACGGACAGGCAGTAGCTGTTACCGGCAGACTGGCGAGCAATAACCCGAACCTGCAGAATATCCCGGTTCGGTCAGAACGTGGCAAAGAGATACGCAAGGCCTTCATTCCAAGGGATAAGGACCATGTGCTGATTTCTGCCGACTACTCACAGATTGAATTACGTATAGTGGCAGCCATCAGCGGCGATCCAAACATGTGCGAAGCATTCCGACTCGGCAAAGACATCCATACTGCTACAGCAGCTAAAGTATATGGCATTGAAGAAGCTGAAGTCACCAAGGAACAGCGTTATAAAGCCAAGAGTGTAAATTTTGGGATCATCTACGGACAAGGCGCATTTGGACTTGCGGATAACCTGGGCATCAGTCGCACTGAAGCAAAAGCCATCATCGATAATTACAAGAAAGAATTTTCAGGTATCACCACTTATATGGAGGATACCGTAGACTTCGCCCAAAAGAACGGCTATGTACAAACGCTGATGGGCAGGAAAAGATGGCTTCGGGATATAAACTCCTCCAATTTTACGGTACGCGGTTTTGCAGAAAGGAATGCCATCAACTCGCCTATTCAGGGAACTGCGGCGGATATGATCAAAATGGCCATGATACGCGTTCAGGCCGCTCTCAAGAAAACAAATCTAAAAAGCCGCATGATCATGCAGGTACATGATGAATTGGTATTTGATGCGTTGCGGGATGAAGCAGATGAACTGAAAGCGCTAATATTGGAAGGTATGCAGGCAGCCTTACCTTTACCGAATAATGTTCCGGTAATTGCTGAAGCCGGAATCGGAGATAACTGGTTGGAGGCACATTAGGATTAGCGGATTTGCGTATTAATGAATTGGCGAATTGAAAAGACAAGTGTCTGAGCCTAAATTCAATATATTAAACGCCTGAATAAATATTTCCTATTTGGCTATAGTCCAACAAATACAATCACTTTGTGCCTTTTAATTCGTTAATTCGCTAATCCGCTAATTCACTAATTGAATATGATTACACGTTTTTTTGCCTGGTGGTTTAATGTCAAAGGCTGGAAAGTAAAGGGAACGATTCCCCCTGAGATTAAAAAAGCTGTTGTCATTGCGGCTCCCCACACTTCAAACTGGGATTTTGTTTATGCGTTGGCCGCATTCCGGATATTAAACCACAAAGTGAACTATCTCGCCAAAAAAGAGTTGTTCAAATTTCCACTGAAATATATCCTGGAAGCAACCGGCGGCATCCCTGTGGAAAGAAGCAAGAGCCAGAACCTGGTAGATACGATCGTTCAAAAATTCAACGGTACCGATAACCTGTATTTAATGATCCCCGCAGAAGGAACCCGGAAGAAAGTGACCAAATGGAAAAGCGGCTTTTATCATGCCGGCCTGGGGGCTAATGTGCCCATTTTACTTGGCTATCTTGATTACAAAAATAAACTGGCGGGATTTGGCAAAGTAGTTTACCTGACCGGAGATAAAGTTAAAGACATGCAGGTCATCAGGGATTTTTATAAAGATATCCAGGGGCAAAATCCTGAAAGCTTTGATCCCGATGCCATTAAACTGGATTGAACCAATTTTTCTCTGCGTTCTTATTTCTCTGCGCTTAAATTATGAGTATGCAATTCTCAGATTATATCCGTTACTGGCAAAACATCGGCAGCAGGTACTTTATGGTAGCCGGACTGGCATTCCTTGTTTGTTATTTTTTACTCAGGAAGGTGATTGAAAATAAAAAGATCCAGCAAAAATTTCCTGCAACTAAGGATTACCTGAGGGAGATGGGTTATTCTGTTCTGACGATCACCATCTTTGCGTTTGTACCATTGTTCTTCATTAAAAATCCTGCGATCGGTCCGCATACTACTTTGTACAGGGATATAGAAACCTACGGATGGGTTTGGTTTTTCATGGCCTTCCCGGTCATGTTCCTGATGCACGATACTTATTTTTACTGGTCGCACCGGTTAATGCATCATCCGAAATTGTTCAAATATTTTCACCTGGTTCATCACCAGTCAACCAATCCTTCACCCTGGGCGGCTTATGCATTTCATCCTTTGGAAGCAGTTGTAGAAGTAGGGATATTTGTGGTTTTTCTTTTTACCATTCCCATTCATCCGCTGCACTTTTTCATTTTCTTTTTTCTCTCTATTATCTATAACGTGTATGGTCATCTGGGCTGGGAAATTTATCCTAAAGGATTCAGCAGGCACTGGTTCGGTAAATGGATAAATACCTCGGTGAACCATAACCAGCATCACCAGTACTTCAAGGGCAACTATGGATTGTATTTTCTGATATGGGACCGAATAATGGGAACGATCCGCAATGATTATGATAAGAAGTTTGATGAAGTGAAGATGTTGAATTAATCTTTCTTTGCGGTTCTCATATCTTAGCGGTTAAAATTCAGGCTACCGCATTTCACAAATCCCTCCGCGGCCGGCACACCAATTTCCATTCCCCTGAATTTTTCCATCAGGCCATGATTACAATCATCCGCTTCATAAATGCCTGCCGGGTTCTGGCTCTGGTGACAGTAGACTGCTTTGCGTTTCAACTCCTGTGTTGAGGTTATATCCACATAATCCGTTGGATGAAAAATATGCGTCTGATCTCCTAGGCATACTTCAAAAAAATAGAGATCAAATTTCTTTCCGCTACGCATCCATGTTTGTATGCTAAGCATACTCGCTGCCTGGTGATCTTTATGTGAATCCACCGGCCAATGGGTAAAAACAATATCAGGCATTTCAGCCTCTATGAGTATCCTTACCTTTTCGGTCCATTCATTATTCACCACTGTATCCCCATCAACCTGTCCGGCAAAAACAGGTTTTGCCTGCAATATTTTACAGGCAGCAATTGCCTCGGCTTTTCGGATCACTGCGGACTCAGCATGTCCCTTTCCTGGAATACCGGCCTCCCCGGTGGTTAGATATATGATGCTAACAGTATGACCTGCAGCAGCCATTTTAGCCAGGGTTCCACCGCATCCGCTTTCCGGATCATCGGGATGGCCGCCCACACACACCACTTTCAACTTTTTATCCGGTGGATGATTGATCATGCCCTGAAGTCCCTGAGAAAAACCCAACATGCCAATTGATGCTACTGAACTGCCTATAAATTTTCTCCTGTTATGTCCCATAGAAAAGCTTTATCTTCTTGAATGGAAATGTAAGCTAAATTAATCTCAACAAAGCATGATTCGTTTATTGATCGCCATATGCTTCATCGCTGGCCCGATTTGCATGCAGGGACAAGAAAGGCCCAATATACTTTTTATTTTCAGCGACGACCATGACGCGGATGCCATCAGTGCTTATAACAAAACGCTCATTTCAACACCGTCATTGGACAGGCTCGCAAAAGAAGGCATGAAGTTCAATAAACATTTTGTAGCCAATGCCATCTGTGCGCCGGCACGGGCAACCATACTTACTGGAAAGTTCTCTCACATGAACGGACATAAAGACAACAGAACCGCATTTGATACGGCGCAATACCTTTTCCCCCGGCAATTACAGCAGGCCGGCTATCAGACAGCCTTAGTGGGGAAATGGCACCTGCAGACGCTTCCGGCCGGCTTCGACCACTGGGAAGTTTTACCCGGGCAGGGGCATTATTATAAGCCCCGTTTCATCAATATGCAAAAGGATACCATCACTTACCCCAACGGCTATGCGACAACGCTCACCACAGAAAAAGCGAAGGACTGGCTGGATAAGCGAGACCCTTCCAAACCCTTTATGCTCATGGTCAACCACAAAGCGCCCCATCGCAACTGGTGGCCGGAATATAAACACGCCGTTCACTTTTCAAGGATCAGGATACCTGAGCCCCCTTCGCTCTATGCAGATACGGCGGGCAAAGGAAAGGCATACCGCGATCAGCAAATGAGGATACTGGATGATATGACACTGTGTTCAGACCTTAAAATTGATCCGGCATACATACAAGATATCCCACATTTAAAACCCTCAGAAAATGATGCAAGAGATTATCATTATCTGATGGCAGCCATACCGGAGGAACTGAGAAAAAAATTTGCCGCACTCTATGCTGAAAGGGGCGAAATATTACGCAGGTTAAAACCAACAGGGAAAGAACTGCTCAAATGGAAATACCAATGGTATATGCAGGACTACTTAGCCTGCATCGCCAGTGTGGATGAAAGTGTTGGCAGTTTGCTGAAATATATCGACAGCAATGGGCTGGATAAAAACACCCTGGTGATCTATACCAGCGACCAGGGTTTCTACCTTGGTGAGAACGGCTGGTTTGATAAGCGATTTATGTATGATGTATCCATGCAAAGTCCCCTGCTGATGCGGTGGAAAGGTAAGATCAAACCTGGCTCTGTCAACAATGATCTCACGCAGAATATTGACCTCGCACCAACCATCCTGGATGTGGCAGGCGAGCACATACCGGCGGAAGTACAGGGGATAAGCCTCAGGCAATTCATGACCGGAAAAACACCTCCTACAAAAAGGACAGCCCTCTATTATCATTATTATGAATTCCCTGTTGACCATCATGTATATCCCCATCTGGGCATCCGGACAAGCCGGTATAAACTGGTATATTTTTATACGGTTGATGAATGGGAATTGTATGACCTTACAAAGGATCCTGCGGAAAAAAACAATATCTATTCCTACCCGGTAAACAAATCACTTGTCAGTCAATTAAAGAAACAACTGGTTGAGCGCAGGGCTTTTTACAAAGATGCGGAACCTGCCGGTGAGCTGAATTAATCTGAACTCTTTGCTGCAGGATTTGTTTCATGTATACTTTTCATATTTACCGAAAAAAATTAAAAACATAACTTGTACTCCAGATGACACCTACCATTTATTACTGTTACGATGCATATTGCGGATGGTGCTATGGATTCAGCCGGGTTATGCAACAGATTGCAGCTGAATTCAAGGACCGGATATTTTTTGAAACGCTTTCCGGGGGGATGATCCCGAAAGAATCCGCCCAGCATATCGGAAAGATGGCCGGATATATCAAGGGCGCTTATAAGAACGTGGAAGACATGACAGGCATTAAGTTCGGTGAGGATTATCTATGGCATATTAATAACCCTGAGCAGAGCGATTGGGTTCCGCATTCAGAAAAAGCGGCTATTGCGATGGCGGTGTTTAAAGATTATCATCCGGCCGATACCGTGGCTTTTGCAGCAGACCTCCAGAAATCATTGCACATTGAAGGCAGGGATCTGACGGACAATGAAGCATACAGGCATTTATTGGAAAAGTATGATATCCCGGCTGATGAGTTCTATCAAAAACTTGATTCCGAAACGTATAAAGAAAAGGCCTATTACGAATTCACCTTAGTCAAGCAATTGCAGGTCACTGGCTTTCCCGCGGTCCTGCTCCAGGCCGATGAATTAAAATTCTACCTGCTGTCGCGCGGATATACCGATTATGAAACATTGAAAACGCGTATTGACAAGGTACTGGCAGAAATCAGTGCCGATGCGGCAAATCCTGATAATACAAATAAAGCGCATTGAAAAAAGTAATCCTGTTTGAGGCAACAGGTAACCTCGGAAAACATATCGCTAAAGAACTTGTCAGCAAGGGATATGAGCTGACGGTAGTTGTAAGAAATTCCCCAAAAGCAAAAGGATTATTTGATGTTCAGGCAAGAGAGGTTGTTGCGGATGTATGTAATAAAGCAACCCTGGCTGGTATTTGCGAAAGCCAGGAAATTGTTGTCTCAGCATTAGGTAAGAGCGTTTCACCCAATGATAAAAGCAAACAGGGATTTGAAGATGTTGACTTTGCAGGGAATATGAACATCCTGGACGAGGCCATTAAAAGCGGCGTTAAGAAGTTTGTTTATGTTTCAGCGTTCCATGCGGAAAAATACCCGCATCTCACTTATTTTAAAGTTCATCACATGTTTTCGGAGGAACTGAAAAAATCAGGAATCGATTATTCGATCATAAAACCACCTGCTATTTTCAGTGCATTTATTGATATGATGGATATGGCAAAAAAAGGACAGCTGGTAACCATTGGGAAGGGCGATAAAAAAACCAATCCAATCTTTGAAGGCGACCTGGCGAAAATATGTGTCCAGGGCATTGCTGAAAAAAATAAAACAATTGAAGCCGGCGGAAGCTCCATATATACGCGGAAAGAACTTAACTTAATCATACAGCAGGAAGTTGATAAAAGTAAACAGGTAAGGCAAATACCTTTAAGTTTATTGAAGGCCGCTTTACCGGTATTAAAAGTTTTTAATAAAAACCTGTACGATAAATTCGCTTTTTTTACCGAGGTGATACAACATGATACTATAGCTCCTCAAATGGGGGATGTCAGCTTTGAAGAATATATTAAAAGGAAAATGTTATGCTTTAGCATTGGCGATTGAAGAATTCCAAATATGTAATAAAAGATCCTTCGCCCTCTGCCACTAAAGGGAAATAAAGCTAAAGAAGCCCGGGCTCAGGATGACAGGTTGAGTGAGTAAGATTCATTGCAATAGTTTCGAATGGTTTTTCTTAGGGATTGTCATCCTGAACCCGGTTTTTGCTATTTCACATCTCTACTTAGGAAAACAGGGTGAAGGATCTTATTCGATCTTTATTGAAAAGGTTTATAGAAATCTTTAATTGCACAATACGTCAAATGCAAATACCTCAATTCATAAAAAATAAAACCATTTAAGCGAATGTTTTCAATAACATCCGGCATCTGTTATATGCACCGGAATACCTGAAAGAAATGTTAAGATATATGCATGGTTTCACTTACTGACACTCCTGCCATAGTTTAGCCCAATCAAACACTGTTTATGAAATATTTCCCACTCCTGCTTTCTATTGTCATTTTATTTCAGTTGCATCCCTGCGCGCAGCAAAAAGCAACCATGGATTTTGAGAAGTATGATCCGGTTTCAACATTGGTTGTGCCTGAGCACAAAATATCAAAATCAAAATTCCCCTTCATTGATGTGCACAACCACCAGTTTAGTATGCCAGCCATGGACCTCGGCACTTTAACTGCAGAAATGGATAAACTGAACATGGCAGTGATGGTCAACCTTAGCGGGCAGTCCGGCGAACAGATCAAAAAGTCAGTCGCGAACATTAAAACAAACCACCCTAAAAGATTCATCGTATTTGCCAACATTGATTTCAAGGGAATCGGTGAAGACGGATGGAGCGAAAAGGCAGCCAGGCAACTGGAAGAAGATGTAAAGAATGGTGCCAACGGTTTGAAGATCTATAAAAGCCTGGGGTTTTCCGTAAAAGACAATAAAGGGAATCGTGTGACCGTAGACGATAGCCGGCTTGACCTTATCTGGCAAAAAGCCGGCGAACTGAAAATTCCCGTTCTGATCCATACCGCCGATCCCAAATCATTCTGGGACCCCATGGATGAGCATAATGAGCGCTGGCTGGAACTGGCCACACATACGGGCCGCAAAAGAGCTGATGATAACCCGGCACCCTTCGAAACACTTATCCAGGAGCAACACAGGATGTTTAAAAAACATCCCAAAACAACTTTTATTGACGCGCATTTTGGCTGGTATCCCAACGACCTGGCAAAGCTCAGCGGCTTGATGGATGTCATGCCCAATATGGTTGTAGAGTTTGGCGCTGTTATAGCTGAACTAGGCCGGCAACCTAAAATGGCAAAAGCATTTTTCACCAAATACCAGGACCGGATATTATTTGGAAAAGATTCCTGGGTGCCATCGGAATATGCCACTTATTTCAGGGTACTGGAAACAGAAGATGAATATTTCCCCTATCATAAAAAATACCATGCCTTCTGGCCTATGTATGGTATGGGGCTTTCGGATGAAATACTGAAAAAGATTTATTACAAAAACGCTTTGCGGATAATCCCAAACATTGATAAATCGCAGTTTCCGAAATAAAACCGTCTGACTGGCATTTTCTTTCTGGCCCGCAAGAGCAGTATTTCTATAAGCTTCATATGTTAAGCTAAATAAACAATAAAGGCTAATGCTTTTATGCCTGTCATTAACTGGCTTTATAAAGCAGACTTTAATTTATTGTACATATGACTGGCTGAAAAAATATCTTCAGCAGCAATGCCAAGCGATTTAAAAACTGTTATTTCGTCCTTATCTGTTCTTCCCGTTTTTGCTCCGCTTACCAACTCGCTGAGATCAGCCCTTACATGGTTATCATCAATCGCATTTTCCTTTTTGGGAATCAGAAAATCTCCGGCTTCGTTAAATAAGGATTCGTAGCTATCTGTAAAGAGGGCGGACATTTGAACGGCTTTCGTATCAAGTTCCCTTACATTGGGTGTGCAGGCGCCTACTGCATTGATGTGTGTGCCGGGCTGTAGCCAATCTCCCATGAGTACAGGCTGGGAAGAAGAAGTTACCGTACAGATAATGTCTGCATTTTGCACTGTTTCTGCAACCGATTTCATTACTGAAATGGTGAACGTATACCTTGCGGATAATTTGCGGGCCAGCCCAACTGCTTTTTCTTCATTTCTGCCCCAGAGGAAAACTTCGCTTATATTTCTCACGAGGCTTATGGCTTCAATATGTCTTTCGGCCTGTTCCCCGGTGCCAATTATTGCGAGCCTTGTGGAATCCTCCCTGGAAAGCAAGCTGGTTGCCAGGGCACTCGCAGCGGCAGTCCTGATGGAGGTTATCTCCATGGCATCCGCAATCAACAGTGGCTTCCCGTTGGCCGCGTCAAACAGCGTAACCGTTCCCTGGTGCGATGGTAATCCAAGTTCCTTATTGCCGTGAAATACACTAATGACTTTAATACCCATTACACCCGGCCCCGCTGCATAACCAGGCATCATGCCGAGGAGACCTTTCCTATCGGGCAGCCACATTAACGAACGCAATGGCTGCAGGCATTTCCCATCGGCGAGGTTGCTAAATGCATCTTTCATTACAGCGATGCATTCATCCATGGGCAACAAATCTGCAACTTCTTCCTTAGATAAATAGCGCGGATCCGACATATTTCTTGCGTTAATTATTTGAGGGGATGTATTTATTTTCGCCTTTCGATTTTCACTTTTATTAATGTGAGTCTCTCGTCACTTTGCTCCCTGATCCCCCGCTCAAAAAATCCAAATCAGCACCAAGGTGCGCCTGTTCCACATGCTGCTGGTATAATTGCACATAGCCCCTTGTTGCGGATGGATGTGTGGGCTTCCAGTTTTTCTTTCTTTCGGCCAGTTCTTCTTCAGACACAAGCAGGATCAGGCTTCTTTGCGCTACTTCAAGCGCTATCAGATCACCATCCCTGACCAATGCAAGCGGCCCGCCGGCTGCGGCTTCCGGCGACACGTGCAGGATAACTGTTCCGAATCCCGTTCCGCTCATGCGCCCGTCTGAAATGCGTACCATGTCTGTGATCCCTTTATCGAGTAATTTTTTTGGCAGCGCCATATTGCCCACTTCAGGCATGCCGGGATAACCAATGGGGCCAACATTTTTCAGCACCAGCACGGAATGTTCATCCACCGGCAGGTTTGGATCGTCTATGCGTGCATGATAGTCTTCAATATTTTCAAAGACCACCGCTTTACCGGTATGCCTCATCAGGTGCCCGCTGGCAGCGCTGGGTTTCATCACCGCACCATTGGGACAGAGATTGCCTTTCAGCACTGCGAGGCCGGTAATATTTTTAAAGGGTTTATCGGTGTTAGCAATAACCTCAGGATTATAACATGGTGCATCTTTAAAATTCTCCTGCTGTGTTTTTCCATTGGCTGTGATGCAGTTGCCGTGCAGTTCCTTTTCCAAGGCTTTCATTACGGCCGGAAGCCCGCCGGAATAGTACAGGTCTTCCATGAAATATTCGCCCGAAGGCTGGAGATTGGCCAGGAGCGGGATTTTAGCCGACAGACCATCGAATTCTTCCAGTTCCAGTGCAACACCTATGCGCCTTGCAATAGCCATCAGGTGGATCACAAAATTGGTAGAACCGCCAATGGCGGCATTGACCATGATGGCATTTTCGAAGGCTTCCCTTGTGAGAATATCACTCAGTCGCAGGTTTTCCCTTACCATATCCACTATTCTTTTTCCGGAATATTGTGCCAGTACTTTTCTTCGGCTATCCGCTGCCGGTATGGCTGCATTTTCAGGCAGCGAGAGTCCTAAAGATTCCACCATACAGGCCATGGTGGATGCAGTTCCCATCACGGCACAATGGCCCCGGCTCCGGCACATACAGGCTTCTGCTACCGTGAGTTGTTCCTGGGTCATCTGCCCGCTGCGCACGGCGTCGTTGAAGCGCCAGACATCGCTGGTACTGATATTTCGCCCCTGGTACTTGCCGGTAAGCATAGGGCCGCCGGAAACCACAATGGTGGGAAGGTTCACGCTGCAGGCACCCATTACCAGGGAAGGTGTGGTTTTATCACAACCGCACAACAGCACAACACCGTCCATCGGGTTGGCGCGAATGGATTCTTCCACGTCCATACTGGCGAGGTTACGGTACAGCATAGCCGTAGGTTTGATCAGTGTCTCTCCCAGCGACATCACCGGAAACTCAACCGGGAAGCCACCTGCGGCGATGATGCCTTTCTTGACGGATTCTGCGAGTTCGCGGAAATGGGCATTGCAGGGGGTGAGTTCGCTCCAGGTATTGCAGATACCGATGACGGGTTTGCCGCGGAATTCTTCATCGGGGATGCCCTGGTTTTTCATCCAGGCGCGGTAGATGAAGCCATCTTTACCGGTGCGGCCGAACCAGTCCTGGCTGCGTAAATTTGAATTGTCCATGTATACAATTTAATGAACAATACATTAACCGCAAGGGACGCTAGGCTACTATTAATTTATCTCCGTGGAATTGTGGTAAGACGTTGGCGAGATCCGCTGTAAGGCAGTACCTGATATCTTTTTCCAGGCCATAGCCCATCAATCTGTGATAATGTGATGCATCATTTACTTTCATGAATTCAAACAGATCAGGTTGGGCAAGTTTGTAGAGGTTCTCTGCGAAATGGGAAGAATCGCAGTTTATGGAGAAATGCTCTTTGATGCGGCTGATGACTGCGCCGGCGAAGAGGGTATCTTCCATATTCACACGGTCCTTCCAGGCTGCACAACCAAGAATGACCGGCATCTTTTTTTCAATAAGGTGGTCACAGACGGCTGACAGGTTGGGAAATGATCCGGTGATGATTTCCTGTGCGCCGTTGTCCAGCGCCATGTGCAACAACTTGGTACCATTGGTAGTTGTAAGCACCAGGATCTTATCTTTTATAAATTCAACAGGATATTCAAAGGGAGAATTACCGTAAGATAAACCCTCTGCCACGCGACCGTCTCTTTCTCCAGCCGTTATACCGCCCAGTTCTTCGCCCAGTTCGATACAACGCGGAACTGTAGCTACAGGAATTACACATTTGGCGCCATTATGCAATGCAGTGGTGATGGTGGACGTAGCGCGTAAAACATCTATGATCACAACAATGCTATCGCTGACGTCATAAAGATTCAGTAAAGCAGGCGAAAGACAGGTATAAAGGGCGGGTTTCTCTGCAGACATGTTGATCCGGGTTAAGGTCTTAATTCCGTTAACGGGTAAAAAACAATTTGGTTCTTCAGGTAAGGATGGCTTTCCATTTTTCTGTCTCCGCGTATTGACGGATCAGTTCATTTTTCTTTTTCACGATGTCTTCTATATAGGATTTCAGGAAAAACTTTGCAGCTAATGATCCCAGTAAGTCCCTTGGTCCTTCAAATTCCAAGAGGTCGATCATGATCGTACCGTTATCCACTTTCTTGAAATGATATTCGTGCCGGAAACTCTTCAGGTCGCCCTTCACTTGCTCTTCCGCGTATCCTTCCGGCAGCTTCAAATCGGTCACCCGGGCGGTAATTTCCCTTGTTTTACCGAGGTGTTTTGCACGCATCGTAATGGTTTCACCGGCAGCCACCAGGTTGTTTCCGGAAGAAGAAAGGATATGTTCCTTTCTGCCCTTTAAGGCCAGCTTACTCAGCGCAAGGTTTCGGCTAAGGTTAAAGACCCGTTCAACCGGTGCGTTGATGAAATTTGTGATATGGATTTTAGACATAAAGGACGGGGTAATTCGTTTATTGCTGAACGAAAGGAATTTTCACTACTTTGGCTTTGATCGCCTTATCCCGTATGTCGATGAAAATTTCTTTGTCAAGCTGCGAATGATCTATAAGTACATAACCCATGCCAATTGCTTTATTCAGGGTGGGTGATTGGGTCCCGGATGTTACCCGGCCGATAAGATTGCCTTCAGCATCGCGGATTTTATAATCATGGCGGGGGATGCCTTTATCGATCATTTCAAAGCCTACCAGTTTCTTCTCCAGACCGTTAGCTTTTTGCTTTTGCAGGAACTCGCTGGCTGTAAATGGTTTAGTGAATTTGGTGATCCATCCCAGGCCGGCTTCAAGCGGGGTGGTAAAATCGTCGATATCCATTCCATACAGGCAGTAGCCCATTTCAAGTCGGAGGGTATCCCTGGCTCCGAGGCCTATCGGTTTAAGCCCTTTGGGGCCGCCTTCGGCAAAGATGGCATCCCAGATGATATCGGCTGCGCCGTCCTTGTCTTCAAAATATATTTCCACGCCGCCGGCACCGGTGTAACCCGTTGCACTCACGAGTACATTATCCACCCCGGCAAATTTTCCTTTTACAAAAGTGTAGTATTTCAGGTTAAGGATATCCATCTCCGTTAGTGCCTGTAATATCCTGGTGGCGTTGGGTCCCTGGATGGCCAGCAGGCAGGTTTTGTCGGAGATATTATGCATCTCCACATTTTTACTGTTATGCTTGCGGATCCATTCCCAGTCTTTATCAATATTGGAAGCATTTACCACCAGCATGTACACATTGTTCTCTTCAACACAATAGACCAGCAGGTCGTCCACGATACCGCCGTTTTCATTGGGCAGGCAGCTGTACTGGGCCTTGCCGTTGCTTATTTTGGAAGCATCATTGGAAGTTACCCGTTGGATAAGGTCCAGTGCATCGGGGCCTTTTAGGATGAATTCACCCATATGGCTCACATCGAATATGCCGGCGTTGTTTCTAACGGCATGGTGTTCGTCGTTGATACCTGTATAGGAGATGGGCATATTATAGCCTGCGAATTCAGCCATTTTGGCGCCGAGTGCAAAGTGTTTTGCGGTAAAGGGAGTTGATTTCATATGTCAATCTATGTGGGTGCAAAACTAATGTATTAACCGCTATGGCACAAAGGACGAAGGATGTAAAAATACAGAAGCCAGGACTTTCGTCCCGGCCTCTTTGTTTCAACTTAACTTCAACCTGTCTATTGAAACGCTCTTCCAGTTTGTTTTATCTGCCTACTTTCAGCAGGTCCAGCACAGAGATCAGTGCGGGGCGATAGTTGCTTATTTTTTCTTTTTTGGCAATTGATATGCGGGTATTATTGTCCTCATCACCTTCCTTTGGCTGCAGTTCTGTCCTGAGTTTGATATTCACCGAGGTATCTTTATTGTCGATCTTGATATCGATCGTATCGCCATTTTTCCTGTACCTGTATTCACTGCCGTCTTTTCTTTCTCCGCTTTTCCAGTCGTTATCACCAGTTGATTCATCTTTCTTGTCCATTCTTTCCAGGCCTTTATCGGTCATCATATACCACACATCTTTACTCCAGGAATAATCATTGTATAAATCATCATCCATATCAATATTCAAACCTCTCCGGCCTGCATTGATATTGAACCAGGCATACCAGTCAATACTGCGATCTATCCGGATAGCCTTTCCTACCGGGACTTCAATAACCACGAGCACCTGCTGGTTCCTGAATTTGCTTTCTTTGGAGATACCGAAACCCTTTGGCAGGTAGAGTATGCTGTCAGCCTGTTTCACCGGAAAGTTTATCTGGCTGGCGGTTTGTTCTGCTTGGAGCGGACTGTTACCTCGGGCAAGTTTTACCAGGGATGTATGATACTCGCTATCTTTGCTTTTCACGATGCGGATCCTTACGGTGTTCAACAACATGCTGTCTTCGTCCGCGGAAAGTGCAGGCAGGTCATTGCCATTATCATCATCAAACCAGGCCATATCATAATACCTTCCGTAAGTTTCACCGAGGTCAACCATCAATCTATTGTTGGTTGGTTGTGTCATGGTTACTTCTTCATTGATATTACCCGTCCTTTTGAATTGCCTGCTGACCAATCCGGCAAGGGTTATAACAGATACCCATCCAAAGATCCACAAGGTTCCGAAGATATACCCGAGGTAATTGTTTTTAGATTTCACGCCTGAGATCCTGCGGATCAGCCAGATAACAGATGCTACGATCGGCACTCCCAGGAAGAGTAATAAGGTACCCCAGGCCGCTGCATTCTGCCAGAAACCTTCCAGTACAAAATTCTTCAGCGGGAACACACCAATACCGGAGAAAATGATGGCCATAAAAGCTATGAACATGGCGAAGACAATTACACCGGCAATGAATAAGAAGAATGCCTTGAATAATACCCCTATCGCGTGCCCGAAACTGTTACCTGCCGACCTGGCAACCGGTGCAGCACCTGAAGAAAATTGTTTCGCCCCTTCTTTTACTTCTTCACCCCACTGCATGGCTTTCTCTTTGAACTCTTCACCGAATTTTTCAGAGCGGCCTTTTACGCCCTGTAATTCTTCCTGTATGGTATTCTTGATGCTTTCCAGGTCAACTTTTTCGCCACGCATTTCCAGTTTTTCTGATGCGGTAGTGGCAAATGGAACCACCATCCATAAGATGATATAGGTTACCACCAGTGTGCCGCCGAATGAACCAAATACTACGTCAGGGAAATCATTAAATGCGCCCCAATGGTTGCCAAAAATATTGCCCAGGATACTGATAAAGAAAGGGAGGGTGAATATCAGGCGGGGAATCCATACGCCGATATTGAAATAGCTTGCGATACCGGAACAAACACCACCGATCACTTTCTCATCCGGGTTACGGTATAACCTTCTGCGTACATGAAATTCCAATCCCTTAGCCGGTAATACGATCCATAATATTATATAGAGGAGTACGCCGGAGCCAAATCCACCAAAAGTGATCAGTGCGAAAAGGATACGAACAATGGTTGGATCGATGCGCAGGTAATTGGCCAGGCCGCTGCACACACCACCCAGGATCTTGTCGTTTTCATTCCGGTATAACGAACCGCGTGGCTCGGCAGTTCCGCCTGTGCTGCTGCTGCCGGCAGAAGCCTTTGTAGTTGTTCCTGCAGAGGTTGTTTCTGCACCTTCACCGTCGAAATCTTCCGGGCGGCCTATTGAAGCGATGATCTCATTGATATCGTTATCGGTGATACATCCTTCCGTTTGTTTCTTCAGTCTTTCGGTGAATAATTCGGCTATCCTGTTTTCGATATCATTGATGATCTCGTCTCTTCCTTCTTCGCTGGCAAAATAACGACGCAGGCTATCGGTATAATTCTTCAATTCTTCATAGGCAGATTCCTCAATCGGAATCACCCTGCCCTGAAAATTTATATTGATTACCTTTTTCATTGTCTGTCTGTTTATTGGTTGAAGTTGTGTATTGGTTCTGCTGTTATACTATGTCCGTTCTGAGTGATAAGCTGCACCGCGTTTGCCAGTTCGTTCCAGGTAGATTCGAGTTCTTTGTAAAAATCAGCCCCTTTATCGGTTAAGCTGAAATATTTCCTGGGCGGGCCGGTAGTACTTTCCACCCAACGGTAGGTGAGGAAGTCGGCATTCTTTAGCCGGGTGAGCAGCGGGTAGAGGGTACCCTCCAGGATGTGCAGGTTGGCCTTTTTCATTTCCTCAATGATATCACTGGGGTAGGCTTCGGCCCGCTTGATGATGGAGAGTATGCAAAACTCCAGGACGCCTTTCCGCATCTGGCTCTGGGTGTTCTCGATGTTCATACTGCTTTTGATTTCTTGGTTCATAAAATTTGTCTGGCGGATAAGTTAATATCTGTAAATCGCTGACCTTTTTGGAACCTGGAATTGAGCGGGCGAGGGCGGCCGGGATGATTTTACTGTTGCCGGTGATCTTTGGTTCTTATTTCTTTCTGTTCCTTCCGTTCACCCCTTAACCCGTTTATTTCCTGATTCTGATACAAAGCTAAGGCAATATTTGGTACTATACAATGCATAGTACATAATTTTTAATAGTACCTGTTGGTGGGGTAGTAGCGGCGGATGCACAGGAATCAGTATGGGTAAGGGTTTAGGGGTAAATAAGGGAGATAAGGATGAGTTTATAGAATATATGAGTGGTAAATATGGCGGATGAACGGCAGGCGAGTTGTTGGTTGGTATTTCTTAGTTGTTAGACTTTGGCTCTAAAAAGTATATAATAAGATAGGATTTGGTGAAAAGAGGAAATTAAAAAGACATTTTCTGCTCGTTTTTTTCTTGAAGGAAGTCCGTGAAAATGCTATTTATTTCAACCAGCCGTGTAAGAATTTTGCCCTTAGGTAAAGAAATCACTTTTGAACTTTATAATCAGCAGCATGGAAAAATCAACAAAAACGATCGTTATTACTGATGAAATCATACTGAATAAGATTTATCATATACGTGGGCATAAAGTGATGCTGGATGAAGAATTAGCAGGGTTATATGAAGTTTCTACAAAACGTTTGAATGAACAGGTAAAAAGAAACTCAAACCGTTTCCCGGATGACTTTATGTTTCAGTTGACTGTTCAGGAATTCAGTGACTTGAAGTCGCAATTTGCGACCTCAAGTTGGGGTGGCCGCAGAACAGCTCCGTATGCATTTACAGAACATGGTGTGCTTATGCTTTCAAGTGTTCTGACCAGTGAACGCGCAGTAAGTGTAAATATCCGGATCATGCGGATTTATACTAAGATGCGGGAAATGATATTGACACATAAAGACATATTGATTCAGCTGGAAAAGATCGAAAAAAAAGTGATGGGACATGATGACGATATACAGCTGATCTTTAATTATTTCCGGAAACTGCTCAATACGCAAAAAGAACCCCGGCCTCGTATTGGTTTCAGGCGACAGGATGAACAAGAGTAGGTTGCTTAATAAAGCAATGATTTAAACGTTAGCAGCAATAACCTGCTGGTTGGTAAAAGTCATTTATGGATGATTTTAAGCGATCAGCGATCTACTCGAGTGAACTTTCGCTCTTGTAAATCGCTCCAGAAGTTTAGTCCTCTAATCCTTTCCCATCAAGTATATGTTGCAGATATTTTTCAATTCTGGTCTCCCGGGTTTTAGCTTGTTTTGGTGCTGAAAAATATAGTAAATAACCCCTTTGTCTTCCTGGCGTAAGTGCTTCAAAAGCAATTTTCAAGTCAGGCATATCATCTAAAACCGTTTGAAATTCCTGGGGAATTTTGTATTCAGTAGTTTTTTTAAATTCCACTTTCAAACCTGCTTTGTAAATTGAAATAGCCTCTTTTATATAAATTTTTAATATTGACCTGTTTTTTATTATTTCATGAATATCTGTAAATCGAATTTGCCTTGCGGATTGAACATTTTCTGTTTGTTGTACTAAAATCTTTTTTGGGTCTTTTAATAATGCCCCTTGCATGAACAACAGGGCACAATAGTTTTTAAATCCATGTATTAATACAATGTTGTTTTTTTGCAATGTATAACAAGGGCAACCCCATTTTAATTCTTCTTCCAGTCCGCATTCAAGAACAAGCATTCTTAATTCGGCATACTCCTCCTGCCATTTTGTTGGTTTAGTAAAAAACCAATTGACCTCTGGATTCATATTTTTACTTGTAGATTATCGACATTAACTTTTGTGTTATCAAACTCAAAAACCAAAACAAAATAACAAATACAGTTTGAAATGCAGCTATGAAAGTTGTTTATAGTATAGAAACAAAAAAGCAGGATATCTTTTGATACCCTGCTTCAGTACATATAATTTAGCATCTGACAACTTTCTATTGATAACCACTAATACTCATTGAAGGATTCTTTTTATTTTCTAATATGAATCGGGCCTCTTAAATGTCAGAACCTAATTACAATCTGTGTCTGACAACTACCAACCATCAACTGCCAACTCTTTATTAATTTTTCCTGAAATCCAACGGCGGCTTACGATCACCCATCAGGGATTCATATTTGACCTCACCCCTTTTTACTTCCCATTCTGCTTTCGCCTGCTGGATCAACGCAGGATTATATAACAGGTCAATAGCCGTCATGGCGATGGTTTTGGCTGCAACCAGCATGGCTTTTTGTCCTATCTCCATACCATTGGCAGCAACAGCCTGCCAGCTATGTGCGGATGTTCCGGGGACCCAGGTGGCGGTGCCCAAACCAACGGTGGGAACCATCCAGCTTACATCACCTACATCTGTGGATGCAGGAAATGAACTGGTTCGGAATGGGGCCACTTCTCCGGCCCTTGAAATGGGAGGTGCTTTGTAATCGAAACTTGATTGTATCTGTTTGGCAAATGCCTCATCGGCAGCTGAATATTTTACGCCACCTACGCGGGTGAGGTTGGCTTGCATTGTTTTCGATAATACCTCATTGGGTAAAAGATTGTATAACCCGGTGATCACTTCATTTTCCATGCGAGTGCCGGTTCCTTTTGCGGCACCTTCCGCTGCTTCTGTAATCCGGTTCCAGATCAGCCGCAGTTCATTGGCATCCGGATGACGGGCCATTAATTCCACTTCTGCATAATCGGGCACTACATTGGCTGCAAGGCCGCCTTTTTTAATGACGTAATGAATGCGTGTTTCCTGCGGTACGTGCTCACGCAGGAGATTGACCATATAATCAAATGCTTCCACGCCATCGAGGGCAGAGCGTCCATGATGTGGCGCAGCTGCGGCGTGTGCCGATTTCCCATAAAATTTAAAATTGGCGGTTTTAACAGCAAGTGATGATTCTGCATCTGCTTTGTTGGCATCACTGGGGTGCCAGTGCAATACTGCATCCACATCATTGAATAAACCCGCACGAACCATGAAAACCTTGGCGCCACCGCCTTCTTCTGCCGGAGTGCCATATAAACGAATGGTTCCTGGTTGTCCGGATTTCTGCAACCATTCTTTTAAAGTGATGGCTGCGGCAACTGAACCTGAACCAAACAAATTATGTCCGCAACCATGTCCGCTGCCGCCTTCGACGATGGGTTTGCGGGTGGGCACATTATCCTGCGAAAGTCCGGGTAAAGCATCATATTCTGCGAGAATGCCGATGATCGGTTTGCCACTGCCAAAGCTGGCAACGAATGCGGTGGGCATTTCGGCTACCCCTGCCTGTACGGTGAAGCCGTTATCGCTTAATTGTTTTTGGAGGAGGGCGGTGCTTTTGGTTTCGAGGAAACCGAGCTCTGCGAAATTCCAGATCTGTTTGGAGATTTCGTTATATACAGGGGCCTTTTCATCAAGGCGGCTGGAAACAAATTGTTTTGCAGGTTCAATACTGCTTTTCTGTGCAAATAGAAAAGAGGAATAAAAGAGGGCTATAAAAACGGAGATATGTTTCATATGATTGAAGTTTAACAGCAAAGTATCAAAGATTAATTACCCAGATTGCCAGACCTGCGCGGGATCAGGTAAATTTCTTTCTGCCGGCCACTGATGAATCGAAAGTTGTTTCCGTCAAAATAACCGTCTTCTTCCAGCATGATGCGGATGGATTTTTTCCATTCAGGGATATCAGTTGCTGCATTGAGTTCAATGGAATAAGCGGTGCGCGGATACACCGGGTAATCGCCGCTGCCGGGGACACCACCCTGCTGGTCCCAGAGGCCGATGGTTGGCCCGGCTGCATGTCCATGCAATCCCAGCGGATGGGTATAGATGGTTGCGGTTATGCCTTCCCGTTTGGCCTGATCCAGGGCTCCTTTTAAGATCTCATTTCCGGTGCTGCCGGTTTTGTATTGCGATGTTAGGATGTCCTGCAGGCGGTTCCCGTTTACCATGGCTTTACGGATGCTTTCAGGTAATGCAGTTTCTCCCGGCTTCAACACATAAGCGTGTTCCTGTATGTCGGTGTTCAGTCGCAAATAAGTGATGCCGATATCCACATGCAGTAAATCACCGGGACGTATCAGATCATCTTTTGGACGATTTGAAAAACTGCGCAGGTGTTCAAAATTTTCAGGGTCGTTTCTTTGTACGGATACTGATGGATGAAACCAGGTATCAAGCCCGAGGTCGCGGATCTTTTGTCTAAACCACCAGACCACATCATCGGTTGTGGTGATACCGGGCGTGATCACTTTTTCGGAAAAGCCTTCATCGATGATGGCATGTGTAATGTCTATCAGCTGAGGATAGATCTGCATCTCTCTTTCCGTGCGGGTTTCAAGCCAGGCAACGGCTAGTTTTTCTGCAGAGACCACGCGTGACCTGAAATTTTCGGGCAGCTTCTTCATCAGGTCATCATAATGGGTATGGTCCAACCCATCTGCATGGCCGTAATTTTTTGAGGTATTGATCCCGATCTTTTTGGGGTTCCTTGTTTTGATGATATCTGTCAATGCATCCCACTGGTTGGGGATCTTTTCCGGGTCCCAGGCTTTTTTGATGGTCTCGCCAACATTGTAACGAGCGATAGCCAGTTTATCAAAAACCTTTTTCGCTGAATCGCGATAGAAAACCAGCATGGTTGTTCTTCTTGCTGATAACCATGTGGAGGGCAACATAGTTTTTAGCACGGGATCTTCGTTATACTCCCGGGAGATGATCACCCACATATCAATGCCTGTACGGTCCATCAATGCGGGCAAAAGATTTTCAATTCGCTCTGCCAGGATTTCATCAATCACCCGGGATTGTTCGCGGGGCGAGAGGATTTGGGAAAAAGAAAAAAAGTGAACGGATAAAAAGATAATGATCAGTCGGAGACGCATGGTTTCTGTTTATTCCCAAAAATAAATGGAATAAATGAAATGATTGTTTTTAAACACTAGGAAATGAAGACGCAATCTATACGAAAGGAAGTCGGTCAGACCCGGGGCGGTCAGATTCTGTGTTAAAATCCAATTTTTTTATTGAAATTATTTTTAATTTTGTTTTTCCAAGGCGGACAAGTTCCAGCCTGTTTAGGGGGGCAGTTTTTTAAACTGCTCCCTAATTTTTTTTAGAACCCTGCCTGA
>JBGSHT010000068.1:0-12823 GCA_041752135.1 Chitinophagaceae bacterium | reverse complement strand
TGACTGCGTCACGCAGGCAGGGAACCTGCGACCCAGTTCCCCAAACATATACGTTATAGACTAAGGTCTAAAAATGAATAAAAAAATAGCGAAGAAATCAATCTTCGCTATTCATATTGTCGGGAAGACAGGATTCGAACCTGCGACCCCCTGGTCCCAAACCAGGTGCGCTACCGGCCTGCGCTACTTCCCGTGGGGGTGCAAAAGTATGTAATTCAACCCGGAATTGCAAAGAAATTAGAAAATCTTCTCTCTATTGTTCTTTTGAACAATCTGCCGAATTGCCTACCTTCCACCATAAAGATTGCTATGAAAGTGGCTGCCATCATACTTTATCTATTTTTTGCCACACTCTTTCAGGTACAATCACAAGATTGGACCACCCTTTTCAACGGCAAAGACCTCTCCGGCTGGAAGCAGCTCAATGGAAATGCACGCTATGAGGTGAAAAACGGTGAAATCATCGGCACAACAGCCCCAAATACCCCCAATTCCTTCCTTGCAACCGAAAAAGAATATACCGATTTTATTCTTGAACTGGAATTCTGGGCCGACAGTACCATGAACTCAGGGATACAGTTCCGCAGCGAAAGCAATCCGGATATCATGAATGGCCGGGTCTTTGGCTACCAGATGGAGATCGATCCATCTGCCCGCGCCTGGAGCGGTGGTATTTATGATGAAGCCCGCCGGCTTTGGTTATATAGCCTGGAGTTTAACCCGGGTGCGAAAAAAGCCTATAAAAAGGCGGGCTGGAACAAATACCGTATCGAATGCATAGGCACCTCCATAAAAACCTGGGTCAATGGTATCCCGGCTTCTTATTTGATCGATGATATGCATACCAAAGGATTCATAGCCTTGCAGGTCCATTCCATAGAAAAACCGGAGGATGCAGGCAGGCAGATCAGGTGGCGCAATATCCGCATACAAACACAAAGCCTCAGGCCCTCAAAAGATGATGGCATATTTGTGGTCAACCTCAATAAAAATGATATTTCAACTGCCGAAAAAAAACAGGGTATCAGCCTGCTCTGGGACGGAAAATCAACCAATGGCTGGCGGGGCGCCTATAAAAACGTATTCCCGGAAAAAGGCTGGCAGATTGCCGACGGGGTACTTTCTGTGATTCCATCCGGTGGCGCTGAATCTGCCAATGGTGGCGATATCGTTACAGAAAAATTATATGGTGCCTTTGAATTGCAATTTGAGTTTAAATTATCAGAAGGTGCCAACAGCGGCGTGAAATATTTTGTCACCGAAAAGGAAAGCAATACGGGATCTGCCATTGGCCTGGAATACCAGGTGCTGGATGATGAAAAACACCCGGATGCAAAAATGGGTGCTGGCGGGAACAGGACCCTGGCCTCTTTATACGACCTGATCCCTTCAACAAAATACGGACAGGCAAAGCGTAAGATTGGTGAATGGAACCGGGCCATGATAAGGGTTTATCCTGATAACCGGATCGAGCACTTTCTGAATGGCTATAAAGTAGTGGAATACCAGCGTGGAACACAGATGTTTTCCGCACTGGTTGCCCGCAGCAAATATGCCCAATGGAAAGATTTTGGCATGGCCGAAAAAGGACGAATCCTCCTGCAGGATCATGGTGATAAGGTGGAGTTCCGGTCAATTAAAATAAAAGATTTCTAATCTTTGCGTCAATTTTTCATAGCGTTTAAATAACATATATGCCTACACGTAGAAAATTTTTATCACAATCAGCCAAAGCGGCAACGGCCGGCTATCTCGGCCTCATCGGGTTAAACGCAAAAAGTTATGGCCGCATCCTGGGCGCCAACGACAGGGTAGGAGTGGGTATCGTAGGTTTGTCTGACCGGTTCCGGAGTTCGTTGATGCCCTCATTCCTCAATCATCATAAGGAACTGAATTTTGAATTCATGGCAGTGTCTGATATATGGTCCGTGCGCCGGGAAGAAGGTAAAGCCCTGATCAAATCAAAAACAGGCAATGACATCACTGCCTGCCGGAATAACGACGAACTCTATAATTTGAAGGGACTCGATTCGGTGATCATCAGTACAGCCGATTTTCAGCATGCGCTGCATTGTATCGAAGCGGTAAAAGCCGGCAAAGACGCTTATGTGGAAAAGCCATTTGCAGAAACAATGGCGGATAACCGTGCAGCACTTAAAGCGGTGAAAGAAACAGGGAAGATCGTACAGATAGGATCACAGCGACGCAGCGGCGGAAATTATGCAGCGGCTGCAGATTTTATTAAGCAGGGGAAATTCGGCCCCATCACGATGGTGGAACTGACCTGGAACGTTAATCAACCCGGCAGGTGGCGCCGCGCAGACCTGGTTCAAAAGATAAGGGAACAGGATACCGACTGGAAGCGGTTTCTACTGAATCGCCCGTATGAAGCTTGGGATCCGCGAAAATACCTTGAGTTCCGGCTCTTCTGGCCTTACTCATCGGGTATGCCCGGACAATGGATGTCGCATCAGATCGATACGGTACACTGGTTCACCGGTTTGGAGCATCCGCGCAGTGTGGTGGCCAATGGGGGCATTTATATGTGGAAGGATGGCCGGAGGAATTGGGATACCACAACCGCGGTATTCGATTATGGCCCGGACAACGATCCGCTTTCGGGATTCCAGGTAACTTTCTCTTCGAGGATGCATAACGGGGATGAGAACCCGGCAGAGATCTATTATTCAAACGGCGGAGAGCTCAACCTGAATACCAATAAAGTAAGCTCAACCGGAGGTTTAAGAAAAAATCATGCAGATGCTATGCAGATGCAGCCGAACCTGCTGGAAGAACGCTCTATTGATGCTGATGCCAGCAAAGTGGTGGCCTCGGCCAATACCGGCGGCGACCCGCTAACGTCGGCGCATATGCGCAACTGGATGGAATGTGTGCGCAGCAGGAAACAGCCCAATGCACCCATTGAAGCCGGTTACCAGCACTCCATTGCCAGCATCATGACCAACGCAGCCGTGCGGACCGGTCAGAAAGCAATATTTGATATACAAAAGCAGGAAGTAATGGCTGGGGGAAATATTTTTTTGTATTAATAAAATGAATTTTTGTGGTGTCTGTATAAGATGCCTCCTTCGTCGGCATGACAAGGGTAAGAGAACGTTCTAATATTGAACTTTCTGATATTTATAGCATTAGTACTTGTCATCCCGACGAAGGAGGGATCTTTTCCGAATTTAAAATAGATTATTATTTAAAATTACAATGTCTACCAGATTACGTTTTGCAGTTGTAATATTACTTTTATCATGTACTACCGCTGGTGCACAACCGAAATTGGTTAGTATGCCTTCTATTGGCATTATTTATGAAGTGGAAAAAGACAGCTTCTTATATGCATCAGGATACCGTTTTCTCGAAGAGTCAATCGGGCGAAGCTTTTCTCCACTTGCACTTGACTGGAATGATTTTCAGCAACGCCTTGCACGCTTAAATGAAACACGCTGCAAGGTCTACGCCTGTAATCTTTTTGTGCCCGGTAAATTGAAACTGGCAGGGCCTGACCATGATCAGCAGGCTGTATTGGATTATGTGGATACGGTAATGCGCAGGTGCAGACTGGCAGGCGTTAAGGTAGTGGTGCTGGGAAGCGGCGAAGCAAGGCGGGTGCCGCCAGGTTTTGATAGTGCAACAGCGAGGAGACAGTTTATTGAAGTGGCCCGGAAGATGTCGGTATTAGCAGAACAACAGGGGATTATTATCGCCATGGAAAACCTCAACAGGTCTGAAACCAATTTTGGCAATACGTTACTGGATGTATTTGCCATGGCAAAGGAAATCAACCGTCCGGGCTTTAAAGTTACCGCAGATATATACCATATGCTGCGAGAGGACGAATCCCCCAATTCAATCCGCGCAGCGGGCCATTGGCTCGTGCACTGCCATATCGCCGAGGAAAAGGAAAGGGCTTATCCTGGCAAATCCGGTGAGGATTTTAAACCTTATTTTAGCGCCCTGAAGGATATTGGATTCACCGGGAAAATTATGATGGAATGCGGGTGGAAAGATTTGCAGAAGGAGGCACCTGTGGCATTGCAATACCTGCAGGAGCAATTAAACGAAAGCTTTGGCTTAAAATAGTGCATATATGAAACAACCATTTTCATTAAACGGAAAGCGCGTATTGATCACCGGTGGTGGAACAGGCATCGGGCTGGGTATTGCCATGGCCATGCAGGACGCCGGAGCAAGTGTTGTATTGACAGGCCGTCGGATTGATGTGCTGGAACAGGCAGTTGCATACCTTAATGGGAATGCCATTTACGAACAGGGGGATGTGTCGGACCTCGCCAGTTTGCCGGCATTGGTTAAGAAAATTGAAGTTGAACAGGGCCCGATCGATATCCTGGTGAACAATGCGGGCATCAACATGAAAAAAAATGCATTGGAAGTAACCGACGAAGAATTTCAACGCATTGTTCATACCAATCTTAACGGGGTGTTTGCCCTGTCAAGAGAAGTAGGAAAATATATGCAAACGAGAAAAGCCGGTGTGATCATTAATATAACTTCGATGGCTGCCATGTATGGACTGCCCCTCGTTGCTGCTTATGCGGCATCCAAAACAGCCGTACTGGGCCTCACGCGCACCATGGCCAGCGACCTCGCACCATTTGGCATCAGGGTCAATGCCATTGCACCCGGATTCATTGAATCGGAGATGACCCGCAAAGCTCTGGATGCCGATCCCCCCCGGAAAAAAAGGGCACTTGACCGCACGCCTATGGGTATCATGGGGCAACCGGAAGATATCGGTTATGCGGCTGTGTACCTGGCAAGCGAAGCAGCTAAATTTGTAACCGGCGTTAACCTGCCTGTTGATGGGGGTAATAGTATTGGGTTTTAATTTACCTGTGAGCCTGTCATTTTTAAACGATGCCGGCCAGTTCCAAACTCATTTTTTTTAGCTTGCGAACATCCAGGCTTTCGATGATGGGTTCAGGCATGAGTATCAGCGAAGTATTATTTTCCTTCCACCATTTTTGTTCCCTCAGTTCACGGAAAGGAATGATTCCCACCAGGTATTTTCTGTCTGCATCTGCATGCCACTCTTCAATGGCTTCAAAATGATCCCTTGGAATAAAACTCCAGTCGTCAAAACTCACATACACACGCAGGTAAAAATCATCTGTGAGCTCCAGTGGTTTATGGTGATATTTCTTCTTGTATTCATACCGGTACTGGTAGCGTAAAGCGGCTATATCACTTAGCACAGCGCTTGCGGTTGGAAAACTGCCGGCACCCTTTCCATAGAAAAACTGCTTGTCTGCAAAGCCGCTTTCAATCACCACACCATTGTACTCGTTCTTCACAAATGAAAGATGATCGTCCTGCTTCACAAACTGCGGAAGCACAAATCCTGCAACTTTGCCATTTTGTAATTTCTGTGCCTGTGCCACCAGTTTGATGGCGAAATGTTTTTCCTGGGCAACCACAGCGTCGCTGAGCTGAATATGCTGAATGCCACTGTGTACTATTTTAGAAGGGTGTTCAGTGATGCCATATGCATGTGTTAACAGTAATGACCATTTGTTCACGGCATCAATACCTTCCACATCCAGTTTAGGATCACTTTCCGCAAAGCCCATTTGCTGTGCCAGCAGGAGGGCCTGTTTGAAATCAAGTTTATCTTCAAACATCCGGGTAAGGATGAAATTGGTTGATCCGTTTACAATGCCTTTTATGGAATGTAACAGGTCATTATCGTAATATTCTTCCAGATTCCTGATCACAGGGATGGATGCACAGGCGGAAGCCTCATACAGTAATGACCGCCCGGTTTTCTCCTGGAGCTCCAGTAAAAAAGGCAGGTGTTCTGCCAGCATTTTCTTGCTCGCGCTAACCACATCTTTTCCATTATTCAACGCGGTAGTTACTATGTCAAATGCCGGCTCTGTTTCATTTATCACTTCAACAATTACGTTGATCTCCGGATCATTCAAAAGGATGTTTTTATCCGTCGTAAAAAGTTCTTTTGGTGCATTCCTTTCTTTATCGGCGTGTTTAACGCATACTTTTTTAATGCTTGCTTTTAAAGAGGGTGTCTGCTGAAGTACTTTATAAAGTCCTTCTCCTACTACGCCAAAACCAAAAAGGCCAATTGTAAGTTGTTTATGTGCTTCCATAATTATGCTTATGTATTCTTCGTTTCTTCGCGGTTAAGTAAAAATGTCTGTATTATTTTTTCAATTTTTTCAAATTCGAGTAAAAATCCATCGTGCCCGTAAGCAGAATCAATAATGGCCATTTCTGCTCCATTTACCTGCCTGGCTATATAAGCCTGTTCTTCCACAGGATAGAGTAGATCTGTTTCAATGCCGATGACCAATGTTTTAGCCGAGATCCGGGCAAGCGCTTCGTGTACGGTTCCGCGTGATCGTCCAAGGTTATGTGCATCCATGCCTTTTGTGAGGGCGTAATAACTGAATGCATTGAACCTGGCCGCAAGTTTATCTCCCTGGTAGCGCTGGTATGATTCGCTTCGGAATCCTTCCAGTTTTTCGGGGTCATCCTGTTGCGTTGCGCCATAGGTCCGGTAATGGCGATAACTGATCAGTGCCATAGAACGGGCAACCTTCATCCCATTGATGCCAGCATCGGCGCGGTTCTCTTTCCAGCTGGGATCTGTTTCTATACACATCCGCTGTGTGGCGTTAAATGCCTTGCCCCAGGGAGAATGAAAAGCATTGGTGGCAATGGGAATGATGTGTTCAAAAACACCTGGTTCTTCAACCGCCCATTCAAGCAGTTGCTGGCCGCCCATAGAGCCACCAATGCCAATATGGATCTTTGTAATGTTCAGTGCAGTTTTCAAAAATCCGAATGTCCGAGCCATATCCCTGGGTGTGAAAAAGGGAAATTCATGATAATAAGGTTCTGCAGTTTCCGGGTTCAGTTCCAGGGGACCTGTACTGCCATAGCAGCTGCCGGGCATATTTACACAGAGTATAAAATACCGGGCAGGATCAAATAATTTGCCTTCACCTACAAGTCCGGGCCACCATTCTACAGGATTACTGTTGGCTGTCAGGGCATGAAATATCCAAACCACATTACTGCCATCGCTGTTCATTTCGCCCATCGTTGTGTACGCAAGGTGGAAGCCGGGAATGGTTATTCCCGACTCCAGTGTGAATGGCCCTGCGTGTCGGAATATCTTCGGTTGTATGTTCTCGTTAGTTGAATGCATCGCTTGCTTATGCCACTTTTTGAAATGCCTGTTCGAAATCTGCCTTGATATCATCAATATGTTCTATTCCCGCACTTACCCTGATCTGGTTAGGTAAAACTCCGGAAGCAAGCTGTTCTTCTTCTGAGAGCTGTTCGTGTGTGGTTGTTGCCGGATTGATCACCAGTGTTTTTGCATCTCCTACATTGGCGAGGTGAGAGGCCAGTTTCAATGCATTGATGAACGCGGCTGCTTTTTCTTTTCCGCCTTTGATCCCAAATTGTAATACACCACCGAAGCCATTGTGCAGGTATTTTTTTCCAAGCGCATGGTAAGGGCTGCTCTCCAGGCCGGGATACCAAACAAATTCAACCTGTGGATGGCCTTCAAGCCACTTGGCCAGTGCAAGTGCATTCTGGGCGTGCCTTTCAACCCTGAGCGAAAGTGTTTCCAGTCCCTGCAATAACAGGAAGGAATTGAACGGACTAAGTGCCGGGCCGAAATCACGGAGGCCTTCCACCCTGGCGCGAATGATGAACGCGATATTGGGTAAGCCCAGCGGATTATTTTCACCAAAAACATCCCAGAACTTCAATCCATGATATCCTTCCGAAGGTTCTGAAAACTGCGGAAATTTACCATTTCCCCAATTGTAATTGCCTCCATCAACAATTACTCCGCCAATGGAAGTGCCATGCCCGCCGATCCATTTTGTGGCTGATTCCACAACAATGTTGGCGCCCAGCTCAATGGGTCGTGCCAGGTAGCCACCCGCGCCAAAAGTATTGTCTACGATCAGCGGCAGATCATATTCTTTTGCAAGGGCAACAAATTTCTGGAAGTCGGGGATATTGAGCCTGGGATTACCAATGGTTTCCAGGTAAATGGCCTTGGTATTATCATCGATCAGTGGTACAAAACTTTCCACCTCATCTCCATTGCCAAATCTAACGTCTATTCCTAAACGCTTAAAGGCCACTTTGAACTGGTTATAGGTGCCGCCATACAGGAAAGAAGTGGATACAAAATTATCACCTGCCTGGAGGATATTATTCAGTGCAATGAACTGTGCTGCCTGGCCCGAACCGGTTGCCAGTGCCGCCACGCCGCCTTCAAGTGCAGCCATGCGTTTTTCAAAAACATCATTGGTAGGATTCATGATCCGGGTATAGATATTGCCAAATTGCCTGAGTCCAAAAAGATTGGCAGCATGTTCCGCATTGTCAAATCCATAGGAACTTGTCTGGTAAATTGGCACTGCCCTTGACTTCGTTGTCGGATCAATTTCCTGGCCGGCATGCAGCTGAAGTGTTTCAAAATGATAACTGCTCATGAGTTAAATTTTAATTAGTGTTTGAAGATTGGAATACAGTTAAGAAAATCCGGTGATAGATACTTTTATATGCCCTAAGGCATATAATCATAACAGCAGCAATGAATCCGGCAATAAGGAAGATTACTCTTTTCTGCCTGAAGCATGCTTGTTGTTATTAGTCTACGAATATAGTAGACATTTTCATGACCTTTTTTCATGGTAACTGTTAATTTTTCCAAAAATGACCGCTGCTGAAGTGCCGGGTGGTTTTCAGTTAATGCAGTTTATTCATTTTTTATCCGGAGAGGTAAGTAAGGGGCAAAAAAAAGCCCTCCTGATGGTCAGAAGGGCTTTATATATGATATTGATATGGTCAAGCTTGGTATCTGACTTATCTGCCCGCATGGCGGGATGGAATTGGCACCTTATTACGTTTTTAGCGTAACAGGTTGTCAAGGCTTCACAGGGCCATTACCCTCTGCCTTTCTGGATAAGAAATGTAAAGAACTGGTGCAAAGATAGGAAGCGGGATAATTACCGGCAAAATTTTTTTGTTCCGAAGTTCATAACGTACCTATTTCTTAACGGTGTTTACCGGTATTTAACCGAACTTGCCAACTGTAAAAATCCATGCATGCAGGAAGAAATTGAAGTATTCGGGGCCCGGGTGCACAATCTGAAAAATATTGATATTGCCATCCCAAAAAATCAATTGGTGGTGATCACGGGGATCAGCGGAAGCGGGAAATCATCCCTGGCTTTTGATACCATTTTTGCCGAAGGGCAACGCCGGTATATGGAAACTTTCGGGGCCTATGCCCGGCAGTTCATAGGCGATATGGAAAGGCCTGATGTTGATAAGATCACGGGCCTGTCGCCGGTAATTTCCATTGAACAGAAGACCACCAATAAAAATCCCAGATCAACTGTTGGCACTATCACTGAGGTGTATGACTTTCTGCGCCTGCTCTTTGCCCGGATAGGAGAGGCTTATTCTTACAATACCGGAAATAAGATGGTCAAGTTCAGTGAGGAAGAGATCATCCTGGATATTTTTAAAAAATTCAGCGGTAAAAAAATTACCCTTCTTGCACCACTGGTACGTGGCCGTAAGGGGCATTACCGGGAGTTGTTTGAAGACATGCGTAAAAAAGGTTATCTCAAAGTGCGGGTTGATGGTGAGATCCTTGACCTGGTCCCTAAAATGCAGGTTGACCGGTATAAGATACATGATATTGAACTGGTGATCGACAGGCTTGTGGCTTCAGAAGATATGCGCGTAAGGCTGGGCCAGAGCCTGCAAAAAGCAATGCAGACAGGTAAGGATCTTGTGTTTATCCAACCTGGGGATAGCATCAAAGTAGTACAGTACAGTAAGCAACTGATGTGTTCCGAAACGGGTATTTCTTATGAAGAGCCCTCGCCCAATACTTTTTCTTTCAACTCGCCATATGGCGCCTGTCCGCACTGCAAAGGCCTCGGTCAGATCTACAGTGTGGATATGGACTCCGTCATACCTGACCGCTCCATATCTATTGAAGCCGGTGCCATTGTTCCGCTGGGAGAAGCAAGGGATGCTTTTGTGTATAAACAAGTGGAGCAACTGGCGAAGAAATTTAAATTCAGTCTCAAGACACCGGTGAAAGACATTCCTGAAAAAGCGCTTAACCGGGTTTTATATGGGAATGAAGAAGGCCCTGCCGAATTACAGGTATCCTTTGACGAAAGTTCACCTGTGTATGAAACGGATTATGAGGGAGTGGTTAATATGGTGGTAAGGTGGTTTTCGGGGAGCAGCAGTGATGCGGTGCGTGATTGGGCCGAAAAATTCATGCAGTTGAAAACCTGTACTACCTGCGAAGGTACCCGCCTGAAAAAGGAAAGCCTTTGGTTCAAGGTTAACGAAAAAAACATCGCTGAGCTGGGTGATATGAACCTGGATAAGTTGGGACAATGGTTTTCGAAAATCGAAAAGGACCTGAGTAACAAACAGAATACCATTGCCAAGGATGTACTGAAGGAGATCAGGGAGCGGATTGAATTTCTGCTGGATGTGGGGCTTACCTATCTTACGCTCAACAGGCCCACGCGAACACTAAGTGGGGGCGAATCGCAGCGTATCAGGCTGGCCACCCAGATCGGTTCACAGCTGCAGGGTATCACTTATATCCTGGATGAGCCTTCGATAGGGCTTCATCAGCGCGATAACCAGCGGCTTATTGAAGCGCTCAAAAATCTCCGGAATATCGGGAACAGTGTATTGGTTGTTGAACATGATAAAGACATCATGCTGGCCGCAGATTACCTGATTGATATCGGGCCAAAAGCGGGTAAGCATGGCGGTAATGTGGTGGCCCAGGGTACACCTGCAGAAGTGCTGAAATCTCCGGGCGAGACAGCCTTGTTCCTCAGGGGCAAAAAGAGGATTGAACTGCCTGCAGAAAGGCGCAAGGGCAATCTCAAAAAACTGGAACTGAAAGGCGCAACCGGGAACAACCTCAAGGACGTCAGTATTTCATTGCCGCTTGGTTGTTTTGTTGTTGTTACCGGTGTAAGTGGCAGCGGTAAATCAACACTCATAAATGAGACCCTGTATCCGATATTGAGTAAACACTGTTATGATTCCAAAGCCAACCCGATGCCTTTTAAAAGCATAAAAGGGCTGGAACATATTGATAAGGTGATAGAAATTGATCAATCACCTATTGGCCGAACCCCGCGCAGTAACCCCGCTACATACTGTGGTTTTTTTACAGAGATGCGGCAATTATTCGCATCAGTGCCTGAAGCTAAGATCAGGGGCTATAATCCGGGTCGTTTTTCTTTCAATGTAAAAACCGGCCGGTGTGATGTCTGTGAAGGCGGCGGTATGCGTGTAATCGAAATGAATTTCCTTCCTGATGTTTATGTGCCTTGTGAAAAATGCAATGGCAAGCGATATAACAGGGAAACATTGGAGATCCGATATAAAGGAAAATCTATCAGCGATGTGCTGGACATGACCGTTGATGAGGCTGTGGAATTTTTTGCACCGGTGCATTATCTCTACAGAAAGATAAAAGTATTGCAGGAAGTCGGTTTGGGTTATATTTCGCTTGGGCAGTCTGCCGTAACACTGAGTGGCGGAGAAGCTCAGCGCGTTAAATTAGCCACAGAATTATCCAAGAAAGATACCGGTAAAACTTTTTATATTCTTGATGAACCAACCACCGGACTTCATTTCCAGGATATACGCCACTTACTGGATGTGCTGAATAAATTAGTTGACAGAGGGAATACCGTACTTGTTATAGAGCATAATATGGATGTTATTAAAGTGGCAGATTATATCATCGACCTCGGCCCGGAAGGTGGAGAAGGCGGTGGTGAGGTTTTGTTCCAGGGTTTACCGGAAGACCTGCTGAAAATAAAAAGAAGCCATACTGCTTTATTTTTAAAACAAGAGTTAAGCTGATAAAGATGGAAAGGATCATTATTGATATGGATGAGGTTATTGCAGACCCGATGGGTGAAATGATAAACTGGTACCGGGAGAATTTTCGTCAGGAAGTTGACTATTCAAAAATGACTTCAGGCTCCTGGGTCAAGGGGTTCCCGAAAGAACATCAGCAACTCGTGAAAGAAAGATTAATGAGCCCGGGTTTTTTCAGGAATCTTCCTGTTATGCCAGACAGCATAGAAGTACTGGGTGAACTGAATAAAGTTTATGAAGTGTTTATTGTTTCTGCTGCAACCGAGTTTCCGAATTCACTGAAGGATAAACTCGACTGGCTGCTGCAGCATTTTCCTTTTTTTACGTGGCGTCAATTGGTGCTTTGCGGAGATAAACGCATGATCAGCGGAGATCATATGATTGATGACCATCCCCGAAACCTTGTTCATTTCCCGGGCAGGAAATATCTGTACCATTCTCCCCACAATATAACAGTTACGGAATATCAGCGATTACATAACTGGAAAGAAGCCGCAACTGTATTCTTATAAAAAAAAGAAAGACATAATCCGAAAGTATGTAAAGAAAGCAGGTGTTTTGAGGCAATAGCAATGCTTTCGATCGATCCTTTCTTATTATGTCTTGCAGGGTAGTATTGGTTGTTTAGTCAGGTGTCAATCAACTTTTCCAATACTTTTGTTTTCATACGGGTGCGGACAAAAAAATGCTTTTATCAGTGCTGCTGAATAATTTAAGGGCATCTCTAATAACCTTCTTTTTTTCTTAAAGAAAATTGGAAAATTATTTTTGACACATTTTTTATTGATAATTTGATTATTTAGTGCCAAAAACGCAATAGTTAGCATGCATTTTCGGTTTTGTGTGTACCCTT